>NZ_JBVYOK010000002.1:0-583291 GCF_056120445.1 Paenibacillus sp. sgz302115
GTACGCCCAGCATGGGCGTCATCTCTAGGGTGAAAGTCCCGAGCGGGGGCTGGCAAGCGCCTACCGTTAGCCAAGGGCAAGGGTGTCCATCGCGAGGTGGAATCTGAAGGAAGCCGGGGGCAAAAGCACGGCCTGAGGTACACGAATCCAATTTGAGGCGGTTGCAGCCGGATGAGTCACCTCAACATGACAAAATCCAAAGCTGCCAAGGACTGCAGCCGTAAACTTGGGCAGGCGCGGGCGGAAAGATGACGTTCTTATCTGGGGAGGCCTGCTGGATACGCAAGGAAAAAAAAACTTGTAACCGTAGCCGAGAGGCTGCGCTGAACCGGCAGGAGTCAGCAGAGGCCATAGTACGTAAGTTGTTGCAACAGCTTACGGAAGGGCTGAACCGAAAGGAGAGAGGAAAAACGATGCGTTCGTATGAAGAGCAAAGACAGCAGAATATCTCGCAAGAGAGCTCGTGGCAAAGAGAAGCGGTGAAGCCGTCAGGGTATGCCGGAGCGCCGAGTTCTTCGTCGGCACAAGTCGCCCCTTCCTCTCGCGAAGCAGAGAACAACTTGCTGGAGCGGATGCTCGAAGGAGACAACCTTCGGCTCGCATACAAACGGGTGGTGCAAAACGGAGGAGCGCCTGGTGTGGACAATGTAACGGTAGCGAATCTACAAGCTTACTTGAAAACACACTGGGGGACGACGAAAGCTGAACTTCTAACGGGTACCTACAGACCTGCGCCAGTCAAACGGGTGGAGATCCCCAAACCCGGAGGCGGTGTACGGCTGCTAGGTATTCCGACCGTCATGGACCGTTTTCTCCAGCAAGCCCTTCTACAAGTGATGAACCCGATCTTTGACGTGCAATTCTCCTGGTACAGCTACGGATTTCGGCCGGGGAAGAGCGCACATGACGCAGTGAAACAAGCTCAAAGATATATTCAGAGTGGCCTGAGATGGGTCGTAGACCTCGATCTTGAGAAATTCTTTGACCGGGTAAACCACGACATGCTGATGGCAAGAGTGGCGCGGAAAGTAACGGACAAGAGAGTGCTAACCCTGATTCGTGCCTATCTGAACGCCGGGGTCATGGTGGACGGAAAACTGGAGCACAGCCGGGAAGGAACGCCACAAGGCGGTCCCCTCAGTCCGCTGCTTGCAAACATTCTACTGGATGATTTGGATAAAGAATTGACTGGACGCGGGCTGCGTTTCGTACGCTATGCGGACGACTGCAATATCTTTGTGGCGAGTAAACGAGCAGGCGAACGAGTCATGGAATCGGTGAGCCGATTTGTAGAAGGAAAGCTCAAACTAAAAGTGAACCGGGAGAAAAGTGCGGTGGCCAGGCCATGGCACCGGAAGTTTCTAGGGTTTAGTTTCCTGAGACAGAAACAGGCAACGATTCGATTAGCACCGAAGACAATCTCGCGATTCAAGGAAAGGATCCGTGAACTGACGAATCGAACGTGGTCCATTTCTATGGAAGAACGGATTAGTCGATTAAACCGCTTCCTGATGGGGTGGCTGGGCTATTACTATCTGGCGTCGGCTAAGAAACACCTCCAAACGCTGGACCAGTGGATTCGGAGAAGGCTGCGAATGTGCTTGTGGAAACAATGGAAGCGAGTGCGCACACGAATTCGTGAACTCCGGGCCCTTGGGGTTCCTGAGTGGGTTTGTTTTAAGATGGCCAACTCGAGACGAGGTGCATGGGAAATGTCCCGGAACACAAATAATGCCCTTCCCACTTCCTACTGGGAAGCGAGAGGGCTGAAAAGTTTGCTTTCACGTTATCTGGAGCTTTGTTAACTTTTGGAACCGCCGTATGCGGA
This sequence comes from Paenibacillus sp. sgz302115, assembly GCF_056120445.1. Lineage (NCBI taxonomy): Bacteria > Bacillati > Bacillota > Bacilli > Caryophanales > Paenibacillaceae > Paenibacillus > Paenibacillus sp. sgz302115. The sequence goes on from NZ_JBVYOK010000002.1 coordinate 1,829, forward strand.
CCCGCATGTACGGTGGTGTGAGAGGACGGGGGCCTACCGCCCCCTCCTACTCGATCAGCCAAGTAATAGATTATAAGATGTTTTTTTTCGGGAAAAGGCGCAAACCTGACATGTGATTTTACACTGCGTTAACAATCCTCTTCAACTCTATTTACACTGAAAGCTTATCATGGGGTACGAAGATGATGAGAAGGAGACACAAAAACTAATGAAATCCATCATTGACATAGAGAAGCTAGATCTCTACTATGAGTCTTTTCATGCGCTAAAGAGCGTTGATTTACAGATACCGGAGAAGCAGGTGACCGCATTTATCGGCCCTTCCGGCTGCGGGAAGTCTACTCTGCTGCGCACACTTAACCGAATGAATGATATGATTCCCGGAACACGTATTGAAGGAACAGTGAACATTGGCGGCAAAAACATTTACAGCGACGAGGTGGAAGTGGAAAGCCTGCGCAAGCAGGTCGGCATGGTGTTTCAGCAGCCCAATCCTTTTCCGAAGTCGATCTATGACAATGTGGCATACGGTCCCCGTCTGCATGGAGTACGCGGCAAAGCCGAGCTTGATGAGCTGGTAGAACAAAGCCTGCGCCAATCGGCCCTCTGGGATGAAGTGAAGGATTTCCTCAAGAAGTCCGCTCTCAGCTTGTCCGGTGGACAGCAGCAGCGTTTGTGTATTGCCAGAGCACTTGCTGTGCAGCCCGACATTCTGCTGATGGATGAGGCGACCTCGGCGCTCGACCCGGTCTCCACGCTTAAGATTGAGGAGCTGGTGCAGGAGCTGCGGGACAAGTATACGATTGTCATGGTCACACATAATATGCATCAGGCTGCACGGGTATCGGGCCGAACAGTATTTTTCCTGAACGGTGTAATTGTGGAGGCTGCGGATACGGAGATGCTGTTCTCGAATCCCAAGGACTCCCGCACTGAAGACTATATATCCGGACGCTTCGGCTAAGCTGCGGAAGGGACCCGTTCCTGGAAATGACAGGCTGACCATATGTTTTTGAGGAGGCTCGCTTTTATATGATTCGCAGAAAAGAATTCGACAAAGATTTGGAAGAGCTGCGCAGCTTGCTGCAGCAGATGGCAGAGCATGTAACCGATGCGCTGGAGGGTGCGGTGCTGGCTCTGCAGACTATGGATACTGCCCGCGCACAGGAAATTGTAAAAGCAGATTTACGGCTGAACGCCATGGAAGACAGAATCATGGAAATCGGTTCACGGCTCATCATTACCCAGCAGCCGGTAGCGAAGGACCTGCGCCGTATTATTGTTGCCTTCAAAATATCAAGCGACCTTGAGCGTATGGGCGATCTGGCGCTGGATGTGGCAAAGGTAACTATGCGTATTCAGGGCCAGCAGTTAATCAAGCCGCTGGTGGATATTCCGCGTATGGCTGAAATTGTAACAGGAATGACAACGGAAGCGATCCAGTCCTATCTGGATGAGAATACGGATCTGGCTTACAAAATGGCTCAGGACGACGATCATGTCGATCAGCTCTACAGTGCGATGATTAATGAGCTGTACGCCTACATGGTTGAGAAGCCGGATTCTTTGAATCAGGCGATGCTGCTGACGCTGGTTGGCCGTTATATTGAGCGGATTGCCGATCATGCCACCAACATTGGCGAGAGTGTAGTTTATCTTGTGACCGGCAAACGTCCGGACTTGAATCAATAACAGCCGGCAGGCTGAGCGGATTCTCCGCATATGCAAACAGCAAGCTTTCTTAACTGAAGGCTTGCTTTTTTATGCAGTTCATTGCATTATCCTTATAAATTCCGGCGAAGCCGTTTTTGCTTGCGCAGGGCATATGTTAAAATGTAAGTAGTATGCGAGATAAGGCGAGGTGCTGAAGTGGACAAGTTGATTCTTATAGATGGCAATAACATTATTTACCGCGCATTTTTTGCAATGCCGCCGCTGACGAACACTGCAGGACAGCAGACAAATGCGGTATACGGATTTACGACGATGCTGCTGCGCTTGATTGAGGAGCATAAGCCAAGCCATATGATCGTCGCTTTTGATGCGGGCAAGATTACCTTCCGGCATGAGGGCTATGAAGACTATAAGGGAGGCCGGCAAAAGACACCACCCGAGCTCTCCGAGCAGTTCCCGATGCTGAAGGAGCTGCTGCAGAATCTCGGCGTGCCGCAATTCGAGATCAACGGCTATGAAGCCGATGATATTATCGGCAGCATCTCCCGCGAGGCCGACGAAGCAGGTCGCCAGGTTATGATTGTGTCCGGGGACAAGGACATGCTGCAGCTGGCCTCTGAGCATACAACCGTGGCTTTGGTGCGCAAAGGTGTTACCGAAGTCGAAATGTTCGGTCCTCAGCAGATCCGTGACAAATATGATCTGACACCTGCGCAGATTATTGACCTGAAAGGCCTGATGGGCGATGCCAGCGATAATATCCCCGGCGTTCCGGGCGTTGGCGAGAAGACGGCGCTGAAGCTGCTGCACCAGTTCGGGTCGGTGGAAGGCGTGCTTGCCGGAACGGACGAGCTGAAGGGCAAGATGAAGGAGAAGCTGGAGGAGCATGCTGACAGCGCCGTTATGAGCAAGAAACTGGCGACAATCTACAGAGAGGTTCCGTTGGAGCACTCCTGGGAGGATATGGTGTTCACCGGAATTAAGAGTGACACCGCCGGACCTGCACTCGCCAAGCTGGAGTTCAAGTCCCTGCTGGAGCGTCTGTCGTTGAGCGCCTATGCGCCTGCGGCGGACGGGGAAGGTGGAGAAGGCGCCCAGGAGGCTGCGGCGCTGGATATTACCATCGTCGGTGAAGCGGAGCTTGAGGACCTCATTGCCGCGCTGCCTGGCATTTCTGCATTGCATGTGGAGTCGAGCGGCGAGAATCCGCATCGTGCGGAAGTGATCGGCATCGGCCTTTCTTCGCCGGAGCGGCACTATTTTGTACCGTTTGAGCTGCTTAAGAGTCCTGCTGCGGCGAAGCTGCGGGATTGGCTCGGGGACGACAAGGCGCCGAAGAGCGGCTATGATCTGCACCGCGCAGATCTGGCCTTGCACTGGCAAGGAATCGCTTTTGCGGGAGCCGCCAATGATGTGCAGCTCGCCGCCTATCTGCTCGACCCGACGGAAGCCAATCAGAATTTGAATGATCTTACCGCCAAATACGGACTGCCCCGTTTGTCTCCGGATGAAGAGGTGTTCGGCAAAGGCGCGAAATATAAAATACCGGAGCTTGACATTCTGGGTGAGCATGTCGCCCGCAAAAGCGCCACCGTACTCGGCATCGTACAGAAACAGCAGCAGGAATTGAACGATACGGCGATGACCGGCCTGTTCGTCGATCTGGAAATGCCGCTGTCGCGCATCCTGGCCGATATGGAGAAGCAGGGGATTGCCGTTAATAGAGAGGATCTCATTGATCTCGGCAAGGAATTTGAAGTGCAGATTTCCACGCTGGTGTCGGATATTTATTCAGTTTGCGGCACCGAGTTCAACCTCAATTCGCCGAAGCAGCTTGGAGACATCCTGTTTGTGAAGCTGGGTCTGCCTGTAGTCAAGAAAACTAAGACAGGATACTCCACGGACGCCGAGGTGCTGGAGAAGCTGGCTCCTTACCATGATGCCGTAAGGCTGATTCTGCAATACCGCACGATTGCGAAGCTTCAATCGACCTACGTGGAAGGGCTGCTGAAGGAAATTTCTGCGGAGACCGGCAAGGTGCATACCTTTTACCGCCAGACGATTGCAGCAACCGGACGGCTGAGCAGCCAGTTTCCGAATCTGCAGAACATTCCGATCCGGCTGGAGGAAGGCCGCAAGATCCGTAAGGTATTTGTGCCCTCTGAGCCGGGATGGTCGATTCTGGCGGCGGATTACTCGCAGATTGAGCTGCGGGTGCTGGCGCATATCTCCGATGACGAGCGTCTGAAGGAAGCTTTTGTACATGATATGGATATTCATACGAAGACGGCGATGGATGTGTTTGGTGTTGCCGCCGACCAGGTGGACAGCAACATGCGCCGCTCCGCCAAAGCGGTTAACTTCGGCATAGTGTATGGCATCAGCGACTACGGCCTTTCGCAGAATCTGAATATTTCCCGTAAGGAAGCGGCCCATTTTATCGAACAGTATTTCGATGTATTCAAGGGTGTGCGCCGCTACATGGATGATATCGTGGTGGAAGCACGCAAGCAGGGTTATGTAACCACGCTGCTGGAACGCCGCCGCTACCTGCCGGAGATTAATGCGAAGAACTTTAATCTGCGATCTTTTGCCGAGCGTACAGCGATGAATACCCCGATTCAGGGAACGGCGGCGGATATCATCAAGCTGGCTATGGTTCAGATGGACAAGGCGCTTTACGAACGCGGACTTAAGAGCCGCATGCTGCTGCAGGTGCACGATGAGCTGGTGTTCGAGGTGCCGGAGGACGAGCTGGAGCTGATGAAGAAGCTGCTGCCTGAGGTTATGGAGGGGGCGCTGAAGCTGTCTGTGCCGCTGAAGGCAGAGGTAAGTTTTGGAAGTAACTGGTATGAAGCGAAATAGGCTCCCCGCAGGGAGTGCATATCCGGTATAATGGAGTAGAGGTGAGTCAAGATGCCGGAATTGCCGGAAGTAGAAACAGTCAAAAGAACACTTAATGCCTTAGTTACAGGCAAGCAGATACAGAACGTCACCGTCCGGCTGCCGCGGATTATTCAGCGCCCGGACGATATTCAGGCTTTTGCCCATATGCTGGCAGGCCATACCGTGGTTAACGTTGAGCGAAGAGGGAAGTTTTTGCGTTTCGTGCTGGATGGTCTGGTGATGGTATCCCATTTGCGGATGGAGGGCCGCTACGGTCTTTATCAGGGAAATGAGCCGCTGGACAAGCATACGCATGTTATTTTTCATTTTACCGACGGCACAGAGCTGCGTTACACGGATGTGCGCCAGTTTGGCACCATGCATTTGTTCCAGCCGGGTGAGGACCTGCTGCTTCCTCCGCTGAAGAAGCTTGGTGAGGAGCCGCTTGCGCCTTCGTTTACACCGGAACGGTTCAAGGAGATTGTCGCAGGCAAAAGCACCAAAATCAAACCGCTGCTGCTGAACCAGGAATATGTGGTCGGCATCGGCAATATTTATGTAGATGAGGCGCTGCACCGTGCCGGCATTCATCCGGAGACAGGAGCCAAAACGCTCACTGACAGTCAATTGGATAAGCTGCACCACTCTATTGTGGCGACTTTGACGGAGGCGGTCAATGCCGGCGGTTCCTCGGTGAAATCGTACGTCAACGGCCAAGGGGAGAGCGGAAGCTACCAGCATCAACTGCTGATATACGGACGTAAGGACCAGCCCTGCACAACCTGCGGCACACTGATTGAGAAGAGTGTCGTAGGCGGCAGAGGCACGCATTATTGTCCAAGCTGCCAGCCATCCGCTGCAAAAGTAAAGTAAGCGCTATATAGATCAAGCTTATGCTGGAGTTGTCCATGCTGCTGTAAAAGGCAGGCACTCACTGCCCGTCCCGCCCATATACTGTGTGAAGAATGCGATAAGCTCGAACGGAGCCTGCTGCGGAGAAGTCCGCCGGGCTGCCGGTTCTTCACGGGAGGGATTACGGGTGGTGAGCCCATTTTTTTCACTGCTGCTGTTGGCATTTGCCTTGAGTTTGGACGGTTTTGGTGTTGGCATTACATATGGGCTGCGTAAAATGAAAATACCGCTGCTCTCTGTCCTGATTATCTCGCTTTGCTCGGGGATAGTTATTTGTGTCTCTATGCAGGTCGGTGTACTGCTGGCCAAGGTTGTGTCTCCTAATGCCGCATCCAGTATTGGAGCGGTTATTCTAGTCTTGATGGGCTGCTGGTCTTTGTTCCAGATGCTGATGCAGAGGGAGAAGGAGCAAGGTGATGCTGCTGCCGGGCAGGAGTCTGGGCAGGGAGATGAGACGGCGAGGCTTACGACAGCGGCTTCCGGCTTGGAAACTTCGGTTCATACTGCTTCGGACGAAGCAGAGCGTGAGCCGCGTAAAGCGGCGGTTTTCTCGCTGGAGCTGAGGCATCTGGGCGTGGTGATTCAAATTCTCCGTACTCCGTCTTCCGCCGATATGGACGCTTCCGGCAGCATTTCCTCCACGGAAGCTATGGTGCTCGGAATCGCATTGTCGCTGGATGCGTTCGGTGCAGGTCTGGGAGCGGCTCTGCTGGGCTTCAGTCCAATCTCCACCTCTCTGACGATTGCCCTTTTCAGCGGGACCTTTCTGGTGCTTGGGATGAAGACAGGGCTGAAGCTGTCAGGAAGCTTCTGGATGAAGCATGCTGCGGCACTGCCTGCGTTATTATTAATTGCAATGGGAATAATGAAGCTATTATGAGGTGAGTACATGATAATGGGCTTAACCGGAGGCATTGCCTCCGGAAAAAGCACCGTATCCGCAATGTTTGTGGATAAGGGAGCGCGGCTGGTGGATGCCGATGTAATCGCCAGAGAGATTATGCTTCCAGGGTCACCGGTGCTGGCCGCTGTAGTGCAGCAGTTTGGGGAAGAAATCCTGCTGCCTGATGGTACGCTCAACCGGGCCAGGCTTGGAGAGAGGGTCTTCCATGACCCTGAAGCCCGGCAGAAGCTGAACGATCTGACGCATCCGGCGATCCGCCGCGAAATCAAGAACCGTATGTATAGCTTAGAGCAGGAAGACGCACAGAAGTTAATTATCGTTGATATCCCGCTGCTGTATGAATCGCACCTGGATAACCTGTTTCAGGAGATTGCGGTAGTCTACATTCCCCGCGAGATGCAGCTCGCCCGCCTGATGGAACGCAACCAGCTAACGCTAGCGCAAGCTGAAGGCAGGCTGAAGGCTCAGATGGATATTGAGCTGAAGCGCAGCATGGCTACCTATGTCATCGACAACAGCCTTGATCCGGCCCATACAGGGCAGCAGGTTGCCGCATTGTGGGACAGGCTGGGGTTATCATGAAGTGGCTGCGTAAAAAAAGAGTGCTGCTCCTGCTGTTTATAGGTTTTACGGCCATCCTGTTCCTGAGTACAAACTGGATGTCCTGGTTTTATCCCATCTATTATAAAAATGAAATCCGCAAGCACAGCGTCACCTATGAGATTGACCCATTCCTGGTAGCGGCGATTATCCGGGTGGAGACGAATTACAAAACCGGCCGCGAGTCCAAAAAAGGCGCAATAGGCCTTATGCAGTTGATGCCGGATACCGCCAAATGGGCGCTTGAAAAGGCCAAGCTTCCCGATGTGTCCATGGAGCGGCTGAAGGAAGAGCCCTCGGCTAACATTGAGCTGGGGACGTGGTATTTGTCTTTGCTGTCCCGTCAGTTTGACGGCAACCGTACTGCGGTCATCGCTGCTTACAACGCAGGCCCTGGCAAGGTGCAGCGCTGGCTGGATGAGGGAGCATGGGACGGTACGGAGGCCTCGGTGAAGGACATCCCGTTTGGCGAGACCCGCCATTATGTGCAGCGAGTAATTTATTATTACGAGCAGTACACGGAGATTTATAACGAGTTCTAGGCTGCCGGGTGCTCTTGAATTACTAAAAAGAAGTATTAAGCGGCATGTAGCCGATTAATACTTCTTAGGCAAGCTTATAGGGACAGGTTATTTGTATTGACCTGCCAGAGATTGTTCAGCCAGGGTTACAAGACGTTTGGTGATGTAACCTCCGATTGAACCGTTTTCGTAAGAAGTTTTATTGCCTTGGTATCCATCTGGGGAGAGCGTGATACCGAGCTCTTGGGCAACTTCGTATTTAAGTTGATCCAAGGCACCGCGTGCATTTGGAGCTACCAGGTTATTGGAGCTGCTTTGGGCCATTGCTGTTCACCTCCTATCGGTTGGTAACTGTATTATGTGCCGGACAGGGCAACTTCATAACATCAAATAAACGGTGTTTTATGGAAATCAGAAAATGGTCTCAATATAACAAAAGGAAGTGATAAGCTTATGAAATGTCCTTACTGTGATCACACCAATACCAAAGTGCTTGACTCGCGTCCGGCCAACGAGAATAAGTCAATCCGCCGCAGGCGTGAATGCGAGCAGTGCAGCCGGCGCTTTACCACCTTTGAGATGATTGAAGAAACGCCGCTGATTGTGATCAAAAAAGACGGCAGCCGCGAGGAATTCAGCCGCGACAAAATCCTCCGCGGTCTGATCCGCGCCTGCGAGAAGCGCCCCGTTTCCGTCGAACGCCTGGAGTCCATTGTTTCTGAGGCAGAGAAATCACTGCGCGGCATCGCTCTAGCCGAAGTGGAGAGCCGCCAGATCGGCGAGCTTGTTATGGAGCAGCTCTATCCTGTAGATGAAGTTGCTTACGTCCGCTTTGCCTCCGTCTATCGTCAGTTTAAGGACATCAACATGTTCATGAAGGAACTGAAGAGTCTGCTGTCCAAAAACGACGGGGAGCTGGAGGGATTGTAAGCCTTTCCGTACTGCGGTGATGCTTAGAGCGCTGCTTACGGAAATGCAACCGGGACTCAGCCGTCAATTAGGCCAATTTGAGCGGACGCGCACAACGAAACCTATATGGCGATGCTGAGACCCTTTCCGGGGAGTAAACTTTTTTTACAAAAGTGTTGACATGTGGCGCGAAATTTTATACTATATAAAAGTCGCCTACGAAATAAATAAATGACGAAAGCGATACGGTTTACAGCATAAATCAGTTTTACTTACATAGTGTAGTTGTTAAGCGCACTATGGGGCCATAGCTCAGCTGGGAGAGCGCATCGCTGGCAGCGATGAGGTCAGGGGTTCGATCCCCCTTGGCTCCACCAAAACATCATATGGACTCTTAGCTCAGTTGGTAGAGCAGTTGACTCTTAATCAATTGGTCCAGGGTTCGAGTCCCTGAGAGTCCATCACAACAAAAAGCGGCAGCGATGCCGCTTTTTTGCTGTTTGCGGAGCCTTTGAGGACGGGAGAAGTACCTACAAGTCCGAATGACTCAACCCTAACCAAATAAAACAAAGAAATACCGACGGCAAACGAACAGATGTTAATCACCAACTACTGAGGCCGAAACGCCAGGCCAACCGCCCACTACTTTGCTCTCCACTCAATCTCATGCGGACCGTACAGCCCTTATTTTCTCCATTTGGAGCTTTTCGCTGGGCTAACGGACCATATCGCGCTTATTGTCTCGCCATCAGCATTATTTTAGTTGAATGAAAGTATATAACTGCATCTGAGTCCGTTAACCCGGTTAAGCACTGTTTTTTCTGACAATAAGGGCTCCTCGGTCCATTACAACTTACCCAACTCCTCCAAAAATACCACGGCACGAGAAATCCTAATGTTCAAACCCTACTATATTCTAGGCTCTTGAACATGTATTACAGTCTCAACTGGTATGTACGATAACGTTGCGGCCCTCCGCCTGCCACATCCAGTAACTGCTGTTCGACTAACTGATGTAGAATTCGTCTGGCATGCCGATCGGTTACTTTGAGGTGTTGCGCTAGTTCCAAGGGGGTGAACGTTCTGAGCAGACGCCTTGCGAAACGCAGGGTCTCCGCTTCCAGCCAGGTTAAAGTTGAAGAAACATCTGTTGCGATGAATTTACCTATAAAAGATAACACGAGCTGCTGACATTGCTTTGGTTCTTCTACAATAGAAGGATAAGCAATGGGGAGAAAGGTCCAACCATCCAGGGCCAGCAAGCAATGCCGGCGGCATAAATCCTTAAATCTCCTGACGTCCAGATCCCGGGCATGTGGTCCATAGCCTTGAATCTCGATTCCTCCTTTCACTCCTCCTGGCATATAAGCCAAATCTAGGTAGCGGTAGCCATTATTGAAATCCCGAACCTCCCATTCCGGAAACAGATGATCCAAATTCCCGATTGCCGGGAACCAGACTGTGCGGAGAAATTCCGTTGTCCCATGGCCTAATCCTTTGCCAAGCAGCTCTTTTCGTCTATGGTTACTCTCGTTCTCCAGATTGCTCTGTAGCCATTCCTCATATTGCTGCTCAAATCGTGGCATACTCATATTCCTCCTTGAACGCTCGAGCGAACGTTAATTTTTTCCGCAAAAAAGCCGCTTCCTTACAACTCCACCTGTAAATAAACTTCAGGCGGGCATTGTAGGAAAGCGGCGTGTGCTTCACGACTTATGTTTCTTATTATATCGCGAACTAAAAAGTGAATTCAATTTCTACCGTAGCCAGCAAAAAACTCAGTCCCTCGAATAAGTGAAGGACTGAGTTTTTCGTTGTTTTAACAATATATACCCAAGCTGGCTTGTATCAACCGGCCCGGCTTGCAGTGGTCCGTTTTACGGTCGGCAGCAGGGCTGCTGGTACCAATCCGACCAACGTGAAGCCGAGCGACCAGAGGAAGGTGTGGTCGTACGCCTGGGCGGTGGTTGCGGCGGTCAGCGGGGCAACCAATTGATTCTCCAGGATGACGGCCAAGACAGACGCGCCGAATGCGCCGCCCACCTGCTGAATGATTCGAGTAGCGCTGCTGGAATGGCTGATCTGCTCGGGGCTCAAGCCTTGATAGGAGGCGGCGAGCACTGGAAGAAACACCGCCCCTAGGCCGGCCCCCCGGATAACGAGGGCGAAGCCGAGCATGTACAGACTGGTCTCCGCCCCTGCCAGCGTAAACGGCAGCGTGCCGAGCGCAGTGAGCAGCATGCCGCCTATGACGACCGGACGCGGGCCAATTTGGTCGGTCAGCTTGCCGGCCCATGCCCGGGTGAGCAGCATTCCGACACCTTGCGGTACAAGCAGCAGCCCGGAAGCAAGAATGCCTTCGCCGCGAACCTGCTGATAATACATGGGCAAGAGCAGCATGCCGCCATAAGTGGACAGCCCGGATAGGAAGAGCAGCAAGGAAGAGGCGGTGAACGAGCCTACCCGGAACAGCCTGAGATCAATGATCGGCACATCGGCAATTCTGAGGGCATAGACGACGAAGGCGGCGAGCAGGACTACTCCTCCAAGCAATGGGATTAGTACGGCAGAGTGTCCGAATCCGTGATGCGTCCCTACTTGAGTCAACCCGTAGATGAGAAGCACCAGAGAGGGAGAAAGCAGCATAAGGCCGATACCATCCAGACGTGCGGACTGCCCGGACGTCGTATCCTTGGGCAGCCAGCGCCACGCCAGCACCAGCGCGATGAGGCAGATCGGAATGTTCACATAGAAGATCCAGCGCCAATCCAGCTTGTCGACGATGAGCCCACCTAGTACCGGACCGAGAATCGGCCCGATTAGGGCCGGCAGACCGGCGACCGCCATCACCTTGCCGAGTTTTTGGGAGCCGACGGCACGAACGAGCATCGTCTGCATGACCGGCATCATCAGACCGCCTCCGATTCCTTGGATAGCGCGGAATACGACTAGACTGCTCAGATTCCACGCCAGGCTGCACAGCACGGAGCCGGCCAAGAAAATTGACAGTGCGGCCATCCATATCCGTTTTCCACCGAACCGATCCATGCCCCAGCCTGTCACGGGGATGACTATTCCCAGCGCCAGCAGATAGCTGGTCATGACCCATTGGATGCCGGATACGGAAGCATGAAGGGCTTCCCCCAGCGTATGAATGGCCACATTGGTAATGGTGGTGTCGAACAGTGGAGCGAGTGTTCCGATCAGTAGAGCTGCCATCATCCGCACGAGGGCGGGGCTCATGAACGATGCTGGCTCTTGAAAATCTTGTTGCGATTTCATACAAACCACTCCTTGAACATTTAATAAGATACTATTAGTTTCTTATTTGCGTACTATGATATAATAAACGAATAAGAAACGCAACGTTTTTTATTGAAGGAGGACGACGATGAGCGAGAAAACCCGAGAAGAAGCAAAAAGCGACATTCGTCGCAGAGGACATCATTTGGAAGCAGCCATTCATCAAGCCGTGTGGGAGGAGCTCGCGGCGGTCGGGTTTCCGAGGCTTACGATGGAGAGTGTCGCCGCGCGGGCAAATACGAGCAAGCCGGTTCTGTACCGGCGGTATGCCAACAAGACCGAGTTAGTGCTCGGCGCCATACAGTCGAGAATTCCCACTCCAGAGGACGAAATTCCCAATACAGGAGAGCTGCGCCAGGACCTGCTGGATGCTCTAGCAAATATGAACCGAAATGTGGAGAGGATTGGAAGCGACACCATTCGCTGCCTGCTGGTTGAGTTAGACGATCGTCCGCTGTCTGCGACTCTCTTTCCCAAAGGCCGCTCCAGCCATACGATGAAGACTATTCTCGGTCGAGCGGAGGCTCGGGGAGAGCTTAGTATGGATCGGATTTCCACCCGGATAATGGCCATGCCCGTCGATCTGATGCGCCATGAGATATTTTTATCCAACGAGACGGTATCTACGGAAACGATTCGGGAAATTATCGACGAGCTTTTCTTGCCGCTGCTTCGCACCGTCGGTTTGAAGGGATAGCGCGGCAGAATCGGGGAGTATAAGGTTATCGCAGGCCTGTCCGTTCAAAGGACGGGCTGTTTGGCGTGGACAATAAATATTGAAATGATTCCATTTTTATCTAAATGTAACGGCGAAGATAGTCTTCATTATTCCTTGAAAAATCCTTCATTTCCTCCCATACATCTGCATTTGCCAATGTAACTAACAGAACAATGACCAGGATATCCTCAATTATTTCAATATAGTACTCATGCGTTTATCCTGGCTTTTCCAAAAAAATCAATAAGTGTATTGTGTATCGCCGTAAGAATCATAAATCTTAAGCTGTTATAAGTCGATAAAATAACTAGGGCTTATATATACATAGGTTTTAATCTCAGAACAACTTAGTAGTGAACTTAAGTCCATGCGTAGAAGCCGTATCTAAAAATACAATTCAATACAGGAGGTAGGTTGTGGATAGGAGAAAAGGCAGTAGGTTTTTAGTTGTAATTATGCTGATTAATTTATTTGCTTTTAATCTGGGTGGGGAAACTGTAAAGGCAGCTTCCGTATATTATGTTTCTACGACGGGGAATGACATCACTGGAACCGGTACACTATCAAATCCATGGAAAACCATACAAAAGGCAGCAGATACCATGACAGCTGGAGATACCTGTATCATACGAGGTGGTACATACCGGGAAACAGTAACACTTAATACTTCCGGAACTTCTGCAAATCCCATAAATTTTAAGGCTTATACAGGAGAGACCGTAACAGTATCCGGTGCCGATCCGGTTACTGGCTGGGTAAATTACTCCGGATCCATCTACTATGCGGCCATGACTGGTTCCCTTGGAACAAAAGATCAGATATTTGTTAATAAGCAAATGCAATTTGAAGCCAGATGGCCCAATTCAGCAACACTTGATCCCTTAAATTCAACATTTTCAACAGTTGATTCCGGTTCCACCACAACCATCAATGATGGGGATTTAACTCAGGCAGCAGGATATTGGGTTGGCAAAACCGTGTGGTTTGTTCCGGGAACAGGCTACAAATCTTATAAAAGTACCATTACCAGCTCAAGTGCCGGCTCCATTACCTTTGATAAAATGGCTACTGCAGCGGCAGCCGATAACAGCTATTATATTGCCGGTAATCTTAAAGATCTTGACAGTGCGGGAGAATGGTATTATGACAGCAGTACCGGCAGGCTTTATTTATGGGCCCCTGGTGGAGTTAATCCGAATACTCTGACAGTAGAAGCAAAGAAGCGGACTTATGCATTTGATTTAAGTTCCCGCTCTTACATAAATATTACCGGAATTAATATCTTTGCCTCCAGTATAAAAATGTCTGATTCTAATTACTGTAAAGTTTCTAATATGACTGCGGAATATGTCAGCCATGATTCGGATGTTACCAGTCAATACAGTACAGGGATATTTATGTCCGGCACCAATAATGAGCTTAGAAACAGTACTTTGACCTACAGTTCCGGTAATCTGGTGAGTATACAGGGAACAGGGAATAAGGTGATTAATAATCTTATCCATGAAGCGGATTATTCGGCAGCGGATATTCCGGCAATCTATCTACTGGGGGAAAACCATCTAATCAGTCATAATACGGTATATAACGCTGGGCGTCATCTGATATTTATGCCTACCCAAAACAGCCGGATACAGTATAATAATTTGTACAATGCAGGAAAGCTGACAAAAGACTGCGGAATACTCTATGATTTTGCCTGGGATGGGCAAGGGACGGTAATTCATCATAATTACATCCATGATAATCTGGCAAAAAATTATTCCGGCACTGGTATCTATCTGGATAACGGTAGTAAGGGTTATATTGTGCATCACAATGTTGTATGGGGAAACTATACAGGGATACGATTGAATACACCCAGTAATTTTAACCTGATCTATAACAATACCACCTACAGTAACGGAAATGTGGGATATTGGGGAAGTAATTATCAGTCAGATATGTACGGTGACAGAATTTTTAACAATATCTTTACTACAGCCTTTACACTGCCTGGTACTCATATAGAGGGAAATAATATTACCTCAGGAACCAATCCGTTATTTGTGAATCCCGCAGCATATAATTTCAGGCTGAAGTCTACTTCTCCGGCTATTAATGCAGGGGTCGTAATACCTGGAATCACGAATGGTTATGTTGGTGCGGCACCGGATATTGGAGCATATGAGTACGGCGGAACTGACTGGACTGCTGGGCATAATTTTTCTTCACCTCCGGACCCGGTTTTTGAGAGTGTCAGCGTACTTTATGTTAATAACGTAAGGCAATCTGATTTCGAGAAAGGGATAATCTCACCCTGGGTAACAGCATATTCAGGTACTGCTGCAAGTGTATCGGTACCAAGAAGCGGCTCTAAGAGTGTTAGACTGGGAACCGGGGAAGATGGTATCGAGCAGGTACTTACGGGGTTAAGTCCTAATTCCAGCTATATATGTACCGCCTGGGTTAAGGCAGACATAGGAGAGCAGATTCAGATTGGTGTTAATGGCTTTGGAGGAAAGGATGTATCTGCAACATCTGCCAGCACATCCTGGACAATGGTAAGCATTCCTTTTACAACCGGAGCAGGTGCTACCAGTGCAACAGTGTATGCTTACAAGAAGTCCGGTACAGCATATGTTTATGTGGATGATTTTGGGGTAGTTGAACAATAAAATATTTTACTGGTTTTCATGTTTGATAGGATTGGCAGAAAGGGAGTCTCAAAAAATCGCTGTTGCATGTCTTGATTTCTGTCCTGCTGTTTTCCGGTCTTGTTGCCGGGATTGTTGTGTTCGAAATCGGTGTGCCCGTGAGGTCCGGTCCAGATAAGCCAATATAAGGCCGGACCCAAGGTCGCCTGAGGAAGCAAAGAGGACACAATATGAAAAATACGCAGACGATTGAATAAAAAAATTATTGGATGGTTGACAGATCTTACGAGTTCATGATATGATCTATCTTGTGCTTGAGAAATTGATAGAACGTGATAAGCGCCACGGGGCCATAGCTCAGCTGGGAGAGCGCATCGCTGGCAGCGATGAGGTCAGGGGTTCGATCCCCCTTGGCTCCACCAGACGTCATATGGACTCTTAGCTCAGTTGGTAGAGCAGTTGACTCTTAATCAATTGGTCCAGGGTTCGAGTCCCTGAGAGTCCATCACAGAAGAAACGGCAGAGATGCCGTTTTTTTGTTGTTTCGTGGAGCGGAGAGAGGGATTGCAGAACCGGTTTGTGCCTATAACAAAGTGGTGGAATGCTAACGCTCAAACCCAGACCCGCAGCAACCAACGTGCAACCCGCAAATCCCTGCTTCAGACTAACCATTGCTCCCTGAATTCCTGCTGGTTACTGTTACGGACCCCACAGACCTTATTTCTCTCTGATTGGCATATTTAGGAAGGCTAACGGACTGTATCGCGCTTATCCCCTGCTGTCAGGTAATCTTTCACACGAAAATCAGCAAATAACTGCATCTGAGTCCGTAGGATAGACGGAACAGCGTTTTAGAAGGAAATAAGGGCTTCACGGTCCGTAACAATCGTATTTATCGATATCCTTCAACATTCGCCGGTTTACCGGCATCTATGACCTCGACCGTGTAACGCCAGCAATCCGGTTGCGAGCTGTCGAGATCCGTAAACCTGTAAATTTGCGCAAGCTCACCGCTTGACAGGGATTGTCCATTCCATCGTGATAGTTCGGGATCTTGAGCAAGGGCAGCAACGGCCCGGCCTACATAACGCGGGGATTCCGAGATGATGAAATGAGGTTCCTTAGCCGCAGCATCTTGCCAATTTTCTTCATGTACTCCATAATGTTCGAGCATCATTTCCGAACGAATCCAGCCTGGCGTGAGCGCCACCGCTGTACATCCATAAGCTTGAATCTCCTGAGCAAGAGCCCATGTGTATCTATAGCGAGCCGTAACATATGCAGACCATTTTCAAGTGAATGTTTCCACAGAGGGACATTCCATTCAATCATCTTTTCAGCTCCCCATATATCATTCACAAGAATGTCAAGCCGGCCTTGCTCTTGCTCAATACGATTCACCAATTTCTCTACCTGGACAGGGTCCAAATGATCGACTTGAACCGGGATTCCGTGACCGCCAGCCCTGGTGACAAGCTCAGCGGTTTCTTCTATTGTTTCAGGACGATCGTATTCGGAACGTTGGGCTAGAGTCGATCTTCCTGTCACATAAACCGTCGCGCCAGATGCTCCTAACTCGACGGCGATACCTCGGCCGGCTCCCCTTGTAGCCCCAGCAACTAAAGCAATTTTTCCTTGTAAATCCGACATTTCGTTTATACCTCCTTTGTTGAATACAACTCCATTATAGATTGTAATGACGACATCTCTTGTCATATATGAAGGATATGTGTTTAGAAATTGGGGGAAAACGGATCGAAGCCAGTCACAAAGAGGTACATCACAGAAGAAGAGAGACGGCAGGGATGCCCTCTCTCTTCTCAGTAAAGTAATACGATCCGGCCGGAATCAAACCGCTATCCGGACGCACCTTCCGTATTTTCGTAAATATTCATAACCACCTGCTGGATCGGCAGCTCCTTGACCGAAATGTCGGTGAACCGGTGTTTCCTGGAGATGTCTTCGATAAAATCGCTGATGGAAATATGTGCTGTATCCACTTCAAGTGTAATTTGCAAGTCAGACTGCCGCTCGATTACCTTGGTGTAGGCATTGTCGAAGCTGGTTTTGTGCACAGACTCCGCAAAAGTAAAACTGACCCGTTTCTCCTCTCCCAGAAAAACCTTCAGCCGCTGAAGCGAATCGTCAAAAACCTTGTCCCCGTGGTTAATGACAATGACCCGGTGCGCAAGCTCCTCCACATCCTCAAGATCATGGGTGGTCAGAATACAGGTCATATTCTGCTTCTTGTTCATCTGGTGAATGAATTCGCGGATTTTGACCTTGGCGATCACATCAAGCCCGATAGTCGGCTCATCCAGAAACAATACGTCCGGCCGGTGCAGCATAGCCATCACGAATTCGCATTTCATGCGTTCGCCAAGGGACAGCACTCGTGTGGGTTTTTCGATCACATGCGCAATGTCCAGCAGCTCCGTCAGCTCTTCCAGCCGTCTTTTAAAGTCCTGATTGGCGATTCCGTAGATTGCCTTGTTCATGTTGAAGCTGTCGATAGGCGGAATATCCCAGATCAATTGGGATTTCTGGCCGAATACGGCTCCGATCTTGCCGACATAGCGCTTCCTGTCCCGGGCAGGCGAATAACCGAGAACTTGAATTTCTCCGCTTGTGGGATACAGCGCGCCGCAGAGCATTTTGATCGCCGTTGATTTCCCTGCCCCATTGGGACCCAGAATACCGCAGATTTCCCCTTGCCCAATGGCAAAGCTGATATCGTTGACGGCGTGGACCATGACTTCTTCGCGCTGGAAGAAGCTCTTAATGGTCTGCCCCATACCTGCGCCCCGCTTATAGGTTTTATACGTTTTGGTCAAATGCTTCACATCAATAACCGGCATTATCCGCCAACCCCCTCGTACAATCTGATCATATGCCGGTATACCCATACTCCCGCTGCCAGAAATAAAAAGCAGGGCAGTACAGCAGCGAAATCGCTGGCGTGCACCCGGCCGAGAAGAGCGGAAGCAGGGAAGAAGCCTACCATTCCCACAGGAATTATCATCGTGGCCAAAGCCTGTACAGCCTTAGGAAATATGGGCAGCGGATATTTTCCGATGTGAAGCACACTGTCAGCAAGCTCGGAAATTCTTGAGTTGCCTACCCATTTGAAGGACATAGCGGCCATCATTAGAGATAATCCTGCCAGGACCGCCGTCCCTGCGATAAACATCCCGGCAAATTGGAGCCAGGAAAAGACCGGAATGGCGCCTACATGCATAGCGGAGAATATGAATAGCGAAACACCGCCCAGAAACAGGCCAATACTATCGGTAGAAAATGTGGTGGCAATAATAAAAAACAGCGGATTCAGCGGTTTCATAAGAATAACCTCGAAGCTTCCCTCACGTACATGCGACATGGTGGTCCAGAGAACGCCGCCGAAAATAAGGCTCGAAAGGCCGCTGGACATGGTGAATACAGATTGGATCAACAACACCTCAAACAGGCTCCAACCGGGAAAGCTGGTGCCCGCCCGGTAAATAAGCAGGGTCACCAGCGGAAACAGAATGTTGCCGATCAGCGTGATCAGACTGCTGGTGATGAAATTCATACGATAGGCTGCAGCCGACTGGAAAGCGGAATACATGCACTGCCTGTAAATATCCAGATACCGTTTCATGTAAAGAACTGTCCTTTCATGGGGTCATTCACGCGCCGACAGCGGTAAACTGCTTCATGGCCAGACGGCGGATAAGCTCGTTGAATCCGAATGTAACCAATAAGGCCACCGCCTGTAGGCCCACAGCTTGCTGAGTGGAAAGCTCAATGCCTCCAAGTGAGTAATGGCCGGTAAAAACCATTGCAGGCATGTAGGCCATGTACTGAAACGGCAGGAAGAACTGGATTACCTGAAGCCAGTGCGGAAAAAAGTCAAGCGGAATAAGCGCACCCGAAAAAATACCCGACACCAGCATAAAAGCGCTTCGTATTCCATCTGACTGGACAAGCCAAAATGAAGTCAGGCCAATCATGTAGTTCACATAAAACACCATCAGAAAGGTAAGCACTACCGACAGAAACGTCCATGGAAGGCTTGCCGGCCGCATATCGACTCTAAAAATAAAAATGAAGATCAAAAGGCAGGGCAAAAATTCGAACAGGAAGCCCAGAGACCGGTGTCCGATTTTCTGAAACAATGCAAAAGAACGGTGATGGATCGGGCGCAAATGAAAGGTAAGAAATTTACCGGTGCGTACAAGCATGGACAAGTTCCAATCGGCAAAATCCATGACCAGGTAACCGATTAGCGCGGTAGCGCCGAAGTACCGGATTATCTGAGGAAGCTCAATACCGCCGAGCGAAGAGTGCTCTCCATATACCGCCGTCCAGATAAAATATTGAACCATAAAATATACAGGACCGACGATGATGGACACCATGGAATGGGTGCGGTAGGCGCTCCACTCTTTGTAGGTCACGTCCGCCACCGTCCGGCAGACAAGCCATTTGTGTCTAACCCCGTTCATCAGGTGAGTCCTGACCAAATGATGTTGGTCACATTAAACAACCCTTCAGCGTACCAATTATCACCTACAAAAGGTACAAACCATACGGCAGCGAGCTGTTCCGTAGGGTCAATGACCATGGAGCAGGCTCCCGCGCCTTCATGACCATAGGTAGTTGGGGAGTAAAGGAATCCGGAGCCTCTTCTCATATCGAGTCCTATTCCGTAGCTCCGGTCGCTGTTATCGGCTCCCCAGCAGTGATCGGGAATCCCGTACAGGGTGCGGGTCGTGATTTTCTCGGTCGTTTTGCGGCCAAGAACACGGGTATCGCCCAGCGTTCCCATGCCCAGGAGCATGTTGGCGAATCGGATGAGGTCGGACGGTGTAGAGGCGAGACCCCCTCCGGTTCTGGAAACCGTATTCCATAGCTTCTCCATCTGCGAGACTTCCGGCTGACTGCCATTGATGATATCGTTCAGGCGCTTTTCGTGTCTTTCGTTTCTTATAATGGTGCGTCTGGCTAATTCGGGCGTCAGATCAAAAGCTGTGTCCTTCATGCCCAGAGGCTTCAAAAGTTGCTCTTCTATGTACTGCTCAGCGGTTACGCCAGTTACTTTTTTAATGATTTCTCCGAGCAGACAGAAGCCAAACGAGCAGTATTGCCATTCTTCACCTAATTTTTTGTTAACCCCGCCGCTCAGCGCAGCTTTGATCCAGTCCGCCTCACCGCCCTCAGGGTTATATCTTTCAAAATACTCATCAATGATCTGCCAATAAGACTTATGATAGGGATTTGTGAGATCTGCACAGTCGGGAAACATGCCCGAGGTATGGGTCAGAAGGCTGTAAATGTCGATTTTATCAAATGGGTCCACATTAAACGGCTCCAGTATGGTGCCGACAGGGGTGTCAAACCGGAGAATACCGTCCTGAACAAGTTTGGCCATCGCTACTGAGGTAACGACTTTGGTGATGGACGCGATATAATGAATGGTTGTTGGTAAAAGCGGCTCTGTTCTGTCTTCCCGGAAAGAAAGTGGTCCAATGGCACCATGCATAAAAGTCTTTCCATACCTTGAAACGCAGTAAGATGCGGCCTGGATCTTTTTTTCTTCGATCAGCTTCTGGAAATGGGCATTCAAAACCTCGATTCTTGAACTGTCATAGCCTACCTCTGCCGGTGAACAGTCGGTAACGCCTTGAGTATGCAGCATAACATATAAGCCTCCTTAGAAATATCTGTGCCATGCAAGGATAACCACTCAATAAAAGCGCTCTCAAAATGACTCGCCTATACGGGTGCTTGCAAGGCAGTTGCTGCCAGTACAACTACCTTTAAGTATATTTCCAGACATTGGATGTTACAATGGCAAGTTTGATTTATAACCAAACTTGCCCGAGTAGTGTGCTGCGTTTGTTTATTTGCTGCCGGCTTCCCATCTTAGATTCCAGTTATAATACTGATCCAATTCCTGGTGCCCGCTGAAATATTCTACGAGTCTCTCTACGCTGAGTGTCTCATCATTCTGATTGCGAATCATGGCGATGGCACACATGCCCTTATTGTTGTTATGCTCATCCAGCCGGACCTCAATCTCCGGTCCGCCCTGCTGCTTGATGGTTACAACAGCGTCAGCCTCCGACCAGTTTGTGATTCCCTCATAGATAAAAGCAAAGATAACAATTCTGCTGATTTCGGAAAGATAATGGCCATTAATCCGCAGATTCTCGCCCGTGGCTATGGAGCCGGTGCGGTCATCCCCGTCAAGAGAGATGTAAGGCGGTCTATTCAAGCTTCCGAAGGATTCGCCGAGTGCTTGGACAGAGCCCTTAATGCCATTTTTTAATTCAAACAGACAACCAAGATCAAGGTCGACGCCTTTACTACCGAACCAGCCCGATGATTTTTTTTGATACCAGTTGAGGTTGATCTGTATCTCACCCAGGGAATCAGTCCCTTTCCGGAGTTTGATTATCTCCCCGTGGTTCTTAAGCAGGATGGTATTGAGATTTAGAGGAGGGGCTGGAGGTGATGCTGGTGAAGAGGGGGGCAAATTGTCCGCCTTAGGCCGTGACCTTAGCTCCGGGAGAGGAAAGGGTGATTGCTTCGATTGAATTACTGGGCTTGCAGGTTGAACTGACGGCAGTATGTCAGTAACCTTTATTCCATAGCTTTCGCATAAGGCGGCTAAGCCTCCAGCATATCCGGAACCCACAGCGCTGAATTTCCATTCATTATTGTATCTATAGATTTCCCCGGCGACTACGGCGGTCTCTACAGAAAAAGCTTTACCCAGCCTGTAGCGGATAAGCTCCGTTCCATCAACAGCGTTGATAATCCGTAAATACGCATCGTCCAGCAGCGAGAAGTTTTGTAGCCGTTTTTCAGCCTCATAAATCGTTAGCGCAAATGCAATCCGTTCGTAGTCTGCAGGGATTTGCCGGAGCTCGACAGCGATTTGTGTGTTGTCGGTTAACCCCGAGTAGGCTCTTTTATCGGATAGTACAGCTACAGATTGATTCGCAGTAGAAGGGTTGCCATAAAAAATAAGGTCCTCATCTTTAGTGACAGTCTGGGCCGGCGTAAGCAAAAAAGCCGAAAAATCAACCTCAACCTCAGATCGGGTATTATGCCAGCCCATTCCTACTATAATACGGGTAAGATGAGGCTCGTCTTTCGTTAAATTGCATTTTTGTCCCTTAATCAGATCAATTGTCATTAGAATCAGCCTTTCAAAAGAATAGTAGAGCTGGATCAATACCTGGAGCAGGTTACCATCTGCCGCGTCTTCCGGCGTCGAGATTTGGACCGTTCAGACCGGATAGCTTGTCCAAGGCTTGTTCGTAAATACGCACAATATCCTGCACCTTTTGGAACTCCGGATCTGAGGGACCCAGATTGTCCATGAACATACGCTGCAGGATTTCCTTATAAAATGAAATGCGGCTTCCGATAAGCCCGCACTCGTAATCAATGACCTCTTCAACCGTGTGCTGCTGGACAAATTCCATCAAATCATCTGCCGGGTTGTCGTGTGACTCCCGCTCATTGCGTGCGGCAATCGGAGTGTTAACATTATCGAGGTCAACGGTAGAACGTATATTAGATAAGATAATACCTTCTTTCGCCAGCATTACCTGAAAAGGCTTGTGTTTGAACAGCTCTTGTACGACAAGAGCGCACATCGTCTGATCTCTCAGCAGCATGCCATCAAAAGGGTGAAGAACCCATCCCCTGTCATCCCGGTACAGGTTGAACGTGAAGAATTCACCTCCATATTCATATTTCAGATTGATAGCAGTCTCTGAAGTTAGCTCATATTGAAATGCATCCATCATTCTGCTTGCGCCTCCTGCTTATTCGTCTTTGTGATTTTTATTAGCATAGCAGAATATGGGGAATCTTGGGAGAGAAGATTTTTTGAAGAAAGGAAATAGACCGCATCCTTAGTGATCAAGGGCGGTCTATTTCTTTTCTAGGGTGATTCACTCTTGCCTAGCTGTGCTCCGCTAACTGTACCTCGAAGCCGTCCGGGTCCAGTACATAAAAGTACCGCAGATGGGGATTCGGCGTGATGGGTCCGCGCGTTATCAGGATGCCCTGGCTTGTCAAATTCTCTATGGCCTCATCCAGCGATTCCACCTCGAACCCGATGGAAACGCCGCATTCCGGCTTCAGGATTTGACCGCTTCCCTGAATAAGCTCAATCTTGGGCTGCCCTTCCTTGCCTAACATGGCAATCTGTCTGCCTCCGCTCTCAAATCTGCGGTCAATCGGAAGCCCCAGAGTGCTGTGATAAAAATTAAGGGAAGCCTCCAGCTCGCGCACTCTGAGCGTAACCCAATTCAGGTTTACTTTCATGATTTTGAACTCCTTTTCTGTATAGTTGCCTCTCGAACATGCTGCATTAGAAGTTTCCGGGAAGATGACATATATTCGAAGTTACGCAATTGCAAGAGACCGACAGGGATGGTGGAGCCTGTTAATTCAACAGGTATTCGGACCACCTCCGGTGGTAAAGGTGTGGAATTCAGAACGGCTCCTACCGAAGGGATGCGCTGGACGAACTTAGGAATGGAAGAGATTTGGCTTACGGTATACAGATGAGGTGTTTCAGTGTAACGGGCAAACTGCTTGGCAATATGCAAATAATATAAGCAGGTATTTCCGCCTACGAACATTGGGTAATTTAAGAGCTTATCAAAAGTGATTCCGCTGCAATTTGCCAAGGGATGAGTACCTGCAACGATAAATGAAATCGTCTCCTCATATAACGGTTCGAAGTGAAAAGGAGGGGGTTCGGCAGGTTCTCCGCATATTGCAAAATCCAATTGTTGCTTAAGCAGCAGTTGGGACAGGGAGTCTGTGTTGCCGATCGTAAAGTGACAGGTGACATTGGGCTTTTGCTCCCGAAATCGCATCAATGAATTGGGCAATACATCATCTGCCAATAATTCCAGGCTTCCAATATTCAGCGTGCCAATCTCCTCTTGCTGCAGAGCTTTGGCTTGTTCAGAAACGTAGCTCCAGTGCCGGATAAGATTGTCGATTTCTGTGGCAAAAATACGTCCGGAGGCGGTCAGCTCCGCATCCCATCCCCGCTTAAATAGCTGGATACCCAGTTCTTTCTCGAACCGCTGAATTTGGTTGGTGATGGTTGACTGTGCGTAGTTCAATTTAGCGGCTGCCCGGGTAAAGTTGCCTTCTTGAATAATGGTCTGAAATGTAGTCAGTTCCTTTAAATCCATTGCCAGTGACATCTCCATCTATGAAATTGAATTTTATAATCATTTTATTCAATTATACAGATTGACTGGGGAGAAGTACAATTAGGACATCAACTGAAGGAGTGATGCAATCATGCCATTTGTCAGAGTAAGTTATATGGAAAATAAATACGACGCCGGGCAGCTACCCGTCATTAGCCGTGCAATTATGAACGCTCTAATGGAGTACTTCCATGTACCGGATGAAGATTTTTTTCAAGTGTTCCATGCCCACACCGCAAGCGAATTTTTTTATAGTCCAAATTACTTGGATATTAGTCGAACGGATCAATTGCTCTATATTCAAATCACGCTCAAATCGGGAAGAACCACTGAACAGAAGCGAGGCTTTTATAGAAAGGTAGCTGAAGAGTTATCAAGTACGGTTGGAGTTAGAAAGGAAGATGTTTTTGTTGTGCTGGTGGATACAGAATTCGCGGATTGGAGCTTTGGAAACGGCATGGCTCAGATGATTGAACAAACAGCTAATGTGGAGGTGGGGCAGATTGCAGCACCGTGAAATTGCCTCAAACGCCCGCCAAGCTTTTGGAGATACCGCCCCTTCGTTTGTCCGTTACACAGAGGATGTATTGTTCGGGGATGTGTGGAGAAGTGAGAACCTTTCGCTTCGTGAACGCAGCTTGATTACAATATCCGCGCTTGTCGCCGGTGGACTTGCTGACCAGTTGCCCTTTCACATCCGTTTGGCCCAAGAAAATGGTCTGACAGAACAAGAACTGGCAGAGGTGATGACTCACCTTGCATTTTACGCGGGTTGGCCCCGTACCGCTTCTGCGCTGCAGGTTGCCAAGAATGTGTTTCTGGAGAAAGCTTAAGAGAAAAGAACAACCCTCGGACTTAAAAAGCCCGGGGGTCGTTCGGTAATCTTCCCTTAGGTAATGGAAGCTTCGTAGATATTTTGGGTGGATTGTGCGAGCATGGCGTTGAATTCATCTTCGGTTTGCTGGTCGCTGAGCCCCTGTGATAAAGCGCGGGAGAAGCTGGCGATTAGCCCGTGGTTCTGTGCCAGCTTGGCATTGGCTTCTGCTTGGGTATAGCCGCCTGACAAAGCCACAACCCTTACCACGTGCGGATCTTTGATTAAATCGCTGTAGAAATTGTCTTCTGTTGGTATGGACAGCTTAAGCATGACCTTTACATCTTTGCCCAGGGCGGATAATTGCGTGGCAAGCTCATCTTTTAAAAGCTGTTCCGATTGGGCCTTATCCGCGCTGTGGATATCAACCTCCGGTTCGATGATCGGGACCAGGCCATACGCGGCAATTTGCTTGGCTACGGCAAACTGCTGCTCGACGACTTGCTTTATACCCGCAGGGTCCGCTTCCTTAATCAGCGAGCGCATCTTAGTCCCGAAGATATGTTTCTGAACCGCCCGCCCCAGCAGATCATCCAGACCGGGGATGGGCTTCATGAGCTGAACCCCGTTTTCGAGTTCGGCCAGCCCCTGATCGACTTTTAAAAAAGGGACAATACCCTTCTGTTCCCAAAGGTAATCGGCGGTAAATTGACCGTCAATGGAACGATCCATCGTGTTCTCAAAAAGAATGGCGCCCAAAATGTACTTGGAATCAAACGCAGGACTCTTAATAATACGCGTTCTCATCTCGTGCACCAATTCAAACATCTCTTCCTCATTGGTATAGCGGTCTTCCTGAATGCCATATTGCAGCAGAGCTTTTGGAGTGCTTCCCCCGCTTTGATCCAAAGCCGCAATGAAGCCCCTTCCCGTGTGAATCCGATCCAATTGTTTCGTATTCATGGTCATTTCTCCTTTCCCTTACGTGAAAAAATGGCAGCTTGATTCTGTTATTATAGCAAATTCGTACGCAAGCATACATTTACAGCACATTTTCATCCAGGGCGTGACAACAATGTCACATTACACTCCTGCTTGTCATCTGAATCAAACGACAGTACTGGCTATGGAGCCATACAATTAGTTTGGTGGACCGGCCTGTTCGTTCAGAACAGGTTAGCCCTAAATTTGAGAGTGGGAGAGGATTGTACTTGAACAAGAAAAGGCGTAACCGCCGCATGTGCGGCATTCTAACCGCTGTGCTGCTGACGACATTTGCCGGAGAAGCAGGTGCGGCTGCCCGGCAGCCTGAACCGGCCGCGCCGGTCTCTGTCCAGCAGCATGCCATTTCCGGCAGTGACGCCTTGGGACCTTATACGAGCGGACCGCGGGATGCCAAGGAGGTCGAGAAGTTTTTCGATGCGTTTTTTGCTCAGGATACCATTAAGGAGAAGGCCGGGGCTATTTCGGTATCCGTCGTACAGGACAGCAAAATGCTTTTATCCAAAAGCTATGGTAGTACGAACCCAGCCTCGAAGCGGGCGGAGGACGGAGTGAAGGATATCTTTCGGGTCGGCTCCGTCTCCAAAGTATTCACGGCTGCTGCTATTATGCAGCTTGTCGATCAAGGGAAGCTGTCCCTTCAGGATAATATCGAAAAATACCTGGATGGCTACAAAGTAACCAATCCCTTCGATACGCCTGTAACAATCGAGAATCTGTTAACACACACGACCGGATTTGAAGTGCGCGAACCTTCGGATGCCAGCTATCTGATGGACCCGTCCCAGCAGCCGGTCACGTTAAAACAAAGCATCTTCGAGGTGTTCCCTCCGGTAATCCGCAAGCCGGGAACGGCCTATATGTACGACAATTTTGCTTCGCGGCTGCAAGGGTATATTGTCCAGCAGGTAAGCGGAGAATCCTTCGGGAGCTATATGCAAAAACATCTCTTTGGCCCACTAGGCATGAAGTCAAGCAGCTTTGGCATGACAAAGGAATTGACCCGGCGGCTCGTACCTTCATACGACGCATCGGGAAGTGCTATTCCAGTGTACGGATTTTCGCCAAGCGAATGGCCGGAGGGCAGCATGATCTCGACAGCCTCCGATATGGCGCTGTTTATGAAAGCTTTCCTGAACGGGGGACGGGCGGCTGCCGGTACGGTGATCCTATCTCCTGCGTCGGTAAAGGCGATGTCGGCCTACAAGATAGCCATCCATCCCGATTTTCCGGATACGACCTACGGCTTTGAAGGGCCTGTGCTTCCGTCCAAAACGAACGGTGAACATGTGATCTCCAAAGGCGGCGACATTCAGGGCTATAGTTCGCTGCTGTGGCTGCTGCCTGACCGGAAAACAGGTGTCTTCGTTACTTACAATACAAATCAGGATTTGCGGAACGACCTGTTCACCGCTTTTATGGAACATTATTATGCAGGCGGCAAGCCGGCTTATAAAACGAAGGGCTACAAGGCGCAGTCCGCAGACAAACTTGCCAAATTCGCAGGGTTGTACTCCGATTTACGGATCAAATTATTGACCAGGGTCGAAGTGGTGGGGGATGGAATACTGAAGGTGAGCGATGCTTTCGGCAGCCATCAGCTTCAGCAGATCGACGATCTGTTATTCATGGATAAGGAGGGTAATCCGCTTGCATTTGAGGCGGATGCAGACGGCCGCATTACTTATTTGAAATACACCAATCTATACAGCTATGCGGCGAAAATACCGGAGCATTTGCCCGTATTCCCGGACGTCGGTGCAGATCATCCATACGCGAGCTATATTCTTAGTCTGAAATCACTCGGTTATTTGACAGAGGATCTGTCACAGCCGTTTCAGCCGCTGCAAACCGTTACCCGGGGAGCGTTCATTCATGCGTTCAACGCGATCTGGAGCATTCCCGCCTCCTCTAACCCGTCCGTATTCAAGGACACTGAACATTCTCTGTATCGAAAAGATATCCAGGCTGCGATAGAGTCCGGCTTGCTGGAGGGGACGGGGAACGGCTTGTTTGAACCGGACCGGCCGATTTTCCGCGAGGAAGCCGCTGCGATCTGTTACCGCCTGCTGACTGCAACGGGAATTCGGCAGCCGGATGCTACAGCAGCGCTGGCTCCAGGCACGTCAAAGTGGGCAGTCGATGCTGTCAGTTCTGCAGTGGCGTGGAAGCTGCATGGGCCTGAAGTTACCGAAGCGGACGGCAAGTTCGATTACGGCTCCCAGCGGGCGTTGAACAAGCAGGAGCTGGCCGCACTGCTGTTCACGATGCTGCTTCCGCAGTAAGGTTGTCTGTTATGTAAAAAAAGAATTCGTGACATAGTAGACCGCATCCATTGTGCATGAGATGGCGGTCTATTTCTTTTATGGTTTAAAATAAATGAATTTTGCATAATCTATAAGCATGTGTTGATTTTATGTTGATTTCATGAGAACTTTTCTGCTCCTATTTCGTATTTCATGGTAATATGGAGGTAAGAGGTGATGAATATGGCTATAACTGATATCTTGGAAGTACGAGAGCGTCAAGAAACCTATGCAAGCAATATCTTTTCCTCACGTCAATTGCGAGAGAATATTATTACTTACAAAATGTTATGTGATGCTGTAGAGGCTTCCGGTATGTTGATTCATCGGTTATCCGATGATGAGTTTCTTGATCACGAGAAATTTGCGGCCGCGCAACGGGAAATTGTATATTTTCTCACCCAGGTTCAGCGTTCCTTACAGGCAGAGCCCCTCAGGGCCAAGCATTACCCGACCAGAGAAGTGGCTCGTATGCTTGGGGTGTCCCACCAGACGATTTCCCGTTGGATTGCACAGGGACGGTTCGCCGGTGTCACTCGACCAGAACCGGGAAAACATGTGGATATTCCTGCCACCGCGATTCTGGAGTATCCGAGTGGTGAGACTGTACGTATTAGTGAGGCTGTGAAGTCCTATCAGGCACGTATGCAAGCTGCCGCGGAGACGGAATCTGAAGATGAACTGCGCTTCATAACCGGCAAACTTAGTACTTACGAAGAAAAATATGGCCCGATTGAGCAATTCAAGCAAAAGAGTGATTCCGGGGAACTCGTTACTTCTGATGAGGATATAGATCTGGACGTATGGACGTATTTGCTTAAAAGGAAACAGGAACTGCTTGGCTGAGTTTACGCAGGAAGTTTTCACTTCCAATCCCGGCCGATCCTGAAGGGAAAGTCCGGGACCATAGCATCTATCAATCGCTTGATGATGTTCTGAACTTTTTACGTCATCTACAATGGATTGAAAAGAGAAAGATTTGAACAAGTGAGATAGAGCAAGCAAACGGCAGAGATGCCGTTTTTTTGCCGTTTAGAAGACTTTTTAGCCTTCCTCACACCCGCGAAATCGGATAATACAAATTGCATTCGCAGTAGTGCTTATTGCATTTGGCGTAATTGATGAGCTCGAAGCTGAACTTGTCCTCCAGCTCGAATTGCACGGTGGGCATCCACGTTTCGAAGATAATCTCCCAGATGGCGATTAAGGTTCGGGAGCTGATTTCTTCCGGACGATGGGGGCCCATGTAAGTGAACACACCGTATTTGTGGGGAGCAATCTGCTTTACAGTCATATCCGGCGGAACGATGGAGCTGTGATTAACTTGTACGGACGGCTGATACCAGGTATAGCCCTGAAACGGGTCAGGGACAGTGGTGAGCCCGATGTAGGTATCTTTATTCACCGGATTGATGATTCTTGGACGGCTATGATAAAAGAAATCGACGCCAAGCCGGTTCGAGGTCTGATTCGCCATGTTGTCATTCACATCTACCCGGTGCTCCAGGCCGGCAACCGAAAAGGATGGCAGTATGCTGGTGGAGTGAAAATAGACAAGTCCTTCCCCCGCGCGGTGCAGAAAATTCGCATTGAACCGGTCCATGATCTGCAGCGGAGTAGGGCTGCGCCGCCACTTGGCCGGGCTGATGTTGAATTCTTCCTTGAAGACTCTGGTGTAGGTGCGTTCGCAGCCGAAGGAGTATTTGGACGAGATAAATTCAATACTGCTCGGCTCATGCATCAAATCCCCCAGGGAGCAGGCTATCCGTCTTCTGCGGACATATTCCATCAGTCCGGTGGACGTGGCTCCTTTCCAGATGCGCAGCAGATGGAATTTGGAGATGTTCACCTGCGCCGAGATGTTATCCAGACTTAGCTCCTCCAGCAAATGGCTTTCGATATATTCTGTGGTTTGGTTAATCGTATCCAGGAGATGAAGATCCATGTTGGCTCCTTTTATAAGTTGAACTTCACGTTTTATAACACAGCAATTTTTGTCCGGTTCGAGTAGCAGCAGTGTAGTATGATTTTACCATAACGGGAGGATGGGAACGATTACTTTATGAAGAAGGCAGGGTGAGAGTAAGAGATTATGGACAATGTTGCACAGGCAGAACTGAAAGCACGCTACATAGCTGCGCAGGAGAGCTTTATCGGGAAGGTCAAGGGCGATCCGAATGTGATTGCCATTATTGTCAGCGGGAGTCTCGCGTATGATGTGGTCTGGGAGAAAAGCGATATTGATATGACCATGATTGTCCGCGACCAGCCGCTTACCACTACGAGCTATTGCATTGATGAGGACGGCATTCTTATCAATGTGTACCTTATGGTCCGCAGTGAATTCAAGAGAGGCATGGAACGGGCAATAGGAGGGTCCTTCTCCCAATCCTACTTCTCCAAGGGGAAGATGGTCTATTCCACGGATGAGACCCTGATCGAATATTTCGAAGACCTTAAGCAGATTGGCAGTGATGATATCGCAGTTTCTGCACTCCATATTGCCGGAACGATTGTTCACCTTCGCGACAAAACCCAGAAGTGGCTGACCGTGAGAAAGGACCCGCTGTACGCCCAGTATTATCTGCTTAAGGCTGCGGAGTCGGTTGCTCATATGGAGCTGTGCATCCATGGGGAGGCGATATCCAGAGAGGCCCTCCAAAGAGCGGCAGTTCTGAATCCTGAGGCGATTGCTCCATTTTATCAGGAGGCCATGTCTCATCATATGAGCGTAGAGGAAATAAAGAGCGGCATAGAGCGGCTAGACAAGGTGCTGGAGCAGCATCTCCCCATTTTTTCCAAGCCGGTGATTGAATTTATGAGCGATCAGGAAATCAAGACCGTTACGCTGATCAATAAGTATTTTCAAGTGAGCAGCGATGCGCTGTTTGGCGTTATGGACTATTTGGTGGATAAAGGGGTCATTGAAAAGGTAACCCAGACCATCCGGATTACGCCCAAAAGCAAGCGTGCCGTTGAAGAAGTAGGTTATTTGTACATTCCGTAGACCCAAGTGCAGAAAGGAGCCTTATTCATGTCGGTAAGAACAACCATCGAGATATCCGGGGCCAAGCAAAACAACCTGAAGAACATTTCAGTGGAAATTCCGCGGGACAAGCTGACGGTGATTACGGGAGTGTCCGGCTCCGGGAAGTCTTCGCTCGCTTTTGATGTGATTTACGGGGAGGGCCAGCGGCGGTTTCTGGACTCCATCTCCACCTTCGCCAAGAGCCGGATCAGCCAGCTTAAAAAAGCAAAGGTAGACTATGTGCGCGGCTTGTCCCCGGTAATCGCGATCGAACAGAAAAAAAGCAATAACAATCCCCGCTCAACCGTCGGCACGGTTACGGATATCAACGATTATTTGCGTCTGCTCTACTCCACCGCAGGTGTCGGCAAATGCCCGGAATGCGGCCATTCCTTGAAGCAGCTCTCTGCGGCCCAGATTGCCGAGCGGATCTCCACATTGCCATTCGGTACAGTGGTAGAACTGCGTGCTCCCGTCTATAAAGTGTTCGGAGAGGATTACAACTATACCTTTCAGCAGCTTCGGGAAAAAGGGTACAAGAATCTGCTCGTAGACGGTGAAGCTTTTTCATTGGCTGAGAAGCGAGAGCTGGACGAAACCAGGGACTACCATATTGAGATGATCATTGACCGTTTTCATTTGAAGAAGGATACCTACATTCAACTGACCAAATCCATAGAAGCGGCGATGCTGGCTCTGGAAGAGGATATTATGATTAAGGTAGAGGTTCCGGGAGGCGTGGACCGTTCCTTTTATCAGGACTTCGGGTGTCCGGAGCATCATTTCTTTCTCTGCGACATGCAGCCCTTTCATTTCTCCTTCAACTCGCCTGTAAGCGCCTGCCATACCTGCCTCGGGGTGGGGATGTCTTATGTGGTGGAACCACGCTTCCTGGTGGTAGCGCCGGAGAAGAGCATCAACAAGGGGGCGCTCAAGAATACAGTCTTCAACCCGGCGGGGAAGGATAGCTACCGCTCCGTGCTGATGTACAGCTTGTCCCAGAAGTATAATTTCAGCCTGGATACTCCTTTCTGCGATCTTCCGAAGACGGTGCATGACATTCTGTTCTATGGGACCAAAGGCGAGGTTGTCCCTATGCTCCAGCCGGCTAACTCTACGAAGAAGAATTGGCTTATCGGACGGGATCGGCCGTTCTGGGGCTTCGTCAATGAGATGGAGAGCTGGTATAAGCACTACATACGGAAGAGTTCGACTACTGAAGCCTTCGAGCCGAATTTTATCAAGGAGTGTATGATTGAGAAAATCTGCCCTGAGTGTCATGGAGCAAGGCTCAAGCAGCAGCGGCTTCAGGTAATGCTTGGAGAAGAGAATATAGATCAGCTAAGCCGCAAACAGCTGCCGGAGCTGCTTCATTCACTGGAGGCGTTGACGTTTGATGAAGAGATTCGGGATGTGGCTTCCTCCATCATTCAAGAGATCAAGACCAGAGTGTCACTGCTCATCGACATCGGGCTGCACTATATCAGCCTTAGCCGGAGAAGCGACAGTATCTCTGGCGGAGAGATGCAGCGGATCAAAATGTCGACCCAGATCAGCAGCGAGCTGATGGGGATGCTGTACGTCATGGATGAGCCGAGTATTGGCCTTCATCCTAGGGATTCCAGCCGGGTCATTGATACGATGAAGAAGCTGCGGGATATAGGCAATACCGTAATCGTGGTTGAGCATGACATGGATACGATACAGAGCGCGGATTATATCATCGAAATTGGTCCGGGTCCGGGGATTCACGGCGGCAATGTTGTTGCGAGCGGCGGACTGGAGGATATTATGCATGAGCCTCGGTCGGTAACAGGCCGATATCTGTCGGGGCAAGCCTGTATCCCTGTTCCCGGGAAGCGTCGGAGCTTGGGGGATGACTTTTTAAGCATTCAAGGTGCAAGGGAGAACAATCTGAAGAATGTGGATCTGGATATTCCGCTCGGGCTGTTCATCTGTGTGACCGGGGTATCCGGTTCCGGGAAAAGCTCGCTGATCAACGAAATCCTGTACAAGCAATTGAAGATTGATAAGACTTCCGCCCGGATTGTTGCGGGGGAGCATGATTTTCTGTTTGGTTCGGACCTGCTGAACAATGTAATCAATATCGATCAGACGCCTATCGGCAGGAACAGCAAATCCAATCCGGCAACCTACATTGGCATGTACGATAAAATCCGGGATCTGTTCGCCATGCAGCCGGAGGCCATCGACCGGGGATACCAGCCTATTGATTTCAGCTTGACCCATGCGGGAGGGACCCGCTGTGAGCAATGTGCGGGAGACGGCATTATCGTGACCAACCTGCAGTTTATGGCGGATATCGAAACCATTTGTCCGGTATGTAAAGGGCTGCGGTTCTCGGAAGAAGGTCTTGAAATCAAAGTGAAAGGCAAAAGCATCGCCGATGTGCTGGAAATGACGGTCGAAGAAGCCCGCGACTTCTTCCGTGAACACAAGTACCTGAAGCACAAGCTGGACATTATGGATGAACTGGGACTTGGCTATATGCGGTTAGGGCAAAGCTCGACCACCTTGTCAGGCGGGGAGGCGCAGCGTGTCAAGCTGGCTCACGAGCTGTCCAAGATCAAGCGGGGAGCCCATAATCTGTACATCCTTGACGAGCCAACCACAGGCCTGCATCTGTCGGATATCCAAAAGCTGCTGCTGTCTCTGGGCAAGCTGGTGGACAAGGGGCATACCGTAATCGTTGTCGAGCATCATCTGGACGTCATGAAATCGGCCGATTATATTATCGACATGGGCCCGGAAGGCGGCCATGAGGGCGGTTACGTGGTTGCCGAAGGCACACCGGAGCAGGTTGCCCAAGTGGAGGCCTCCCATACAGGGAAGTTCCTGCGCACTGTGCTGTAAACGAAATAGACCGGTTCCTCTTGAAGATTGAGGAGGACGGTCTATTTTTGTTTGGAATCAGCTTGCTGCATCCTTGATTTGACAGGACGGCAGGAACAGATTATGATTTATTTATTCTGACTGATCAGTATAAATAAAATCGGATAAGGTGAGAGCATGCCCAAGCTTGGAATGGAGCCTAAACGCCGGGCTGATGTCATTAATGCCACATTGGCATGTATCAGCAGTCACGGGATTGACGGCATGACGCTGGATAAGGTGGCAGCGTATGCGGACTGCTCTAAGGGAGTTGTGATTTATTATTTTAAAAATAAGGATAATTTGACGGTTGAGGCCTTCAAGTCGTTCTTAGCCTATTATGAGCTGAAGATTGAAGCGGAGATAGAGAAGACAATGCCGGCAGGAGAAATGCTGGATGTCGTAATGAAGTATATACTGTCACCCTACCGTGAGGATACGGAGAAGGCGATTAATGTTTCGCAACTGGATGGGGTCGAGCGGATGAATATCCCGTATGAGGATCAGGCCAGGCTGTTCCTGCAGTTTTTCTCCAAAGCCATGTTGGACCCCAAACTGCAGGAGGTCATATCAACGAGCTATACGGCAGATTTGCAGGGCATTGCCAAGATAATGGAGTACGGGGCCAAGCAGGGAGAAATGGCAGTGGACGATTCCGGGAGTGCTGCATACGGATTGCTGGCTATGACGGTAGGGCTAAGCTTTTTCAGAGTGGCTAATATTCCGCCCGTAAATGGCGAAGATAACCGGTACATTGTTGAGGATTATGTCAGAAGAGTGACAGGCAGATAAGCTTTTTGAGGAGAACAGGAGGAGCATTATGAATATAACTAAAGTTGAAAAAGATGGCGTAAATATCGCAGTTGTCAGCGGCAGCGGGCCAGTGATGGTGGATGTTCAGTCCGCACTTGATCTTATGTCCACCGTACGGTATGAAGCTGACTGCGAGCGGATCGTGATACACAAATCTTTGGTGAGCGAACAATTTTTCGATTTGAAAACACGCCTGGCCGGCGAAATTCTGCAGAAGTTCATCAACTATCACGTGAAGGCCGCTATCGTTGGCGATTTCTCTGTGTATTCCAGTAAGAGCTTGCGCGACTTCATTTATGAATGCAACAATGGGAACGATATTTTTTTCCTGAGGACGGAAGAAGAAGCGATTGAAAAGCTGCTATTAGCCCATACCTGAGAAAACGGCAGAAATGCCGTTTTTTTTTGCTCTCCTTTCATCGGAATTATTGAAAAAATGCTTTCGCAACCTGTGGTTGACACTTTGTAAGCACTGATTGGTAGCGGTCTGCAGCGCGATATTCTATGATGAGTGTGAGGTGATGATCATGGACTTTGCGGATAAATTGCAGAGCTACAGAAAACAAAAAGGTATGTCTCAAGAGAACATGGCGGAAGTGATTGGTGTCTCGCGGCAGGCCGTATCCAAGTGGGAATCGGGTCAATCCTATCCTGAAATGGAGAAAATGATTGCATTAAGTGAACTGTTTGGCGTAAGTGTGGATCATCTGGTTAAGGATGTTCCCGATCATCAAGGGAAGGCAGAACCCGCAACAGTTCCTGTTTACCCGGATTTGAAATCCATGTTTCATTATGAGTACAAAAGCAAGAAAACCTGCTTTGGGGTTCCACTGGTTCATGTCAATGTTGGGCGGGGACTATATGTTGCCAAAGGAATTATTGCAATAGGCAATATTGCGGTTGGTGCTGTATCCATAGGTATTGTCGCTATCGGCGGCTTATGCTTGGGCGCGCTTGCTTTGGGGCTTATCAGCATTGCAGGACTGGCTCTGGGACTGCTTCTAGCTATAGGGGGATTGGCAGCCGGCATCATAGCCGTTGGCGGATTGGCAGCGGGCGTTTTTGCAATAGGCGGTCTGGCGCTTGGCATGTTCTCCTTTGGCGGTCTTGCCATCGCCTCACACATTGCTATAGGCGGGTACGCAAGCGGGCATATTGCCATTGGCGACACGGCGAAAGGAGCGTATGCTCTTGTTGTTCAAGACAACGATTTCAGCAGCATCAAGGCTGAGCAGGTCAG
This sequence comes from Paenibacillus sp. sgz302115, assembly GCF_056120445.1. Classification (NCBI taxonomy): domain Bacteria; kingdom Bacillati; phylum Bacillota; class Bacilli; order Caryophanales; family Paenibacillaceae; genus Paenibacillus; species Paenibacillus sp. sgz302115. Next base: position 38,223 of record NZ_JBVYOK010000002.1, read on the forward strand.
ACAGCTAATCAATCAGGAGTACCCAGGCTTGTGGAAGGTGATTGCAGAGCGGATTATTTCATTTTTCAATTAATCAAGCGAGGCTAGTCAGGGAGCAAATACATACAAGGGAAAAAAGCACGCTCTGCCTGTACAATATAACACTCCATACATGCTCTCTGATGAATTTTGAGGTCTAACTGTTTTTACTGCGCAGGCAGTGGAAATAATATGATATGACTGCAAATTTAGTATAGGAGTGATTATACTTGGGTGTTGATTTGATCTGTACTATCGGTCCGGCCAGCTCTTCTCCTGCCGTTCTCCAGGAATTATTGCTTGGCGGCATGACGATTGCCCGGCTTAATATGTCGCACAGCAGCCACGAAGAACATCAAGAAGTGATCAACACTTTGAGAGCCGCTTCAGCCCAATCAGGGAAACCCGTTAAGATCATGGGCGACCTGCAAGGACCAAAGATCCGCTTGAAAAGTGTGCAGGGTGATGCGGTTCAATTAGAAGTCGGCCAGCCGTTTATTCTTGACCAGTCCGACGAGCCGGGAGGCCGGGAGCGGGCGGCGCTCGATAACGCCAGTGTGCTGGATGACATTCAAATAGGAGATACAATCCTAATTAATGACGGAGAAGTCAAGCTTGAGGTGACAGATAAAAAGCCGGGAAGCATCGCAACGCGCGTTACTGTAGGCGGAACGATCGGCAGCCGCAAGGGCGTCAATGTTCCGGGAACGAGACTTCGCTTGCCGGCGATTACAGCCAAAGACAAGCAGGATCTTCAATTCCTGCTGGAGCAGCAGGTGGATTGGATTGCATGCTCCTTTATCCGCGAGGAAGCTCACTTGAAGGAGATTCGGGAGTATATTGCTTCTTTGGGGCAATATAAGCAGCCGGGCCTCATTTCCAAGATCGAAACCGTTCATGCCGTTCTTAACTTCGCTTCAATAATGAAGGCTTCAGACGGAATCATGGTTGCCCGGGGAGATCTTGGCGTGGAGCTGCCTTTTGAGCAAATCCCGTTCATTCAAAAAGCGCTTCTCCGCGAGTGCAGCCGTTCGAAGACCTATGCCATCACTGCTACTCATATGCTCCAATCCATGACCGATCATCCCGTACCGACGCGCGCCGAGGTGACGGATATCGCTCAAGCCGTATTAGATGGTTCAGATGCTGTGATGCTGTCGGCCGAAAGCTCAGTCGGCAAATTCCCGGTGCAGAGCACTAAAGTCATGGACACTGTAGCCAAATTTGCGGAGAAAATGAGCTTAGAGGTGAAAAGCGGGGAGGATAGCCGTGATTTTACACTCGAGATGATATACGGCCAGCCTCCCTTTGACAAGCTGCGTAAGAATATTAGCTCTGCGGACAATTAACTAAAGAAAACTACCTCGTTTCCAAATAAGCAATGGCGAGCGCCCCGGTCACGGGGTTGCGGTAAGTCTCACAGGCCACATCGAATACCTGGCCAATCAATTCCTTCGTCAAAATATCCTCAGGTTTTCCGCTGGCGGCGACCTGACCTTCCTTCATGACATAGAGATAATCGCAGTATTCTGCGGCAAGGGCAAGGTCATGGAGCGCGGCGAGAATGCCGATGTCCAGCTTTTTAACAATATTCAGGATTTGCAGCTGGTATTTAATGTCCAAATGATTGGTAGGCTCATCCAGAATCATGAATTCCGGCTGCTGCGCCAGCACACGGGCCAGGATGACACGCTGCTTCTCTCCACCGGATAATGAATTATAGCTGCGGTCTGCATAACCTTCCAGGTTAACCTTACGGAGTGCGCCGGAGACGATGCTGTAATCCTCCCGGTTATCAGTCTCCAGCATTCCCTTGTGCGGGGTTCTGCCCATTGCGACCATTTCACGGACGGTGAAGTCAAAGCTCAGCTCGTTGAATTGTCCAACCACGCCCAGCTTTTGCGCCACAGCTCTGGGGCTTGATTTCATGACATCCAATTCAGATAAGAAAACATCACCCTGTCGCGGCTTGATTACTTTATAGATGCTTTTGAGAAGCGTGGATTTGCCGCAGCCGTTCGGTCCAATGAGGCCGACAAACTGCTTGTTGTGAACCTTCAGGGACACGTCCTTTACAATATTGGCATTAGAAAACGAAACGGACAGATGGTCAACTTTCAAATTCATCAGGATTTGCCTCCAAACGCATAGCCTTTTTTGATCAGCATGTACATGAACATCGGTGCGCCAATCAAGGCGGTAATAATCCCAATCGGAAGCTCCACATTCGGCACAATCGTCCGTGCAATAACATCCGTCCAGATCAGGAAGATGGCACCGAACAGGATGGACGCCGGGAGCAGCCTGCGGTGATCAGATCCGACAAGCCCTCTCACCATATGGGGGATAATCAGTCCCACGAATCCGATCATACCGCAGCTTGCTACCATTACCCCGGTAATCAGCGCAGTAAGAATCATGTAGGCCTTGCGGTATACACTCAGATTAATTCCCAGCGTGACAGCAGCCTCGTCACCGAGCAGCATCGTGTTCAGTACCCGGGATTGCAGCAGGAAAAAGATAACAGCCAGCAGGACAGCTATTGAAATCAGCGGCAGCTTATCCCAGCTCGAAGCGGCCAGGCTGCCCATTGTCCAGAAGGTGACCGTCTTGATGCCTTCGGCATTGTTGGCAAAATAGACAATGAAATTGGCAAAGGCGGTACATAACGCATTAATAACCATACCGGCCAGAACCAGCTTGACGGAGGTCATTTTGCCGCCTGCACTTGCAAGGAGCAAGACGAGCAGGGAAGCGCCGACCGCGCCGGCAAATGCCCAGAAGGCGATCCCCGTTTGACCCAATAGCCCCATAGTGCCGAAGCCGATTAAGATTGCAAACGTTGCTCCAAGAGAAGCGCCGGAAGATATACCCAGTATGTATGGATCGGCCAGTGGATTCTGAACAGCCGCCTGCATGATGGTTCCGCATAACGTAAGGCCGGCACCGATGAACATAGCCATCAGGACGCGGGGGAAACGGATTTTCCAAATAATATCAACGTAAGAACCGGAAGTCAGCTCCTGGACGTCTCCGATTTGAATGCCTGTAATGTGGTGGAGCAGAATCCGGTAGGATTGTGCTACGGGGATGTCTACCTGCCCGAAGGAGACTGCTGCGCCAACCGACAGGATTGTAATAATCAGCAGGGCAAGGATGACCGTCATGAAGCCGTAACGGGTATAAATAATGGACTGCTTTGGTTCAGATTGCTCTAATAGATCAGTTTGCATGGCATTCAAAAGGCTCCTTAATGATTATGTTTATTTTAAAATATAATTCACAATGAGAATGATTGTCAATGATAATAGTTCTCATTGACAGATAGCCCGACTTTCTATATTCTACGAGAAGTATCTCATGCTGGGCAGCGGCTTGATGCCTGCCGGACAGGATACACACTTGTATTTATAGCAAAGGGGACTAGAAGCATGAAAAATGTATTCAAGAGATATGCGCCGCTGTTCGCGGTTCTGGTAATGGCGGTTATGATAGCGGCTTGTTCTTCGAAGTCACAGAATCAGAATGAAGCGGCAAGCTCTGCAGCGCCTAAGAGCAGCAGCAATACCAGCACAGAGACGGCGGCTCCAAGCAACAAGACAGTATACCCGCTCACAATTGAGAACTACACGAAGCAAGGTGAAGGAGCGGAATGGACGGCCAAATCCCAGACCTTCGACAAGGCTCCTGAAAAAGTTGTAGCCAATACCCAGGGCGCCGCCGAGCTGCTGATTAAGCTGGGCTTGACCGACAAAATGGTGGGAGTTGCCGCACTCTACGGCAATGGTGATCCCTCTGTTCAGGAGGAATTCAAGAAAATTCCTGTAATCTCCAAGGAGTATGCAAGTAAAGAGCTGGTTGTTGGGGCAAGTCCGGATCTGGTCCTGGGACGCGGTGATCTGTACGCAGATGCCGACTGGGGAGTTGGAACTGTAGATGGATTGAATGAGCTTGGCATTAAGACATTCGTGCAGAACACCAGCGTTAAGGGAGCGACCCTTGACAGCTTGTACAAGGATATTGAGCAGCTTGGTCAAATTTTTGATGTTCAGGACAAAGCAGCCGCCTATACCGAGGAATTGAAGAGCCGTGCACAGAAGCTGAAGGATGATTCCGCCGCCAGAGGCGAGAAGACCTTTGCGTATGTTTCCGATGGCGGAAATGGAGAAATCAAGGTGTACAGCGGGAATATCGACACTTTCGCCGGAGATGTTCTTGGCCTGCTTGGACTCAAAAACAGCTTCGGTACGGTTACAGGCGATATCAGCAAAGAGCAGCTGATCGCGACCAACCCGGATGTTCTGCTGCTCTCGGTGTACACCGGAGGAGTGGACCCGGAGCAGACGCTGAAGGCATTCTACGCCGATCCGTCGCTGCGAAGCCTGAAAGCCATCAAGAACAAGGCGATTTATAAAATCGACTTCAACCAGTTCTGGGGCTACAGCTACTCGATCTTCGACGGGGCTGAGAAGCTCGCATCCGAACTCGTTGCTAAGCCGTAAATTGAGCTGCTATTCGCTCAGTTTACTAGAAGCGGATTGGGCCGTCACCAGGGTGACGGTTCGGTCTGCTTTTTGTGGTTTGGGGCAGAAACAACGGCAGAAATGCCGTTGTTGGAGCGCCTCCGGCGGGAACCGGGCGGAACAACGGCAGAAATGCCGTTGTTGGAGCGCACCCGGCGGGAATCGGGCGGAACAACAGCAGAAATGCCGTTGTTGAAGCGCTCCCGGCGGTCTGTTAGGTTCCTGCCCGTATAGATTGAATTTAGAATTACCAAAAAGGAAAAGTGACGGAGGGGAAGTTTGGAACTGTAGGAGCGGTAGCGTCCGTCTTTATGATTGAATTTCTACCGCGGGCAGCGGGTTACAATCAGGAAATTCAATCATAACAACGGCCGGAAGTCCAAACATTCTCTGGAGTCACGACTTGACCCTTTTTAGAAATCCTAAGCTCAATCTATTATCTTAATTTTAATTTTGAATATTAAGCACTAAAGATATAAAATATAGTGGCTAACGATTTGATAAGAGCTTGGGGGAACAGAAGAGTGGAACTGGGAATAAGCACCTTTGTCGAGACAACACCTGACGTTGAAACGGGTAAAACGATGAGCCACGCGGAACGGATGCGTGAAGTGGTAGAGGAAATTATACTTGCCGATGAGGTAGGCTTGGATGTATACGGGGTAGGGGAGCATCACCGTCCGGATTTTGCCGCTTCATCGCCGGCGGTGGTGATGGCTGCGGCTGCGTCCCGGACAACGAGAATCCGGTTGACCAGTGCCGTTATGATCCTGTCGTCAGCCGATCCGGTGCGGGTGTTTCAGGATTTTGCTACACTGGACGGCATTTCGAACGGCCGGGCCGAGATTATGGTCGGCCGTGGTTCGTTTACAGAGTCTTTTCCGTTATTCGGATGTGATCTGAAGGATTACGAAGAATTATTCGAAGAGAAGCTGGATTTGCTGCTTAAGCTCCAGGAGTCTGAGCGGGTAACCTGGGAAGGCAAACACCGGCCTGCTGTACATAATCTGGGGATCTATCCCCGTCCGGTGCAGCAGCCTTTGCCGGTGTGGATTGCCAGTGCGGGGAGCCCTGAGTCTGCGGTCCGCGCAGGGGCGCTTGGTCTGCCTTTTGCGCTGGCGATGATCGGAGCGGTACGTCCGCTGCAATTTGCGTCACAGGTGCAGCTCTATAAAGAAGCGGCGGCCAAGGCGGGACATGACAGCTCACGGCTGCCGATAGCAGCGCACGCTCATGGCTTTATTGCTGAGAGCACGCCAAAGGCCATCGAACAGTTTTTCCCATCCACTTATGCCAGAACGAATGTAAGAGCGGTGGAGAAGGGATTGCCTGCCTATCACCGGTCGGATTATGATGCCGCCTGCAGCTTTGACGGAGCTTTGTATGTAGGCGATCCAGAGACGGTTGCGGACAAAATCATCCATCTGCGCAAGCATGTGGGGATTACAAGATTCCTGCTGCATGTGCCGCATGGCACAATGCCTCATGCCCAGGTGATGGAAGCCATCAGACTGCTTGGCACAGAAGTTGCGCCCCGCGTGCGTGCGGAAGTTGCGCGTTGGGAGCAAGACAACCTGTAGGAGGCAGCTTATATAATAAGTAATGGCAACATACGGGAGGCGGGTCCGATGAAATCGCAAATGGATATCTGGAAGCGGCAATGGCAGGAGCTTATTGAGGCGCTTGGGCGGCAGGGTGCGGACACCCGGCTGAATATTGCTCCTCCTGCTACGGAAGGCGAGCTTGCCGAATCGGAGCTCCGGCTCGGAATTCGGCTCCCAGAGGAGCTTCGCTCCTTACTGAGGGAGGGTGCAGGCCAAGCTTACGTCTACTGGAGCTTGCCAGACGAAGCAATTCTGCCTTTTGAGGTGAGCGGTGAAGTGGGCTGGGCTGTGGAGCAACTGGGATTCTTCGCTTTCACTGAAGAAGATTCCGATGAGAATCAGCGTTATCTCAGCTTTCATTTGGCCGGTAACGGAGATGAGCTGCTGCTGGACTTGCACAGTCCTTCCGGAACGGCAGTCGTACACTGGGCACATGAAACGGCAGAATATTTGCTGCTGGCTCCGTCGTTGACAGAGTTCATCGACAGGGTCACAGCGCTGGGTTGTGTGGGGGCGGAGGAATGGCAGTACCCCGGATTTTGCGGGAAAGCCGGACTGGACCCGGAGCTGCCCGCCAGCAGGCAATGGAGAGCTTGGCTGCATCAATACCTGACACTGACCCTGGAGCAGGCGCAGAATGACTTGAACTCACTCCTTCTCTACACGGAAATGTTCGGTACGGATAAGGAGACTGCCGAAGCCTTCGCGCTATATAACGCCGAAGAGGTGCTGCAAGCCTTTGTAGGGCGGGCAAGCCATGAACAGAGCAGCGGCAACAGAGAAGCTATTATTTGTCTTGCCGGAGAGGTGCTTGGGCAACAGGCAGCAGGCTTTGTGCGCCCACTGTGGTCAGATGCTCCGCCCGTTACAATAAGCCGGAGTTCACTTGCTTATCTGTCTGCTCTTTGCCTGCCGAAAGGCGAAGGGTTGGAGCGTGTCCTCACCATGCTGGAGACTTCTGCGCAAGCGCAGAAGCTGAGCGGTTATGAGGCGAATTCACAGCTTCAATTCTTTCATAGCCGCAGCGTGCTGGACTGGATGGAGGACAAGGTCGCTTATCCGTATGACGGGTGGGATACGCTGTATGCTCACTCGCAGCCCTCTTCGTCCGACATTATTCATTGGCTTGGTAGCGGTGGCGTTCACCGCCAGATTGCTGTTTCAGCGCTGCCCGATCTGCTCGGCGATAAGGGGACTGAGGTCTTCAGTTCAGCAGATTTGCGGCAGATCCGCCGTTTGCTGGAGCAGGCGCTTGAGGAGGCAGTGCTGAAAAAAGAAAAGCAGGCTGTCCGCGAAGCTCTTGAGCGGCTGGATTAAGCGTTATTTTTTAACATTCCCGCCTGTAATCTTGTCTATTGCATGTCTTGTCTATAACAAGATGTCGCTTCCAGCCTTGGAATGGTATTATAGGAAGTGGGGTGAATATGATAATGAACAATAAGTTAACGAGCGATGAAGCAGCAAACGAAGAAATAACCCATGAAGCTGAAGTAAATGAGGAGAGGGTCGGCACCGAGGAACCGTTGACCGAAGAAGAAAAGCTGGCAGCGCTTGTCAACGCGGTTCACCATAACGGCATTGTAGCGCTCAAGATGCATTTCCAAGAGGTTCAGGGTCAAGTGATGAATCTGGAAGCGTATGGTCCGACTTTTGTGTTTCATGTTATGGACGAAGCGAAGGATGTATATTCCTGCGGGTTTTTCCTGCGTGAGCTGGTTGCCAGATTCCAGACGAATAACAGCCCTTCAGTGTGGATGGCATCTTTCTTCATCGACTTGATGAAGGTCAAGGGAGGCAAAGCCCTCTTACCGCCGCCTACAAGCGAAGAAGAAGCCAAAGCCATGATTGATAACATATTGGTGCCACACTGTATCGCAGCCGTGCAGGAAGAGTTTGCGCCTGAGCAGGTGCACGCTGGCCTGGCCTGGAATGAGGTTCATGGTCCGGTATTTGAAGCAGGATTCCCGGCGGTAACCGAAGGAAATAACGTTTGTGCAATTCCTCTGCATCTGTTGCTGATACATCTTCAACTGAACCGGGACCCTTCGGAGCTGCTGATTCAAGGCATGTACAACATTCGGAAAGAACATGGCATGGAATAAGCATTGCTTTCAGCTGCTGTGCCAATAATGAAAGAATGAAAGAGATAGACCGCATCCTTTTACAAGGAAGGCGGTCTATCTTTTTACATATATATTGGTATTTGCAAAGAGGTTTATTAACAAGAATAGCCGAAGATTTAACACAGGATTGCCGGTGATTTTACATCAGTCTCTTAAAATTAAAGGTATAACAATACTTGGGAGGCTTATATGATAACCAAACATCCTCGACGGATAATCAGCGCATTCATGGCGATAATCATGCTGCTTACGATGCTGCCGGTATCCAATTCTGTTCATGCAGCAACTGCTGTAACCGTTGCCGAATGGGATTTTGTGAATGATCCTGATTCATCCAAAACCTTAACGAGTTTCCCCGCCACAAGTGCTGTTGCTGATCCAAGCACCGTGACGCTGTCCACCTACATGGGGGAGAACGGCACCGGCGGCAAGATTTCAACGTATACGGCGTCGAACAGGTCGATTTCACTAAACGGCTGGCAAAATGGCGCGAATACGAAATATTGGCAAATCGTATTATCTACAGCGGGCTATGAGCATTTGAAGCTGGCTTTTGGTTCCTATGGTTCGAGCACAGGTCCCAAGGATTTCAAGCTGCAATATAGTACAGATCAGGTTACTTATACAGATGTTCAAGGTGGGGCTTATGTAAATACGGCAGCTCTTGTAAAGTCGGAGTTCACCTTGCCAGCGGAGGTTGACGATAAGAGCAAGGTGTACCTGCGTATGTTGCAAACAAGTGATGGCTCGATTAACGGGGGAACAGTAGCTTCTACGGGAACCTCCCGTATGGCAGATATAAAAATCACGGGTGAGCAAAAAGCCGACTCCACCACAGTCGCAGCCGTTGTAGCCTCCCCGGATACGGGTAGCGAGATTGCCCAGGGCAGCCCGGTTGTGCTGTCGTCGGTTACTTCAGGCGCAGCCATTGAATACACATTGAACGGTGGAGCGGTTCAGACCATTCCGGCTGCTTCCGGCCCTGTTGTGATTGATCAGTTCAATCAGACTGGAGATACGGCTGTCATTAAGGCAAAAGCTGTAAAAGGAGCGAGCGTGAGTGCGGAAAGAACTTTTGTCTACACTCAGGCACAGGTTCGTCCCGTACTCGCAAGCAAAACGGGTTCCATTCCGGCCGGAACGGAAATCACGCTGAGCTCTTCCACCGCCGGAGCGAAAATCAGCTACATTCTTACCCGAAAAGCCGGCGAGACCGGTGAAGCTGTGGATCCGAAAGCTGACTACAGCACTCCGATTAAATTAACGGCAGATATGCTGCCCGCTACAATTCAGGCGTCCGCTACGCTTGATGGCTACAAGGACAGTGTGAGTTCAACCTTTAATTATACGCTTAAGGCTCCAGGTCAAGAGGAGAAGGTATACTTCGGACAATTGCACGGGCACACCGTTCAGTCCGATGGTTCAGGCACGATGGAAGACGCCTATACCTATGCGAGAGATGTTGCCAAGCTGGATTTCTTCGCTTTAACTGACCATTCGAATTATTTTGATACCTCCGCTGCTCCTGTGGACTATGCGGCAAGTGTTACGAATGCAAAATGGCAAGCAGGACAAGCTGCTGCGGCAGCGGCGGCAACGCCTGATTTTGTACCGTTTTACGGCTATGAAATGACCTGGGCGGGCGGTCCGGGCCATATTAATACTTTTGCTACAGACGGCTTTGTCAGCAGAAACCATAAAGACTACGCATCCGGCGTGTCCGGCATGACCAATTATTATAAGCTGCTGAAGACCATTCCGGGCGCGATTGGACAGTTCAATCATCCGGGACCGACGTTCGGCGACTTTAATAACTTTTCCAATTATGATCCTGAAATCAATCAGCATATGACCCTGATCGAGGTCGGAAACGGCGAAGGGGCGGTCAGCTCAGGCGGGTATTTCCGCTCTTATGAATACTATAACCGTGCTCTGGACAAAGGCTGGCATCTGGCGCCTACCAACAATCAGGACAACCATAAAGGGCTGTGGGGCAACGCCAATACGGCGAGAACAGCGATTGTGACAGACACCTTCACCAAGGAAGGAGTATACGCAGCGCTGCGTGAAATGCATGTGTACGCTACAGAGGATCAGAATCTGGAGATCAAATACACGGCAAATGGCGAACTGCTGGGTTCAAGCCTGCCAGCGGGGACTGGGGAATTGAACATCAACGTGGATCTTTCAGACCCGGATGCCTCCGACCAAATCGGACAGGTATCGGTGATCACGAATGGCGGTAAGGAATCCTATATTCAGAAGTTCGAAACCAATAAGGCTAATTATTCGGTGAAAATCAACAGTCCGGCAAACGGCTACTACTATATCCGTGTAGTTCAACCGGATGGCAATATTGCTGTAACCGCTCCGGTCTGGGTAGGTGAGGTTGACAAGGTCGGCATTAATGCAGTGACTTCGTCGGTCAGCATGCCGGTGACTGGGGAGCCTTTGCAGATCACGACAGAGCTGTTCAATAATGAAGCTGCTCCGATTACGATTGAATCCATCGGTTATACGATCGGTGGTACCAGTGTTGCGGACAAAGTTCTTAATGCTCCAATCGCCTCCCTGGGAACGCTGAAGGATCCCGTTGATTACACGCCTTCAACTGCTGGAATCACCACTGTACAGGTTACGGTGCATGCCCTTGTGAATGGCGCAAGCCGGGTATTTACCCAATCCTTGCAGCTCAATATAAGAGATGCCTCGAAGCTGATCAACATCGGGGTGGATGCTTCGCACAAGAATGAATATGTTGCCGGGAACTACGCCAACAGCATGACGAACTTCGCTAAGCTGGCTGAGGAATATGATGTCCGGCTGGTGGAGATCAAGGATGGGATTACGGCTGACAAGCTGGCCGGTCTGAAGGCTCTGATCCTGACACCGCCGAACCGCAGAACCTCTGTAGGTCCGCTTGGTGAATATTCGGCTGAGGAAATTGCGGCGGTCAAAGCATTTTCGGATAGCGGCAAAACGCTAATCGTTACCGGACTCGCGGACTACGGCGACAGCAAGAACCCTCCGGCCAATCACGCGGCCTACCAGCAGAATCTAATTCTGGCTGCAGTTGATGCCAAGACGCGTCTGGTTGACGATGAGCTGATTGACAAAACCAATTATGTGTCCCAAAATTTCCGGCTCCGGTTCAAGAACTATAATACGAGCAGCCCTTATACGTATGGAGTAGATCCGGCCCAGGAATACAGCTTCTACAGCGGCTCGTCGATCACGGTCGCTGAGGCGGACAAGGCAAAGGTGACTAGTATCGTTACTTCCCATGCAACCTCCGAGAGTCTGGACTCCGATCAGGATGGACTGGGCGGAGAGGGCAATCCTGTTGTTAAGGGGAATATTCCGGTATTGACTGTAGAAACTTTGGCGAGTGGCGCTAAGCTATTTACAGCAGGTTCGGTATTCATGTCCAACTTTGAAGTGCAGGCTACACTGGACAATTCGGGAGAGCTGGGCTACAGCAATTACAACATCACTCAGAACATCCTGAAGGAGCTGGCTCCAAGAACTGTAACTCCGATTGCTGAGGTGCAGAAGGCCCAGGAAGGAACATCTTTTACCATTCAAGGTACTGTAACCTCCAATGCGAGCGGATATGATCAGAATACAGCCTTTTTCGACTCGATTTATGTACAGGACAGCACGGCGGGAATCAACCTGTTCCCGGTTTCCGGCAACTTCAGAGCGGGTCAGAAGGTTCAGGTTACCGGAACGGTAGGCGGCTATCAGGGCGAGAAACAGCTGACTGTGAAGAGTATCGAGATGCTCGACAGCAGTGTAAATGAGATTTCTCCGGCACTGGTGACAACGGCTGAAGCAACCTCCGAGGCGAACCGGGGCAGACTTGTCAAGGTTGAAGGCAAGGTGGTTTCGGTTAGTCTCGACAGTGGCAAAGTAGGCGCCATCGTTGTCAATGACGGTTCAGGTGATGTGCGGGTCTTTATTGACGGATATATCACTAAGACAGTGAATCTGGAATATCTCAAAGCCGGCGACCGGATTTCGGCCATCGGGCTGTCCTCCATTGATCCGGTTGGCAAAAGAATCCGTGTGCGCGACAGAAATGAAATCAAGCTGCTCAGCCCAGGGATTATGACGAAAATCGGCAGCTACTCCACAGGCTTCTCCGATCTGGAGGGCGGCGTTGCGGAGATTGTGAAGTACAACAGCGACAATCAAAAATTTTATCTGGTAAACGGCAAGGAGAAGCAGATTGACATTGTCAGCCTGAAGTCCCTGGTTTCCGGGAAACAGACTGAGCTTGTGCTCGATAAGCGGATTGATGTCAGCAAGATGATTGACGGGTTCACTTTTGGCGACATCACCAGTGTTGATATCAATCCGGCGCTGGATACCATTGCAATTGCCGTACAAGAAGCAGATTATCAGAAGCCCGGCGCAGTCCTGCTGCTGGACTATGACGGGAATTACAAAGCACATTATAAGGCAGGCGTACAGCCTGACATGGTAACCTTCACGCCTGACAACAAATATGTGCTGGCGGCTGACGAAGGGGAACCTAGAGAAGGCTACACCGCTCCGGCAGTGGACCCTAAAGGCTCTGTAACGCTGATCAATCTGGAGAAGCAGACGGCCAAGGTGATTGATTTCACCGCGTTCGACAGCAGCGAAGCACGAAATGCGCTTTTGTCCAATAATGTGATTTTGAAAAAACAAACCGCGCCTTCTGTGGATCTGGAGCCAGAATATATCGCAGTATCCGCAGACAGCAAGCGGGCGTTCGTATCTCTTCAGGAGGCCAATGCCATTGCCACGCTGGACCTTGGGACAGGCACGTTTACAAGCATCAAAGGTCTGGGCTTCAAAGACCACAGTGTTCCAGGCAATGAGCTGGATATGCGCAGAGACGGCAAAATTGACATTAAAACCGAACCGAATGTTCTCGGTATGTACAATCCGGACGGAATCACTACCTACACTGCCGGCGGCAAAACCTACGTGATCACGGCAAACGAAGGCGATTCGCGGAGCTGGAAAGACTACAGCAATGAGAAGGATGTTACACTCGGCAAAGGCCAGGACGGCGATGCCACCAAGAATATGAAGGTAACAACCTTCGACACTTCGGATTATGAGGTGGGTGAGGGCGGTGCAGGCTTTGCGGGCGGAAAAACCTATCTGTTCGGCGCACGCTCCTTCTCTGTCTGGAATGCAGAGGACATGTCCCTGGTATATGACAGCGGAGCAGATTTCGAGCAGATTACAGCTAGACTGGTTCCAGAAGGCTTCAACTGGTCGAATGATGATTACGTCTTCGAGAAACGAAGCGCCAAAAAAGGCCCTGAGCCTGAAGATGTCAAGGTTGGCGTTGTAGACGGCAAGCCATATGCCTTCATTGGACTTGAGCGGGTCGGCGGCAATATGATGTATGACCTCTCGAACATCAGCGCACCTGTCTTCTACGACTATCTGAATACGAGAGATTTCAAGAATTCGGTGGATAATTCAGGCGCGAAGCCGGCTTACCGGATTGCCGGAGATGTATCACCTGAAGGACAGAGCTTCATTCCGGCGGATCAAAGCCCGACACGTTATCCGCTGTTGCTTGTAGCGAATGAGGTATCAGGAACGGTATCTGTTGTTGAAATCTCAAAGGGCTATTACACACCGCCAACACCAACGTCGACACCGACACCGGCAACGCCAACGCCGATAGCATCGTCGACTCCAACACCGACAGCATCGGCAACGCCGACACCAGCGCCAACACAGCCGGCAGGGACGGCAGTACCTGCAACAGCAACCGTGCAGCCAAGTGCTTCGCCACAAGCAACGTCAGGTGTTACGGTTACGGATACTGTGGCAGTAGCGGCAATGACGCTGAATAAGGAGACAGGCGAAGCAAAAGTCGTACTCGCGGATGATGCCAGCCAGAAGCTGCTGGATAACGCCAAGGCAAGCGAGAAGGCAGGAAAACAAACCGTGGTGGAAATTCGCGGGGAAGCTGTGCAGGGAGCTACCAAAGTAACGGTTGAGCTGAGCACCGCATTCTTGACTGGGCTGTCTTCCGGCACACAGGCTGATCTGAAGATCGGCACCGGATTTGGAGCAATTACCTTGGGAAGCCCGACCCTTGCCGCGATCAGCAAGACGGCCAAGGGCCAAACCCTGAAGATCAGTATTGCACAGGCTTCGAGCGCGGCTTGGAGCGGCAGCACTCAAGAACTGACAGCAGGCAGGCCTGCCTATGATTTCACCATCACAGATGGAGCAAACAGCATTACAAGCTTTGCAGGCGAAGCGGTTAAGATTCAAATTCCTTATAAGCTCGGCACAGGAGAGAATGCAAATGCGGTTGTGGTGTATTATGTGAATGGCAGCGGCAGCACCGTAGCTGTAGCCAGCAGATACAACGCAGCGGCACAAACGGTGGAGTTCAGAACCAGCCATTTCTCCACCTTTGCAGTCGGCTACCATGCCGTAGGCTTTAACGATATTGCGAATCATTGGGCGAAGGACAGCATTGACTTTACGGCAGCGCAAGGCTGGCTCACAGGCACTTCAAGCAACACCTTTGCGCCGAATCAGACCGTAACCCGCGGGATGCTGGCTACGATCCTTGGGAAAATGTCAGGTGCGGATCAGTCCAATGTTTCGTCCTTTACAGATGTGAAGGAGAGTAAATACTATTCGCCTTACATTGCCTGGGCTGCATCGAACGGCATTGTTCAGGGGACAAGCAACAAAACCTTTGCGCCGGACCGGACGGTTACGAGAGAAGAACTGGCAGTGGTGCTGAACAATTATGTGAAATATTCGAAGCTGCCGCTGAAGAATTCGGGTACTGTCACTGCATTTGCGGATGATGGACAGATTTCAGGGTGGGCGAAAGACGCGGTAGCAGCAATTCAAGGCCAAGGCCTAATCAGCGGCAAAGCGGGCAACCGCTTTGATCCGAAAGGAACCGCAACAAGAGCCGAGGTAGCCACGCTGCTGAAGCGGGTTTTGAATAGCAGCCTGGATGTGAAGTGATTTTTCAGTAAAAGCATACAGCATGAATAATAAGAGGCATCCTTCGCGGATGCCTCTTATTATTTCTGAATCGGATGCCGTCCTTTTGTGGACGGTGCAGCCGTTCTACTTACTGTTGAGCATGGAGAAGCTATGCCCGCACTGCTGGTTGGTTCCACTCATATGTTGAATGGATAACAGGGAGAGGAGCGGCTGGCCTTGGGGAGAAGAAAAGGCACCACAGGAGTTTCGATTATCGTATGCACCAATCGCCCACATTTTTTCGATCATATTGTAGTCAATTTCCGAAACCAGCTACACTCGAACAAAGAATTAATCATCATCCTTAACAACGACAGCATGGATCTGAAGCTGTATCGCAGCAAAGTTCGTGCCTACAGCAATATTTCGGTATATAAGCTGCCGGCGCGAACTTCATTGGGGCAATGCTTGAACTGTGGAATTGTCAAAGCAAGGCATCCGCTAATCGCCAAGTTTGACGATGATGACTACTATTCCCCTTACTATCTGACGGAGCAGCTAAAGGCTCTTGCCCGCACCCATAGTGATGTTGTAGGCAAACATGCATGTCTGGTATACCTTGCGGCGAGCAAGAGGCTTATCATCAGATCCCCCGCAGAGAACAATAAAGCTGTCGATTTTGTGCAGGGAGGAACACTGCTATTTAACCGGCAAGTGACCAGACAGGTCCGTTTTTCAGATCGTTCTATCGGTGAAGATGTAGCTTTTTTGAGGAAATGCGTAGCCAAAGGCTATAAAACGTTTGCCACATCTCCCTACAACTATGTCTATATACGCAGAAAAGATAAAAAGAGCCATACCTGGAAGGCGCGGGACCACTTTTACCTGCAAGGCAGTAAGCCGGTCGCAGTGACGGATAATTACCGCACTCTCGCGACCCGGAAAATATGAATGAATCGGGAATAGGCCGCTGTCTCCAAACTGAGCGCGGTCTGTTCCTTGTATATGCCATGGCTTAACTCTTTGCCTTTTTCGGCCAAATGAAATAAGAGCTTGTAATGATAAGATCAATTCCCACAATCATGGACCATGCCTTAATTACGCCTGACAGTGCTTCAGTGCGTGCCGGATCGTCAATCCATGTAATCAGTCCGTACAGAACCCCTGCTCCAATCAGAAATGCCAGCACATGCCTCAGAAAGCTTTTTAAATAATGTCTGGCATGCTCCATCCCATACCGCTTGATTGGCTTGTTGCCCTGCTTCGTCACATAATAGCGGAAGCGTTCGTCGGACCAGGCGATCATGCTTTTGCCGAACACAAGAGATACGGAAATATAGACGGCTGCTAGGGCATGCGCTGTTGTGGCGGAGGCGCCGCGATACAGATCAATGCCTGCAATAGCCAGCAGAATAATATCGAGAACGGGAGTTAGAGCCAGGAAGAACAGCCCAAGCTTCTTTCTTGAGAAAATATAACGTGCCGTGAGACCTGCCACGATCATGACCCAGAATAAAACCTCGCAGGTGACGATCGCCCATACCACAAAATTCATCCTTACACCCCTTCTGTAAAATCAATCGTTGATGACAACAACTGGATTATAGCAATGAAATTTAATTAATACAACTGTATTAATTAAATTTGTGCTTTGAGTTCTTTGGCAGGCTATAATAAGGACATGCTATAAATGATGGATCATGTGGAGAGAAGCAGAGAGGAGAGTACTATGGAGCCGGTGAAAATCACCTATGAATCAATTGATGATTATATTGCCAAATCGCCGCTTGAGGTTCAGGAGAAGCTTGAAGCCTTGAGGAAGGTGATTAGAGAGTGTGTCCCCGGGGCAGAGGAGAAGATAAGCTACCAGATGCCAACCTTTTACCTTCACGGAAACCTGGTGCATTTCGCGGCGTTTAAGAAGCATATCGGATTTTATCCGGCGCCCCGCGGCATTGAGGCCTTCAAAGAGGAGCTGTCGCAGTATAAAGGGGCAAAAGGGTCCGTACAGTTCCCTCTGAATGAGCCGCTGCCCTATGACTTGATCCGCAGAATTGTTAAATTCAGAGCAGAGGAGAATATCAGTAAGGCGGAAGCAAAAGCAAACGCCAAGAAGAAGTAGTTCTGGCCGCGGTTTTCGGCAGTAATTATAAAGACCGGGAGGGCGGCTGCTCTTCCGGTCTTTAGGTCTTGTATTACAACTGCTTATCGTCTACCCCGTTCAGCCAGCCTTCAATATTTCCAATGACGGAGCTGATGCAGCCATCCTCAAAAGGTGAGGTAAGTCCGGCAAGCTCGACCAGCTTAAGGAAAGACAGGCTTCCCCCGGCCTGGCAGAGCCGCAAATAATCGCTCCAGGCGGATTTGAAATCCTCATTGGACCGTTTCCAGAACTGGAACGCGCAGAGCTGGGCCAATGTATAATCAATGTAGTAGAACGGGGAGCGGAAGATATGGGCCTGTTTGTGCCAGAATCCGCCGTTCTCCAGATATTCATTGCCTTCATAATCGCGGAGAGGCAAATATTTTTTCTCAATTTCCCGCCAGGCTTGCTTGCGTTCGGCAGGAGTCGCTTCAGGGTTGGCATAGACAAAATGCTGGAATTCATCCACGGAAACTCCGTAAGGAATGAACTGCAGGCTATCTCCCAGATGGTTGAAGCGGTATTTGCCGGCATCCTCCTCAAAGAACAAATCCATCCAAGGCCACGCAAAAAACTCCATGCTCATCGAGTGGATTTCCGCTGCCTCGTAGGTTGGAAAAGCATATTCCGGAATGTGGATATGGCGGCTCTGATATACCTGGAAGGCATGCCCCACTTCATGGGTCAGAACATCAATATCACCGGAGGTTCCGTTGAAGTTGGAGAAAATAAAAGGCGCCTGGTATTGGGGGATATAGGTGCAATATCCGCCAAACTGCTTGCCCTTCTTGCTGACGAGATCCATAAGCTCATTGTCCAGCATGAATGTAAAGAACTCATCCGTTTCCGGGGACAGCTCTTTGTACATTTTGGCCCCGTTCGCAATAATCCAATCAGGATCACCTTTTGGCGTAGCGTTGCCGCTATTGAAATTCAGACTCTCATCGTAAAATTTCAGTTCTGCCAGTCCCAAACGCTCAGCCTGGCGTTTCTTCAGCTTCCCGGATACAGGAACGATGTGCTCCTGCACCTGTTTACGGAAGTTCGCAACCATTTCAGCGTTGTAATCGGTGCGCATCATCCGGTCATAGCCGAGCTCTACGAAGCTGCTGTATCCAAGCTTTTTGGCGATCGTGGTACGGACCTTAACAAGGTCGTCGTAAATCCGGTCAAATTCAGCCTCATGCTCTGACATGAAGCTATATCTGGCCGCTGCTGCACGCTTGCGCATATCGCGGTCTGGCGACAGCTCAAAAGGCGTAAGCTGGGACAATGTGCGTTCTTCCCCTTCAAACGGAATCTTGGCGGAGGCAATCAGCTGGGAATACTCTGTGGAGAGCTTGTTCTCAAGCTGCAAATCCTCGATGATTTCCGGGCTGAATGTCCGAAGCGAGATTTCCGCAATCTGAAGCAGCTGCGTACCCCATTCCTGCTCAAATTCAGCTCTGAACTTGGAGTGGACAAGCGCTCTGAAGTAGTCGGTTATGTACTCCTGGATGACAGGACCAACTTCATCCATATAATCCTGCTCCGCTTTGTAGAATTTATCTTCCGTGTTGATGGAGTGTCTGATGCTGACCAGGGTCTCCATGGTGTTAAATTCATCACGCAGCTTATTAATTGCGGTAAAAGCGGCGCGCTGCTCCTCCAGACTATCCGCACTCAGACCTTTCAGCAGTTCGGTAAAGGAAGTCTTCAACCGGTCTACATCCGGCCGCTCATAGCGGTATTCGCTAAATTTCATGAAAACATCAACATCCCTTCAGGTTAACTTTTATAACATGCATTTTTATTATATAATCTGGAAGACATTTATTACAGCCGCAGATTGGAGAAAAAAGGATGAAATTCGAATCGGCAAGTCCCGAGGACTATATCAGCCAGCTCCCGGAAGAGCGGAAGGAAGCTGTGGAGAAGCTTAGACAGACGGTTAAGGCAAACCTTCCGGCAGGGTTCCGGGAAACCATGTCCTATGGAATGATAACTTACGTTGTCCCTCATGAGCTTTATCCGCCGGGTTATCATGTCAATCCGGAGCAGCCGCTGCCTTTTATCAGCATAGCCTCCCAGAAGAACTTCATTGCACTGTATCATATGGGGATCTACATGTTGCCCACGCTGCTGGCATGGTTTCAGGAGGAGTATCCGAAGCATGTTCAGACTAAGCTTGATATGGGAAAGTCCTGTATGCGTTTCAAAAAAATAAATAACATTCCGTATGACCTCATCGCTGAACTAAGCAGGAAGATCAATGTGGAGGAATACATCGAACGATATGAGAACGCAATAACCGAAGCTAATTGGAAGCCGAAACAGAAGCCGAAGCAATAGGATGCATTTTCAAAAATTGCAGAATCGAATCATTCACCAAAAGAGGACTTTCTCTCAGCATATGCGGCCTGTGGCTGCCTCCCGGGATAACAAGATACTCGGAGTGTTCAACAAGGGCTGTCAGCAATTGAAGCTGAGCTTCCTTTACAAAAGGATCATGCTCTCCGGCGATAAACAGGGCGGGGCAATGGATGCTGCGGAGCTGCTCTTCAGTAAGCTGAGGGAATAACCTCCAATCCGCCGCGCTCTGCCGCATGAATTCCTGCCAGTTCCCCCGGTGCGCCTCCTCATGCCTTTCGAGCATTTGCCGGATGAAGTCGTGCTTGCCGTGTGCTAGAAGCCATTCGGGTTCATATTCATCTGCGCCAGCCGGATCATTAAACCCGCTGTGACCGACGGCAGTCAAGGAAGCTACACGCTGCGGCGCGTTTACAGTAACATAGGCGGCGACACCCGCACCCAAGCTATAACCGATTAAATGCGCTTTGGGGATATTTAGCTTATCCATAAAATCCAAAATATCCTCAGCGAGCTGTGGGGTGCTCCAGGCCAAACTCTCACATCTGGTTCTGCCGTGACCTCTGAAATCCGGGAAATAGCAGGTATACGCATTCTGGAAATCAAGAATTTGACTGGCAAAAGCCAGAATTCCCCGCGAATATGAGCTATGAAGAAAGATTACGGGCTCCCCGGTCCCCATTTTCTCATAAAACATGTCTAAGCCGTTCAACTGGATATGTGGCATAATACCCTCCCTGTAAGAACAAATGTTCCTTTCATTCTACTCCTAATAATTGGATGTGTCACGGTCAAAATTCACACAAACATGTGGTATAATGTGTAGGAATTTATTTCCTGTATAGAGGAGTGCCGACATCAATGATTAGTCTTAGAGGGATTGACAAGGGCAACTTTTGGAGAGTTATCAGCCTTAGTGTTGCCGAAGAACAGAAGGATTTGGTCGCTGCCAATGCAATCTCCATTGCACAATCAAAGGTACAGCCTGAATGCGTTGCACTCGCTGTTTATTATGAGGATACACCTGTAGGATTTGTAATGTATGCTATGGACACGGATGATCATGAGTATTGGATTTACAGGCTGATGATCGACAGGAAATTCCAGTCCAAGGGATACGGGCGGCAAGCAATGAGGCAACTGCTCTCTTTGATCCAGGAGGACAAAAGCCATCAGGTCATTTACATCAGCTTCGAGCCAACGAACGAGAGGGCGAAACTGCTGTATCGAAGCTTGGGATTCACCCCGGATGGCCGGATTATTGATGACGAGATCGTCTATAAATTAGCTTATGAGTGAGCTATATAAGCTGAACTTAAAAAATGAATAAAAAGGGCCGAAGTGACGGAGGGGAAGTTTGGAACTGGAGGAGCAATAGCGTCCGCCTTTGTCTGCGGATTTCCACCGCGAAGAGCGGTATAAATCGAGAAATCTGCAGACAACAGCGGCCGGAAGTCCAAACATTCCCCGCAGTTACGACCAGAGCCCAATATGCAGTTAATAAGGAGGTGGAAACCATGAACTGGGTTATTGATTTTGTACTTAATAAGCTCCATGCAAAGCCTGCAGAACCGAAGGCGAAGCTTGCATGGAGCGAATAATTTCGCCTGTATTTAGGAATGAATAGCGGTTAATTTTGCAGGCTTTGCCCTTAAAATATCAAAATCATTTTAAGGAGCGAGCCCTATATGGATTATTTGAAGGCAACAGAGCTATTTCCGGAGCGACTGCTCAAGGAAATTCAGCAATATGTTCAAGGAGAATTCATCTATATTCCCACCCGTCCGAATGAGCGCAGAAAGTGGGGCGAGAGCTCCGGCGCGGCACAGTATTATTTGGAGCGGAATGAAGATATCCGCAGAACCTTCCATACCGGCGCCAGCATAGATGAACTGTCGGAGCAATACGGATTATCTGTGGAGAGCATCAAGAAAATTGTATATTCGAGAAAATAGCCTACTGCCCGCAGATCATATCTGCGGGCAAAAACATTTTACATAAGAACTGTGCCTACTGCCGCCCCTCCCAATCCCTTACAATAAAGACAATACAATATAGCAGGGGATGAGTGCATATGGCAATAAATTATAGGGCGTATACTTCGGACGATATGATGAGAGTGCGCCAGTTTCTCTCGCTCGCCTATGCAAGATTCAAACGGCCGTACAACTGGACGATTGCCCGTTTTGAGTTCGAAATTTTTTTCTATCAGATGAGGGCGGGACTGCTTTCCGAGTGGGAGCGCAATATCGGGCTATGGGAAGATGACAATGGAGAGCTGGCTGCCGTAGTTTGCAGGGATGGGGATTTTTATTTTCAGCTTGATACGGATGACCCGAAGGAGGAACTGCTGCGTGAGATGTTCGAATTCATCGAAGAGAAGTCAACGCCGGGAGCCGTGAAGCTTGCGATTCCAAAGTTCATGCCCAAGCTGCAAAAGATGGCTCACAGCCGGGGATATGCGCTTTTGCCGAATGAAAGTGATAATGTTGTCACGATCAGGCTGGATCAGGATTTCCCGGTGGAAATACCTCCGGGCTTCAAGCTTCAATGCGGGGAAGAGGTAGCCGATAGAGCGAAGGCGCAGGGGCATATTATGGCGTTCAATTATGCGGGTACTGCACATGCAGAGCTGATGCTGCAAATGTACGGGGGAATTCGCCAAGCGCCGGGCTACCGCCCCGGACTGGACCTGTCACTGGTCAATGAGCAGGGGGAGGTTGTATCCTTCTGCAATGCTTTTGTGGATGAAGCGAACGGCATCGGGATTCTTGAACCTGTGGGAACACATGCCGATTACCGGAGGCGGGGGCTGGGCCGGGCAGTAATCTATGCAGCCCTGAACAGACTGCGCTCATTGGGCATGGTCCAAGCGTATACGGGTCCTATGCAGCCCTTTTATCAGCAGATTGGCTTTGAACTGGATGTGGAGTTCCAGGTGTGGGGATCGCAGCGTGTCTGAGACCCCCTCATGCCTGCCTGTCCTATTTGAAAATCTCCTGAAGCCACGCTGCCGACTTCTCCATGTAAGCCAACTGGTCGGCAGCATCAAAATGCTCGATTGCCAGCGTACCCTCGTACCCCATTGTCTTCAGCCGCTTCGCAATTTCCTCCATCGGGATGCAGCCGGAGCCTACGGGAGATGGGAAGAGACGGGTTCCATTGGTGCTGATCTTCGGCGTTTCGCCACTGTGCTCCTCCAGCGAGCGGTCTTTGCAGTGGACATGAACGATTCTCGACTTCAGCTTCTCGAAGGCGAGCAGTTCATCTTCGCCGCGATAAATGAAATTGCCCGTATCATAGGTGCAGCCAAGCTTCGGAATCTGCTCCAGAAACCACAGCAGTTCACCGGAAGTGGAGAAGGGAGCACGGCTGTCATCGAAATCCTCCAGGGTGACTGTAATCCCTTTCTGTTCCGCATAGTCACATAACACTTTAAGTGCTGCAGCCATTCCGTGAAGTGCATGCCCCCGCTCTTCCTTGCTGGCCGATTCGTCAATAAATCCGGGGATAACGAGCACTTTTCGTGCACCTAAAAATTCAGCCGTATCTATGAATTTCAAGCCGGGCTGCACATCGGGAGCATTGCCGAAATCAAAAAAAGCGTACATCGAAGCCACTGAGATCCCGGCCTGCCCCAGCAGCTCCTTCATGTCCTGACGGCTTGGCTGCACCTCGTCGAGATCAAGCTCCACTGCGCTGATGCCAAATTCGCGGGCCTGTTTCAGCACCTCCGGCACCGGCAGTCCCGTCTGTTTGCCCGCGGTAACAATATGGTTGTAAAAAACAGAAATTTGCATCTCCATATCCCTCCTGTTCCATATGATTCTTGTAATCGCTTCCTTGCTAAGTATATTGGATATTCGGCAGGGATTCCACCGGTTACGGAAAGAGGGACACAAGTCCTTCGCTGCCGGCTGCAGAATCGGCTATTATCAGCTATTATAGAAGCATTGCTTAAAAAGGAGAGGATACACTTGAGTACAGCGAAGCTTAGTTTTATCGGTGCAGGGTTCCATGCGTCGACTAATATTTTTCCATCAGCAATAGAAGCAGGTGCAGAAATTACTGCGATTGCGACCCGTAATCTTGAGCGCTCCAAGGCCGCATTGTTGCGGTTCGGCAGCAGCGGCAAGCCTTATGACGACTACCACAAAATGCTGCAGAATGCAGAATGCGATGGAGTCGTAGTTGTAGCCCAGCCGCATGACCAAACCCCGCTGGTGCTGGACTGCATCCGTACCGGGAAACATGTGTATGTGGACAAACCTCTCGGCTGGAATGGAGTGGAGGCCCTTCAGCTTGCCGATGCCGCCGAGCAGGCCGGTGTCGTGCTGATGGTCGGATTCATGAAACGCTACGCTCCTGTCTACATGAAATTGAAGGAGCTGATTACAGGAGGGACACTCGGAGCAGCGCGTTCTTTTCAAGCCCGGTTTGCGGTAGACAGCACCCCCTTCTGTAAGGACGAGGAGCAGTTCCTGAAGCTTGCTGCCATTCATATTGTAGATTTGCTGCGTTTTTTGTTTGGCGAGGCTGTACAGATATCAGGATTCACTAACAACAATGGCGAACAGATCTCCCAGAGCCTCTCGCTAAGATTCGAGAACGGGATTGTGGGAAGTGTGTATTTTACAGGGATGAGCGCCTGGTCCAGAGAAAGCGAGAGTGTAACGGTTACGTTCGATCACGGGTTTGCCTGTGCGGATGAAATTGTGAAGCTGTTGGTTCACCATTCTCTTGCAGCCAGCGGCCTGCCGTGGCAATCGCTTGCGGAGCAGGATACTGTATTCACCCCTTCCGCGTCAGCGATGTCCGGCGGCTATAGAGATCTTTATTTGCGCGGCTTTGTAGGTGAAATGGCGCATTTCATGAAATGCTGCCAGGAGGGTCTGACCCCAATTTCCAGCGGCAGAGATAACGTGAAGACTATGGAGCTGTGCGATGCGATTCTATCTGCCTTAAGATAAAGAGGACGTTAGGAGACCCGGACGGATACCTGATTTGGAGGTCGTAAAAGTTGATAACTGAGCTGCGCAAAACAGAGTTTTACAGGATCAGGCACATTGCAGACGCCTGCAGCAATATTGAGGTTAAGGCCATAGTTGGCGGAACGAATCCGGGCCGGGTTTTTGCCGATCATCCTGAGAATATAAGAGCTGCTCTAATCTGGATTCAGGGTCAGGGCGGGTTCCATATCGCGGGAGATCCGCAGAGCAAAGTTTTTGTAAGCGGCCTTGCAGCCTATATGCAGAGTGAGATTGAGCCCTGGCTGAAAAAGCTGAATATAGGCTATGTAGAAATTAGCTGTGAAACCGCAGGCTGGGTGGAAGCAATAGAGGTTATTTTTGGTAAACACAAGCTTTCGAATTGTCATCAGCATGTCTTCAGGCTCGGGGAAGCTATGAAAATGGATGGAATCCCGGGCGGCAACGTGACGGTTCATAGAATGGACAAGAATATATTCACAGACAAGCGGTTAAGCAATCTAGCCTTTGTAGAGGAAAAGCTATCTAGGTTCTGGGACTCGCCGGATGATTTCTTCCAGCACGGGTTCGGTTATTATGCCCGGTACGACCATACGGTGGTAAGCCTGTGCTTCTCCGCTTTTGTTGCCGGTCAGACTCATGCCATTGATATCGAAACGATAGAAGGGTATCGAAAAAGAAACTACGCTGCCGCAGCAGCACAGGCATTTGTAGAGGAATGCGGCAGCAGAGGGGTTCAGCCGTATTGGGACTGTTCACCGGATAATCCCGGCTCTATTCGTCTGGCGGGAATAGTGGGGATGGTTCCTCACTTTGACTACAGGATATTTTGGTATAACTTGTAGCCTGTAACTTCTTGAATGTGTATCCGTAAGCAGTAATATCAGTTGAACTAAAAAATCATAAAAAAGGTAGGAGTGCGGAGGGGAAGTTTGGAACTGTAGGAGCGGTAGCGTCCGCCTTTGTCTGCGGATTTCTACCGCGAAGAGCGGTTTAAATCGAGAAATCTGCAGACAACATCGGCCGGAAGTCCAAACATTCCCCGCAGTTATGACCAGACCCTAATATGAAACCGAAAGTTCAACTTATATAGCTTGTCCAAAAATCTCCTGCGGAGCTGATACCATGAAACTTGTCAAAGCATCATTAATCGAGCACAACAATCAGAATGAAATGGAATGCTCACTTCAGCAATCAGTGCTCCTGTACCGGCAGCGCTTTGAACAACTGGAGCCGCATATCCGTGCGTTTGTCCCGGAAGCCGACGCTGAGGAGCGCCTGGCTCTGGAGATAAGCCGCTTATCTGAGACATACGCTGAACCTGCCGCGAGACCGCCCCTGTACGGAGTTCCAGTCGGCATCAAGGATTTGCTGCATGCAGAGGGCTTGCCTACTAAAGCCGGTTCGCAATTGCCATCAGCGTCATTGTCCGGCAAGGAAGGCTCCTTGGTAGCCCGGATTCGGTCACTGGGGGCTTATATCGCCGGAAAGACGGTTACTGAGGAATTTGCTTATAATGGTCCTATTGCCACCCGAAATCCGCATAATGCTGCCCATACCCCCGGGGGTTCAAGCGCAGGCTCGGCTGCATCGGTTGCAGCAGGAATATGCCCGCTTGCGGTTGGCACCCAGACGCTTCGTTCGGTGATCGCGCCCGCTTCGTTTTGCGGAGTAGCGGGCTTCAAACCGAGCTATGGCCGGGTTCCGCTGGATGGGGTCATTTTGCTGGCACCTTCTTTTGACACTGCAGGGTTCTTCACGCAGACTCTGGATGATATGAAGGTTGCCGCAGACTTGCTCATTCCGGATTGGAATCCCTATAAGACTGATAGAAAGCCAGTACTTGGTATCCCCAAAGGCGTATATATGGAGCTAATGAGCAGTGAGGTGAGAGCGGCTTTTAATGCGCAGATTGAAAAGCTTAAAGGGGAAGGCTATCAAGTGAAGCTGGTGGAAATGCCGTGGGAGGATGAGTTTATTTATGGAGATGCCATGCTGCGGTTCCTCGAGGGTGAAATGGCGCGTGAGCATGTCTCCTTATTCGAACGTTATGCGGACAATTACGGCACTCCGGTAAGGGAAGCCATCCTCAGAGGCCGGCAAATCCCCGAGGCAGAGCTGGAGACATACCGGCAGAAGCAGTCCAGGCTGCGGCAGGAACTGGAGACTCTCAGAACAGCGGAGGGAATAGATCTCTGGGTGTCACCTGCACAGGGAGGAACAGCACCGAAGATCGGTGAGGGCACAGGATGGTCCGGGATGACGGCAATCTGGACCTTTGCGGGCTGTCCAACGATCAGCCTTCCCGGAATGACAATAGAAGGTCTGCCGCTGGGCTTCCAGTGTATCGGGAGCTATGGGGAAGATGAGGCACTTGTAGCCTGGGCGGAGCAAATTGCTGAGCACTTGTAATTTATCTAGCAGCCTCTACCGGAATCATTATCCGCAAAAAATATGCAAATCCGCCCCGGCAACATAGCCGTAACTCGCATAACAGCCGGCAATGCTGTGAATTTCTTGCTTGGAGTGAAGATCTATTAGCTGGAACAAAACAACATCCTTATCTGGCAGGTACTTGCGGATGGATGCATACCGCCCGTTGACCAAACGGATCATCGCGCGGGTGGGGACATTTATAATAGGAGAACTGCAAAAAACCTTATTCTATGCGGATAAGGGAATACAAAATAAAATATGAGCTATCACATTACACAGAAATACCGCCCCATAGACAAGCAGGGCGGTATTTCTGTGTTCCGCAAGGGAAAATCACCAAAACGTGCTGGTGTATAGACACCAGCCCTGCTTGCCAGTGAGCGGATAACTCTAAAATAGCATAAAAAGTGCAGACAAAAAATCGTTGACAAAACGCTGATATGAGCACATACTCTTTTTATTGACCATAATAAATTTTTTAGTCAATAAAAAGGAGGCGTGTTTCATGCCGAAGGTCATAAGCGAACATGAACGAGAGCAAACAAGAAATGCCATCATTGAGAGTACAAAACAGTTGATTTGTACGAATAATGGAATTAAGAATGTTACAGTAGATGATATTGCAAATTCTGTTGGTATCGGTAAAGGCTCATTTTACTCTTATTACAATTCAAAAGAGGAATGTCTGTATGCGGTAATCAAAAAATGGGAAAGTGAACTTTTTGGGCAGTTTGAAACAATAATGGGAGGAGATAAATCGCAACGAGAAAAAATCACAATATTTTTGCGTGAGAGTTATCTATCTGAAAATAGCCTTAATCGGTATGTAAGTCCAACTGATACAGAAGTACTTTTGCGTAAACTTCCATTAGAGTTTAGCAAAGCTGAAAAGGAAAAATCTAATAACTACATGGTACACTTCATGAAATTTTTTAGCCTTGATGTAGTCCAGATGGAAGTATTAGGAGCATTGTTGGACTGTATCGGTTATGTCTTTAGCTTAACCACCATATCAAAACAAGGAAAAAATGAAGCATTAGATAGGCTTATTGAGGCGATAGTTGACTATATTGAAAATAATGGAGGCAGTATAGATTGAGAGCGAAAAATATTGCTTTACCCTTTGTTATATTGACGATAGGTATAACATGGACACTTTGGTGGGGAATTGTAATTGCAAATCAATATGGCTATTTGAAATATGGAACGCCTTTAATGATGATACTTTACATAATAGGTGGAAATACGAAACCGATAGTGGCTATTGTGCTATTGCTAAAATCCAAGGAAATCACAAGACGAGAATTACTACGCAAAATTTTTGGATTCAAGCAACCTATCCGTTTTTATCTGCTTGTTTTTGCAACCACGATTATTTCATATATTATCCCCGTACTAATGGGAACTTCAACTATCGTATCCCCTTTATATATGGCTGTTCTAGCACTTCCGATAATGATTGTAGGTGGTGGGTTAGAAGAAGTTGGATGGAGATTGATTTTACAACCGAATCTTGAAAAAAAGATGAACTTTACTTTTGCTACGCTTTTAACAGGTGCTACTTGGGCCATATGGCATTTACCTTTATTTTTTATGGAGGGAACTAATCAATTCACATGGAACTTTTGGGCCTTTTCAATTACTGTCATTGGGTTGTCTTTCATATTGGCAGCAATTTATAAAATGAGCAGCAGTATTTGGCTTTGCATCCTTTTCCATACAGTATGGAACGCTCTTGGAGAAAGCATAAAAACAGAAAGCAATCTATTATCTTCATTGATTACTACTATTGTCTTAATTGCAATTTCTTATGTAGTGATCATAATATCGAAAAAAACGAATGGCAGAATAGCAAGGCATACCTAACTGCCCCAGAAGGGCAATTAACCATCTTCGGGCCAACTTGGCCCGAAGTAATAGCATAATAAAACATGAAAAATTACCCGCCGCTTATGCGGAAAAGAATAAAACCGTTGTTTGGCGGGGGATCTCTATGTCATAATTTTTATTTCAATACGGACAGCGGTTTTGAGAAAATCAAAGCCGCTGTTCTCTGTATATGGAGGGCTTGATTTATTGCGCCCTTTTCATAAGACCCGGCGGTATCAAGGGAGTATCGCTGTTAAGCGAACCCTCCTTTTTAAAAGCTACTAACGGCGCTTCAGAAACCGTACGTTCACCTCGCCGCTGCCTGCGGTGTTCGGTTTCAGCCCTAAGCGAAACGCATGTTTCTTCAGCTTGGCTTTAACTTGACAGGGAGTCAGGGAGGGGCAGCGCTGCAGCAGTTGTGCGGCCGCACCGGAGACGATGGGCGTAGAAATGCTGGTCCCGGACAGCACGAAATATCGTTTGTCGAACGTAAGATACGGAAATTGCCTCGCCAGCTTGGAGCCAGGAGCCCGAAGCGAGATGATGGACTCTCCCGGAGCTACGAGATCCGGCTTGATTCTTCCTCCCGGCGCCGGTCCCCGGCTGGAGTAGAAGGTGATCCGGTCGTCGCCTTGCCAGACCGTCCGGCGGTCATCCACTGCCCCGACTGTGATTGCAGAGGGACTTATCCCCGGTGATTCTATCGTTCTCCGTCCGGGGCCGCTGTTGCCGGCGGCGATCACAACGGTGAGCCCGGCCTTGACCGCTTTTTCGACCGCTTGGCTGAGAAGATCATCTTTGCTTGAGGCACTCACCGGTCCGCCGAAGGACATCGACAGAATACGCAGCTTTAACCGCTTGCGCTGGGCAATACACCACTCGATTCCCTTGATAATCGTGGAGTCATAACCGTCGCCGTTTCGATTCAAGACTTTGACGCCCACTATGCCCGCTTCAGGGGCCGGGCCTTTATATTTTCCTTTGCTGGACCAGCCATTGCCTGCCGCATCGCCGGTAATATGTGTGCCATGGCCGTTGTCGTCATAGGGATTTTTGCGGTGATTGATAAAATCCTTGAAGGCGATGATGCGGTTCATGGGCCGGATCAGATCCGGATGCCGGAATACACCAGTGTCGAGAATGGCGATGTTGACCCCTTTTCCGGTAAGTCCCCTTGCTCTTTGAACCGCTGTTGCGCCAATGGAGGGAGTAGCAATATCTAAAGATATTGTTTTAATTTCGTCGAGGTATACCTTGTGAACCCCGCTCCAGCAGCACATCCGTTCCAGGGATTTCAGAGAAATCTGCGAGGACACCGCGTTCAGCAGGGGAATTCGGTGTTTGACAGGAAAGGAATGTGGACCTAAATGCTTCTGCAAGGCTTGTATGCGGGAGGGGGAGAGTTTCTGTTTGAATTGAATAATGACCGGAACCGCCGCAGGCTTAACACCTGATTGCACAGATTTCCGAACATGGCGTTTCAATGGCCGATTGATTTTGGCAGCATGCTGCTGCATCCAGAGCGTATCACTCATTGCTGTCGGATCACCTCTTCAGTGCATGGTATGCACGGAAAGACCAGGCGGATACATATCTATGAAACTGAGATATCAACACATTTCTCGAACGGTAGGCAGGAACTTGTTTCAGACAACATGCAAACTACATTTACTAATGTATCCTAAAAGAAAGTGGTGAAGCAAATGAGAGAGTCCGAAAAGAAAGCATTAATGGCAAGAAAAGCACTGCTGGCAAAAAAAGCGCTGATGGCCAAAAAAGCAAATGCAAGAGTAGTGAAAAAAGTAGTGAGACAGAGACGCAGAGTTAAACAAACGTTTGACAGATTCGTCGTGCTTGCTACAAGTCTCGGCAATGTGAATAAGGACACTACTGGCTGGACAGCTGCCTTGACCACCGGTACAGTAACGGTAACTACCGATTTTGACGATTTTGGTGTGGCTAGATTTCCTACTATTACGACTTTAACAACGGTATCCTATACTTTGAGAATAAGAGATGAAGCGGGCAATCTCTTAACAACCAAATCTGTCTCTGCCAACCGTGAGTTTTTTGTCGCGAGATTCTAATTAGTACTGATTCATAGGGTGAAGGAAGCAGCGTGTATCGTTACTGGCGGTAGCGCTGCTTCCTTTTTTTGTGGCTATATTTTCTGGTCATTGTTATATCATTTTCGGATCAGCAGCTTCCATGATATTCTTTAGGAGGTTGAATTTAGGGATAAAGAATTTGGAGGAATGCCGATTGAAAAGCTATTTTGTTCATAATGGACCTGTGTCACTGCATGTACTGGAAAATGGAGAACCTTCTTCCGTGGTACCTTCTCTTCTGGTGATCAGCGGGTTATGGGAGCCTGCCGAGCGGGCCATTCCACTTTTGACTAATTTGCCGGGGCATGTCGTGGCGCTTAGCTTTCGTGGCCGAGGCTTAAGCTCAACACCGCAAGCAGGTTATGATCTTGAGGATCACCTGTCAGATATCGCGGCTGTGGTTGCGCATTGCAGGCTTGAGAATTACTGTGTATTGGGATTTTCCAGGGGGGCGTCCTACGCGCTTGGCTGGAGCCTGCAGAACCAGCATCAAATGAAAGGTCTTATTCTTGTAGATCAGCCGCCTATCCATAGGAGTCTTTCAGAGGAAGTTGTGGATTTTTGGAGCGGGCTGGTTTATCTGCAGGTGCCTATCCTGAACTTCATGCGCCGCGAGGCAATTGAGGGACTGGGTAGAGATGCCCGCGAGGTAGATTTCACTGCGCAGCTATCTCAGCTTAAGCTCCCTGTTACATTGTTTGCCGGAAGAAACCCGGCTGCCGGGATTCCATCTGATATCTCAGATGAGACTTTAGACAAGTATACCCGGAATCTTTCATCCTTCCATGTGGTTGAGTTTATCCATTCCGGGCATATGATCCCGGACGAAGAGCAGCAGAAGTATATCGCCGAAGTCGGGTTATGTATAGAAAGAATTACTGGATAGAAGGCCATCTCCATGCATGAGCGGATCAAAGGGCGCGGTGCAGTTCTACTATAATTATTTTCTACCCATATGTGCGGTCTGCTTATGCATATAATGGAAGTTGAATATACCGGAGCGTTGCAACAAGACAGAGACATCAGCTCCAATCAGTTGGCCGCTTTTGCCGGGTACATGCTGGATGAGATTTATAAGGAAGTGGAAGGGCGGGTACATAAATGATAAAAGCTGCAGAAAAAGTACTTTTGTCCTATGAGATTCAGGAGCCGGTAGTTGAGTTCATCAGACATAATGAAAATATGACTTACAAGGTAACGGATACAAGCAACGGCAGGCATTACTTGCTGCGCCTTCACAGTCCTTCAACTGCGGGGATGCTGGGGATTCAGCACACGCCTCAGGGCTTGGAGTCAGAAATGTACATATTGCAGGAGCTGGCCCGAGTGAACACCCTTAGGGTACAAAAGCCTGTGGTCAATCGCCTGGGAGAACTGGTGACCGAATATGATACCGCTGACAACGGGGCCGGTTATGCAACGCTGCTGGAATGGATTGAAGGCTCCACACTTACTTTGCAGGAAGAGAACATAGAGCAAATTGCATATTCCCTGGGGGAGAAGTTCGCAGCTTTTCATAATTTCTCGCGCCATCATGCGCTTCCTCCCCTGCAAAGACATGTGTACAACGAAGAGAGGGTTGATTCCTGCATTGTGGAGCTGACAACCGGCATTGAGTCAGGTCTGTACAGCCAGGAACAGTATGAGATCATTGCCAAAGTCCTTCGAATTGTAAAAAAACAAATGCAAGAGCTGGGTTCCATTCCCGGGCAATGGGGGATCGTTCATGCGGATGTACAGCCGGGAAATGTCATTATCACCGGGGCCGGGCCTTGTCTGATAGATTTTGGATTCTGCGGATATGGCTATTATTTATTTGATTTGGGCAGTGCGGCTACTGTTTTTCCCGGCGGGCTGCGGAAGCGCTTCTTGCAGGGCTATGCTTCAGCAGCAGATTTTTCAATGGATTGGATAAGGTATATTGAGGGACAGATATTTATGGATACGTTCATTAGCTATCTTTTCTTCATAGGCGATTCTAACCGCAATGGCTGGGTTAAAGAAAGTGCAGCCAAGCTTTGTGATACGCTGTGCAAGGATTTTATTGCGGGCAAAGAAGTATTTTACTCGTTCTAGGTGTATATACAGATCATCCATCTCATAGAAGGAGGCAATCAGCAATGAATATTATACTGGGAAAAAAGATTGGCGAAGGCGGATGCTCGGAGATTTATGAATGGGAGGACGCTGGGAAGATCATTAAGCTGGGGAAAAGCAATACCGGAAGGGACGAGCTCCAGAACGAGCTGTCTAAAACCCAAGCTGCTTGGGAGTATGGACTGCCTGTACCCCGTCCTTATGACCTGACTGAGGTCGAAGGCCGTCCGGGGCTGGTAAGTGAACGAATCTACGGGGAGTCGCTGATGGACCGGTTCATGCGGCTGTTCATGCAGCTGTCTGACGGCAGGGAATGGAGCACAGAAGATGACGACAATATCCGCATAACTGCCCGCATGCTAAGCATTGTCCATAGCCAATCCATCCCGTCTATGCCGCCGCAAAAAGAAATGCTCGGCTGGAGCATCCGTACAGCCCATTATCTGACCTCTTCCGAGAAGGAGCAGGTCCTTCAAATGCTGGACAGTTTGCCGCCCAAATACCAGCTCTGCCATGGAGATCCCAATCCGGGTAACATCCTGATCCGGGAGGGCGAGCCGGTCATTATTGATTGGATGGATGCCTCAACCGGCAATCCTGAAGGGGATTTGGCTGAGTATATTGTCATGATCAGGTACTCGGTTCTTCCGGCTGGTCTGCCAGGTGAGGTAACTGATTTTTTTGATTCCGTAAGAGAGCATATTATCTCTGTATTTTGTGAGGAGTATGAACGGCTGACCGGACTTGCTTACCGTGAAGTGGAGCAGTGGCTGGTGCCTATTGCAGCACGTAAGCTAAATGCTGATGCCATCGGTGAGGAAGAGAAGGAACGGCTGGTGAAGGTTATAAGAGAGGGACTTTTGTCAAGATCATAGACATGCTTTTTCCAAATTGTTAGTGATGCGGTACAAAGAGACCAGCGGATTTTGGCTGCCATGACAATAAACTTGACATCACCATTCAAAAGACGGGGCATACACGCTATAATATGGCCTAAAGATGCCACCCGAAAGGTCTGAGGAATGATGAGTCTGGAAATCTTAAATGAACGAGTGCAAACCGATCTTTCCTACCTTGCTTATGGCGGCGCAGACTGGGTTCGTCCGCTGGATCATGCTGATGGGCATGTGTACGACGTTGTGATTGTGGGCGGCGGCCAGAGCGGCCTCGGGGCTGCTTTTGGATTGCTGCGTGAACGGATATCGAATATTCTGGTGATCGACGAGAACCGCGAAGGGATGGAGGGGCCTTGGGAGACATACGCCCGGATGGTCACGCTGCGCACACCCAAGCATTTAACCTCTGTAGATCTGGGGATTCCTTCGCTGACCTTCCGCTCTTGGTGGGAGGCGCAGCATGGACCGGAAGGCTGGGAGGCAGTGGACAAAATCCCGCGCGGCGACTGGATGGATTATCTGCGCTGGTACCGCAAAATTCTCAGCCTGCCTGTGGTAAATGAGGTCCGGCTCAAGCTGATTGAGCCTGGGCAAGACGGAATTCACCGCCTGCATATCGCAGGGGCGGGAGCACCGTCTGAGCAACTGCTGGCGCGCACAGTTGTGCTGGCAACAGGCATTCAAGGCGGCGGCGAGTGGCATGTGCCGCCGATGGTGGCTGATAATTTGCCCAAAGCGCTGTATGCCCACACTTCGGAAGCCATAGATCCCCTGCTGCTCCGGGGCAAAAAAATTGCTGTCCTCGGCGGCGGAGCCTCGGCCTTTGACAACGCCAACTTCCTGCTCTCGGAGGGGGCGGCGGAGGCACATGTGTTTGTCCGCCGCGAGCAGCTGCCGAGCATCAATCCGATCCGCCAGATGGAGGTTTCGGGCATGATTGAACGGTTCCATACGCTGACGGATGCAGATAAATATGCAGTCATATCACATTTTTTCAAATATAATCAGCCTCCGACCAATGATACCTTTGCCCGTGCGGGCGCTTGGCCGGGCTTCCGGCTTCATCTCGGTTCACCGTGGCTGAGCGTGGAACCAGCGGGCGACAAGGCGGTGGTCACAACCCCGAAAGGGGAATTCTCCTTTGATTTTGTGGTAGTGAGCACCGGCCTGCTCAGCGACCCGGGTCTGCGTCCCGAGCTGCGGCTGGTGGAGAGCCATATCGCCCGCTGGAGCGACCGCTATGAGGCTCCGCCTGAGATGGTGAATCCGCTGCTGGATGCGCATCCGTATCTCAGCCCCGGCTTTGCGCTGCAGAGCCGGGACAGCGCAGGCCACGCGCTGGTGCATGGGCTGTTCGTCTTCAATTATTCGGCGCTCGCAAGCTGCGGGCTGTCGGCGTCGGCCATCTCCGGCATGAAAAATGCGGTGCCGAAGCTTGTAGCCGGAGTAGCGGACCAGTTGTTTCTGGATGACCGCCAAGAGATTTTAAAGGCTTTTTTCGCCTACGATGAGGTTGAATTTACCGGTGTGTGGCCTTTGAAGCCGCAGGAGTGATGCACTTGTGAAGCCCGTGAGATATATGTTGCCTCAGGAACCCCAACTATGTGTGGGGTTTTTTCTATTTTTTGCAGAAACAGATACTTTACGATGTGAAAATATAGACTGCGCAGAAATGTGTTGATGAGTAAGCAGTTGGGCATTTAGGTAGTCTCGTTCAAGCTGCAACTGTATTTTGTACAACTAAACGGGCGGATTTCGGCCACAAATCAGAGTTACCTGCACTTCTTACACTTAAATCCTCCTCCGTTCACGAAAATAGCGCAGGCCGCCATTTTTACCTGTATGAAATACAATTAACGCCGAAAACAGGCGGTTCAGCCTCCATTTAGTTGCACGAAATACATTTAACCCTCCGGCGGTACAAAGTTTGATAGATTGGACGTAGCTCTACTTGTTCCTGACATCTTAACTTGTATAGTCCTTGGACCCGGCGTTGACCTTGAGTCCTCCCTCATTGATAATAAAGAGAGTTCACATTTCTTCTGAAGATTGGAGTAAGACCATGAGATATCGCAGTATGGAAGAATGTATTATGGATTTGGAGAAGCACGGACATTTAATCCGTATTCATGAGGAAGTAGATCCCCATCTGGAGATGGCGGCAATTCATCTGAAGGTCTATGAGGCGGGAGGTCCGGCCCTGCTGTTCGAGAAGGTCAAAGGCTCGAAGTACCGCGCGGTGTCGAATCTGTTCGGGACCATTGAACGCAGCAAGTTCATATTCCGCGATACCTGGGATTCGTCCCAGGCAGTTATTGCTCTGCGCAGTGATCCCATGAAGGCGCTCAAGCAGCCTTTTAAATATATCGGCACGGGCCTGGCCGCGAGAAAAGCGCTGCCGCTGAAGAAGCGGGGCGGAGTTCCCTCCGGCTTCGAGGAGATTCAAATCTCCGATCTGCCGCAGATCAAGCATTGGCCGGAGGATGGCGGGGCGTTTGTGACGCTGCCGCAGGTCTATTCCGAGGACCCGGATAAGCCGGGGATTATGAATTCCAACCTTGGCATGTACCGTATCCAGCTTAGCGGCAATGAGTATGAGCTGAACAAGGAGGTCGGCGTCCATTACCAGATTCACCGGGGAATCGGCATCCATCAGGCGCAGGCGACAAAAAAAGGCCAGCCGCTGAAGGTCAGCTGCTTCATCGGCGGTCCGCCGGCCCATACGCTGTCGGCGGTGATGCCGCTACCGGAGGGACTCAGCGAAATGACTTTTGCCGGACTGCTTGCCGGACGCCATTTCCGGTACAGCTATGTGGACGGCTATTGTATCAGCAGCGATGCTGATTTTGTCATTACGGGTGAGATTTATCCTGGTGAGACCCGACCTGAGGGGCCTTTTGGCGACCATTTGGGCTACTACAGCCTGACTCATCCGTTTCCCGTTATGAAGGTGCAT
Source organism: Paenibacillus sp. sgz302115 (assembly GCF_056120445.1). Classification (NCBI taxonomy): domain Bacteria; kingdom Bacillati; phylum Bacillota; class Bacilli; order Caryophanales; family Paenibacillaceae; genus Paenibacillus; species Paenibacillus sp. sgz302115. The sequence continues at coordinate 75,305 of NZ_JBVYOK010000002.1, forward strand.
AAGGTATATGCGAAAAAAGGAGCGATCTTTCCTTTCACCGTTGTCGGACGGCCGCCGCAGGAGGACACCTCCTTCGGGGAATTGATCCATGAGCTGACTGGCGGAGCGGTGAAGTCGGAGGTGCCGGGGGTTAAAGAGGTGCATGCCGTAGATGCGGCAGGTGTACATCCACTGCTGTTCGCTATCGGCAGTGAGCGCTACACGCCTTACCAGCGGCTGAAGCAGCCTGCGGAGCTTCTGACCATTGCCAACCGCATACTCGGGACAGGCCAGCTCAGCTTAGCGAAGTACCTGTTCATTACTGCGGAAGAGGAACGGAAGATCAGCACGCATGACATCGCGGATTTCCTGACCTATATTCTGGAGCGGTTCAATCTGCGGCGGGATATTCATTTTCAGACGAATACTACGATTGATACCTTGGACTATTCGGGTACGGGGATCAACAGCGGCAGCAAAGTGGTTTTTGCGGCAGTGGGGGAGCAGAAGCGGAGCTTATGCACAGAGGTGCCAGAGCAGCTGAAGTCGTTACCGGCATTTGGGCAGGCCCGCATGATTATGCCCGGCATAGTGGCGGTGCAGGGACCGAAATTCGCAAGTTACAAGGAAGCGCAGCAGGAAATAGAGGAGCTGTGCGCCGCCATTCAGGAGCAAGGTCCGCTGGACTCCTGCCCGATGCTCATCTTATGTGATGACAGCCTGTTCATGAGCGAGAACCTGAGCAATTTCCTGTGGGCCACCTTTACGCGCAGCAATCCCTCGCATGACATTTACGGTGTGAACAGTACGGTGGAGAACAAGCATTGGGCCTGCGACAATGTCATCATTGATGCCCGCGTGAAGCCGCATCAGGCGCCGCCTCTGATCCCCGATCCAGCGGTGGAGCGGAATATTGAGCGGCTCTTTGCGGAAGGGGCCAGTCTGGGGCGTCTTAACAAACGGCGCTAGATTAGTCTCTGGGCGCATACGCTTATCTGAAGTACCGCAAGAAATACGCAGCGGTGTGGCGTAAAAAGTGCATAAAAAACCGCGGCAGGCGCAAAGGACGCATGCTGCGGTTTTTTATATGACCTGTAGAGTTCGGGAAATCAGGTGCTGGTGTGCAGTGCCTGCCTATTTTGGCGCTAATTGTACTTCGTACATTTAAAAACGCAAAAAATAGGTCCTTTCGGGAGATACCTGCATTTCATACAGCTATTTTGACGGGATTCGGCGATAGGAGCCTAATTGGTCTATTCTAATTGCAGCAAATACAACTAAAGTTGGGAAGCAGCCATTTTAGCCTAAAATAACTGCAGCAAATACATTTATTTCGCTCCAGCCAGACTCCAGCCGAGATTCACCCCAGCAAGCTTAGATTCAGCCCAGATCCAGCTCAGTTCAACCCTGGATTCGTATCTCTCCAGGCAGTTACGTACCAGTTCTGTGCAATCCGACGCCACTCCTATGCAGACCTGCCTCAGTCCCAAGCAGTTTCGCACCATTCCCGTACAATCCTGCACCACTTCCGTTCCATGCCACTCCCGTTTCGCCAATCGCCCCGCGAACTTCAACCAATATACCCGCGCTGCCTGGCAGTTCTCCGTAAGAGCTGGAAAAGTTCCGACCCCTAAGCTTTCCACCACTACCGTGTTTACAGAAGGTTTACTTCCCTGCCGGTAAAGTGTAGGTATACGTCTGATCCTTGCCTACGTTGTTATATCCGGTAAAGGTCAAGGTGTTGCCGCTGCGCCCGGTCAGGCGGATATAATCGCCGGGGAACATGGCATCGGTCTGCTCCAGCACATGCTGCCGGTCGGCATCGACCAACTCTTTATAGAGCAAGGTTCGCGTACCGCTGCTGCGGTTGACGAGTGTCAGAAAGGCCGTATCGCCGGGGCGGACCAGCAATATATCCGAATACACAGCCTCAACGTTGTAGTATACATTCTTCGTAACACTGCTGCCCATCAAGCGGGTCAAATTAATAGTTTCGCTGACTGCCCCCGAGCCGTCCTCAATCAGCCGGAGAGTCTGGCCGTCATTCAGCACCAGCTTGCCATCTGACCATAGGGCGGGTTCGGCGAAGGTGGTATGAAAATCCGTATGGCCCTGGCGGATGACTATGCCGTTCTTCAAAATAAAGGTGTAATATTCCATGTGAATATGCGGTTCGCCGTAATTGTGGCCGACGCGCAGTACGGTCAGTCCGCCTGGTGTCTGTTCGAAAGTAAAGTCCACAACATCCAGTCCGCTGCCAAGGCTGGCGAGCTTGCGTTTTGCATTTTTGCCGGAGGAGATGTACAGCTCGCCGGAATCGGGGGACATGGAGTAGACCGCACCGCGGAACGATTCAGAATAGCTGCGGTACATATGCAGACGGTTTGCTTGAATTACGTTATTCTTGGAATCCCACTGTACAGGGCCGCCTTCCAGCGCTGATACAATGAATTTAACCGGGACATAGAGTTCCTTCTTGTACATATAGGGAATCCCGCCAATGTCGATCTTTTTTCCATCGAGCACGCCAGTGCGGCTGCCAAGCTGCACGGTGAAGCTTTTCTCCCAGCCGCTAAAAACAGCACGTTTGCCCGAAGCCTCCCATTTGATCTTAATCCCGGCTTCGCCCACCATCCAGGCTGGCATATAAGAGACACCATTTTTTACTTGACCACCCCCCATTTCATCACTGGATAGGGTATAGCCGTTACTAAAGGTCAGCAGAACCTGTACAGTTGGCGATGGTGCAGCCGAAGCCGGGGGTGGTGTTGCAGCGGATAAGAGCAGGAGGGATAGGGCGGAGAGCAGCAGCAGTTTTTTGACTTTCAATGAAGTTCATCCTTTCAGGATTAATTATGAGGACTTATCTCCAGTGCGCGACTGTTCATATAGACGAAATTGGAAAAGGAAGGTTTCGGTAAAGTTTGACTTTAAAAAGAAAATAGATTGTAAATTATGGGTTCGGATTGCTATATTGTGGTGTGGATCAAAATAAGGCACCGACTAAAATACATATTTGGAGATGGATACAAGGATGAAAGAAATGGAGACGCAGCGGTTAATGATAAGGGGCTTCAATCCGGAGGACTGGGAGGATCTGCACGAGTATCTCTCACAGGAAGAGGTTGTGAAGTACGAGCCTTACGGAGTTTTTGATGAAAAGGCCAGCAGAGCCGAGGCGCTCAGACGCTCCACGGATCATGCTTTTTGGGCGGTATGCCTGAAGGATACAGGCAAGGTGATCGGCAACCTGTATTTTCAGCAGCAGGAGCCGGATCAGTTCCAGACCTGGGAGCTTGGTTATGTGTTTAATAGTCAATTTCAGAGGAACGGCTATGCGGTAGAGGCCTGCAACCGGCTGCTGGAATATGGATTCAGCGAGCTGCAGATTCGAAGAGTAGTGGCCCACTGCGATCCGCGCAACACCCCTTCCTGGCGGCTGCTTGAGCGGCTGCAGCTTCGGCGGGAGGGGCATTTTCTCCAGACCGGATATTTCAAGACCGGTGCCGGCGGTCAGCCGCTATGGCATGATACCTACGCATATGGGGTGCTCGGACAGGAATGGCTGGGCAGCCGCCGAGAAGCAGCGGGGAAGGAACAGGTGTAGCTGCAAATGAAAATCGACCGCTTGCTGGGCATCGTAGTCTATCTGCTGGGCCGAGATACGGTCAGTGCCCGGGTGCTGGCTGAGAAGTTCGAGGTGTCGCCGCGTACCATCCAGCGTGATATTGAGTCCATCAGTCTTGCGGGAATTCCCGTTGGCTCGCTGCAGGGGCAAAGCGGAGGATATTTCATTGTGGACAGCTTCAAAATGAACCGGCAGCTGCTGCAGGCTGAGGATTATGCTATTATCGTGGCTGCGCTTAAAGGGCTGCTCTCCGGGTATGACAGTCAACGGGCGCAGAACGCGGTGGATAAAATGACGGCTCTCTCTCCAGACAGAGCGGTGCTTGGGCAAGCATTTCAACTGAACCTGGGCGTGCTGCGCGAAGGAGGGAATACGGCTCAGGATATCTCCATCTTGGAGCAGGCGATAAAAGAGAAAACGATGATCCGGTTTCAGTATACGGATGCGCGAAATATAGTTTCTGGCAGACGTGTGGAGCCGCTGATTCTGACCTATAAATGGTATGCCTGGTATCTGTTCGCCTATTGCTACGATAAGCAGGATTACCGGCTGTTCCGCGTCTCGCGGATGCGGCAGGTTGCTTCGATGTCGAAGCCCTTTACCACTACTCACGGGGACGCGGAAGTATTGCTGGCAGCTCACACAGATCACCGGCACAGCATTAACGTGAAGCTGCTTTGTCCGGCAGAGGGCAGGGTGCTGCTGGAGGAGGCTTTTCCAAAAGCAGAAGTGCTTGAGGTCCGTGGGGATGGGCTGGTGATGTCCTTTACCGTTCCCGAAGAGGAAAACGGCTGGTTCGGACGGCTGCTGGAACACAGTGATCTGATTACTGTGCTTGAGCCTGAGAGCCTCAGGGAGAGGATGCGCAGCCTGGCTGAGCGGATTGTGAATAAGTATCACTGAAATGGCGACAGACTATTGTCGTATTTTACCTCCTATAATAGGTTTATAGTCTTTATGAGGAGGATACATTTATGAATACCGATATTATTAATCCCTATGAAATCTGTCCGGTCTATGAAACCCAAAGTTTTAATTTCAGGCTGGTGAGGGTAGAGGATGCCGCGGATTTGCTTGATTGTTACAATGATCCGCAAGCCTTTCCGCTGTTCAACAGCGATAACTGCCACTCGGATTTCAAGATGTCCACATTAGAGGAAATGGAAGCTTGCATTACAAGCTGGCTTGTTGAATATCAGAATCGGGCCTATGTGCGGTTAAGTATTATTGATAATTTAAACGGCAAGGCGGTAGGGACAATTGAATTTTTTTGCAGGGCCGGAATGCATGGGGAGAAGCAGCTTACGGGTATTCTACGGATCGACATCGCCTCCGGCTACGAAATGGAGAATAATCTTTACGAGATAATCAAGCTGGTGGAGGATTATTTCCACTACGGGTTTGAATTCACTGCCATTCTGACCAAAGCCTTCCCACTGGCGGAACCAAGGATTCGCGCACTAAAGAGCTGCGGGTATCAGAGCGTGGAGCGCAGCACCGCTATACCGTACGATCATTATTACATAAAAGATTTGATCAGATCGGTGTAACCATCCACTATAAGTCAAGGCATATGCAAAGCTGCTTCGTCTTTGGGTGTTTCATTATCCCCCAGAAAAGAAGGACTCCCAACAACGGAAGTCCTTCTTTTTATATAATTGCACCAAGTTATTTTAACCGTATGCACTATTTAGAGATGCATTGATTTATTGGTCAAATAGTCCGAAGGGGATACTCCGATGATTTGCTTAAAGATTCTACTAAAATAAGATACATCATTGTAGCCCAAAAATTCAGATATTTCCGTGATCTTTAACTGAGATTCCTCCAACATGTATACAGCGGTTTTCACCCGAATGGAATGCACATAATTACTTATCGTTTGGCCGGTAATCGAACGAAACAAGGTGGCCGTATGATTGGGACTCTTTTGGATCACTTCGGCCAGAATTTCTTTCGTTATTTTCTCCCGATAGTGTTCCTGTATGTATCTTTTCATTGATTCCACGTTCCTATGCTTTATAGGGGGAATATCAGCACGGTCCAGTTCGCGATTTATATGTATGAGGATTTCTATCAACATTGACGAGATATACAATTCAAAGTAGGGTGTCTTCTCAGTCCATTGTTTTCCAATAATTTTCATTTTCTCATGAATTATACTAAAACAACCTACATGTCTATGTAAATAGTCTTTGGATGCAAGGATTGGCAATAGCGTGTAATTTGAAATAAGTTCAAAATGAACGACATATTTAGTATGGAATACCGTAGGTATCTGTTTCCATCTGTAATTAATTCCGTTGGGAATTAAAAGAATATCCCCCTTGTTCAAGATGATTTTATTGCCATTCACCCAGTATACACATTTCCCATAAGTCATTAAGCAAAAATGAAAGTCAGCAGAATCTCCTCCTTCGGAGTTATCCAAAATTGGAGCTGTCCTATCAACTTGTAGCGCTCTAATCGTTAACAAGGCCTATTCACCTCATCGTACAATAATACATCCATAATACTATGTTTTATGGGATTATAAAGCATTAACTGTTATATTGTAGGAAAATAATGAAAAGAGGAATGAAAATGCGAAAAACAAAAATACTTTGCACGATGGGACCTTCTTGTGATTCTCCTCAAATACTGAAGGATATGATTGATTCTGGAATGAATATTGCCAGACTCAATATGGCGCATGGCGAACCAGAGGAACATAGTGAAAGAATTCGCAGAATCCGCCAGATTGCAGAAGAACTCAACGTTTTTATTCCCATACTGATGGATATTAAAGGTCCGGAGATCCGAATCGGCAAATTAAAGGAAGCTTCGATTGAACTCTCAAGGAATGATGAAATTATTTTGACAACGGAAGATATTCTTGGCGATTCTCACAAAATTCCCGTTAATTGCATAGATATGCCGAATATAATGAAACCGGATTCGCGGATATTGTTGGACGACGGATTAATCGAATTGGCAGTAGCTTATGTTAAAGGGCCTGATATTCATTGTAAGGTAATCAACGGAGGGAAATTAAAACCGAAAAAAGGGGTAAACCTTCCAGGAATAAAAACGACATTGCCGGGAATTACAACGAGAGATGTGACTCACATCAATTTTGGACTGGATCAAGGAATTGACATTATTGCAGTTTCCTTTGTAAGGAAAGCTGCCGATATCGAAGAAGTTAGGAGAATTCTAAAAGAGAAAAATGCCGAACATATCCAAATTATCTCCAAAATTGAAAACGAAGAGGGTGTAGCAAATTTAGATGAGATTATTGAGGTGTCAGACGGAATCATGGTAGCCCGCGGTGATTTAGGCGTTGAAATTCAGGTCGAGGAGGTTCCACTGGTTCAACGGGAGATTATAGAAAAGTGCAACATCGTTGGAAAACCCGTAATTGTAGCTACACATATGTTAGATTCAATGCAGGTCAATCCAAGACCAACTCGGGCTGAAGTTAGTGATGTATTTACCGCTGTGCTGCAAGGCGCAGATGTTCTCATGCTTTCCGGAGAAACTGCCGCAGGGAAATATCCTTCGGATTCAGTTCATACTATGGGTATAATTGCAGATAAAGCTGAATCAATGATCAGTTATACAGAGCAGTTTGCAGAGCGAAAAAATAAGCATTCAGCAAATGTGACCGAAATGATCAGCCAAGCTGCGGTCAGTTCTTCGTTAGAGCTAGATACAAAAGCTATAATTGCTCAAACCGAAAGAGGGTTTACCGCGCGAATGATTTCAAAGTATCGTCCGAAGGCGCCAATTATTGCGATTACCCCACATCGCGATGTGTTGCCAAAACTTAGTCTTATGTGGGGAGTTATACCTGTATTAGGCAATGAAGTGCGCTCGACGGATGATATATTTGCATCTGCAATCGAAAATAGTACTAAGACAGGAATCATTAAAGATGGAGATGTTGTTGTTATCTCAGCTGGAGTTCCAATTTGGAAAACAGGAACAACGAATTTAATAAAGATCCATCAAATTCAATAAATTGAGCAACACAAAAAAACTATTGATCTCCTTTGCTTAAAAGGCTAGGGCAGTCAATAGTTTTTTGTGTGTTAACAGACATGCGCCCATCTCACGTTACGCCGTAAATATCCCCGCTCCGCTCTTCACGCGTCTGCTATCAATAACTTCCTCATAATCGCGGATCAGTCCGTCGAAAATCTGCTCCCAGGAGCGGCCAAGTGCTGCTCTCCGTCCTTCAATACCCATGGCTGCCCGCAGTACGGGCTGATCGGTAATTCTGCTGATTTCCTCCACCAGCGCCCCCGGATTCTGCGGCTCAAACAGCCTGCCGGTGACCCCGGGCGTGATCAGTTCCTTGCTCCCTCCTGCACCGGCGGCAATGACCGGGAGGCCTGAAGCCATCGCTTCGAGCACCACGTTGCCGAAGGTTTCCGTACTGGATGGAAAGACGAACAGATCACCGGAGGCGTACAGCTCCGCCAGCTCCTCGCCGTGCTTAGCTCCGGTGAAGGTGACATTGTGAGGCGCGTTCGCCCGCAGCTCGGGCAGCAGCGGACCGTCGCCGACCACCAGCAAGTGGACTCCGGCCGCGAGGGATTCCGGAAGCTGCCGCATGGCCTGGAGCAGGGTGGCGATATCTTTTTCCGGTGCAATCCGCCCAACATACAGTAGCACCAGCGGCGCGGCAATTCCGTAGCGCTCCCGTACGCCGGAGGCATTGCGTTTTTCCGGGGAGTACATCCGGCAGTCAATTCCTCTGGACCAGAGCTTCAGCCGCTCAATACCTTGCCGGGAAAGTGTGCCGACCGTTTCCTGGGATGGGGCAAAGGTGGCGTCGCAGGACCGGTGGAACCATTTCATGTATTTCCAGTAAAGGGGAACAATCGGGCGCATCCGGTAATATTCGAGATAACGGTCGAAGTGGGTATGGTAAGAAGCTACGTGAGGAAGGCCGTGCTTGTGTGCATAACGGAGGCCGCAGAGGCCAATGTTGAACGGCGTGGCCATATGCAGCAGATCAGGCTGGAATGATTTCAACTGATTCTGGATTGAAGACATGCTTGGCAGGGCCAGCCTGCATTCGGGGTACAGAAAAAAAGGGATGCTGGCAATAGGACGCACCGGATCGGGATAGCTGTCTTCCGGAGCGGATTTCGGCGTGAACAGCAGATGCTCAATCCCCCGGCGGTTCAAATGTCCGGTTAAGCGGCTAAGCGTGCGGGCTACACCATTCGTCTGCGGAAGAAACGTGTCTGTAAATAAGGCTAGGCGCATGGAATCCCTCCCTGTGTTCTTCTTGCCCTGATCTTAGCAAGCGAATATTTCAAGGGCGTTAACCGGGGGTTAAAGAACAAACATTATAAAATCTTTATTTTCTTTTGTTAAGCTGTATCCGGGCAGGGCTAGACTTAATTCTCTCCATTTACAGCCATTCAGTGACTTTATAAAGAAATAAGTGGAATTTTTCAGACTGTTGAGAAAGTCCATTTCTAAGCTGCAAAAGCTAAATGGAAATCCAAACGGCGTCCAATGAGATGAATTTCACAGGTACTCATATACAAACGGAGAACATGGGCCTCCTTTTGTGCTAAATATCGGGCGATTTTCTTCACATTTTGTGCAATGGCCGTCATGAGTGCCTGTTCTTGTACCTTGGCCTTGCCGCGCATTCGGCAACGACGGTATCCGTGCAGGTTTTTGGCATCAGCAAAGCTACGCTCAATGGTCTGAGCGCGGTACTTGTAAATACGCTCGCCTTCGGCACTTTTCCGGTTTTGACGAACTCTCTCTTTGTATTCCTCCCACACATGCCGCTGAATGACACGCTGGTGGTTTTGAGTCTCGGTACACTGGGAGAGTCGTGGGCACATAGCGCAGTACGCCTTAGGCGAAGCATACTCTTCATAGCCCGCACGGGTGGTGGTGCGGTAGGTCAGTTGTTGTCCTTCTGGGCACACATAAACGTCCTTCTGGGTGTCATAGGTGAAGTCTTCTTTAGAAAACAAACCCGGTTTGCCTGGCGTGGTCCGTTCGGCAATCACATTCATCCACTGCGTGGTCTGCTTACAAATGTAAGGAACCATGTATCCCGAATCCAGGGCAATGGCTTCTAGCGTATCCGCAAAACCAAAGGTCTCCAGTTGCCGATTCAACCGCTCCATGTATACGGTGGAGTCATTGACATTGCCTGGCGTCACGTAAACATCGGTAATCATATTATATTTGTGGTCAACGGTCCGGTGGTCCAGGTAGAAAAAACCTTCCGGTTTGCCCTTACGCATCATGTAGCCGCACTCCGGGTCAGTCAGGCTTACTTTCTGTTTTTTCGTTTCCGCCTCCTCTTTCGACAGAGGAGGCAGCGGCTTTTTTCCATGAGAGACACGGCTGTCCGTGACGGCTTGCTCCAATTCTTGAAGATAGGCTTGAGGTGTCTCATTCACCAATTGCAGCGTATAGCGGTTTTTGTTGGCACTGGCTTGCAGATGCGTAGAATCCGTGATCAATAGCCGGCCTGCGATCATATGGTGGGAGACGGCCAGCCGCACCACTTCGTCGAAGATTTCCTGAAAGACTCCGGTTCCTTGAAACCGCCCATTGCGGTTCCAGCTAATCGTGGAATGGTCGGGAACTCGTTCGCTCAGACCCAGACCCAAGAACCACCGGTACGCCAGATTCATCTGGATTTCCTGCTCTAGCATTCGTTCCGAGCGAATGCCATACAGGTAGCCAATCAGCATCATTTTAAATAAGCGGACAGGTGGAACGGGAGGTCTGCCTTGGTTTGAGCTATAGTAGGGCCGAACCTTCTCCGTAATGAACGAAAAATCCACATGTTTGTCAATTAGACGAAGGAGGTGATCCGATGGAACCAACTGATCCAAACAGACAAGCTCCATTTGATATTTCCCGCTATTCCCTTGATCCTTTTCGTTTAACATGAGACACCGCACTTTCCTACAAAATTACCTATATTATACCAAATCAAATGAATGCGGTGTCGTATTGAAATATTGGGTTTCTCAACAGTCTGAATTTTTCCACTAACCTTCCTCAGGGGTGGTCACTCAGCGGAACGAAGTGGAGAAAATTCCACTTCCTTTACCTGCGATATACGGGTAGCCTGGACTGTAGTATACTATGGTTTTGCAGATGGGAAGGCCGCAAGAGCTACGAATAACGGAGGACAGGGGGGATACGGTGAGCAGAATTCTGATCATCGACGATGAGGAGGCTTTGGTTAATCTGCTCGCGGATGAGCTGCAGGCTAAGGGGCATGAGGTGCTGACAGCCAATAACGGCATCGAAGGGGTCCGGCTTGCAGAGAGCGAACCGGACCTTGTTATGCTCGACGTCATGATGCCGGGGATGAACGGCTTCGAGGTATGCCGCAGCATCCGCGATCAGGTAAGCTGCCCGATCATTTTCCTGAGCGCCAAGCAGTCGGAGGCAGACCGGGTTCGCGGCCTGACGCTTGGCGGAGACGATTATGTGGTCAAGCCCTTTGGCCTCCGTGAGCTGCTGGCCCGGATTGATGCCAACCTGCGGCGGGAGGAGCGTTCACGGCAGAAGCCGCAGCAGATCAGCAGGCTGCGATTCGGCAAGCTGGAGCTAAGCCTCAAGGAACGGCTGGTAAGCATTGCAGGCGAGCCGGTTGCTCTGACCCGGCGGGAATATGACATTACCGAGCTGCTCGCGCTGCACGGCGGCCAGGTATTTTCACGAGAGCATATCTATGAGAAGATCTGGGGCTATGATGCCGAAGGCGATGCTTCCACCGTGGTCGAGCATATCAAGAAGATACGTGCCAAGCTGGCCGCAGCTGATCCGTCGGGAGATTATATTTCCACCGTGTGGGGCATCGGATACAAATGGACAAATCAGTAAGCAAGGAGCTGCCGCATGAACAGAAAACCGCTTAAAACGCAGTTTCAACTGACTTTTACCTTTATTATTCTGTGCAGTGTGGTGGCGACGGTGATCACCTACGCGCTGGTCATAATGCTCTATATGCGGGTAGAGAACAAGCTGGTGTATCCCGGAAATCACTATGAGAAGCGGTTGCCTGCTATCGAAAGCTATATCAAGCAGGAGAAATCCGCTCTGCTTGACCCTTCTGCCAGACAGGCGCTGGAAGCGGTGATACCGGGTGAAGGGATCTACTATCAAGTGGTGGACGGAGATGCCCGTAAACTATACGGCACACTTGAGGATGTAAAGGTTCCGGATAGCGAGGCGCTGTACAAGCTCTTTAACGAAACCAGCAGGATGCAGGGCAGGTATGTGGTGACGGTACCCATTATTGAATCGGGCGGTGTGATCAAAGGAGCGGTGATGATGTCCTATGTGCTGCAGCCTACATACGTGCATAAATCCGGCAACTGGTGGCTGACGGTCATTTTTATCACTGCCCTGCTATCGCCGTTCATTTATATTATCCTGTTCACCCTGCTCTTCTCGCGGTTATTTACGAATAACATCAACAAGCCGCTGCGGCTGCTGATGGAGGCTGCGCGGAAGATCAAAGAGAAGGATCTCGATTTCGAAATCGGCTATCATTCGGACAATGAGCTGGGGCGGCTGTGCGGCGCTTTTGAAGAAATGAAGGCTGAGCTTCAGCAATCGCTCTCGGCGCAATGGCGGATGGAGCAGGAGCGTGTGGAAATGGTCGAAGCGCTGGCGCATGATCTGAAGGCTCCGCTGTCCATCATCAGCGGCTACACCGAAGCATTGATTGATTCCGGGGCGGGGGATGAGAAGCAGCAGCGTTATCTCGGCGTGATCCGGGAGAATGCGGACAAGAGCAGCGAGCTGGTGCGGCAGATGCAGTATACCTCGGATCTGGAGCGGACGGATTCCGTGCTCCATTCGCAGACCTTTGAGCTCGCGCCTTTTCTGGAGCGGAAGATGAAGGTCTACGAGCTGGAGGCCGGACGGAAGAGTATTGAAATGCTTTTGAAGATGGAGGCTGCGGCGGGGATTTCGATATGCACCGATGCGGATTTGCTGGAGCGCATTCTCGATAATGTGGTGATGAACAGTCTGGAATATACGCCGGACGGCGGCGTAATTTCAGTGTCGGTTAAGACAGAAGGGGACCGTATATTCTACGAGATCAGGGATAGCGGTCCCGGGTTCAGCCGCAGAGATCTGGAGAAGGCTATGCAGAAATTTTACCGGGGGGATGACGCAAGGGGCAGCAGGGACGGACATTCCGGGCTTGGCCTTTATATTGCGGGACAGCTCGCAGCGAAGCTGGGCGGTTCCATTCAGCTAAGCAATGCACCCGCAGGCGGGGCATGTGTGGTTGTGGAGCATACAGGAATCATTTGACTTTTCCGTTTCCTGTAAATTAATACTCCCCGAACATGGGCTGAATACCATGCTGACATTTTCTGTGTATAATCGATGCTGACGAATACAAGCTTGCATGGCTTGGAAAATTGGTTTACGAGAGGGAAATGATCAGGATGAATAAATCTGCGGTACGCGCATGGCTCATGTATGACTGGGCGAATTCAGCCTATGCGACCACGGTATTGGCAGCAGTGCTGCCGATTTTTTACAGCTCGGTGGCGGCGAAGGGACTTGGCGAAAATACAGCCGCTTCCTATCTGGCTTACACGCATGCTGTCGGCATGGCACTGGTTGCGCTGGTGTCACCGCTGCTCGGTGCTATTTCCGATGTTTCGGGCCGCAAAACAAGCTTTTTGACTGTATTTGCACTGCTTGGCATCGTTTCTACTACGGGTTTTGCCCTGGTCGGCGAAGGGGATTGGCTGCTCGCTTCCACACTGCTCGTCCTGTCCACACTAGGGTTCGCCGGGAGTCTGACCTTCTATGATTCCATGCTGCCTGACCTGGTTCCCTCCGGTAAAAGGGATGATGTCTCGGCAAAAGGTTATGCCCTCGGCTATATCGGCGGAGGTGTGCTGCTGGCGGTCAATCTGCTGATGATCCAGCAGCCGCAATTGTTTGGCATGAAGGACACGCTGATGGGAACACGGGCTTCGTTCGTATCCGTAGGGCTGTGGTGGCTGATTTTCTCCATTCCGGTTATCCGCCGTGTGCCTAATCTCCCCCGGCAGTTGACCGGCTTAAGTGCAGGAGGATATGTGCGTGCGGCAGGGCGGAGAATCATCGGATCATACCGTGATATCAAACGCTACCCTGAGCTAGTCCGGCTGATTGCTGCCTTCTGGTTCTACAATGACGGGATCAACACGATCATATTAATGGCTACCATCTATGGGACGACGCTGGGGATCGGTTCAAGCGATCTGATTCTGGCTCTGCTGATTACACAGTTTGTCGGTTTTCCAAGCACCATTCTGCTGGGCAAAACGGCAGAGCGCTTCGGTGCCAAAAAGACGCTGCTCATCTCGCTGTTCGTTTATTTGCTGATTGTGCTTCTCGGTTTTGGTATGACGAGTGCCACGCATTTCTACATTCTGGCGATCATGGTAGGACTGGTGCAGGGAGGCAGCCAATCCATTTCGCGTTCCTTGCTCAGCGACTTGATGCCGCCTAAGCGGACAGGGGAGTTGTTTGGCTTTGTGAATATCACAAGCAAGTTCTCTTCCATCTTCGGCCCGTTTGTCTTTGGCCTGGTCGGCCAGCTCACCGGGAATCCGAGACTGGGCATTCTCTCCCTGCTGCTGTTCTTCGGACTTGGAATTGCAATTGTACTTAAGCTCGACGTAAACCGCGGCAAACAGGATGTGCTGCACAGTGAAGAGCCGCCTATCCCGTCTTCGCTTCCGGTGCATGGGACGGCAGAAGCATAACCTATATACAGAGGCTTAATCCGAAAGCCCGCGAAATTCGAATGTGACACCTGCCGCTATGCAAGCGGCGGGTGTTTGTGCTGTAAAGAAGGGCAACACAAAAACAGACCTCCCTGCGGAGATCTGTTTCGGATCAGCCTTCAAGCGGCAGCAGTATCCGGTGCGGTCAGGAAATGATGCCTGCTTCCCAGATCGGCTCGGCATACAAATTCTTCAGCTTGCTGCTGCATTCCTTGCCTGTATCGTAGGAACGGTCGCCCAGCACATGCTTGAAATGCTCCAGTGCCCGTGCAGCCTCCCCTGGCACGGTGCTGTTCACCCATGCGGAGAGCGCCCGCAGCACCGTCCGGCCTTCCGAAAGCGCCTCCTCCCACAGGTCCCAGACGCTTTCGGTCCGCACTTCGGAGTAGAGTGCGGAATGCCGCCACTCGCCATGCTTTTCGTTCAAATAATCAAGCCGTTCCTCGGCAGGGGATGGTTGTGCAGAGAACAGGCGGCGGGCTTTGCCCCATAGCAGCGCCTTCTTCCAGCCCTTTGGATCGAACAGGCATTTATGAGCCAGCAGCATATCCAGATAAGCCTCCTGCCAGATTTCCACCGGGAGCCGTTTGGCTTCCGGGTACCAGGCAGCGGCGGTTTCGTGGAGAATCGTATGAATAGAGAAGGGCATCTGGGAGCCGACGTTGATTTTTTTCCAGGAGGCGTTTCGCCAGGTATCCAGCTGCTTCAGCCGCTTCATGAACAGGGTGTCGAGGACAATCTCAAAGCGCTGGTGATCCCGGTGCTTGTAGCCCGCCTTCCAATTAATATAAGGATGAAGATTCCGGTCCAGCAGATGATGGGTAAGGAACCCGAGGAAATACTGCTGCGCTTCCTTCATCTCGGCAGGGGGAAGCGAAAGGGTCCGCTGCCAGAATTCTATTAATACCGGCCCGCAATTCTCCGTGTGCATGAGGTCGCCTAGCCGGAGCGCAGGGGTATCCTTTTTCCAGGGAAGAAAGCTGTGATACAGCAGAAAATCCGGTCCTTGGCAGCCAAGCTGATACAGCTCGGGACGATCCCTCATATCCGCCAGAAAAGGAAACTCCTCTCTGAACTCCTCCGCGAGCTGTTGTCCGTATTCAAGATGCATCCAAATGTTCGGCATTCCTTTCACCCTCCCGTCTTATTTATCTCCAGCATACAGGCCGCGTGTTAGAAGAGATTGAATAATGCTCAAGCCAATTGTAATTCTTGTTGTGAAAAAATAATACACCCGAATCCGGCTGTTATCAACTTTAGCGGATATACGCTATAATCAAGTGGCAACACTCAAAATACATGCAGAGGTGATCAGAAAATGGGATTTCAGGCTCGTCAGTTGTTTGTCAATTTGCCGGTAAGCGATCTGCAGGCGTCGATTAACTTTTTTACCGCACTCGGTTTCGAGTTCAACCCGCAGTATACCGATGAGAAAGCCACATGCATGATTATTAATGAGAACACTTTTGCCATGCTGCTGAAGAACGAATACTTTAAGACCTTTGTATCCAAGGAAATCACCGACACCTCCGGCCACACCGAAGTGATTCTGGCTTTCTCTGCAACGAGCAGAGCTGAGGTGGACGAGCTGGTTCACAAGGCGCTGGACGCCGGTGGCAAGAAGTATAATGACCCGGTAGACCACGGCTTTATGTACAGCTGGAGCTTCCAGGACATCGACGGCCATCTGTGGGAGATTGTGTACATGGAAGAAAGCACGGCGGAAAACGCATAGCAGACATCCATGCCGCTCTTTTGCGGTACTTCAGACGATGAAATTTCATAGAAGAATAATTATGATAGCAATCTAGTCCTATTCGCCATGCCCGGTGGATAGGACTTTACCTTTTTTGTTAACATTTTCGCAACAGATTCTTTACGATCTGCATACAAAAGCTAGGAGTTTCGTTAATATCCAGCTTCTACAATGAGTGTGTTAGTAAAATATACCTATTGTAATACGAAGTTTGAGATGAAGGGATGATTCGTTTGAAGGGAAACCCGCTGCACTTTTCTATGAAATGGAAGCTGATTCTAAGTTTTTCCGCCATTACGCTTATTTTTCTGGGGGTGGCACTGTACCAGGGGAATAAGATCAGCGACGTAGAGCGTTCCATGGAAAAGCAAAAAACGGAGATGGAAAAAAGAATCACCGTCTCAACGATCACCCAGTTGCTGCAGGAGATGAACCGGGCGGAAAGTGCGCTTGCCGAGTCGAGTGATGTGGAACTGGCCGGGCAATTTAAGGACAAGCAGCAGCAGCTTGCCTCTGAACTGGCGAAAGTGAATTTTGAGGCAGACACGCCTGCCTTCAAGGTGCTTCAACAATTGCGGACCCAAACCGGAGAATATAAAGGGATCTTTGACGAACTGGTTGCAACAATGGGAGATGCCAGCCTCGATCCATTGACTGTGCTGGAAAAAATTGATGACTTACATACGAAGGCATTGGCACTCAGCCAATCCATGCTGAAGACGAATGGCGAGCTGTATAAGGCGGCTGCCGATAATGCCGAGAAGGCGCAAAGTTATTCTTTTCTTATGCTGGACCATACGGTATCCATCGTTGTTTATGCGGCAGTGGGCGTATTCCTGTTCACCTTGCTGCTCGGCTGGATGCTGATCCGCTCTTTCATGACGCCGGTCGGCAAGCTGCAGGCGGCTCTCAAGGAGATCTCCGAAGGGGATCTGCGGCAGCAGATCAACTCCCCCTACAATGATGAGCTTGGACGGCTCAGCCACCATTTCGATCATATGGTGAGCCGGGTCCGCGATATGCTGCGGCAGACCTTGTCTGCGGCTTCATCGCTTGCGGATTATTCCCATTCCTTCCAGCAGTCCTCTGCAATCACCGCCCACGCCAATCAGGAGATTCTCCGCACGATACAGGAAATCTCCGTGGGGGCCGGACAGCAGGCGGTGCAGTCTGAACAAAGCTCGGTGCTGCTGCAGGAGCTGGAACGCGAGGTTCATGAAATTACCGATCATACCGATGTGATGCTCACGACCAGCGAAACGGCTAACCGGAATACACGCAAGGGCTCCGAGACGGTCACTGCGCTGCGGGAGATTTCAATGCATTCCCGAACTTCCATTAACAAGGTCTATGATGCGCTAGAGAAGCTGGTCCAGCAGTCAGGAGATATTTCGCGCATTACCAATTCCATTACGGAGATTTCCAAGCAGACAAATATCCTGTCCCTGAATGCTGCCATTGAAGCAGCACGGGCCGGCGCTTCAGGCAAGGGTTTTGCCGTGATCGCCGATGAGGTTCGGCATTTATCCGTACAGACGAACGATTCATCCATACATATCAGCCGGATTATCAGTGAGCTGCAGGATAGCATGGCGGATTTCCAGCAATACATGCTGGAAACCAAAAAAAGCCTGGAGGACCAGGATCATCAGGTAGCAGAAACCCTGGCTTCCTTCGGGGCCATTGACGAATCAATTACCGGAATCAGCCGCCAGATTGGACAAATTCATCAAAAGGTGGAGCAAACCCGGAAGATCAACTCCCGGCTTGCTGAATCCGTACATTCAGTCGCTTCTGTAGCCGAGCAGACTGCAGCGGGCGTGCAGGAGGTCAATGCTTCCAGCACCCAGCAGGATCAGGCAATCAGCGATATCGCCCGGCAGGCGGTAGAGATCAATGAAATATCGCAGCAGCTGTTCAAGGAAATCAATGTGTTCAAAATCGAAGAGCAAACCGCGCCGGATACCCCGGCTGGTCTGCTGCTGATCATGGATGAACCCGCCCATGAAGATGCCGAAGCTACAGGCAAGCTGCTTGCGGTCGGAGAGTGAAGGAAGTAAAAGCCCGCCCTGCGGGCTTTTGCTGTATTCACAATCAGTTTCATGATCGGATTTCTTTGGAAGGAACTGGTATATTTATCCTTGATTTATCTGCACTAACGGACGTACACTGGGGAAAGTCGAAATAATAGATTCCACATTTTACCTCAAGGAGACGTTACACATGGAAACCCGAGAAAAGCTGTCTTTGCTGCGGCAGTGGATGGACAAAGAAAACATTGATGGATGCTACGTTCCCAGCAGCGACGCCCATATGAGCGAGTATGTAGGAGAGCATTGGAAGAGCAGAGAGTGGATAAGCGGATTTACCGGATCGGCGGGAACGGCGGTTATTCTCAAGGAGAGCGCCGGCCTATGGACGGACGGGCGTTACTTCATTCAGGCGGCACAGGAACTGGAAGGCTCCGGGATTACGCTGTTCAAAATGGGTGAGCCCGGCGTGCCTGCTATAGAGGAATGGCTGAAAGAAAATCTCCCCTCCGGCAGCCGCTTGGCAGTGGATGGCAGAACCGTGTCCATACGGACTATGGAGACCTTGTCCAAGGCCACCGAAGGCAAAAATATTGTATTCCTCACGGACAAAGACCCGATTGGTGCCGTATGGCAGGATCGTCCGGAGATTCCAGGGGAAAGCATTTTTCTTCATGCTGAAGAACTGGCGGGCAAAAGCAGAGCAGAGAAGCTGACTCTGATCCGCACGGCCATGAAAAGTCATGGAGCGGATTATTACCTCCTGCCGGTGCTGGACGAGATTTGCTGGCTCTTGAATATACGGGGCCGGGATATTCTCTACAATCCTTATGTAACCTCATATGCAGTTGTGGGACCGGATTCCGCATGCCTGTTCACCGATCTCCGCAAGGTGCCGGAGGAAACGGTCCGTGCCCTGGCAGATGACGGAATCCGCGTGCAGGCTTATGAAGACGTGTACGGCTATTTGTACGGATTGGAGGCTCCGGCGGCCCTCATTCTTGATCCTGCGAAAACGGGCGTCCGGCTCCGCACCTCCATTCCTGAAGCTATCCGGGTGATTGAAGCGCCCAGCCTGGTTACGCCGCTCAAGGCCGTCAAGAATGATACGGAAACCGGCCATATCCGGGACGCTTATCTCAAGGACTGCACCTCTTTGGTCCGCCTGTTCAAGTGGATCAAGGAGAACGTGGCCCAGGGAGGCATTACCGAGCTGGATGTTGTGGACAAGAGCCTGGAATTCCGCCAGGAGCTTCCTTTATTCCAGGAGTTTAGTTTTGCGGCCATTTCTGCCTACGGGGACCATGCAGCGATGATGCACTACAAGCCGGTACCCGAAGGCCAATATACCCTGCAGCCGGAAGGCTTCTTCCTTCTGGATTCCGGCTGCCACTTCCATAATGGCACAACGGATATTACCCGGACCCTTGCGCTTGGACCGCTCACGGATGAGCAGAAAAAGGACTTTACCTTAGTTCTGAAATCCGTCATTGCCTTGTCTACAGCCCGGTTCCTGTACGGCTCCACCGGCTCCAGCCTGGATATTCTCGCCCGAAAGCCCTTGTGGGATAACGGACTGGATTACAAATGCGGCACCGGACATGGCGTAGGCTATTTCTCCAATGTCCATGAAGAGCCGCAGCGGTTCAGCCATAAGCCCAATACGGCAGTCCTGGAAAAAGGGATGCTCATTACTGTGGAGCCCGGTGTCTACAAGGAAGGCCGCCACGGTATCCGGACGGAAAATACCCTGCTGGTGGTGGAGGATGAAACTACCGAGTTCGGCACCTTCTTCCGGTTCGAGGAGCTTTGCTATCTGCCGATTGACCGGGAAGCGATTCTTCCCTCCCTGCTAACTGATTCGGAGCGCAGCTGGCTTAACCTGTACCACCAGGAAGTATATGACCGCCTGAGCGGCACCGGCATGCTGAGTGCTGGAGACCTGGAGTGGCTGAAGCGGGAAACCGCAGCTATTTAATTCTCTGGACTTATACCCAAATAAACAGCCTTGGTCATGGATTCCATCGGACCAAGGCTGTTTTGGCTTGTAACCAAGTGATGAATGAATGATTCCAGCAAGGGGGCGACTGCCCCTGCTGCGCCTCATTATGCCGCCATTCTTAGCTGGTCAGATGCCGAAGCAACGGGCAAGCTACCCGCGGCCGGAGAGTGAATGATTCAGCGCTGCGACCAGCTCCGGGAACCATTCCGCCAGCTTCAGGAAGTGAAAGCCCGCCCCGCGGGCTTTTGCTGTATCCATATGCCAGGACTCTTCGATTCCAAACGGGGACATATCCGCACTGGCAGTTTCCTTCACGACAACTGCCTGTCGGCCTGTCTCTTGCTCAATCACAGAAATGATCTCCCCAATCGCCAGCGTGCCGTCCGAGCATGCGTTCACGGGTCCCGTCAGCTGTGAGAACCCCAGCCAGTACAGGAAATCTGCGGCTTCATCGGAGCGGATAAACGAGATAACCGCACCCGGATTCGGTATCCCGACAGGTCTGCCCGCGCGGACATGCTCAAGGTGAAAATGCAGCCGCTTCGTGTAATCATCCGTTCCGAGCACAATCGGAAACCGGACCGCAGCGGCTGGAAAAGCCGATTGTGTCAAAAGAACCGTCTCGGCCAATCTTTTGCCCTCCTGGTAACTGAAATCCTCCCTCGCCCCGAATTGCAGCGGATAGGATAACGGATCAAAATCAGCCTCAAGCAGAATGTCCGGCCTTGGGTCATACACAGACAGGCTGGAGGTTAGAATATATCGCTTAGCCGTGCCCGCGAATATCCGGCTGGCCGCAGCCGCCTCATCCGGCGAATAGCAGATGTTGTCATAGACCACATCCCATACAGCAGCTCCCACCGCTTCAGCAAGCGCTTCGGAATCTGTCCGGTCCGCGTTCAGCCGCCGGACATTACCGCCAAAGCTGTCCTCCGCGAATCCCCGCGTAAGAAGAGTTACCTTGGTGTCTGCGTCCTGCAGCAGCCGTTCAACCAATCTTTTGCCAAAAAAACGGGTTCCCCCGAGTACAAGTATGTTCCTCATCGTATACACTCCTCAAAATTAGGTTAGCCTGCCTCATTATGCCGCCATTCTTAGCTGTGTCATAGTTCCGGTAGCCGGGTTAGCGATGGTGCTGATTCCGCCAAAATGTCCCTGCACGGTGGTACTGCTTACCGCCATCGTCACTTCTGCCGCTGTCTCCTGGCGGAGCAGCTCCAGCATGACGGGAAGCTGGCCTTTCTCATAGGAAGCGGCAAGTGCGCGCAGCAGAATTCTGAAATCCATGTCCTGTGGCAGCGCGGGGCCTTCGTGGTCTGTCAGCTCCCGGCGGACCGCTTCCAGAGCATACCGAGCCCGGTGCAGCGCAGCTTTGACCGCTCCTTCAGTGGTATCGAGAATCTCCGCTGCTTCGCTTGCCGGATAACCGAGCACATCACGCATCAGGAACACGGTTCTTTGCAGCGGCGATAGATGCCGGATCAGAGCCTGGAACGCAAGCTCGATTTCGGTAAGGCTGTTCTCAGGTGTCTGCCCGGAATCGGGACTGGAAGAAGCTAATGAGCGCTCCAGCACGCGTCCCAGGGACGCTTTGCGCCGCACACCGTCAATCCAGGTGTTCTTGGCAATCCGCAGCAGCAGCGCTTCGGGATTCGGGGCAGCCGCGAATTTCCCGTAAGCAAGCGCTTTGGTCCAGGTGTCCTGGGCCAAATCCTCTGCGTCCGCCCGGGAGCGGGTCAACGACAGGCAATACCGTTGCAGGGCTTCACGAAGCGGCGATAGGCTGCTCTCGTCTATCAGGCTCACGGTGCTGTATGGTTCAAGGATCGACACTTGCGATCATCTCCTTTTTGTTTATGCTGAGTTTTCTGTTGCCTCTATTATATAAACGATCAGCTCAATGTAAAAGATACGGTGCAGCCCCAGCAATTGTGATCCTTCGGCCTTCGTATCCTTCGCAGCTCTTCCTCCGTTTACAGAGTATAAAAAAACAAATGCAACTCACTAGGAGGCATGAATATGAGCATAGTTCCTTATGTTATTGAACAAACCGGCAGAGGCGAGCGTTCTTACGATATTTATTCCCGGCTGCTGAAGGACCGGATTGTATTTGTGGGTGCGGCGATTGATGATCAGCTGGCGAACAGCATCATTGCCCAGTTGCTGTTCCTGGCGGCAGATGACCCGGACAAGGATATCCAGATGTTCATCAACAGCCCGGGAGGCTCGACTACCGCAGGCTTCGGCATTTATGATACGATGCAGGTAATCAAGCCGCAGGTCAGTACGATTTGTACAGGGTTTGCAGCTTCTTTCGCCTCACTGCTGCTGCTGGCCGGGGCTACAGGCAAACGTTATGCGCTCCCGAACAGCGAAATTATGATTCATCAGCCGCATGGCGGGGCACAGGGCCAGGCCAGCGACATAGCGATCAGCGCGAGACGTATCCTGCAGATCAGGGAAAAGGTTGTGCAGATCAGCGCGGAGCGCACCGGACAGCCGGCTGACAAGGTGGCGAAGGATATGGACCGGGATTATTTCATGTCGGCCCAGGAGGCGCTGGAATACGGTATTATCGACAAAGTGATTACCAAACTTTAAGCGGGGGAGCGGATTCAAATGCTGACAGCTTTGCTTGGGCAAGAGGTAACAATTCATTTTCTGGACGGCTCGAATGTCGTAGGTGGTGTACTAGAGGAGCTTGACGAACGGTTTGTGAAGTATCGCACGGAATATCAATTGCTGTACATTCCCATCACCTCCATCCGGGCGGTAGCCGTGGAGACGAAACCGCGTGAACGTCCCCGGGTCGGATTTGGGCAATAACAGCGGATTACACACTGCGTGGACTTTTTATCAAGTCTGCACAATGAACAGCCTTCATTTCTCTATTGTTATAGGGGAGTGGAGGCTGTTGTACTTTGGGG
The DNA here is from genome assembly GCF_056120445.1 of Paenibacillus sp. sgz302115. Classification (NCBI taxonomy): domain Bacteria; kingdom Bacillati; phylum Bacillota; class Bacilli; order Caryophanales; family Paenibacillaceae; genus Paenibacillus; species Paenibacillus sp. sgz302115. The sequence continues at coordinate 98,417 of NZ_JBVYOK010000002.1, forward strand.
GTGGCTAAGTTGCGGACGGTGAGGGGGCTTCATGGTAAGGGCGTTTAGTTAATCTTTCCGTGAAGATAAGTGGAAAAAGGTCACTTAATCAGAGGGATTTGGCGATTTTTCTAGATTTAGGTGGAATTAGTACGATTAATCAAGCAGATAACGTAGAAATGATCAAAAATCGCCGAAATTAGGTGGAGAAATTCCAACATGCGACCCGAGTTAATGTTCCACCACACCTCTAGGTGGAGAAATTCCAACATGCTATCCAAGTCAGCCTTCGATTACATTATTAGTTGGCGAAATTCCAATTGGGGAGGAACAAAGCCGTTATTCCGGGCAAGCCGGGTATTGGATTAGCTGCGTTACACATAATAAGTCTAATGGGGCATAATGGTGCGGCCCCCATATGATAGGGGTATGAGCAATAGCAGAGGTGAGCCATTTCATAGCTTTTCAAATAATATTATGAAGTGGGCCGCTACTGTGGTACAATTGTCTAGTTGCTCTGATCTTCGAAGAGTCATTTTAGTTTTGGCTGTGCAGCATCATGGATTTGAAGAAGAAACCGAAGGGAAACGGAGTATTTCAGTGCATTTCCATGCGTTTCAGAGTATTAACGTGAAAAGTAGAAGATTTTACAGTCTCGGTATCAATTTTTGTCGTTTTTTATTGATTTATTGCTATGCATTATGTATAATCAGCGTTGTTGATTTTTCAATATGTAATTTTAGGAGGTAATCAATTTTGGGAAAAGCGTTAATTATTGGCGCTGGCGGTGTAGCAAGCGTTGTAGTTCATAAATGCTGCCAGAACCCGGATGTATTTGAAGAGATCTGCATAGCGAGCAGAACCCTCGCGAAATGTGATGCTCTGAAAGATAAATTGGCCGGAGGCCAGACGAAGATTTCTACGGCGCAGCTTGATGCAGACAACACTGAAGAGGTAATCGAACTGATCAAGAGCTTCCAGCCGGATGTCGTGATTAATGTCGCTCTCCCATATCAGGACCTGACCATTATGGATGCTTGCCTGGCAACGGGAGTGCACTATGTAGATACCGCCAACTACGAACCGCAGGATACTGCGAAATTCGAATACTCCTGGCAATGGGCCTACAAAGAAAGATTCGAGAAAGCCGGAATTACCGCGCTGCTCGGCAGCGGATTCGATCCTGGTGTAACCGGCGTATTCACGGCTTATGCGCAGAAGCATTATTTTGACGAAATCCACACGATTGACATTGTTGACGCGAACGCGGGCGACCACGGTTATCCGTTTGCGACCAACTTCAATCCTGAAATCAATATTCGTGAAATCACCGCCAACGGACGTTACTTCGAGAATGGCGAATGGATCGAAACCGCTCCACTGTCTGAGAAGAAAGTCTACGATCTCCCGGAGATCGGCCCGAAGGATATTTACCTGCTGTACCATGAGGAGCTTGAATCTCTGGCTGTGAACATCAAGGGCGTGAAGAAAATCCGCTTCTGGATGACCTTCTCGCAGAACTACCTGACTCACCTGAAGGTGCTTGAGAATGTGGGCATGACCTCTATTGAGCCGATTGTATATGAAGGCAAGGAGATTATTCCTTTGCAGTTCCTGAAGGCAATTCTGCCTGACCCGGCTTCTCTGGGACCAAGAACGAAGGGCAAAACGAACATCGGCTGCATTATTCAAGGCACTAAAGACGGTCAGCCAAAAACATATTATGTCTACAATGTCTGCGATCACGAAGAATGCTACAAAGAGGTTGGCTCCCAGGCCATTTCCTACACTACGGGCGTTCCTGCGATGATCGGAGCGATGATGATTATAAAAGGCATCTGGAAGAAGCCGGGCGTATACAACGTTGAAGAGTTCGACCCGGACCCATTCATGGATGCACTGAACAAATACGGACTGCCTTGGCAAGAAGATTTCTCGCCAACGCTTCTTGACTAGGACGTAAGGCAATGAAGGAAATAGATATCGATATCAGCACGCTGCCGTCGCCCGCTTATCTAGTCGATGAACGGCTGCTTAAGAAGAACCTGGAAACGTTGAACTACGTGCAGGAGCGTACCGGTGCTAAGATCCTGCTCGCGCAAAAAGGCTTCTCGATGCACGCGCTCTACCCGCTGGTCGGCAAATACCTGCACGGCGTAACCTCCAGCTCCTTGTTCGAAGCGAGACTCGGCTATGAAGAAATGGGCAAAGAGGTGCATGTCTATGCACCGGCTTATGTAGACCGCGAGTTCGACGAGCTGCTTGGCTACACGGACCATATTGTGTTCAACTCGTTTGACCAGTGGAACCGGTTCAAGGACCGGGTGCAGAATGCGCCCAAGCGTATCAGTTGCGGCATCCGCGTCAACCCGGAGTATTCCGAGATTGAAGTGCCGCTGTACGATCCATGCTACAACTACTCCCGTATGGGAGTAACGCTGCCGAACTTCCGCCCTGGAGAGCTGGATGGCATCGACGGGCTGCATTTCCATACGATGTGCGAGCAGAACTCGGATACGCTGGAGCGTACGCTCAAGGTAGTCGAGGAGAAATTTGGGCAATATCTGCACGGCATGAAATGGCTCAACTTCGGCGGCGGACATCACATTACCCGTCCGGATTATGACCTGGAGACACTGATTAAGTGTATCCTGCATATGAAGGAAACCTATAATGTTCAGATTTACCTGGAGCCGGGCGAAGCTGTTGCGCTTAATACAGGATACCTGGTGGCAACGGTGCTGGACACGATGCATAATGGAATGGATATCGCCATTCTCGATACTTCGGCGGAATGCCATATGCCGGATGTGCTGGCGATGCCGTACCGTCCGGGCATTATCGGTGCCGGAGAGCCGGGCGAATACCCGTACACGTACAGACTTGGCGGCATGACCTGCCTGGCGGGAGATGTTATCGGGGATTATTCGTTCCCTGAGCCGCTCAAATACGGCGACAAGCTGGTCTTCCTCGATATGGCGCATTATTCCATGGTCAAAAACCATATGTTCAATGGCGTGAACCTCCCGTCCATCGCTTCCTACAACGAGGAAGAGGGCCTTAAGGTAATCCGTGAATTTGAATATAAGGATTTCAGCGGCCGGTTGTCTTAAAAAAAGGTTTATATAAAATGAACTTGAGGTTTGATATTTTAGGTTATGGTCGTAACTCCGGGGAATGTTTGGACTTCCGGCCGCTGTTGTCTCCATATTTCTTAATTTGAACCGCTTTTCGGTTGAAATACGGAGACAAAGGCGGACGCTACCGCTCCTACAGTTCCAAACTTCCCCTGCGCACTCCTACCTTTTTAATCAGTTTCTAAGTTCATTTTATACAATAAGGGGCGTTCTGCTGGCCGTTGAGGCTGGCTGGAACGCCTCTTTTTTGCGTACAGAATGTCTAAATTCATTCATTACATGGCTCCTGCACGGGGGTTCAGGTAAACTGAATTCAGTTTGCAAGTGAAGGGAGTGATCGGCATGAAACGCCGGGCTAATAGAACGACTGCTGCAGTAAAGGTGAGCGAAACTTGAAATTATAAGGAGCTGCTGCAGAGCGTGTTGAAATTAAAATATTTGTTCAATAATGTGGATTTGGCGGAAATGCTGCTGGGGAACTGGGAGTTTGACCGGGAGTCGCTGCATTTGTTTCAGTATTATAGGATATCGTCCAATGCGATTTATCCGTTTGAATGTGGTGGGAACAATCAGCTTCTGAGATTCGCCCCGCAGGCGGAGAAGTCAAAGAGCAATCTCCTGGCAGAGCTGGAATTTATCGCTTATCTTCGAGACCGAGGGTATGGAGTGCTTGAAGCTGTGCCTTCCCGGGGAGGGGACGAGCTAATAGAGGCGCAGACGCCCTGGGGCGCTTATTATGCGGCGGTGTTCAAGCGCGTGGCCGGAGTTCGGATGGATAATGTATTTATGGATGACAAGACCGTATTCCGTTACGGTCAAGCCTTGGGCGAGCTTCATCGTCTATCCAGTGAGTACAGTCCTGTTCAGAATGCACGATGGACACATAGCGGGGTGCTGGATTGGATTCGGCAGGTACTGAGCGGATACCCCGGAGAGACGGCGGCGATGGCGGAGACAGAGCTGCTTGCGGAGTACTTTCATACCTTGCCGATTACCGAAGCCAATTATGGACTGATTCATTATGATTTTGAGCTGGACAATGTCTTTTATGACGAGGCGGGGGATGCGGTCAACGTCATTGATTTCGATGATGCCATGTATCACTGGTATGCGGTAGATATTGAGCAGACGCTGGACAGTCTGGAGGAAGCAGTTACGCCCGAGGAGCTGGATCATAAGAAACAGTGTTTTATGGACGGCTATGGCAGCCGGTATCCGCTGCCTGCGGGTGGTCCTTCCTCTGCGGCATGCAGACGTTTTGCCAATTTGTACGGGTATGCCCGCACCCTGTACTCCACTGCGGAGAAGTGGGAGCATGAGCCGGAATGGCTGACCGGACTGCGCCGCCGTCTGGAGGACTTCAAAAAGGCCAAAGCTTCCGGGTTCGGAGAGAAGCTCTGATCTTAAGGCCGCTCAAGCTGTGAGTTTGTGGTTTGGTTCGCCAAGTAAATCTTGCCCGAACTACCTGGATAACAGGAGTTCTGGGATAATTGTATTCTGTGCAGCTAAAAGCTCACTTTTGCGGGTGATTATGAAGTTAGCTGTATTCCGTACAATAAAAAACGCCACAGGAAGCTGTAAATCCGCAAAGTCCGATTTATAACTGTACAAAATACAAATAAGTCAAGAAATTGGCTGTTTCAGCATCGGATAGCTGCATGAAATACATTTATCTTGTTCGCGCCTCCGCGCGATCTTTACACATACGTCACAAATACGGCCGGTCTCTACATGATGTGGAGGCCGGCCGTTCCTGTCTATTTCATAGTAATGGCAATAGTCTCCTGCTGCGGAAGCCAATTGACTGAAGCGCCAAGCTGCTCGCTGATAAACCGCAAAGGCAGGTATACCGTGCCTGATACAATAAAGGGAGGTGTAGGCAACGTTACACTTTTATCGTTGACGGTGGTTGCCCCGGTTACCGTGTTGATTGTAATGGACAGCGCCGGCTTGTCAGCGGCGTTCCGGGTAATGGTTACCTTTTTATCCACCGTGCTGATCATGCCGCCGGGTTTGTCTTTGCCGGCAGGTACAGTTTTGATATCCTCTTTATAGGCCACTGTTGCTCCCAGCTTGTCGAACAGGGAACGCAGCGGGATAAAGTTCTGGCCATTACGGGTGATCACGCCATTCGTCAGGCTGACGTTCTCGCCGTTCAGAGTGATGGCAATCGGTTTCTGCATGGCTACAGGTGCGGGATAGTTGAACTCATACTCTCCATTGCCGAGTTGGGCATTTTTGTTGATCCCCCAGCCCCAGAGGGTGCCGTCTGTTTTTTGCATAATGACGTGGCGTCCACCGGCCTGAATCGACGTGATGTCTGAAGCCAGAAGACCAAATTCAGCGTTTGGAGTCATAGATTCACCATCTATGGACGCCGCATACACTTTTCCCCCTGAAGTCAGGGCCACGATGGAGCGCTCCACAATATATGCATCGGTTACATTCTTTATCGCTGTGAAGCGAACCGGTACGGCCTGCTGATGATAGGTTGTTCCGTCGGAGACCCCCGTAATGGTCGCGCCCCAGAACCATAAATTTGACTGTCCATCTATAGCCAGCACGGAATTTCCGTTGTTGCGGATTGAGCGGATATTAGGCAAGGAGGACATGGCGGCAGGAGTTACCACAGAAGGATCACCGAGAGTCTCCGGCTCGTATTCGTTCTGTATCGGCCAAGTCCAGACCGTCCCGTCTTTTCGCAGCGCATAGTTCTGCTGAAGATTAGTGACATCCGTAAGCCCTGGAACCGGTGTGAACGTGGCAAAATCATCAAAAGTCGTCCAGACCGTCCCATCTTTCTTCAGGAAAAGGAAGCGCTGCCAGTGCTGCTTGGATTTGTTGGACTCATAATAACCGTCTACAGCAGCCACATTGTCTATCCCGGAGTCCCGGGTAAACGCGGAATCGGAGGACCTGGCAGTCTGATCATCATAGGACCGAATCGAGCTGTACAGCGCACCATCATCCGACACCGCAACCGTTCGGCTGCTGAGGGAGAAAAGCTGCTTCAGCGTTCCCGGTTCTTTAACTGGAGTCGCTGTCGTTACCAGGGTGGTTGGTGAGGTCTCCAGCTTCCATACAGAGCGGTCTTTCTTCACAGCAAAGGAACCGGCCTGCGAATTGAAGGTAGCTTCAACTTCCTGTAAAGCAGCGACCTGAGTAGGGACGGACCGGTTGCCTCCCCAGACCCACAGGCTACCGTCTGTTTTGATCAAATAATCCGCGCCATAGGAGGCTATCCTTGAAGGGGCGGAGGTGTCCGGTGCTGCCCCGGCTGCTGTTCCGGATACTGTTAAGGCAGCGGTCAGACTGAGCATTATACCGAACTGCTTCGTCCATTTTTTCATACAACAATCCCTCTTCTCTGTATTTTTTTTCTATTATTTAGACGCGGAGTGATACTTAAAAGTTTCTATAAATTTAAGCATTCATAGGCGGTTGGCGTGTGATACAATAGTTTAGTCTGTTTTTTATTTTGAGGAGGATATCAGCATTAATGGAACATGCACCTTTTATTGCAGTGGAAGGCCCCATCGGAGCCGGCAAAACAACACTCGCCACCATGCTGGCGGAGGAGCTTAAGCTTCCGGTAATCAAAGAAATCGTGGACGAGAATCCTTTTCTGGACAAGTTCTATCAGAATATGGACGACTGGAGCTTTCAGCTGGAAATGTTTTTTCTCTGCAACCGCTACAAGCAGCTTGAGGATACCGTGAACCGGTACATAGATAAAGGGGAGCCGGTCATCTCGGATTATCATATTTATAAGAATCTGATCTTTGGCGAGCGTACACTGAAGGGAACGAAACGTGAGAAGTACCGGGAGATTTATCATGTGCTGACCGATGATCTGCCGAAGCCGGACATTATCCTCTACATCCGTGCGGATCTGGACACTCTGCTGAAGAGAATTGCCAAGCGCGGACGTACTTTTGAAGAAGATATTGCGCCAGCATATCTGCAGCAACTGATTGAGGATTATGACGAGGCGATGGCCTCGCTCGCCCTCACTGAGCCGTCTACCCGGATTGTCACCATTGATGGAAATCAGGTTGATTTTGTGGAGAACGTAGAAGACTTTACCGCAATCGCCGCACACCTAAAGGAGCTTATGAAATGAACTCATACAACATCCCGGATAACGCAATTATCACTGTAGCCGGAACGGTGGGGGTCGGTAAATCGACGCTGACCGCGGCTCTGGCGGAGCGCCTGGATTTCCAGACTTCGCTGGAGCAGGTGGACCACAACCCGTATTTGGAAAAATTCTATCACGATTTCGAACGCTGGAGCTTCCATCTGCAAATCTACTTCCTGGCCGAACGTTTTAAGGAGCAGAAGAAGATGTTTGAGCTGGGCGGCGGTTTTGTGCAGGACCGTTCGATCTATGAGGACACCGGTATTTTCGCTAAAATGCATGCCGATCAAGGTACCATGTCCAAAACGGACTATGAGACCTACACCAGTCTGTACGAGGCTATGGTTATGACGCCGTATTTTCCTCATCCCGATGTGCTGATCTATATTGAAGGCAGCCTGCCGTCGATCCTCACCCGGATCAAAGAACGCGGACGCGAGATGGAAATTCAGACCGATGTGTCCTACTGGGAGCACATGCACGGGCGTTACTCGCAGTGGATCAATGAATTCAGCGCCTGTCCGGTGCTGCGGCTGAACATAGATGATTATGATGTAAACGATCCTGCATCCATGGCGGAAATTCTGAAGCAGGTGAGCACGGCGATTGGGCAGGCAAAAAAATAAAATCAATTGGAGCGGCGCCTTGGGGCGCTGCTTTTTTGAAATGGCGTGCTGAAGCCGCTCAAGAAGGATGCCGGAAGCGTCTCCCCGTGATACAATAATTGAACAAGCAGAAAGGATGGGTGAATTTAGTTGAAGTATGATTTTAACCGTGTCATTGACCGCCGCAATACCCGCTCTTACAAATGGGACCAGTCCGAGAAGCTGTTCGGGAACAAGGATATTCTGCCGCTTTGGGTAGCGGATATGGATTTTGAAAGCCCGCCCGCTGTGAAGGAGGCCATTCTGCGCCGGGTGCAGGAAGGCATTTACGGCTATAGTATTGCGAGTGAATCCTACAAGGAAGCCATTAAGGATTGGTACCGCAGACGCCATGATTGGGATATTCAAAAGGAATGGATCAGCGATTCGCCGGGGATTGTCACCTCGCTAAGCCTTTCAGTCGAGCTGTTCAGCAAGCCGGGAGATCAGGTGATTCTGCAGTCTCCGGTATATTATCCTTTCTATGATGTCATTCGGATGAATGACCGCAAGGTGGCTATCAATCCGCTGATTCTGGAAGAGGGCCGGTATGTTATGGACTATGCCCAGCTCGAGGAGCTGATGATCGGCGGAGCCAAGCTGCTGCTGCTGTGCAATCCGCATAATCCGGGCGGCAGAGTGTGGGAGCGGGAAGAGCTGCTGCGGCTGGGAGATTTATGCCTGCGGTACGGTGTAACTGTCATCTCGGATGAAATCCATTGCGATATGATAATGCCGGGACATAAGCACATTCCGTTCGCCTCCTTGTCAGAGGAGCTGTCGGATATTACATTGACGACGCTTGCGGCTACCAAAACCTTCAATCTGCCCGGACTGCAAACCTCCTATATCGTTACCTCAAATCCGGCCTTGAAGCGTAAATTCGATCTGAAGCTGAAGGCGCTGAGCCTGCACATGGCTGCTTTTTTTGCAGCGGAAGCCGTGGAGGCAGCCTACAATGAAGGTGAAGAGTGGCTGGACGAGCTTACACAGCATATCAGCGGAAATGCCGAGTATGCCCTTGGCTATTTGGCAGAGCATCTGCCACAGGTAACGCCGATGAAACCTCAGGCCACCTACCTGCTGTGGGTGGATTGCCGGGCACTGGGACTAGATAGCGATGGATTGAAAAAGCTGATGTACCGCGAGGCCAAAGTAGCTTTTAACGAGGGCTCCGTCTTCGGTACAGAGGGACAAGGCCATCTGCGGATCAATCTGGCCTGCCCGAGATCCGTTCTGACGGAAGCGCTGGAGCGTTTCTGTAAGGCCGCTGCCCCTTATGCAGTGAAGTAAGAGTTCCGAGGAGTGGAGAACATATAGATGGCAGCAACCCGAATAATAATTGATTGCGATACCGGCATTGACGACGCCCTGGCCATTCTGTACGCTTTACGTGCTCCGGGCGTTGTTGTGGAAGGTATTACAACGGTTTTTGGCAATATTGATGTCGCACAGGCGGCTGACAATACACTGCGGCTGCTGGCGCTGGCTAATCCGGGGTATGAGATCCCGGTCGCCATCGGCGCCTCAAAAGCGCTAGTCCGTGAGCTTACGGGCTTCTCGACCCATGTGCACGGTGAGAATGGCATTGGTGGCGTTCAGTTGCCACCGTCAAGCCAGCGTCCGGTCAGCGAGACGGCGGCTGAATTTATCGTGCGGCTGGCGAATGAGCAGCCCGGGGAGATTGTGCTGGTTACGCTCGGCCGGTTGACCAATTTGTCGCTGGCGCTCGACCTGGACCCGGCGCTGACCGGAAAGCTCAAAAAGGTAGCCGTCATGGGCGGTACGATCTTTAAGCCCGGCAATGTAACCCCGGTAGCAGAGGCCAATATTTGGGGCGATCCGGAGGCGGCTGACCGGGTGTTCACCTCTGGACTGCCTGTGCTGATGGTCGGCCTGGACGTTACGCTTAAGACGCGTATTACTTCAGAGCATCTGGAGCTTCTCAAGCGTTTTGGACGGGAAGACTGCAAGGAAGTTATCGAATTCATGGACCAGTCGCTGGTGCATTATTTTAAATTCTACCGCGAAGCAAATTACCTTATTAACAGTGCACCCCTGCATGATCCGCTCGCGCTGATGGCCGCACTGCAGCCTGATCTGCTGACCTGGCGGCAAATGAAGGTCCGTGTGGAGCATCAGGGAGAACATACTGCGGGTATGGTGGTTGCGGATCTGCGGGCACAGCCCAAGATTGGCGAGTTCGTTGAGGTAGCTGTGGATGTGGATGCCGAGCGGGCGGTTGGAGTCTTTTTGAGCGCGTTCATGTAAAATGCCAGGCTGGAGGATAGAAAGGGATTGCTCAATTGTGACAATCTATTAATTTGCTAATAATATCTAGTTTGGTAAAATGATAGAGGTATATGGTTGAGAGATTATTGATCTTATCCTACAGAATGGAGAATCGAAGCATGAAACGTTTTGCCAAGATAGTATTATGCGCAGCAATTTCAGCAGCAGGCTTCTCGGCTCTTCCGGCCACCGGAGCACAGGCCGCAGCAGGCGGCGTCAGTATTGTGCTGGACGGCTACCCGCTGCCATTTCCGGTAGAACCGGCAGTGATGAGCGGAACCACGATGGTGCCGTTCCGGGCCATATCCGAAGCACTTGGTGTAAAAGTAGAATGGAATCAGACGGCCAAGCAAATCACCGCGACGAATACCGACGCTTCAGGCGCCAAGAAAGTCATACTTACCTTGGGCAGTACAAATGCATCGGTGAACGGCGCAGCCGTGAAGCTGGCTGTCCCGCCGCAGAATGTCAGAGGCACGACGATGATTCCGCTCAGCTTCTTCGGCCAGCAGTTCGGCGCAGGTGTGTCCTGGAATCAGTCTACCAAGACGGTATCCATCACCTCGCCGAAGAAGGACATTTATACGCTGGGCTTCTATGCACAGGGAGCGTACAGTGAGGTTTCGCTGATCCCGAATTTCGATGCGGTTGCTTTTGGCTGGAGCCGGATTGACCGAACCGGACAATATACTACATCCGGCACTGAATTCAGATGGCCGCAGGCTGCTGGTGAGGTTACGCCGGAATCCATTGTCCAGAATGCCGCAGCCGGAGGCACAGCCCCTTATCTGATGGTCTACTCCGGGGACAAGGAGCTGGAGCTGACCAAAAATGTCGAGGATCTGCAGCTTCAGCAGAAGACCATCGCCGGCATCGTCGATACCGCATCGCAGAAGGGATTTCAGGGTATTGCCCTTGATCTGGAAGGGTTAGGCATGACCGGGGACAAGAAGCTGGTGCAGAGCCAGTATAATACTTTTGTCAAGAATCTTGCCGTCAAAGCACGGGCTGCAAATCTGAAGCTTACCGTCATTCTCCATCCGCTTAATAGCTCCTATAAGGGGTACGATTACAAGACGCTGGGCTCTATCGCCGACGATCTGGTGATTATGGCCTACGCTTATGAGGGTGAGACCGGACCGGAGCCGATGAACAAAGTCGATGAATCCATCCGTCTTGCCCTGCAGCAGGTCAGCAAGGACAAGCTGATTCTCGGCATCTCGGTTTACAGCGAGAATGAGAGCTCCGTCAACGCGAAGATCGGGCTGGCCAAACGTTATGGCCTTAAGGGTATTGCGGTCTGGCGTCTGGGTCTGATCGGACAGCCGGTATTGAGCCAAATGGGAGAATCGATAGAGTTATAATTTTGAATAAAAAGACACAGAGAAGGCTGCCGTATTTGGCAGCCTTTTATAGCTATGATAAATCATTTTGATTTATATGAAATAAAACATGTTTGTTTAAAGGACTGCTTTTCTCAACTTTCGGGTGATTGAAGGTTTTAACAAAGCTCATCCCAATTTTTGTCATTACGTTTTTCGAAGGGGTATTAATTTCGGCTGTAAAACTATAGACGTCAGTTAATCCCAATTTGTTAAAGCCATATTGTAAACAAGCTTTTGCTCCCTCAGTTGCATATCCTTTTCCCCAAGCCTCTTTTTTCAGCCGCCATCCAATTTCTATACAAGGTGTAAAATCAGCCTCGAATGTTGGCTTATGAAATCCAATAAACCCTATAAACTCTTTACTTTCTTTTACTTCTACGGCATATAACCCAAACCCACATTCTTTAAACTCGGTTACAATTGATTTATAGAACACATTTGTTTCTTCGGTTGATAAGGTTTTAGGAAAATACGTCATAACCTCTTCGTCTGCATTTAGCCGGCTAAATGGCTCTAAGTCCGTTTCGTCCCAGTCGCGTAATCGCAATCTTGCTGTCTCTAAATATATCATTCTATACCAGTTCCTTCAGCTCGCCCGGCTTGATCTCAACCGGTGACTGATCCACTGTGATCCAGACAGAGATGGCGCTCGGATTGTGGACAATGGAACGGTCTGCCGAGAATTGCAGCCTGCCGAGGGCATTCTGATAGTCAATAATCTCCATATTGGTGGCGAACCAGATATCCTTCTGCGCAGACATCATGCGGCAAAAGCTCTCTATCTCATGCCAGTTGCCATGATTCTCAAATTCATAGCTGTGTCCCCATACGTACAGGAGTGACAGCTTTCTTTTCCAGGGCATATCCCCCGTCAAGGCGATCAGCTGCTCGCCGGCCTTCAGCATGGCGTTGTGATGGCAGGTAGGATTCCACTCCAGCGGATGCTGCGGCATGGCAAAAGAACCGGTGGAATGGACAGTCCGGGAGTATTCGATCCCGAGAGCAGGCAGGAGCTTAGTGACTTCTTCACTGTAGCTGCCGTAAGGATAGGACATGCCGCGCACCGGATAGCCGCTTAAGTGCTCCAGCGCCCGCCGGTCATCCAGCACTTCATGAATGATAGCCTCTTTCGGCAACTCATCCAGGAAGGGATGGGATACGGTGTGTACTGAAATCTCATGCCCTGCATAGAGCGACTTAACCTCTTTGGCAGAGACATATCCTTCCTGGTCCAGTATGCCGGAATTTAAGTGGAAGGTGGCTTTGATCCCGTATGTATTCAAGATGGAGACCAGCCGGATGTCATGGAGGGTGCCGTCATCGTAGCTCAGTGTAAGCGCTTTGAAGACTCCTCCGGGAAAACAGTTGAAGCGGATGTTCATATCTGTCCCTTCTTTCTGATAAAAATACATAAATGATTCAGCAACAGGTTACTACCTGAGCCGCAAAAGTGCAACCAGGAATTGGGCTGAGGGGTGCATAACAACAAATGTCACATTAACCTGGGCCGCAACCCTTTATAATTTATAAGGTTACCCATTAATCAGACAATTTCATTTTTCAGGAGGACTACTAGAGCATGAGTATAAAATATAAATCACTGGAGCTGGACAAACCGCTGACTTATGACCTGGAAGGGCTGGAGGTCGGGGTTACCTCGAACTGTAATTTCCGCTGCGATTACTGCTGTGCATATAACAGAAATGACGGCCAGAGCATCAAAGGCAAAGAGGTGATCCGCATTCTGGAGGATTTGCCTAATCTGAAGCGGGTTCGTCTCTCCGGCGGCGAAGTGACTCTTAAATTTGAGGACTGTGTAGAAATTGTAGCCTACTGTAAATCCCGGGGCATTCAGACCCAGCTCAACTCCAACGCCAGCCTGCTGAACGCCGAGCGGATTGAGCAACTAGAAGCTGCGGGACTGACCACGATTCATATTTCTTTCAATTTTACGAATGCCGAGGCCTTCTCGCGCTATTATAATATTCATACCAGCATCTATGACAAAATCAGAGAGAACATTACGATGTTCGCCAAAACAAGCGTGGATGTCGTGCTGGAGACGCTTCTGTTCAGCGAAACCCAGGATAACATGCAGGAAATCAGCGAGCATGTCTATGCGATGGGTGTGCGGACCCATGAGATTCAGAACAGCATCATTATGGGCCATACCGGCTGGAAAGCGATCGCTGCCCGCGAACAACTGAAGAATGCCGTAAGTGAGCTGATTGCGAACAAAAAAGAGGATGCAACGCTCTACTTCACCTGCATGGACCGCTTTATGGAGAAGCTTGGCTTCCAGGAGCAGCCTGGAGTCTATTTCCCGCATTGCATTGAAGGCAAGAAGCAGCTTCATCTGCACGGCAACGGCGATATCCTGATCTCCGAGCTGTGTCATCCGGTCATCATCGGCAATATCTATAACGGCACCTCGCTAAAAGATATTTACACCAACATGCCTGCACCGCTCTCGAAATTCCTTGAGAAGCAGCCTTGTCCTGCGCTTACCGCTTTGTTCCCGCAAGAAGATTAGCATATCGGCGGCAGAAACTTCTGCTGAACAGGACCGCAGCCTAACCGCTGCGGTCTATTTTTCTGACATATTTTCATCCCAAATTGAAAGTTTTCATGTATAATCATCACCATGTGCAGGTTAATAATGCAGAGTTAAACTAGCAAGATAGATTGAACTTGAAAAATTAACAACAAGGGGAGAAGTGGCGGAGGGGAAGTTTGGAACTGGAAGAGCGGTAGCGACCGCCTTTGTCTCCGGATGTTATCCGTACAACGGTATAATCAAAAACATCTGGAGACAACAGCGGCTGGAAGTCCAAACATTCTCCGCAGTCACGGCCAAACCCCACAATAAAAAAACACAAGCTCAATCTATATAAATAGAGATTTAGACAATGACTAGATGGCTAGGAGGATTTGTAATGATTTACGGATTTTTGCTGTTATTGCTTGCTTGCTGCTTTCAGGGCAGCTTTGGACTGGGGATGAAGAAATACCAGCCGTTCTCCTGGGAAGCCTTTTGGGCGATTTTCTCTTTGGTGGGGATTCTGATCATTCCGGCCTTGTGGACCTGGATTGAAGTGCCTGATTTCTTCAGCTATATCCGGCAGACGCCTTCAGATGTGCTCTGGACGGCTTCTTTTTGCGGCTTTCTGTGGGGCATCAGCTCCATTATGTTCGGCAAAGCCATCGACTCGATCGGTGTTTCTCTTACATACGGAGTGAACATGGGGATATCGGCATCACTGGGGTCGCTGATTCCGCTGTTTATCTTCGGCAATATTCCGGCGGCAGGCTCTTTTACAGTGCTTCTAATTGGTACGGCGATTATGCTTACAGGTGTAGTTGTAATTACCAAGGCCGGATTGTTAAAAGAAAAGATCATCACTGCCTCCGGCCAGGGAAGCGGCACCGGCAGCAATCTAACCAAAGGTCTGATCATAGCTTCTGTAGCCGGACTGGGCTCAGCAGCAATGAATATCGGGTTCTCCTATGCGAGCCAGACCGCAGACATAGCTGTTGCCGCTGGCACGGCCAAAATCAGCGCTAGCCTCATTTCCTGGGTAATAACCCTGTCGGGCGGCTTTGTCGCCAACTTTGTCTATGCGGTCATTCTGCTGATCAAGAACGGCACATATCGGGACTACATCGCCAAGGGTGCAGGCACTGCGTATGGCAAAGCCCTGCTGACCGCGGCTATCTGGTATTTGGCGCTAGGCTTTTATGCCAAAGCAACGGCGCTTCTCGGACCGCTGGGCGCTGTAGTCGGCTGGCTGGCTTTTAACGGATTGTCCTTGATCATCAGCAACGCGTGGGGCCTTAAGGACGGGGAATGGAAAGGGTTTGCCGCGCCCAAGAAACTGCTGCTATGGGGGAATGTGATTCTGATTCTTTCCTGGGTCGTTGTGGGCATTGCCAACAGCATGGCCTAATCTGATCTTGTTTATGTCCCTTGATTTTAGATAAAATCTGAAATTTCGACAAAATCCGATATAATCCTACGAATTTCCCTACGACATCTTCACTGCTTGACAGGTAAATCCGATAATAATTGTAACAAATGTAACAGTGTTTATAAAAAACTAAGGATGCCTAGAGAGATCATGGCGGGAGGATGTAGGAGAAGATGAAGATTCGGATGAAGCTGTCGGTTATGCTGATCGCAGTTGTATTTATTTCTACGGCATTAATGGGGATTTTTACGTATAGCAAATCTACAGGCACTATCCTGGATCTAACTGAAACCTCAATGAAGCAGGTCAATACGAACAAAGCGCAGACCATTGGTGCGATGATTGACAAAGAGAAGCGGAGCATGGCGATTGTCGCCGATGATACGGAAATTGCTGAGCTGCTGCTAAAGGCCGGTAAAGGCGGAATAACTAGCGGAGACGCGCTTCAGGTTAAGATTAATGCCAAGCTTCAGGGACTGGTCAAAGATGCGGGCAATCTGGAACATATGTTAGTACTAGATATGAAAGGGGTTGGCGTGGCAGATAGCGATGTCAAGCTGGTGGGGACAGACTTCAGCGAGAGAAACTATACGAAAAATGTGCTCAAGACCAAGCAGCCTGTGATCAGCGAAACATTAAAATCCAAATCCACAGGTGCGTATGTGCTGGTATTTGCTCATCCTGTGACAAGCAATGGCAAGATGATTGGCTTCGTGGCTTCGGCTGTCAACGCGAACAGCATTATCAAATATTTGGCTGACGCCAAGGTGGCGAACGCCCCTTCCTCGTACGCCTATCTGGTGGATGAGACAGGGAATATAATCTATTCTCCAGATGAAAAGAAGATTGGTTCTCCGGTGGAGAATGCCCAGATCAAAGCTGTCGTGGAACGGGTGAAAGCCGGAGAGACGGTTGCTGACGGCAATGTTGAGTATAATTATAGAGGAACGGAGAAAAAAGCCGCCTATACCGTTCTGCCGGAGACGAGATGGACGCTGGTACTGACCGGGGATATTGATGAGGTTATGGAGCCGGTTCACAGCATGACAAATTATATCATTCTGCTGGGGCTGGGCAGCCTGCTGTTGACCTTGGTGATCGGGATTATGGTTGCTACACGCATCTCTTCGCCGATCATTAAGCTGACGGAGATGATCAACCGCACGGCAGAGCTGGATCTGAAATACGACTCGCAATATGAGTATCTCTTGAAGAACAAGGACGAGACCGGAACCATCGCCAAAGCCATGTTCCATACCCGCGCGGTGCTGAGGGAGACGGCAGGAAGCTTGTTAACGATCTCCTCCAAGGTGCTGGACAATGCGGTGACACTGGAAAAGCTCTCTGTTGACGTCCGGGAGAACGCACACGATAATTCGGCGACTACAGAGCAGCTATCGGCAGGCATGGAGGAGACGGCGGCATCAACGGAGGAAATGACAGCGGCAATTCATGAAATCGAGAACAATGTTCGCGTGATCTCCAGCCGGGTCAAGGAGGGAGCGGGTGTGTCCGGGCAGATCATAGAACGGGCACTGGTGCTGCAGCATGATGCTACCCAGTCTACGGACAACGCTAAGCGAATCTACGAATCGGTACGTGTGGAAATGGAGCAGGCTATCGAGCAGTCAGGCGCGATCAATGAAATTAACACCTTGGCCGACACGATTCTCTCCATCACCAGCCAGACCAATCTGCTCGCACTTAATGCGGCGATTGAGGCGGCGCGGGCAGGAGAAACGGGTCGAGGTTTTGCGGTAGTGGCTGGTGAAATCCGCAAGCTGGCGGAGAGATCCTCCGAGACGGCGGCAGGTATTCAGGACGTCGTCAAGAATGTCTACTCTTCCGTTGAGCAAATGAAGGAACAGTCCGAGGCGCTGCTTGGCTTTATTGATCACAATGTTCTGAGTGACTTCGAACGTCTGACGGAGGTCAGCCAGCAGTATAACAGCGACGCTTCGACAATCAACGAGCTGATGAACCAGTTTGAAGAGGCGGCGGACCATCTGAACGAGACGATATCCGGTATTGCCACTGCAGTGAATGAGGTAGCGGCCACGATCAACGAAGGAGCCGTCGGTGTGCAAGATATAGCTGTGAAAACGGCGGATATTGTGGAGAAGACCTTCCATGAAGCCACGATGGCCGACGAAAATACCCAAAGCGCCAAAGAGCTGCAAACCTTGGTAGAAAAATTCAAAATCTAAGCCGCTTAATGCAATCTTTAGGCTGCGTTCATCTGGTTTTAAGCTTGGGGGTATATATTAATCCCATAACCCCCCTTTAATATATTCTTTGGCCCCGCCGGTTGTTGGCGGGGTTCTTTTTTTACCTATTTACAATTAGGTGAGTGAATCGTTATATATCTAATAGGAATAAAATACGCCCCGCTCCATATATGGCAAGCGGGGCGTAAGTGTTCTATTCTGTAGTGTACTGACTTACTTCAAAGGTAAGAATCTTATCAAATATCACGTATTCAGTACGCTTACTGAATGGCCCTTTGTTGTTCTCATGTTTGTTAATCGCAAATTTTGAAGGACCTGTTCCTGAATCTTTAGCATCATACCAGTTCAAAAATTCATTTATTTCATTCATACTAAGATCATACTCTTTTTGTGTACCATTTGTCAGGGTGATTGTAAGTATAGCGTTACCGTCATTTGATTCACCTTGAGATGTTAGAGCAATCTCGTTTGAGTTTCTAATTGATCCATTAACATCGGTGGCAGTCACTATATAGTAATAATTTTGATTTGGTTTAATACTTTTGTCTGAAAAATAAGTACTTTTAGTAACATTTATGGTCTCGTAAGGCCCACCTGATTTCAAGGAACGTTTCAATTCATAGCTCATTCCATTATCGAGATTCGACCAATTTAATATATTTTTTGAATCTTGAGCCACTCCACTTAGTAAAAACTCTTTATGTTGAGTATCAAATTTTAATACTTGATTAAGTCCTGTTGCTCCATTGAGATTCCCACCGCCGATTAAGTATATATCTCCGTTATACAATATTGATTTTGCAGAATTTCTGGGCTCTAACAATTTGGGGCCTAATTCCCAAGTTTCTAATGTCGGATCATAAACTTGGACTTCTGAAATTGTTTGTGGAGTAGTGTTCGGATCAGATCCTCCAAAAATAAAAATTTTATTATTAAATGTACTTATACCAAATGCTGATCTACGAAAAGGCATATCTTGCTTGCTGCTCCAAGAATCTGAAATAGGATTATATTTCAAAATGGAGGTATTCCAACCGTTATACGTTCCGCCCATAATATAAATTTCCCCATTCATAACTACACCTCCACCACTTTGTCGAGGCGATGGTATACTAGCTTTTGTTTTCCAAGTATTTGATATAGGGTCATATTCTTCAACTATTGTACTATGTATACCCGACCCTGATATGCCACCTATTAAATAGATTTTATTGTTTACCTCAAAAGCTTGCATATCTAATCTTGGATTTGGCATCCATGTCTTTATAGTCCACTTATCTGTAATGGGGTCGTAAACTTCGATTTGATCCACATAAGTAGTAGAGTTAGTAGTCGATGCTCCTCCAAACACATAGAGCTTACCATCAAATACTACAACACTTGGCTTATACCTTGCGTAGTTCATGCTTGAGACACTTTTCCAAGAATTTGTTAACGGCGAGTATTGTTCTACAGTTTTTAAAATGACATTGCTGTTATATCCATGACCGCCGATAACATATATTTTATCATCAAGAGAAGCAACTGCATGGGCTGCACGAGGAGTTGGTATGGGAGATTTATCAACCCATGTTCCTGATGTGGATGCGAAGATTTCACTTGGATGAGCAGTAATAAGTAATATGAGGAGACAAAATAAAGTAAATATTTTTTTCTTCAAAAAGTAACACTCCCTAGTTTTATTTTAGAATCTTAACTTACAAAACTTAACAAGGAATGTCTAAACATATATCCCTATATCTGCAATTAAGTGAGCGAATACAATTATTTTCTTTTTATAGAAATTGCGTGTGAGTTGAGATCAAATCCAGCTGGAGTAACCTGTCGTGGAGGTTTGAGGGGTTATTTTAGTTTTTTTGCCCATACTGATAGCAAAGACTTCAGTTGCTGGAGGTATGGACATCAATGTTTGAAATTATGCAGGTGGCTGACAAGAAGGGCAGCCGTAACAGTATTACAGCCACAATCTATCGGGAGACTGCGGGCCTGCGGATTGTCCCGGAGGCGCCAAGCGGAAAGAGTGGCCATTTGCGGCAGATGCAGGAGAGCTTTCTGCAGCAAATGATCAAGGATGAATGCTATAGCCTGGCGGCTATGAAGAAGCGGCTGCAGCAGCTACAGTTGGCTCCGCTGACGGAGGATGATCTACGGCTGCAATTTGCGGCTGTGGAGATGAAGCTGCCGGCAGGAAGAATAGCGAACCGGCAGAAGCGCCGGGAATTGCTCCAGCTCGTTTTTCAAATGCTGTGCCGGGAGACGGCCGGCCACTGGAAAGGGATCTATCCATTCGGCGATGCTACCAATCCTGCGATGATGGTTTTCCTCGTCATTAAGAAGCAGGGGCCGAAGCATGCCCGGAAATCGCAGTTGTTCGTAGAGGAGCTGCAGCGGAACATCGCAAGCTGCCTGAAGCTTGAGTGTGTAACGGGGACCGGCGGGGAAGTGAAGGGACTTAAGCGGCGGAAGAACGGTTTTGCCTCCTGCATGCTGTCCTGGAGCCGGAATGCCGTCTCCAAGGACAGGGATATGCCGGAGCTAAATCAGGCCTTCACCCCGGAGATGGAGCGGAACCTTACGCAGGCGATTGAAAATCTCGATGCGGTCGCCTTGAGCCAGCAGCTCGATGCCATGTTCAGCAGCCATGAAGAGGCGCCGCTATCACATTTTACCTTGCTGGGGTTGCGGCTGCTGCTCCTGCTCCACTCCATTGCCAGAAAGTTCGAGCCCCGCGGCTCCGCCTTGCAGAAATATTTGTGGAACTGCCAGAAGACCATCGCCGGTGAACAGTCCTGTGAAGGGATACGGAGGCAGATTGAAGAGCTTGCGCAGCTTGTTATGGAGGAAGTGAAGAAGGTCCGCTGCTCCAGCGGTCCGCAGATGGCCGAGGCAGTCAGAAAATATGTGGAGGAGAACTTTTACTATGAGTTGACGATTTCTTCCCTGGCGGAAAAATTTCATCTGCAGGAGAGCGAACTGCCGGGCCTCTTCAAGCAGCATGTAGGTGTTGCCTTCAGCAATTATGTCACCAAACTGCGGATGGCCAATGCCGAGCAATTGCTGCAAGAGAACGAACTGAGACTTGCCGATATCTCCATGCTTGCCGGTTATTCCAGCACCAGCTATTTCAGCGCCTCCTTCAAGAAATACAGCGGTACATGCCCCAAGGACTACCGGAAGCGGTATTGGGAGCGGCATGCTCAGGAGTAGGAAGCGGCACCGTTATTGGCCCTCTCTTGGACAAGAGATTTTGTTCTCCTACCCATTGATGCTACAATAGAAGAAACTTATTCCATGTAAAGGTTAGATAAGGAAAGGAGGGTTTGCGATGATAAGATTAAAGATCTGCTCTATGCAAAGTCTATGGATGATGAACAACGGCGGTTGTTTGTATAGAGCTGGAAGCATGGTACCGCTCTAATCACTCGTTGGAGAATCGCTGTTTAGCCTGTAGACTTTGCTACCTTAAAAAGTTCATTTATTTTAAGGAGCGGAGCTATGAAGAAATATATCAATGCAGATATTGTCCTGCCGGAAGAATTGCTTAAGGAAGTACAGAAATATATTCATGGCGGAATGCTCTATGTTCCCAAGCCGGAAGGCTTGCGGACCAAGTGGGGCGAGAACTCGGGCGGCAGAAAATATCTGACTGTCCGGAATAATGAAATTCGCCAGCAATATTCCATAGGTATCCCGATTCAGCAGTTGGCAGAGCAATTTTGCCTGTCCTGCGACAGCATCAAAAAAATCGTGTATGGTAAAAAATAGACGAAAAGCCACAGCGGAGCCTGCTCCAACGTGGCTTTTGCTGATTGATTTCACCCAAAAAAGAAAGCGCATACTTTTTTCTTGTCAAACGGCTGACTTCATGTTATTCTGACTTTGGGATTGTTACTGAAAAGGCAAAACCCAGGACATGTACTTGACATGTTTTGGGTTTTGCCTTTTTTTAATCCCAACTCTGGTGTCCTGTCCCGCGATAGATATTACGAAACGGAGTGGTTGATGAGTAAAACCGGCCCATATTGGAAACGCTTAATTCATGTGCGAAGCAATGACGAAAATTCTATCAGCAATGTTGTGATCCGTCTGAAATTTTTTCGTCCAGCGTCTTAATCCTAGTTATAACTTATTACGGGATGAAGGAGGGCAGTTGGATGATCATCAAGAAAATCTTTAACAATAACGCGATTGTCGCCAAAGATTCGCAGAAGCAAGAGCTTGTTATTATGGGCTGCGGCATTGGATTCAAAAAAAGCATTGGCGATGAGGTCGAGGAGGGCTTGATTGAGAAGGTTTTTATTCTCAAACAAAAAGAGGCTTCGGAAAAATTCAAGCTGTTATTGGAAGATGTTCCCTCAGAGTACGTGTCGTTATGCTATGACATCATCGAGTACGGGAAAAACATGCTGGACACTCCTTTGAGTGAGTATATATATGTTACCCTAACGGACCACATCAACAACACACTGAAAATGTACGATGAGGGGATTCGCAATCCCAATCCGTTAATTTGGGAGATCAAGAAGCTGTATCCCAAAGAATTCAAAATTGGACTTAAGGCATTGGAATTTATTAATGACAGCGTAAATAAACAACTGACAGAAGATGAAGCAGGCAATATAGCCCTTCATTTGATCAATGCCCAGGTTAGCAGCCCGTATCATAAAATATCAGATATCGCAGGGCAGACCGAGAAAATTCAGGACATCCTGAACATTATTAAATACACCTATAATATAACGCTTGACGAACAATCCGTCAGCTTTGAACGATTTATTACCCATTTGAGATTTTTCTTCCAAAGGATTCATCAGAAGAAGAAGATGGAGCTGGATGATGATTTTTTACTAAAGCAAGTCAAAGCAAAATACAAAAAAGCCTATAACTGCATGCTGAAGATAGAGAAGTATTTAAACACCGAATTATCGGACGAGGAAAAGCTGTATTTAACCATTCATGTCCATCGGGTAACGGAAAAACAAATTGAATAAAAATTTTGGATTGTTACTGGTAAAGCAGGCGAGACCAAAATAGATAAGTACTCTTTTTGTAGTGCTATCTATTGGGTCCCGCCTTTTTTATAAGCAAAATTAAATAAAGGAGCGATCAGCATGAAATACGAAAAGCTCGCACAAGACATTATCAGCAATGTCGGTGGCAAGGAAAATGTAAACAGTCTGACGCATTGCATTACCCGCCTGCGTTTTAAATTAAACGATGAGAGCAAAGCCAACACGGAAATTCTGAAGAATATGGATGGGGTTGTGACGGTCGTACAGAGCGGCGGACAATATCAAGTCGTAATAGGCAACCATGTCCCTGAGGTATATGCGGAAGTCGCGGCTGTAGGCGGATTCCAGACGGCATCTGCAGAACCATCCGATGAAAAAGTGGGTCTTTTCAATAAATTCATTGATATCATTTCCGGTGTGTTCACCCCGACGCTTGGCGTATTGAGTGCAACAGGGATGATCAAAGGGTTCACCGCACTGTTCATCTCTCTGGGTGTACTGACCAATACTTCGGGCACTTATCAAATTCTAAATGCGATCGGGGACTGCTTGTTTTACTTCTTCCCGATATTCCTTGGATACACGTCAGCCAAAAAGTTCAATGCCAACATCTTTATAGGTATGGCTATCGGGGCAACGCTGGTCTATCCTACGTTCTCTGGATTAACAGCTGCAGGGAAGCCGTTATACACCTTATTTAGCGGGACTGTTATCGAATCGCCGGTATATTTAACCTTCCTTGGTATCCCGGTAATCCTGATGACTTATTCGTCAAGCGTTATTCCGATTATTCTGTCCACCTATGTAGGCAGCAAGATCGAAGGTTTCTTTAAAAAGATTATTCCAAGCGTAGTCAGAACCTTCCTGGTTCCCTTCTGCACCCTGCTGGTGATCGTCCCGCTTGCTCTGATCTTTATCGGACCTGTTGCAACATGGGCAGGACAGCTTCTTGGCGCAGGCACTTTGTCTATCTATAATTTGAGCCCTGTTATTGCCGGGGTGCTGCTCGGCGCGTTCTGGCAGGTATTCGTTATCTTCGGCTTGCACTGGGGTTTTGTGCCGATTGCCATCAACAACCTGACCGTGCTTAAATTCGATCCGATTCTGGCCGGCGTATTCGGTGCTTCTTTTGCCCAGACAGGTGTCGTATTGGCGATTATGCTGCGGACCAAAAACATTAAATTGAAATCGCTTTCTATTCCGGCCGTGATTTCGGGTATCTTCGGAGTTACAGAGCCTGCCATCTACGGGATTACTCTGCCGCGTAAAAAACCGTTCATCCTGAGCTGTATAGCAGCCGCAGTCGGTGGCGGGATTATTGGAATCATGGGCACCAAAGGTTATATCCTGGGCGGTCTGGGTATCTTCGGAATCCCGAGCTATATCAGCCCAGAGGGAATGGACAGAGGCTTTTATGGTGCGATTATCGGGATTACGGTCAGCTTCGTGCTTGGCTTCCTGCTCATGTTCTTCGGCGGATTCAAGGATGATGAAGTCAAGGAAGACAACACAAAAGGCCAAGGGCAAAGCGGCGAAACCATGGTGAAGCAGGAAACCGTAAGCAGTCCGTTAAAAGGTGAAGTAATCGCGTTGTCTGACGTCAAGGATGAAGCATTCTCAACCGGCGCACTTGGCAAAGGGATTGCGATTGAACCTGCAGAAGGCAAGGTGTTTGCTCCGGTAGACGGGGTGTTAACCTCATTGTTCTCGTCCGGCCATGCCATAGGCATTACAAGCGACCACGGTGTGGACATCCTTATTCATGTGGGCAAGGACACGGTTAAATTGAAAGGCAAATATTTTACCCCTAAAGTCAAACAAGGCGATGCGGTGAAAAAAGGCGATTTGTTAATGGAATTTGATATGGAAGCTATTAAAGCGGCGGGCTACATTTTAACCACTCCAGTAATCGTTTCCAATTCGAATAATTACCTGGATGTAATTGAAACCGGGAAGAAAAACATCGGGTATAAGGAAGATTTATTAACGGTAATGATCTAGTTCACATATACGAGGAGGAATATTAATGAATGACGTAACCAAATTTCCAGAAGGATTTTTATGGGGAGGTGCAACGGCTGCTAATCAATTTGAGGGCGGCTATAATGAAGGCGGCAAAGGCCTCAGCACTGCGGATGTGATTACAGCTGGAACGCATACAACCCGCAGAAGAATTACACCGGTGCTGGAAGAGGGGGCAAACTACCCGAGCCACGAGGCCATCGACTTTTATCACCACTATAAAGAGGATATCGCGCTGTTCGCAGAAATGGGCTTCAAGGTCTTCCGGATGTCCCTGGCCTGGTCCAGAATCTTCCCGAACGGGGACGATGCACAGCCGAATGAGGAAGGCCTGAAGTTCTATGACAACGTGTTTGCCGAGCTGAAAAAGCATAATATCGAGCCCTTAGTGACCATTTCCCATTACGAGGCCCCTTTCAATCTGGCGAAAAAATATAATGGCTGGTCGAACCGCAAGGTAGTGGATTTCTACGTTAACTATTGCGGGGTTATTTTCAACCGGTATAAGGATGTGGTCAAATATTGGCTGACCTTTAACGAAATTAACATTCTCACCATGCCGTTTGGATCATTTATGGCGGGAGCGATCATGCCGGAGGGCAACGCGGAGTTTGGCAATGCGGCAGGGGATGATGAACAGTTGAGATATCAGGCCCTGCACCACCAGTTCCTGGCAAGTGCAAAAGCAGTTAAGCTGGGTCATGAGATTAATCCGGATTTTAAAATAGGCTGCATGATCGCTTATATGTGTTCCTACCCGCTGACCTGCAATCCTGAAGACATTCTGCTCGCGCAGCAAAAAGACAACTTATCGAATTACCTCTGCTCCGATGTTCAGGTGAGAGGTGCATATCCCGGATTCGCCAAACGGTATTTTAAAGAAAAGGGTATTGAACTGGTCATGGAAGACGGTGATGAAGAGACTCTGCGGGAGGGCTGTGTAGATTTCTACACCTTCAGCTACTATTCATCCACTTGCGTAAGTGCTGACCCGAATCAGGAGCAAATTGGCGGGAATTTATCCATGGGCTTGAAGAATCCCTATCTGAAAGCAAGCGCCTGGGAATGGCAGATTGATCCGAAGGGCCTGAGATGGTCCTTGAACAACATTTACAACCGGTATCAGATTCCATTAATGGTTGTGGAAAATGGCCTTGGCGCCGTGGATACCGTAGAGGAAGACGGCTCCATTAACGACGATTACCGGATCGATTACCTCAGACAGCATATTGAAGAAATGAAGGAAGCCATCGCAGATGGAGTAGACCTGGTGGGTTATACCCCGTGGGGATGTATCGACCTCGTAAGCGCCGGAACCGGCGAAATGAAGAAACGTTACGGTTTCATCTACGTGGACAAAGACAACGAAGGCAAAGGAACCCTGGCCAGATCGCGCAAGAAGAGCTTTTCGTGGTATCAGGGGGTTATTGGAAGTAACGGTGAGGTGTTGGAGTAGTACGGAGTTTATCTTGATGGGATAAATCTACAATGGATACGAGAAGAAAGCCCTTGGATTAGATTCCAGGGGCTTCTTTCTGTGTATAGCAGGTATAGCGATGCGGTAAAAGGAATTAAATTACATGAGAGAACTGCTTAGAATTAAATATATGAGGAGGAATCATGGAGAAGATATCCGTACTTGATCTGGAAGATGTATCAGTTACTTGCAAACCGACGATGTTAAATTTCGAATCAGGAAAAGATAGTTTGAAGCATTTCTCCTATCACTTTAAACTGGGTAAAACCTATGCTCTAGTAAACAATGCTGGAGAGGGAGGCTGGGCCTTATCATACCTGCTGTCAGGCAAAGCAAATAGGTATCAGGGGATAATCTCGATTGATGGCAACAAAATAGAAAATGGGCAGTTGGGCTCATACGGATGGTATGTTGGAGAAGGTATTCAAGCTAAAGCTCCATTCTTTAAAAAGAGTTTGACGGTTCGACAACAATTAGAAATGGGGACTTCAGAAAAACATACCATTGATACTCTTGTAGAGTATCTTGACCTTGCCCCCTCGCGCCTAGATAGAGACATAAGCCATATTAGTAATGAACGCTGGAATGCATCGGTAGCTATTGGACTTGCCCATGACAAACAGGTGTTTTGCTTCCCGTGGCTTAATGAGATGTGGAAGAATGCAATCATAGCAAGATTGGAGCATTGTTCAACTGTAGTGAAGCAGAACAATTGTATTTTGCTTATTCCAGTACAGAACATAACTAACATCGAGAATTTCATTGATGATATTGTGTATTTGAATGAAAAGTAACTAATTTACAGTTCCTGGTATAGGCAACCATCCACACTCTTCTGGAATGGTTGCCTTTTTTAAAACAGTTCAAATGAACAGCAGATTTACCCGGCAATCCGCCGGGCCGCCTCTTCCACCGTAACCAGCTCTTCACTTTGCTGCGTCATATCCTTAAGCCGAAGCTTGCCATCAGCGGCTTCGCTCTTTCCGATCAGAAGAACATAACGGATGCCCTTCGCAGAAGCTGAAGCCAGCGTTTTCTTGAGCTTGCGCTTCCCGGTGTCTACGGCGGTGCGGATGCCTGCGGCACGAAGTGCGGCGGCTGCAGTTAGGGCCTGCGGCAGATATTCCCCAATGGGAATGACCAGCACGCCCGAAGCCTCCTCCCGGACAGAGCGCTCACCGAGCAAAGCCATGATCGACTCCATGCCGAAGGAAATGCCCACCGTAGGATATTCAATATCATCTCGCCCTACCAGCTTTCCGATAATGGCGTCATATCTTCCACCGCCGCCCAGACTGGAGGTATATACTCCTGAAGCGTCAAAGATTTCATAGACCGTTCCCGTGTAGAACGACAGGCCGCGTGACAAATAAGGATCGAAGACGCAGGTTCCGGCGAGCCTAATCTCTGTGATCAACTTCTGCAAAGCTAGAACTTCCAGAGCGCCGGGCTGTCCGGTCAGTCCATATTTGTCTGCCAGCTCTTCAAACGACGGAGTATCCATATCCAGCAGTTCCTTAAGCGTACCTATGGCAGCCGAGGTCAGTCCTTTCTCGTTAAGCTCGGCCAGCACCCCGGTGCTGCCGATTTTGGCGAGCTTGTCGAGGCTTAGCATCACGGACAGGTGCTCCTCCGGCGGCACGCCTGCCGCTTCCAGAATTTCGCCTAAGAAGCGCCGGTTGTTCCATTTCAGAACAATAGGAATCTCTAATCTGCGGAAGGCCTCTGCCGCGAGCATCATCAGCTCCGCTTCTCCTTGCGGGCCGGAAATGCCGACCATATCGGCGTCGCATTGCAGGAATTCGCGCAGCCGGCCTTTTTTGACCGGACCATCCCGGAACACCTTGCCTATCTCGTAGCGCTTATAGGGGAATTCAATGCCTGGATTGAGAGCAATCACCTTGGCAAAAGGAATCGTGAGATCGTAGCGCAGCCCAAGCTGGCGTCCGCGTTGATCAGTCAACTGGTACATTTCACGGAGAATCTCGTCACCGCCGGCGTATTTGGAGGTCAGCAGCTCCAGTGCATTCAGCAGGGTCGTATCCATAGATTCAAAATCGTATACCTCGAACAGCTCTGTCAGCGTAGAGCGGACTTTCTGGCGGATGGCCTGCTCCCGGCCGAAATAATCATAGGTTCCTTTAACGTTTTGCATGTTCAGCAGCTCCTTTGAATTTGTGTCCAGCAAAATAAAAAACGCGCCGGACCTCTTGGTCCCGCGCGCTTCAGTATGCCGCAGGGAGGTCAAACGCGAAATGCGTTAGCCCTCCCTGAGAAATGTTCAGGAGTGCTAACGCTGCTTGTGATGATGAAGCTGATTCAGTATGATGGTAATGCTGTTCATGCGAATCATATCCCTTCAAGGCTGGATTACAGCACATTATAGACGATTGGGAGAAGTCATGCAAGCTATGGAGTAATATCACACAATAAGGAGAGTGTTTTCCATGAAATCTACCCCAATCATTGCCGAAGCCGAAAGCTTCGCCAAAGAGCAATTAGGCCAGGACAAAACCGGCCATGACTGGTTCCACACGGACCGTGTGCGCAATATGGCGGCGTTGATCGCGGAGATGGAGCAGGCGGATGTTTTTATCTGCACAATAGCTGCTCTGCTGCATGATGTTGCCGACGAGAAGCTGAATTCTTCCAAAGAAGCGGGACTGCTCAAAGTACATAACTGGCTGGCGGAGCATTTGAGTGACGAGGGACAAATCAAGCATATTATGCAGATTATCGAAACGATGTCCTTCAGCGGCGGCGGAGGAGCACCGATGTCAACGCTGGAAGGACAGGTGGTGCAGGATGCCGACCGGCTGGATGCGCTGGGGGCGATAGGCATAACGAGAACGATGGTTTTTTCGGGAGCAAAGGGCCGTCCGGTGTATGACCCGGAGATTGCGCCGCGTGATGAAACCCTGCAGAAGGAGTACCGCGATTATTCCAAAGGAACGGCGGTCAATCATTTTTATGAGAAGCTGCTGAAGCTGAAGGACTTAATGAATACGCCTTACGGACGCAAGCTCGCGGAGGAACGGCATGATTTCATGCTGAATTTCCTGGAGCAATTTTATAAGGAATGGAATCAGGGCAGCCACTAGCTGCTATAATAAGGAAATGCATAAAATGGAAGGAACAACTACATGAGCGAATTGCAATTCAGGGATTACGGGCTAAATGAAGAGATTATCCGGGCGCTGGACCTATTGAAGTATCTGGAGCCAACAGAGGTGCAGAGCAAAGTCATCCCGGTAGCGCTCAAAGGGCAGGATCTGATCGTCAAATCGCAGACCGGCAGCGGCAAAACCGCATCGTTCGGCATCCCGCTCTGCGAGCTGGTGGATTGGGCGGAGAACAAGCCGCAGGCTTTGGTGCTGACGCCGACACGCGAGCTGGCTGCACAGGTCAAAGAGGATATTACCAACATCGGACGGTTCAAGAGGATCAAGGCGGTCGCTGTGTTCGGCAAGCAGCCGTTCGCCCCGCAAAAAATTGAGCTCGCGCAAAAAACGCATGTCGTCGTAGGCACGCCGGGACGTGTGTTTGACCATATTGAGCGCGGCACGTTGCCGCTGAACCGGATCAAATACCTGGTGATTGATGAAGCGGATGAAATGCTGAGCATGGGGTTTATCGAGCAGATTGAGCAAATTATCCAGAAGCTGCCCCGGGAGCGGGTAACCATGCTGTTCTCTGCCACGCTGCCGGATGCCGTGAAGAATTTGTGCCGCAAATATATGACGGAACCGGCGGACATTGAGATCGAAGCCAGCGGTTTGACGACGGCGACGATTGAGCATGCCTTGATCGAAGTCAGACAAGCTGCCAAGTTTGGTGTGCTTCTCGACCTGCTGACGGTAGAGAATCCGGACAGCTGCATTATTTTTTGCCGGACGCAGGATCAGGTAGATGCACTTTTCCGGGGGATGGCCGATCTGGAGTATCCGGTGGACAAAATTCACGGCGGTATGATGCAGGACGAACGCTTTGAGGTCATGAATGCTTTTAAAAGAGGCCAGTTCCGCTATCTGATTGCTACCGACGTAGCCGCGCGCGGCATTGATATTGAGAAAATTACCCATGTGATCAACTACGATATTCCGATGGAAAAAGAGAGCTACGTGCACCGCACCGGACGTACCGCACGCGCAGGTAATAGCGGCAAAGCGATCACGTTCGCTACACCGCATGAACACAAATGGGTCCGGGACATTGAGAGCTACATCGGGTTCAGCCTTCCGGTGCTGCAGGCTCCTTCGGAGGAAGCTGTGGCTTACGCCAAGCCTGCTTTTGAGGAGAAGCTGGGCATGCGGCAGGTCCGCAAGAAGGGCAAAACCGAGGTCATGAATCAGGACATCATGAAGCTGTATTTTAACGGCGGGAAGAAAAAGAAACTTCGGGCTGTCGATTTCGTTGGCACGATTGCGAAGCTGGAAGGGATCACTGCCGAGGACATCGGGATTATCACGATTCAGGACAATGTGACTTACGTGGATATCCTGAACGGCAAGGGGGCGCTGGTGCTGCAGGCGATGAAGAGCACCACTGTGAAGGGCAAGCTGCTGAAGGTACACATCGCGAAGAAATAAAGCGGCAGGAATTGCAAAGGAAACTTCGGACTACCGGGAGGTGTGCAAAATGAAGGATGTGAGCAGCCGGGAATTTGCCGTTCCCTTTTTGCAGCGTTTGATTGAGGTGGATACCTGTAATCCGCCGGGCAATGAGCAACGTTTGTCAGTGCTTTTGCAGGATTTTTTGCGGGAGCTTGGCGTGGAGAGCAGCGTTACCGGAATTGAGCAGGGACGGAGCAATCTGGAGGCCGTATTTCAAGGGAACGGGAGCAGGAAGCTGATGTTCTGCGGCCATCTGGACACCGTTAGCCCCTGGACTGCCGCCGCTGGAAGCTATCCTCCGCATGGAGCAGTGATCGACAACGGCCGGATGTATGGGCGGGGAACCTCCGATATGAAAAGCGGCCTCGCCGCCATGCTGCTCGCCGCAGCTTCGCTGCACCAGGAAGGCATCCGGCTGGGCGGTGATCTGGTATTCCTGGCGACTGCGGGGGAAGAGGTCGATAGCTGCGGAGCACGGATGTATGCAGACCGGAGTGGTCGTCTTGATCTGGACGGAATTGTGATTGGGGAGCCGACAGGCAGCCGGGTGGCGGTGGGCCACAAAGGGGCTTTGTGGCTGCGGATAACGTTATTCGGGCGCAGCGCCCACGGCTCGATGCCGCAGCTTGGCCTGAATGCGGTGGAGGGGATGATGGAGGTAATTGCCCTGCTGCGCAGCCATGCTCTGGAATGGCAGACCCATGATGCCGTGCTTGGCACAAGCAGCCTGTCGGTGAACAAGATAGAAGGCGGAGTGCAGACCAATGTCATTCCGGACCGCTGCACCATTGATGTGGATATCCGTACAGTTCCGCCGCTGCAGCATGCCTCGCTCCTTGAGGAGATTGAAGCTAGGCTGCAGCAAATTCAGCAGTTGCACCCCGGCTACAGGTATGAGGTGGAGCAATTGCTGGACCGCAGTGTGGTCTACACAGACCCCAGCCGGGAGCTGATTGCCACAGCGCTGGAGGTTGCCGCTTCGCTGGGAGGAACGGAACAATCTGAAGAAGAGGGCCGGGCGGTGCAGGGCGTTCCTTATTACACGGACGGCTCTGTGCTGCATGACAATGGCAGATTGCCCGTTCTGATCTATGGACCCGGCGACCCCGCCTTGGCCCACCAGCCGGATGAATGGGTAGACATTGAAGCCTATCTGGCATCCATCAGCTTCTATCGGGAGCTGGCAATCCGATTTCTGGGGGCAGAGTGACTGGACACAGCAAAAAACCTTCCGCGATCCGCCTATGTTCATCAGGCGATCCAGCGGAAGGTTTTTTTTGCAACTTTACCTATGCATTGTATTGTGCTTGGTACAGGCGGCTGTAGGCGCCGCCGGTGTTCAGAAGCTCCTCGTGACGGCCCTCCTCGGAGATGCCTTCCTCGTTCACGACAATGATCCGGTCGGCATTCTTGATCGTCGTGAGGCGGTGGGCGATCACAAGGGTCGTCCGGCCTACGGACAGCTCCGCTAGTGACTGCTGAATGGCCGCTTCTGTCTCCGTGTCCAGCGCCGAAGTGGCTTCATCCAGAATCAGGATCGGCGGATTCTTGAGGAACATACGGGCGATGGCAAGCCGCTGCTTTTGCCCGCCGGACAGCTTCACGCCGCGTTCCCCGATCACGGTGTCCATCCCGGCCGGCAGGCTGTTGATCAGCTCCTCCAGATGCGCGCGTCTCGCCGCTTCCCAGATTTCAGGAAGCTCCGCATCCAGCTTGCCGTAGGCGATATTCTCGCGGATAGTCCCCGAGAAGAGGAACACATCCTGCTGCACAATCCCGATTTGTCTCCGCAGCGCATTCAGCTTCAGGTCGCGGATGTCGTTTCCATCAATGGAAATGGCGCCGCCGGTGACATCATAGAAGCGGGGCAGCAGGCTGCAGATCGTAGTTTTGCCTGCCCCAGAGGGTCCAACGAAGGCGATTGTTTCTCCGGCGTTCACCTTCAGGCTGATGTCCTGCAGCACCGGCCGGCCCGCCTCATAGCCGAAGCTGACATTGTCAAAGACAATATCGCCGCGAAGGGTGGTGACATCCAGTGCGCCGGGCTTGTCGGCAATATCGGGCTCGGCATCAATGACCTCCAGATAACGCTTGAAGCCGGCAATCCCCTTCGGATAACTCTCAATTACGGCGCTGATCTTGTCAATCGGCCGGAAAAAGACGTTGGACAGCAGAATGAATGCAACGAATTCTCCAATCGCAAGCTCTCCCTGAATGAAGAACCAGGCGCCGCAGATCATCACGACGATGGTAATCAGGCGGGTCATCATATAGCTGACCGACAAGCTTTTGGCCATCAGCTTATAAGCCATCAGCTTGGTTTGGCGGAACATTTGGTTATCGGCGGCAAACAGCTTTTTCTCATGCTCCTCATTGGCAAAAGATTGCACAACCCGGATTCCCCCGACATTATCCTCAATCCGGGCATTGAAGCTGCCTACGTTGCCGAACAGCCGGCCATAGGTGGCGGTCATGCTGCGTCCGAAATAGATAATGATCCAGGCCATAACCGGAACAATAATAAAGGTAATAATGGCAAGCTTCAGATTGATATCGGCCATCAGAACAAACGCCCCTGCCAAAGTCATGACGGCGATAAACACATCCTCCGGCCCGTGATGCGCCACTTCCCCGATATCATTCAGGTCATTGGTGATGCGTCCGATCAGATGACCGGTTTTGTTGTTGTCGAAGTAACGGAAGGACAGCTTCTGGATATGATCGAACATTTTTTTGCGCATATCGGTTTCAATATTGATCCCCAGCATATGTCCCCAATAGGTCACAATATATTGCATTGCTGTATTCAAAGCGTAAATCGCCATCAGCGCAATACAGGCAATCAGAATCAGCGGCCAGTCTTGTCCCGGCAGCAGATCATCAATGAACTTGTTGACGGCCACCGGAAAAGCCAGCTCGAGCAGCCCCGCACCCACAGCACAGGTGAAGTCGAGAATAAACAATTTTTTATATGGACGATAGTAGGAAAAAAAACGGCGCAGCATCTCTTGTTCACTCATTTCTGTAGAATTATGTATATCTAATTGAGATTAATTCTCAATAAACCCCATGTTAAAGACGGGGAAGGTATTTGTCAACGGAAAGAAGTTTTAAATTGTACATTCTTCGGGCAGATTTTTGCTGCTTTACCCAATCCCAATTACTCCGTCCAACATATCTTAACTGTATGCAAGTACAAAGGAGGAGTTAATCATGGGCGAAAATGTTGGAGCATACGGCGGCGCTTTTACTTCTACTGGCGCTATTCTGGTTCTGTTCATCCTGCTCGTTATCATTACTAAGTCTTTCTGGGTATAATTGCGGCTTTCATTTTTTGCAGCAGTACCGCCAGTCCTAGGGCTGGCGGTTTGTTGCTTGGATTCGAAATACTGTGCAATGCCGGGAGTAAGGAGATATAATTATTCAATGTGAATACATAGGTCACCAGGAGGAACATCATGAAAGTAAAGCAACAAGAAGCACTTATTCAAAAGCTGGACAAGTCCCGGCGGGACTCCGGGGCAAGCCGTATTCTGCTTGGTGTAGGCATTATTTGTATTGCTGCGGCGCTGCGGGCTCCATTCACTTCCGTTGGCCCTCTGCTGGGAATGATCCGCGATGATCTGGGATTATCGGGCACACTCTCGGGAGCAATAACGACGCTGCCGCTTCTGGCGTTTGCGCTGCTGTCGCCTTTTGCGCCACGGTTGGCCCGCCGATTTGGTACCGCGAACGTGCTTATGCTGGCTATGCTGGCATTGTCCCTGGGCATTCTGCTCCGTTCATCCTCGGGAGCGGCAATGCTGTTCCTGGGCACAGCAATGATTGGGCTGTCCATCGCTGTCTGCAATGTGCTGCTGCCGGGGCTGATCAAAGGCAGATTCCCCGAGCGCATCGGACTCATGACCGGGGTCTATACCGTCTCGATGAATTTATGTGCAGCCGCCGCCTCGGGGATCAGCGTTCCATTGGCGCAGCAGAGCGGATTCGGCTGGCGGGGCACACTTGCCATATGGTTTATCGTGGCTGCGCTGGCCACGCTGTTCTGGATTCCGCAGCTGCGGAATCTGGCCCAAGACAGCGCTGCGAGCAAAGGCCATTCATCAGGTAAAATATGGCGCTCCCGGCTGGCCTGGCAGGTGACGCTGTTCATGGGTCTGCAATCATTGCTCTACTATGTGCTGATTGCCTGGTTTTCGGTAATTCTGGTCGAGAGGGGCATGTCCTCCAGCCAGGCCGGCTGGATTCTTTCGCTTATGCAACTGGCCCAGTTGCCGTTTACCTTTTTTGTGCCGCTGTGGGCAGGCAAAATGAAGGACCAGCGCCGTCTGGTGCTGGTTACCTCCATACTCTTCATTATTGGGATTCTCGGAGTCTGGCTTGGCACAAGCTCCTGGATGGCGGTTTGGGCCATCTGCATCGGTATTGCCGGGGGCTTCGCTTTTGGCCTTGTGATGATGTTCTTCAGCCTGCGCACCCGAAATGCCCAGGAAGCGAGCGAGCTGTCGGGGATGGCCCAATCTATCGGGTACTTGCTGGCGGCGATGGGTCCCGCATTTTTCGGGCTTTTACATGATGTGACTCACAGTTGGAATATTCCGCTGGCTTTATTGGCGGTGGCGAGCATTTTGCTTTTCGTAGTTGGACTTGGCGCGGGTAACGACCGTTTTGTAGGTGATAAATGATAAGCTTCGGTGCAGTTGTGAAGGGGATTGTGCTTCGAATTCCGCTTACTCTCCAAGCCCGGTTAGTGCGGTAAAGATGCCGTACAGGCTGAACAGGATCAGGATGACCGATGAACAGAGGTTCAACGAGCGGATGAAGGAAGCAGGGAGTCTGCCTCTGATCCAGAAAATTATGGTGCTAAGCAGTAGCCACCAGCAGCCGGAGCCAAAGGCGATGCCCGCAGGCAGAAACCAGGAGCTGCCGATGGCAGTCCCCAGTGAAGCTGCGAGCGCAATGAAGCTCAGGATGGTAGACGGATTCGCCAAAGTCAGCAGGAAAGAAGAGGCCAGAGAATAGGAAACGCCGCCGCGCATAGTTTCTGCGTTCGAGCTGGAACTGGCGGGCAGCAGGGCTCTTATGCCCAGATAGCCGAGGAACAGGCTGCCAAGCAACCGGAGCGGCAGAGCATACATGGCGGTGAAATTATTCACGACCTTGAAGCTGGACACTGTCATCAAGGCATAAAACATGTCGGCAAGTGCAATCCCGAGGCCGGTGGCCAATCCGGCACGGAAGCCTTGCCGCAGGGTCCGGTTCATACAGAGCAGTGACATGGGGCCGACGGGAGCGGCTATGACGAAGCCGAAGCCAAAGCCGCTTAGCAGGGCTGACCAGACGATCATGGAGCATGCTCCACAGGCGGCAGCGGCACATTCGGAGTTTCCTTAACCGTCCCTAAAATAATGGTCGTGCGTGTCCGCACAATGCCGGGGAGACTCTTGAGCTGCTCGCTGATGATCCGGTCTAAATCGCGTGTTCCCCGGCAGCGCACCTTCAGCACGTAATCGTCATCCCCGGCGGTATGATGGCATTCCTGGATCTCCGGCAGCTTCTGCACCAGCTCCAGAAAAGCTTCCCGGTGCGCAGGCCGCTCCAGCGAGACGGCGATGAGTGCTCCCAGCCCGCTGCCTGCGGACTCAGCGTCGATCAGAGCTGTATAGCCTTTGATCAGGCCCTGCTCTTCGAGCTTGCGCACGCGGTCCGCCGTTGCCGGTGAGGAGAGACCCAGATGACCCGCCAGCTCGGCCCAGGTGATTCTCCCGTTCTCCATTAGTGCATTGAGAATCTTGTAATCAATGGCGTCCATTCTACCTCACCTTTCTTTATTAAGTGTTACTTATAAAATACTTCATTTATTTAATTGAATCAAGTATTTTTGTTTCATTAGTAAGGTTTAGTGGAACAGACGCCTTGTTAATTCCAGAGATTTCATACGGACAATACATTTTGAAAAAATCATTTGCAATTTGTAGCTAAAGAGAGTATAGTCTTATTTATAGTGATCAAATCGCTATGATACATAATATGCGGTCGTGGCGGAATTGGCAGACGTGCACGGTTCAGGTCCGTGTGGTAGCAATACCGTGGAGGTTCGAGTCCTCTCGACCGCATCATATCGTAAGCGAAGGGTTCTGGATCTGCTTTCACTGGCAGAGAAGGGCCCTTTTTTTATTCTGTTGTTAAACATTTCTTGGATACGTTGTTACGATTCGCTTGATTGGCTTATTTAATTATTTTTCGGTCTAATAGGTCTGTAGAATGCGCGAATGTCATTGGCCAGCAGCTCGGGTTCTTCCATGGCTGTAAAATGCCCGCCGGAAGGCATAGCGGTCCAACGAGTTACATTGAGATTGCGCACAGTCCAGGATTTAGGGGGCAGCACGATATCCGCGGGAAATATGGCCATGCCTGTCGGAACTTCTATTCGACCTAGTGGTGGCAAGGAATGCGAATTTTCGTAATATATACGTGTTGATGATCCTATGGTGTTGGTTACCCAGTAGATCATAATATGAGTCAACAGCTCATCCTCGCTGAATTTTTGCTGGAGGTCCCCCTTGCAATCACTCCATGCGCGAAATTTTTCAATGATCCAAGCGGCCAAACCTGCCGGCGAGTCGGAAAGTCCATAAGCCAGACTTTGAGGTTTGGTCGATTGAATGGACATATAGCCTCCCTCATGGGAAATCCACCCGGAAGCATTTTTCTTATATTGTCGTTCTTCTTCAGAAAATTCCAACTCATCATGTGAAGTCATGAGACTCCTTATTATGCCGACATCAGTTAGATGGATTCCAACTAAAAGTTCAGGATAGTTTGCCGCCAGGTATCTTGTAACGCCGGAGCCGACATCACCACCTGCAGCAGCAAATTTTTTGTAGCCCAATTCTTTTGTCATTAGCTTAGCCCACATCTGAGAGATACGAAAATTGTTGATGCCAGGCTGGAGAGGACTACTGGAAAATCCAAATCCGGGTAATGAAGGAACAATGACATCGAAAGAGTCCTCAGGATTACCTCCGTGACTGGCCGGGTCCGTAAGGAGTGGAATGATTTTTTGATAACGAAGGTAACTGTCGGGCCATCCATGAGTAAGAATAATGGGTAGAGGATCAGATCCTTTGCCGCGCTCGTGTACGAAGTGCACATCTATTCCATCAATATTACAGCGAAACTGGGAAAAGCGGTTCAGCTTGGACTCTTGTGCGCGCCAATCGTAATGATCTCTCCAATATGAAACGAGTGACTTTAAATAACTTAAATCTGTACCTCGCTCCCAATTCGAGCCTTCTAATTGATCGGGCCAACGGATGTGATGCAGTCTGTACTGTAGATCGTCAAGAATTTCATCGGAGACATGGATGTGAAAACGTTCAACAGTCATCATGATTTCCTCCTTTTTGTAGATTCACAACGTAATTATATCCTTTGAGCTTGTATGTTACACTGTCATATGTGAAGCAACCAACTACACTATTTGACAGGTGACCAATATGCCGCAAATTGACCGATACAAAAAACGTGACGTGTATATAGAGTTTAATGCGTTGGAGAATTTTACGGACTTTCCTTATCATGAACGGTATACGCTAATTTTGATTACGTCTGGAAGTATAAAAGGGATATTGAACGAACGTCCGGTAGCAATAAGCTCTCCTGGTGTTCTTTGCTTGGCTGAAGGCGATAAGGTGCAGATCCTTGAGAAGCTTAACGTGGCTGCACAATCCTTTTGTTTTCATCCCGAATTTCTTAACACGATAACGCTTGCCGAAACGGAGGAGCACCTTCCTATAGTTCCTAGAATACAAACGGGCCTTTCCCTTTTTCAAAGAGATTTGCATACGGGTGTGCCTCGTGTAACCGGGAAAGCATATCCGCTGTTGTTTGAATGGTTTTTTGTGCTCGGCACAGAAGTTCAGGCGCAAAGTGATGCACTCTGGGTGTGCAGAATAAAAAAATACCTCATTCAAATTATGGGGTTGCTTGAGGAACTGAGCCGAAACAGTGAACATTCACCTGTCGATGCGGTGTTAGATTATTTGCATACGAATTATTCGCGGAAGATTTTATTGGAGGATTTGACAAATTATGTTCATCTAAACCGTGTGACTTTGAATAAGATGTTTCAGGAAAGATGCGGGAATACTGCGATTGGTTACCTGCTTTCCTATCGCTTAAAGGTTGCGGGTGATCTTTTGACACATACAGATATGAACCTTAATGAAATAGCG
Source organism: Paenibacillus sp. sgz302115 (assembly GCF_056120445.1). Lineage (NCBI taxonomy): Bacteria > Bacillati > Bacillota > Bacilli > Caryophanales > Paenibacillaceae > Paenibacillus > Paenibacillus sp. sgz302115. Next base: position 137,552 of record NZ_JBVYOK010000002.1, read on the forward strand.
CGCGCCACTGGATTTGAGTATGACACCTACTTCATCAAACAGTTTACAGTTAGAAAAGGGATATCACCGACGAGGTACCGAACTATCTCCCGTAAGTTGGCTACTGTCCAATAACAAAAAGCCTCCCATGCGAGGTAAAGTTAACAGAAAATTCAATTTTACTGAGGTGAAGCTCGATGATAAAAGGTTTGTTCGAAACCCACATCCATGTATCCGATTTAGAGAAATCGTCGGAATTTTACGGGAAGATATTGGGCATGCCGGTGGCCTATGAGGACGCAAGGCGCTGCCGGTTCTTTTGGATCGGTGAGCCGAGAAAAGCGATGCTTGGCCTGTGGGAGAAAGACCCGGATCAAATCGTCAGCCAGCATTTTGCATTTGAGACTACCGCAGCGGACATGGCCGGCATTGTTCCTTGGCTGAAAGAACGCGGCATCGCTGTACGCAACTTTTTAGATGATGGGTCAGAGGACCCTTTTGTATTCGGATGGATTCCCGCTGTTTCCATTTATTTTCGTGATCCTGATGGTCACTCGTTGGAGTTCATTTCCTTGTTACCCGATGAGCCGCAGCCGGAGCTTGGGGTAGTGGCTTGGGACGAATGGGAGCGAAGTCACGGAAGAAGCCTTTCTTTGAAAAAGTAACGTCCGCTTCCGCGTAAGTCACAAATTGACTGTATTTTTGGAAAAAGGCTCGCAGTTGCTTCGGCAATTGCGGGCCTTTTTTGCGTGAGTTGCAGACTCATAGAAGGCGGTGTCCACTGTGTCACATTTAAGCCCGCTACCTCGTTCTATGTACAAACCAACAGAAGGAGTGGCTAGTATGAAAACTTTGACATGTGCCGTCATCGGTGCCGGGTATGCGGGAATTCACGCTGTAAAAGAAATCCACAAGCTGTTCAAGGATCAGGCGGACAAGCATCCGTTGCGGCTTATTCTGATTGACAAAAATCCTTACCATCTGCGCAAGGTACTGATGTTCAGGCCAGCAGCCACGGACGAGGAAATCCGAATCCCGCTGACCCGGCTATTCCCGGACGGAGTGGAACTGATACAGGCGACTGTTACCAAAATCGAAGATGCAAAGAAGCAGCTGGTTTATCTGGATACTGCAGGAACGGAGCAGATGATGCCCTACGATATGCTCGTTGTAGCGGCGGGCAGCGTCATTCGGCAACCCGATCCGGAACAGGGCGGAATTGCGCTCGCATCGCTGGACAATGCGTTAAAGATTCGGAGTGCCTGGCTTGCCAATCTGAAGCAGGCTGCCACGGAAGACAACCCCAAAGAACGTGAACGGTTAATGAGCATCGCAATTGCAGGAGCAGGGATTAGCGGCATGGAAACCGCAGCAGAGCTGGCATATTATGCCCGCAAGGATGCGGAACTGCTGGGACTTGATCCACAAGCGGTGAAAATCGCTTTATACAATACACAACAGCGCCTTTTTCCAGATGGGCCTTCCAAGGTGGGAGTCAAATTGGAGCGTATCCTTCTCGGTGACGGAATTCAGGTTGTACATGAAAAACGTGTCATCAAGGAAAAGGATGGAGAAGTCTGGTTGTCGAACGGAGAGAAGCGGCCCGCTGGTCTGTGTATCTGGTCGCTCGGTCTGCAGCCCAATCCGATGTTACGCACACTCGGCCTGCCGGTCACACCGGAGGGCCACACGATTGTCGATGCAAGTTATCGGGTGAGGGATATGCACGGCGTGTACAGCATCGGGGATTGTGCAAGGATTGTCGATCCGAACAGCGGACGTGCCGATGGCATGACCTGTAAGGAAGCGATTCCTCAAGCGGCAAATCTTGCTAAAATTCTGCTGGCGGACCTTGAAGGACGTCCGGCGCAGGTGCATGAGAGCTTCATGACTCTGTTCTGTATCGGACTTGGGCCGGACAAAGGATTGACCTGGGTGAATAAATGGGGACTAGATATTGTCATTACAGGCAAGCTGGGCAGTAAAATAAAAAAGTATACCACGGATACAGCCAGTCTGCTGATAAAATAAACGACAGGTGAAGCCAGAAACGGAGGTGGTGAGGGTGGATAAATTATACAACCAGTATAAGGGGCTGCTGCTCACACTGGCCTATCAAATGACCGGTATATGGTCCGATGCGGAAGATGTTGTGCATGATGTCTTCCTGAAGGTCTATGATGTGAGCCCGGCTGGTCTAGCGGAGGAGCCGAAGGCGTATCTATGCAAAATGGTCGTCAATCGCTGCCGCGATCTCTACAAATCGGCGCGCAAACGACGGGAGCAGTATTTCGGGGAATGGCTTCCCGAACCAGTCCCCACTTCAGAAGATGGGCCGCTTGATTTTGTTGTGAGAGAGGAGCTGTTGTCTTATGCAACGCTGGTCTTGTTGGAGAAGCTGTCACCTGCCGAACGAGCTGTGTTTGTGCTGCGGGAGGCGCTTAGCTTTGAATATGCCGGCATAGCCGAAATCATCAGAAGGAGCGAGGTCAATTGCCGAAAACTGTATAGCCGCGCGAAGGGGAAGATGAATATCAGCGATGAGAGGTCCGTTCATGTAGAAGCTGCAAGAGAGGAGTGGGTCCGCCAATTCGTTGCGGCACTCGAAAAGGATGAGCTGGAACAGGTCGTATCCATGCTGGCGAGCGATGTCGTGCTCATTTCGGACGGAGGCGGCAAGGTGTTCGCAGCCGTTCGCCCGATCGAATCCCGCGATGCTGTCTCCGGATTTTTGCGGGGTCTTACCCGTAAGGTGCTGTATTTCAAGGGCGACATCCAGTTGGAGCTAAGCGAGATCAACGGTCAGATTGGGCTTATCATCCGCTCGGGGGAACAAATAGACTCTGTCATCCTGCTAAACATCTCGAGCCGTTCGGTTCGCAATATCTATATGATCAGGAATCCCGATAAGCTAAGCCATTTTCAACTTGATTAGATATGATCTTGTATTAGGTCATTTTACATGGCAACAGCTCTTGAAAAGCCGTAATCATAAAGGACCGCCGGAGTACAATTGTGCTCCGGCGGTCCTTTATGCCATATGGCGGGGGCGGAACTGGTTGGGAGAGAGGCCTGTGCCTCTCCGGAACTGTCTTGAGAAATGGCTGACGGAGTGGAACCCAAGCTCATCAGCGATATCCTCTACGGTCCGGTTCGTGCTTACCAGCAGCTGTTTGGCCAGGCTGAGCTTTAGCTCGGTCAGATATTTGCGGGGCGAGATGCCATAGACTTCTTTGAATATTTTGCTGCATTGGCTCCGGCTCATGTTCAGCTCTTCGGCAATTTGCGAAATGGAGCCATCCGCCGAAGTCAGAAGCCTCAGGCGCTCCTCAATACGGTGGGCGAGTTCTGCTTTGTGGAGCGTTGTGTTTATTGCCTCGGCAGGAATAGAAGGTCCGCTCTCTTGCTGCAACAGAATCATCTCTTGAATAATCAGCAGGATGTAGGCTTGCAGCCCCACCTTCTCGCCTGGGGTTAGGGTCAGTCTTCTTTCGAATTCCGCTGCCGTTAAAGGAGCGTCCAGCAGATGCAGGCGCATCTGCTGCTCTATGCCGGACACATAGACCGGCAATTTGGTAGACGCAGTGGCGGATGCCGCAAGATGGCTGTAATCGTATTTGCTTAGTATACGGCGCAGATCGTGGTCGTCGATATCAAAATGAATATTAAAGAAAGAGAAATTCCCTTCATCCAACGTGCGATTCTGCAGCTCATGGCGTGCCCCGGCCCGGATGAATAGCCAGTCGCCCGGATACAAGAGCAGCTCTGCACTGTTTATTAGCAGACGTGCTGTGCCTTCTTGGCAGTAGAGCACTTCGTATAGAGGGTGATAGTGCTTCGGATAGTCCCAGCCAGGGGGCTTGGTGCCGAAGTGGCAGCCGGTAATTTGCAGGGTGCTCGTAATATTGGGAAAGATGACATCTATATTAATGGGATCACTTCCTTATCTGGCCGTTTGTAGGAAATTATATCATAACCATTTGGCACAAAAGGTCAAAAACTCGGACGATTTGTGAGTGGCGGGGTTGGTCCGGAGCTTTTATATTGAAGGGTAAAGGAGGAGGATTGTGATTCATCAACCAACACTGGAGGTTATCGCGGCAGATGTGGCCGACGCGCGGGCGGCGGAAGCGGGCGGCGCGGACCGGATCGAGCTGGTAACTGCCATGTCCGAGGGCGGTCTGACGCCCAGCGCAGGTGTTATTGACCAAGTTGTGGTCAGTGTGTCGATTCCGGTATATGTCATGATCCGGCCGCATAGCCGTTCATTCTGTTACAGTGCGGACGATATTGCGGCGATGACGGCGGACATTCGGATGGCGAAGAAACTGGGAGCCTCCGGGATTGTTCTGGGTGCGCTGACGGCCGGCGGGGAAGCTGATATGCTCTCGCTGCAACCATGTATAAGGGAGGCGCAGGGCCTGGGCATCACGTTCCACCGCGCCATTGACGAGAGCGCCAGCTTGACTCGGACGCTGGAGGCCGTCAGCAAGATAGCCGGAATTGAACGTGTCCTCACCTCGGGCGGCAAAAGAACCGCGCCGGAGGCGGCCGGGGAGCTGAAGCGGCTGCATGCGCTGGGCAGGCAACTGCAGGTCGGTGTGATGGCTGGGGCCGGCATGACGGTGGACAAGATCCATCCGTTCGTGCTGCATACGGGGATTACAGAGCTGCATATGGGCTCGGGTGTCCGCCAGGAAGGCAGCTTCCGCTTCCCTGTCGATCCCATGCTGGTAGCCAAGGCGAAGCGGCGATTGGCAGAGGCAGTGCAAGAGGTATAGCGTGAAGGGACTTTTAAACAGAGCTGCCGGGCAAGAAGACACCTGTTCGCAGGCGAATACCGCCGTATTTGAACTGCAGAGAGCCGGCACGGCAGCAAGGGGAGTGGAGCGTAGTGAGTACAGCAGATTGGGTACAGGCTGCAGCGAAGGTGACACCCTCGCAGCGCCAAGCAGCCTGGCAGGCTATGGAGTTCTATGCCTTTATTCATTTTACGGTAAACACGTTCACGGACCGGGAGTGGGGGATGGGTGATGAAGACCCCTCAATATTTAATCCATCGGAGCTCAGCGCGGAGCAATGGGTTCAGGTCTGCAAATCCGCCGGGATGACGGCGCTGATCCTCACCTGCAAGCATCATGACGGCTTCTGCTTGTGGCCAAGCCGATACACGGATCACACAGTAGCGGCCAGTCCATGGAGGAACGGCGCGGGCGACCTGGTACGGGAAGTGGCCGATGCCTGCCGCGAAGGCGGGTTGCGGTTCGGGATTTACCTGTCGCCGTGGGACCGTCACGAAGCTTCTTATGGGGATTCGGGGCGGTATAACGAGTTTTTTAAGAATCAGCTTAGGGAACTATTGATGAACTACGGGGATATCTTCTGTGTATGGTTCGACGGAGCTTGCGGGGAGGGGGCAAATGGCAAAAGACAGGTCTATGATTGGGACGGCTACTATGCTCTGATTCGTGAATTGCAGCCGGAGGCCGTAATTTCGGTCTGCGGGCCGGATGTGCGCTGGTGCGGCAACGAGGCGGGCCACACTCGGGTCTCGGAATGGAGTGTGGTACCAGCTCATTTGCAGGATAACGAGAAGATCCAGGAGCAGTCGCAGCAGGCCGATGACGGCGAGTTCGCCCGCCGGATCAATACGCAGGACGGTGATCTGGGCAGCCGGGAGGTTATTGAGCCGTTTCGGGAACTGATATGGTACCCTGCGGAGGTCAATACGTCGATCCGTCCGGGTTGGTTCTACCATGCCTTTGAGGACGGGCAGGTGAAATCGCTGGAAGAGCTGCTCGGCATCTACGAAGGCGCGGTTGGCGGAAATGCCAATTTCCTGCTGAATCTCCCGCCGGACACACGCGGTCTTATTCATGAGCGGGATGCAGCGCGGCTGCAGGAGCTTGGGGATGTACTGCGCAGCACTTACCTTAGCAACCTGGCTGGGGGAGCCAAGATATGGGCTTCGGAAACGATAGATGAACACCATCAGGCGTCCCGGCTGCTCGATGGGCAGCGCGATACGTTCTGGCGTCCCTGTGCCGGGACGGAGTGGGCCGTCATAGAAGCCGACCTGCTGCAGGAGCAGACGTTCGACCGAATCATGCTGATGGAGCATCTAGCCTCCGGACAGCGGATCGAGCGGTTCAGGCTGGAGTACCAAGCCGGGGAAGGCTGGGTAGAAATCTGCTGCGGAACAGTTGTAGGGCATAAACGGATTTGCGGCTTCCATCCGGTAACCGCAAGGCGTATCCGGCTTACCATTGAGGAGTCCAGGTGGTATCCGACGTTATCCGGTCTGGGCGTTTATTTGAAGAGTAGAGGGGGGCTGCAAGGTGGCGGTATTTGAATACAGTGGGTCACAGTTTTTCTATAACGGGAAGCCGGTGCAGCTTCTGTCGGGAGCTTTGCATTACTTCAGAATCGTTCCCGAGTATTGGAAGGACCGGCTGCTGAAATTAAAGGCTTGCGGCTTCAATACAGTGGAGACTTATGTTCCCTGGAATGTTCATGAGCCGAAGCCCGGGCAATTCCGCTTTACAGGCATGGCGGACCTTGAACGGTTCATTCAGACGGCCGCAGCGCTCGGCTTGTTCGTCATCGTCCGCCCGAGTCCCTATATTTGTGCGGAATGGGAGTTCGGCGGGCTGCCGGCCTGGCTGCTCGCGGATGCGGATATCCGGCTCCGCTGTGCTGACGAGAGGTTTCTTGCCCGGGTAGACGCGTATTATGATGTGCTGCTGCCCAAGCTGAAGCCGCTGCTCTGCACGAACGGGGGGCCGATTATAGCTCTGCAAATCGAGAATGAGTATGGCAGCTACGGCAATGATGCCAGGTATTTGGACTATCTGCATAAGGGGATGGTCAGCCGCGGGATGGATGTTCTGCTGTTCACTTCAGATGGCCCCACTGATCCTCTGCTCCAAGGGGGTTCGGTACCTGGCGTACTTGCTACTGCGAATTTCGGCTCCGGCGCGAAGGAGGCTTTGGCCAAGCTGCGGGAATATCAGACAGGGGAAGAACCTCTGATGTGCATGGAGTATTGGAACGGCTGGTTCGATCATTGGGGTGAGACCCATCATACAAGAGACGCCACCGACGTGGCCCGTGTGTTCGAGGAGATGCTGAAAGAGAAAGCCTCGGTTAATTTTTACATGTTCCATGGCGGCACGAATTTCGGGTTCTATAACGGGGCCAACTGCCAGCAGAAGGACCAGTATGAGCCGACGATTACCAGCTACGATTATGATTCGCTCTTGAGCGAGTCGGGTCAGCCGACCGATAAATTCTACGCTGTCCGTGACACCCTTGCCCGTTATGTGGAGCTTGGGGAACTGAAGCTGCCTGCAGAGATCGGCCGGAAAGGGTATGGGCGGGTGGAGCTGACGGAGCAGGCCGATCTGCTCTCGCAGGCCGGATTGTTGTCCGCTCCTGTCCATATGGTGAATCCCGAGCCAATGGAGAAGCTCGGCCAGGATTTCGGCTTCATTCTGTACCGTACGACTATATCCGGGCCAAGGGAGAAGCAGGAGCTTGTGGTTCAGGACGTCCGGGACCGGGCGCTGGTGTTTGTGGATGGGGAGTTTCAGGGGGTGCTGGAACGCGGCAACCCGGAGCTGTCCATATCGTTCGGGGTACCAGCGGCAGGGGTGGAGCTGGCGATTCTGGTGGAAAATATGGGGCGGGTCAATTATGGCCCGTATCTGAGAGACCCTAAGGGGATCACAGAGGGGGTCCGCCATGGCTTTCAATTCCTGTTCGGCTGGACGATTCACTGTCTCCCGCTGGAGGACTTGTCCCCCTTGGAATTCGTGGATGGCGCACTGCAGGAGAATCCGGCATTCTATCGGGGAACTCTTCATGTGGATGAAGCGAAGGATACATTCCTGCGGCTGGATGGCTGGACGAAGGGGGTAGCCTTCATCAATGGGTTCAATCTGGGGCGTTACTGGAACAAGGGGCCTCAGCATACCCTGTATGTCCCCGCCCCGCTCCTGCGCCAGGGCGCGAACGAGGTTGTGGTATTCGAACTGCATGGAACCCGTGATCGGGTTGTATCATTTGTGGATACTGCGGATTTAGGCGTGCAGAGTGGAAAATAGCACACCGCACGATTATTGAGCATTGTACATTTCCTTGGAAAAGGGTATACGTTGGTGTGTGGAAGCAGTGGATACAAACATGCAGATGAGAGGATGAAGAACCAATGAAGGTAGGACTCAGCACATACAGTCTGCAGCAGGCGCTGGATAAAAAGGAACTGACTGTACCGGATGCCATTCGTTTCATCGCTGATCAGGGTGGAGAGCATGTCGAGATTGTCCCGATGGGATACAGCCTGGTGGATGATCCTGATCTAACCGGACAGATTCTGAAGACCGCCCGGGAAGTCGGAATCGATATTTCCAATTATGCGGTTGGGGCTAATTTGATTGCCCACAGCAGTACAGAGGCGCTGGAGGCTGAAATTACGGCACTGATGAAGCATGTGGATGTGGCGGCAGCACTTGGCGTCACAAGAATGCGGCATGATGTGGCCTTCCGGCCCGCACAGGAGGGTACGGTAGCCCAATTCGAGGCTGACCTGCCGGTTCTGGTGGAGGCCTGCCGGAGGATTGCTGATTATGCGGCAGGCTTCGGGATTACGACAAGTGTGGAGAACCACGGCTATTATGTGCAGTCCAGCGAGCGGATTCAGCGGCTGATACATGAGACGGCGCGGGCCAACTTCAAGACCACGCTCGATATTGGCAATTTCCTCTGCGTGGATGAAGATCCTGTCAGCGCACTGAAGAATAATATCGCCTATGCTTCTATGGTACATGCGAAGGATTTCTACCTGAGACCGGCCACCCGTAATCCGGGCGAAGGCTGGTTCCAGACCTCGCACGGCAACTATTTGCGCGGGGCGATTGTCGGCCATGGCGATATCAATATGCCCGAAATCTTCCGTGTAATCAAGCAATCCGGGTATGACGGATATATTTCCATTGAATTCGAGGGCATGGAGGATTGCAGGACCGCGTCCAGAATTGCCATGGACAATGTGCGCCGCTTCTGGCAGGAAGCATAGACTTGCTATTGAATAAGCGGTATTCATTTTACTACACATAATGGAGGAGAAGTGGAAATGTCCAAGCTGAAAGTTGCCGTTATTGGCGCTGGTTCTATATCCGATTGTCATTTGCAGGCCTATGCCAGTAATCCTGAGGTGGAAATTTACGCCATCTGTGATCTGAATGAAGCCAGAGCACTGGAAATGGCGGGCAAATATAACGCTCCGAAGGTCTTCACCGATTATAAAGAGCTGCTGGCATTGCCCGAGATTGATTCCATCAGCATCTGTACCTGGAATAACTCCCATGCCGAGATCAGCATTGCCGCCCTGGATGCCGGGAAGAACGTGCTGTGCGAGAAGCCGCTCTGCCAGAGTGTGGAGGATGCCCTCGAAGTCGAGAAGGCTGTGCGCCGCAGCGGCAAGCTGCTGCAGGTGGGTTTTGTCCGCCGCTACAGCGACAATGCCCAGATCCTGCGGAAATTCATCGAAGCGGGCGAGCTCGGCGAGATTTATTATGCCAGAGCCTCCTGCCTGCGGCGGCTCGGGAACCCGGGCGGCTGGTTCTCGGATATCGAGCGTTCCGGGGGCGGACCGCTGATTGATATCGGCGTGCATATCATCGACATCTGCTGGTACCTGATGGGCAAGCCGAAGGTTAAATCGGTGTCGGCCAACACCTCGAACCGCTTGGGCAACCGCTCCAATGTCCGCAACCTGTCGTTCTATAAGGCGGCTGATTACAATGCGGAGAAGAACACCAACACCGTGGAAGATATGGCAAATGCGATGATCCGCTTCGAGAACGGAGCGAGCCTTGTGGTGGATGTAAGCTTCACACTGCATGCCAAGCAGGATGAAATGTCCATCAAGCTGTACGGCGACAAGGGCGGCGCCGAATTGGAGCCGGAAATTGCCATCATCGGCGAGAAATACGATACGATTCTCAATATGACCCCGCAGGTCGATTTCAAATCATTCGATTTCATGGGTTCTTTCAAGAATGAAATCAATCATTTTATTGACAGCACCCTGGGCCGCAAGGAAACACTCAGTCCGGTGGAGGATGGCGTGGAGGTGATGAAGATTCTCTGCGCCATCTATGAGTCGGCACGGGAAGGACGCGAAATTACACTCTGAGGAGATGGATGCGATGAGCGAAATCAAGGAGGCCTTGCCGGAGCAGGATGATGAGATCGTAGAATCCGGTGTACACAATTTCAGCAAAGAGGAGTCGTGGGTGAAACCGCAGGAGCCGCTGCTGCTTGAACGGCTGGAATGGTTCAAGGATCAGAAGCTCGGCCTGATGATGCACTGGGGGCCGTATTCGCAGCTGGGACTCGTGGAGTCATGGGCGCTGAGCGACGATGACGGAGATTGGTCGCGCGACGACATTGATTGGACCGACGACATGGAACATTTCAAGCGCGAATACTTCGATCTGAACAAGACCTTCAACCCGATCCGTTTTCAGCCGGAGAAATGGGCCGAGCTTGCGGCGGACAACGGGTTCAAGTATTTCCTGTTCACCACGAAGCACCATGACGGCTTCTGCATGTGGGATACACATACGACTGATTACCGGATCACGGGACCGGAGACCCCGTTCCATAAGCATAAATACGCCGATATTTGCCGCGAGCTGTTCGATGCGTTCCGCGCCAAGGGCCTCGGCATCTCGGCTTACTTCTCCAAAGCGGATTGGCACACGCCGTATTACTGGGCGCCCGGCATGGCGCGCGGGCGGCAAATGTGGCGCGGCCCCTCTTACGACCCTGAGCAATATCCGTGGCTGTGGGAGAGGTTCGTGGAATTCACGCATGAGCAGATTATGGAGCTGCTGACTGGGTATGGCCGGATCGAATGCCTGTGGCTGGATGCGGGCTGGGTGCGCGAAGGCCGGCACGGCCAGGATATCCGGCTGGGCGAAGTGGTGGAGCGGGCCCGGAAGACACAGCCGTGGCTGCTGGCCGCAGACCGCACGGTAGGGGGGCCTTACGAGAATATTGTGACGCCGGAGCAGACGATCCCGCAGGAGCCGATGAATATTCCGTGGGAGAGCTGCATCACAGTCGGCAACTCCTTTGCCTTTGGCTTTGACGACAAGTACAAGACAGGGCGGCAGCTGGCCCACATTCTCCTGGAAGTGGTGGCCAAGGGCGGGAACCTAGCTCTGAACGTGGGCCCGCAGCCGGACGGGCGCCTTCCGGGCGGTGCGGTCAAGAGCATCAAGGCGCTGGGCGCCTGGCTCAAGGTCTATGGCGAGGGCGTCTACGGCACCCGGATCTGCGGTCCGTATTTCACGGGCGAGTGGGCATTCACCTGCAAGGAGAATATCACTTACGCCTTCCGCCTGTACAAGAGCGAGCATGAGCAAGTCAGCGCTCAATCGCTCATTCCGTACACAGGCGGTGTGGAGAAGATCGAGCTGATCGGCACGGATGAAGAGCTGCAATTCCGTCAGACGGCGGATGGACTGGCTGCCGTCCTGCCGCAAGCTTCCGTCACGGAAGAAGCGCCAATCACTCATGCGTTTAGGCTGTATACAACGGCATAAGCGTTAGTTCATATCCCGGTGGGAGCGAAAGCGTCCCGCCGGGATTTTTTGCATCCATAAGGAAAGCGTCGCGTGATAAGAGTGGAAAAGCCTTGCGGGGCAAGGGTTTTGGAATATTGAGAGGTATGAGAAAATTACAAATTGATAAAAGAACGCCACTCAAGGTACTATCAATTCAAGAAAGCGGTACCTGACATGTTACTTTACACGAGTGGCCACGAAAAAGGAATGTCAGAAATTTCATAAGCAAATTAAAGACATAAATGTAAGTTATCCTTACACAAAAGGTGTAAAGGGAGTGACGCAAATGAGTCAAATGACGGACAGCATCTCCACACAAATGAAGCCTGGGCAAAGCACGAATCCGCAGGCAAAGAACAAGAAGCAGCATCCCTTCATCCGAAGTCTCAAGAAGCACTGGGAGCTCTACTTATTGGTGCTGCCTCCGGTATTGTATCTTTTGATCTTCAAGTATATTCCTATGGTCGGCGTACAGATCGCCTTCAAGAATTACAGCGTGGTCCAGGGAATCTGGGGCAGCCCGTGGGTGGGATTCAGACATTTTGAAACCTTCTTCAATTCCCCTAATTTCTGGCTGCTCATTAAGAATACCATCGGAATCAGCTTCTATTCCCTGCTTGCCGGATTTCCGATTCCGATTCTGCTGGCGCTGGCCTTGAATGAGGTCCGAACGGGTTATTTTAAAAAGTCGGTTCAGATGGTCACCTACGCCCCGCATTTTATCTCGACGGTGGTTATGGTATCGATCATTATCCTGATGCTGTCCCCGCACGTTGGGGTTGTGGACCGGCTGTTCACCTTCCTGGGGCTGCCCATGACGAACTTTATGGGGATTCCGGAATACTTCAAATCTATTTATGTATGGTCGGGGGTCTGGCAGGGGATGGGGTACTCCTCGATTATCTACATTGCGGCTCTGGCCGGGGTGGACCCCTCGCTCTATGAAGCTGCCCGGATGGACGGCGCGTCCCGGATCAAAAAAATCTGGCACATTGATATTCCGAGCCTCGTTCCGGTGACCGTCATTATGCTGATTCTAAGCCTTGGCAGCATTATGGGTGTGGGCTTCGAGAAAATATTTCTGATGCAGAATCCGCTGAATACGAGCGCTTCGGAGGTCATTGCGACTTATGTGTACAAGGTGGGTCTGATCGGGGCGAACTTCAGCTTCTCCTCGGCGGTGGGATTATTCAATTCCATCATCAATCTGATTCTCCTCGTCTTCGTCAATGCGATTTCCCGAAAAGTATCGAAGAACAGCTTGTGGTAAAGGAGGAGGCTATCCATGTTTAAACGAAATCGGATCAAGGACCCGCTGGGCGACCGCATCTTCATGGGCTTCAACTACGCATTTCTGATACTTGTGCTGTTGATTGTCTTCTATCCGCTGCTGTATATCGTCAGTTCCTCCTTCAGTTCCTCGCGGGCGGTTACGTCCGGTCAGGTGTGGCTGTTTCCGGTGGATTTTAACCTGAAGGCTTATGTCTCGATCTTCAAAAGCTCGCAGCTGATGCTGGGCTTCTACAACACCATCCTCTATACCGTGGTCGGAACGCTGATTAATGTAACGCTGACCGTCATGCTGGCTTATCCGCTGTCCCGCAAAAGCTTCTACGGCCGCAGCGCCATCCTGATCTTCATGATGATTACCATGTTCTTCGACGGCGGACTTATTCCGACCTACCTGCTGATGAAGGATCTTCATCTGCTGGATACACGCTGGGCGATGTGGCTGCCGGGGGCGCTGGCGGTGTTCCAGGTTATCGTGGCACGGACGTTCTTCCAGTCCTCAATACCCGAGGAGCTGGGGGAAGCAGCGGAAGTGGATGGCTGCCGGGATATAAGGTTCCTGCTGAGCGTCGTCCTTCCGCTTTCGAAGCCGATTCTGGCGGTTATGACGCTGATGTATGCGGTGGGGCACTGGAATGCCTACTTTGATGCGCTGATCTATTTGCGGTCGGAGAATCTGTTCCCGCTGCAATACGTGCTCCGCAACCTCTTGATTCTGAATGCCGCCGATCCGGCAATGCTGGCCAACACGAGCCAACAGCTGCGTGATCAGGGGTTTGAACAGGTGCTTAAATACGCGCTGATTGTGGTGGCGAGTATTCCGATTCTTGTGATGTATCCGTTCGTTCAGAGACATTTTGTCAAAGGGGTTATGATTGGTTCGTTGAAAGGCTAAGCATCCGGACGGCTTGAAAGGAGGTGTGAGGACTGCCGCGGGCGCCTGGAATCGGGCTTGATTGAGTAAGATAAGAGAATTTATGCCGCGTTTATAAAAGGAGGAGTCAGGTTTGAAAAAATCTTGGGTTTCGGTGTTGTCACTGGTCTTAGTATTCGTATTCGTTACAGTGCTGTCCGCATGCAGCTCTTCGCAAGACAACAGTGCACAGGGCAGCGGCGGTGATGAGCAGAGTTCCGGGCCTGTCACGATGACTTTCTTTGCTCCGCAGGGGAAGGCCCCAATGGAAGACAATGAATTCACCAAATTTATCGAAAACAAGTTTGACGTTAAGCTGAAATGGGACCTGGCTCCAGCGGACGCACTGCAGGACCGCAGACAATTGCTGCTGGCGAGCGGCGATTATCCGGAAGTATTTCTCCACGGCAAATTCACTACCTCGGACCTTCAGACTTACGGGAATCAAGGGGTCTTCCTGCCGCTGAACGATTTGATCGCTGAATATGGGCCTACTCTTACCAAGATTATGGAAGAGAAGCCGTATTTCAAAGAAGCGATTACCGCACCGGACGGGAATATCTATGCACTGCCTATTTTTAATGAATGTTATCACTGTACGTATGCACAGAAATATTGGATCAATACCGAATGGCTGGACAAGGTCGGTCTGAGCATGCCGACAACGACGGATGAGCTGTACACGGTGCTAAAAGCATTTAAGGAAAAGGACCCGAACGGCAACGGCAAGGCCGATGAAATTCCGCTCACGGGCGCACCGAACAAATACGTCTGGAACGGGAATATCGACGCGTATTTGATGAACAGCTTCATCTACAATGACAATGATAAATATCTGATTGTCAAGGACGGCAAAGTCAGCTTTGCGGCCAACCAGGAGGGCTGGAAGCAAGGTCTGGAATACATGCACAAGCTGTATGCCGAGGGTCTGATAGATCCGGCTTCCTTCACGCAGAACGATCAGGCGGTTGGACAGCTGGGTAACAAGGAGGGCGATGAAGTCGTCGGCTCCATTACTACGGCGCTCGTCAGCTATCTGGTCAACACGTATGACAAGAATATCACCCGCCATCAGCACTGGGATATCGTTCCTCCGCTGAAAGGGCCAAACGGCGTGCAGACGACAGGGGCGACCCAAAGCGTGGGCGAATTTGAATTCGCCATTACCAATAAAGCTTCCAAAGAGCAGCAGATCGCAGCGATCAAGATTGTGGATTACATGTTCACCGAAGAAGGCGCACTGTACGCAGAGTACGGACCAACGGAAGGCAAGGGCTGGAAGAAAGCGGATGCTGATGAGAAGAACATCAATGGCGAGCCGGCAAAATACAGCTACTACAATCTGCCCGAGCGTGACCCGAATGTGATTGTGAACGAGAGCTGGTCGCAAATCGGAGCGCATGACCTGTCCAATACGTTCCGCAATCTGTTCGCGGAAGGCCAGGACCCGCTGGCTGCGGAGGGTTATGGCACACGTCTGGCGCAGGCCACCAATGTCTATAAGCCATATTCGCCGAAAGAAGTATACCCTGCGAATGTATTCATTCGTCCGGAGGATACCGAATCGGCAGCTCAGCTGACTACCGCAGTCAAGGATTATGTACAGTCGAACATGGCCCAGTTCATCATCGGCAGCAAGAGCATTGATAAGGATTGGGACTCGTATGTGAAGGGCTTCGATGGCCTTGGCCTGAGCAATTATCTTGATATTTACCAACGTGCCATCGAGAAGAAGGCAGAGTAGCGCGAGCGTTTAATCTTAGGGCTGCTCCAGTCGTTCAGTCATGAACAGGGGCAGCTTTCTCCTTTTGACAACCCTACTTCATCCTATATAATGAATGAATATTTTACGGGGCTTCGGCGTCCTTATTGGGGTGGTTGTTGTCATGCGTATAAACAGTGGTAGGGGGAACCTCGGAGATGAACAACAATTGGTTTAGACGTTTGCTGCTATCGTATCTGCCTGTTTTTTTTATTGTAATGACCATTCTATTCATTATCTTCTTCCAGGTGTTCAATGAGCAGAACCGCAAAGAGGCTCTCAAGGCCAATGAGTTTCTGGCCTCGCAGGTGATGCAGTACCTGGACAATTCGCTGCGTTCAATTGATTTCAAGGTGCTGCGCGAAATTTTGACCAATCCCGATCTGAAGAACTACTATGACAGCTCCGGCCGTGATGATGTTATCGCAGGCATGCAGGCGGTTCAGGTTATTGACGAATTAAAAATCGACTTTCCGCTGATAGATTCCATCTATCTGGTGAGATATAGCGACAATACGGTATTCAGCAACGGCAAGGCGGTTGCCGCCGGGGACTTTCCCGATGCGCCGTTCATCGAAGAGAGCCGTACCACGAATGCCCAGAAGTGGCTGGGGGCAAGACTGTTCAAAGCATTTCCGACACAGCAGGCCCAGAAGGTGGTTACGCTGGTCCGCAGTGTAGGAAGCGGCTCAGGGCTGCTGGTTGTCAATGTGGACTTGCAGACTCTGCAGAAATCGATCCGGCAGATGTATGATCCTGAATTTACATTCGTCAATGTACTGAGCCGTTCGGGCGATAATTTATGGGGCGGGAACCTGCCGGGCGAAGCCGGCGGCAAGCCGGCATCCGGCGAAGTGTTCTCGGAGTTTACTTCGGGCTACAGCGGCTGGAAGGTGCAGACGGGTCTTAATAATGGGAAGATTGTGAAATTTACGCTGGAATTCTATAACATCTGGTTCGCATTCGCAATTGCCGTTGTGCTGATTGGCGTGGTCTGGGTGATTTACGTGACCCGGAGAAACTACAGGCCGATCCAGCAGATTGTGACGCTGATTCAGACCGTTGCTTCCCAGAAGCAGCCGGGAGCGGGATTGAAGAAAGAGAACGAATTCCGGTTCATCCAGAAGACGCTGGAGCGGATGATCGATCAGACCAAGCAGTATCAGGAAGAATATGAAGAGAATTTGATTATGCAGAAAAAATACTTTTTCCAGGAGCTGCTGGAAGGTACGCGGGAGTTCTCCGGTCCCGAGCTGAGTGCGGAAATGAAGAAGTATAATCTTCCGGAGTCCGCTGACCGGTGGATCGTGATGGTCGTGGAGATTGACCGCTACTCTGAGTTCGTGGTGGAGTATCACCAGCAGGACCAATCGCTGCTGAAGTTCGTGCTGGCCAGCATTCTGCAGGAATGCGCCCGGCAAGAGGGAACCGATGTATGGGCAGAATGGACTTCGGAGCGGCGGCTGTATGCCATCCTCTGGCTGCCTGAGGCAGCGGAGCATGAAGCAGAAGCAGCTGAGCACAAGGTGACCACTGAATACATGGAACGGGTGGGGCAATATCTGAACTTCACTGTTACGATTGGTGTCGGCAAAGCCGCTGCCGATCTGCGCGGCCTGCGGTGCTCCCTGAAGGAAGCCGTCCATGTCCTTGATTATAAGGCGGTGCTTGGCATGAACCGGATCATCCCGTCTGGGGATATGCCGGAATCGAGAAATGATGTCTATGAGTTCCTCAAGACCATTTCGCTGCTGGTGCAGGCGATGCGCTTGTCGGATGACGGCTGGGAGAAGCATTTTGACCGGCTGTTTGAGCAAATCATTGAATCGGTGCTGTCCAGACAAGAGATGCTGAACACGGTGCAGCTGTTGTTCCAGCATTATAACCGGGAGTTTGCTGAACTGCCCCGGGAGTATCAGGAGCTGTGGACTGTGCAATTCGGCCGCCTGCTCAGCCAGCTGGAGGATTGGGAAACAGTGGATGATCTACGGCTGCTGTGCTGGGAGACGTTCCGCGAGCTTGCCGGGCAGATGCAGACGCTGCGGTTCGCCAAGAAGCACCGGACACACATTCTGCAAATCCGCAAATATGTGGAGGAGAACTACAACAATCCCGAGCTTTCGCTGAACTATCTGAGCGATGTGTTTGATATTAATCCGAAATATTTAAGCAAGCTGTTCAAGGACGAAATCGGCGAGAAATTCGTGGATTTGCTCATCAGCCACCGCATTGGGAAGGCCAAACAGCTCATGGCGGAGACAGATAAGCCAATTCAGGAGATCAGCGAGGAAGTAGGCTACACGAATTACAATTCCTTCAACCGGGCGTTCAAGAACGTGGTCGGCATAGCTCCAAGTGATTACAGAAGGGCCATTTGACGCACATATCCAAGGAACACACCAATGGCGATAGTCCCTGCATATTCAGGATGAACTATCGCCGTTTGTCTGAAATAGAAGATTAAGCGGCGAAAATAACAATATTTGTTAGGCGGTGCTTCTATGAAAATCCTGCTGTTCTACGACGAATCATTTCCTTATGACGGCTCCCGTCCATCGCCTGAAGCTTTGCGGGAAATCTCCGGCTGGGCAGAAATAGCGGGCGCGGACACGCTGCAGGCACGGCTGGCCGAGGGAGGCTGGAACACGCTGGTACATTTGCATGGTCCCTATTTTCCCAAAGCGGCTTGGGAACAAGTGGAGGTCCATCTGAAGCAGGGCGGGGGTCTGCTGTACGCGGGCGGCATTCCTTTCAGAAGGCCGGTAGTGAAGGGCGGCGATGGCTTCAGAGTGGAAAGGGAGCAGACGGCGTACCATCAGCTGCTGGGCATCCACGATGCGCTGCCGGTAGAGGTTCACAAGGTTGAGCGGCTGAGCGCTGCCGTGGAATTCCCCTTGCTGGATGGCCGCGAGCCGCTCTTCGGTATCGAACCGACCTGGGGGCTGACCCTTCATGCGACGAAGTCCAGCGATATTCCGGCGGAGATGGGCTCCGGCGGCCCGATGAACGCGCATCTGTATCCGCTGCTGCTCGGGGTGGATAGGGACGGAAGGGAAAGAGCTGCTCCGGCGGTGCTGCTGGAGAACACCAAGGGTGATTATGCCGGAGGGCGCTGGGTGCTGATTCAGCAAAGGCTCAGGGAAGCCTTCTGGGAGGGGGCGGCCGGTCCGGCGCTGCTTGAGGAACTGGCCGGATATGTGGGCCGCGGGGTTACCGAGCTGTGGCTGAAGACCAACTACGCGGTGTACGAACCGGGCGAGCAGCCGGGTCTGACCTTGCAGCTGCAATCGTTGTCCCGCGTTCCTCTGGCCGCACAAATCTGGTCATTTCAGCTGCATGTGGAGCGGGAAGGCCAAGCCGTCTGGAGCGGTGCGGCTCAGGCCGAGGCAGGGCCGCAGCGGCGCGGGTTGCAGCTGCTGCGCATTCCGGTGCCGGTTCCGGCGGAAGTGGGGCTGTACCGGGTCAGCTGTGAGGCGCGTTCGGACGCCGGCGATGTCCGGTTCATGACCCAGGCCTATTGGGGCATGGACCGCGACCTGCTGCGGAGCGGCGAGCTGCTGGAATGCGGCCGCGACTATTTCCGGCGCGGCGGCCGGCCGGTGCCCATCGTCGGCATGACCTACATGGCCTCCGATGTGGCGCGCAAGTTCCTGCATCTGCCGAATGTGGACCGCTGGGAGCGGGATATGGCGGAGATGGCACGGGCCGGAGTCAATCTGATCCGTACCGGAATCTGGACGGGATACCGGAACATCATGTTCGCCGATGGACATGCGGCGGAGGATGCAATTCGGGCCATTGATGCTTTTCTGCTTACAGCGAAGCGGCATGGGCTTGAGGTTACCTTCACCTTCTTCTCCTTTGCACCGGAGGCCTGGGAAGGGATCAACCCTTATCTGGACCCAAGGGCCGTGGAGGCGCAGAAGCGGTTCATCGCATCCATCGTCAGCCGCCACATTGACACCTCCCATGTGCATTGGGACCTAATCAACGAGCCTTCCCTGTTCAATCCGGTGCGGATATTCGAGGGGCCGCGAACACTTGCGGACCGCTTTGAACGACGGGCGTTCTCCGAATGGCTCCGGGAACGGCATAACGGCGATCTTA
Organism: Paenibacillus sp. sgz302115; assembly: GCF_056120445.1. Taxonomy (NCBI): domain Bacteria; kingdom Bacillati; phylum Bacillota; class Bacilli; order Caryophanales; family Paenibacillaceae; genus Paenibacillus; species Paenibacillus sp. sgz302115. The sequence continues at coordinate 157,239 of NZ_JBVYOK010000002.1, forward strand.
CGCGGCTGCAGGAGCTGTGGAATATGACGCCCGGGCAACTGCCGTCGTTCGGGGCGGCGCAGCCGCCGGACCCGGGTGATATCCACTTTGACAGCGTGATTCAGCCGAAGAAATGGGGATCCTGGCTGGACTACTCGTTGTTCTCAATGGATATGCATAACCGCTGGGCCGGGGAGCTGACGGCCGCCATCCGTGAGTCCGCCCCGCGCCAGCTGGTAACAGTTGGTCAGGACGAGGCATTGGGCGGGCAACGGCCTTCGCCGTTTTTCTACGGCCCGGTGGTCGATTACACCACTGTACACAGCTGGTGGCTGATGGACCAACTGGTATGGGACGGTATATTCACCAAGACGCTGGATCGGCCCAACCTGACGCAAGAAACCGGGGTGATGCATATCCAGCGTCCCGACGGCATAGCCAAACGCTCCGAAATGGAGCTGCACCGCATCCTGGAGCGCAAATACGCCTATGCATTCGCTACGGGCGGCGCCGGGGCGGTGCAGTGGATCTGGAATATCAACCCCTTCATGGACAATGCAAATGAGTCGAACATCGGCGCGCTGCGGGCCGATGGCACACAGAAGCCCGAGACAGATGTGACTTACGACTTCGGCCGGTTCATGCGGGAGATCGGCAGCTTGCTTGAGGGGCGGGAGCTGGAGGATACGGCGGTGGTATATCCCTATTCGAATGATTTCTCCAGCCGCAAGCATGCGTTTGAGGCCACTTCCCGGGCGGTGCGAGTGCTCGCCTACGGGATGAATATCCATCCGCGGGGCGCCGGTGAGTATCAACTGGAAGAGCTTGAGCGGCAGCCCGCGAAACTGATTATTGTGCCGAGCGCGCATAATTTCAGCGATGAAGCGTTTGAGCGGCTATTGCTACTTGCGGAGGTCGGCAGCACGGTGCTGTGGACCGGGCCGCTGCGCCTGGACGCCTATTGGGGCGCTGCCGACGGGCGGCTGCGGGCCGAGATCGGCGAGACCCTCCCCGGAAATGTGCTGCGGGAAGAAGCGCTGCTGCTGGATGGCAAGCTGTACGGCGTTTCATTCGGGGAGCGCAAGATCGGCACGCTGGCGATTGACCGCCCGGCTCAAGGCGGAAGTGGTGCGCAGCGTCCGGTCATAGCCGAAATCGGCAGCGGCCGCTTTATCTGGTGCCCCTTGCCGCTGGAGCTGAATGACCGGTGGGAGCCGCTGCAAGCCCTGTATGCGGCAGCGTTCCGGCTGTCCGGCGCGGAGCCGGAGCTGGAATGGCTCAGCGGCGGGACGCTTCCCGGCATCTATGGAAGAAGGCTCCGCTTCGCTGAAGGCAGCCTGTATATCTTCGTATCCGAATACGCTGCCGATACAGAGGTTGAGATTCGCGATCCGCAGACTGGCGTGCGCTACAGGTTTACGGTAGAGAGCGAACGGACGGTCATGTTCGCTGCGGACCACGCGGGACAGCTGTTAAGCGTGTACCGTCCCGATGAAGTGACAGTCAGCGCTTCGGGCGGCTGATGGAGCGGCGGCGAATTGCTTTGCTTGGATTGTAGCTGGAATAGTCAAACCCACAAGGAGAATATGCGCATGAAGTATAAAGACGCTTCGCTTCCGGTTCGGGAGCGGGTTCGCGATTTGCTTGGACGGATGACGGTGGAGGAGAAGATCGGCCAGCTGATCCAGCCGATGGGGTGGAAGACCTATCTTAAGGAAGCAGACGGTACGGTGAAGGTGACGGAAGAGTTCAAGGAAGAGGTGGCCCGGGGCGGTGTGGGATCATTGTACGGGGTGCTTCGGGCCGATCCTTGGACGGAAGTGACGCTGGAGACAGGGCTTACGCCAAGGCAAGGGGCTGCAGCCACGAATGAGATCCAGCGCTATGTCATTGAGAATTCCCGGCTTGGGATTCCTGTGCTGTTCGGGGAGGAGTGCTCCCATGGGCATATGGCGATCGGGGCTACTGTGTTCCCGGTGCCGCTGCTGATCGGGAGCACATGGAATCCTGAATTGTACCGCCGGATGTGTGAGGCGGTTGCACTAGAGACGCGCAGCCAGGGGGGCGCGGCAACCTATTCCCCAGTGCTGGATGTGGTGCGTGATCCGAGATGGGGGCGGACAGAGGAATGTCTGGCCGAAGATCCGTATTTGATCGGTGAATTGGTGGTGGAGGCCATCGCAGGACTTCAGGGCGACCGGCTCGATTCCGGCCGGACCATTGTGGCCACGCTGAAGCATTTCGCCGCCTATGGCAGCTCGGAGGGCGGACGCAACGCGGCTCCGGTGCATATGGGACAGCGTGAGCTGCATGAGGTGGATCTGCTGCCGTTCAAGAAGGCGGTCGAGGCGGGCGCTTGCTCTGTGATGACGGCATACAATGAGATCGACGGTGTGCCCTGTACCACGAATACTTATCTGCTGAACGAACTTTTGCGGGGAAAATGGGGCTTCGACGGCTTCGTCATTACCGATTTCGGCGCGATTCAGATGCTGGTCAGCGGCCATAATACGGCGGAGAACGGGGAGCAGGCGGTTGCCCAGTCGCTTCAGGCGGGTGTGGATATGGAGATGTCCGGAGTCATGTACCGCAAGCATCTGCATGGGGCGCTGGAGCAGGGACTGATCACGAGCGAGGAATTGGATACCGCGGCTGGGCGGGTGCTCGACATGAAGTTCCGGCTGGGCCTGTTCGAGCGGCCTTTCGTTGATCCCGCCCTGGCCGAGAAGGTGATCGGGTGCAACGAGCACGTGGAGCTGGCGAGACGGGTGGCTCAAGAAGGCATTGTTCTGCTCAAAAATGAAGGTGCTACGCTCCCGCTCAGCGCGAGCGGCACCAAAGTGGCTGTCATCGGGCCGAATGCGGGCCATGCTTACAACCAGCTTGGTGACTATACCTCGCCGCAGCCGGGCGGACAGATTGTCACGGTGCTGGAAGGCATCCGCCGTAAGCTGGGCAATTCCCCTGACCGGGTGCTCTACGCCCCCGGCTGCCGAATCAAAGGCGATTCCAGGGAAGGGTTCGCGCCTGCCTTGGCCTGCGCGGAACAAGCGGATGCCGTGGTGATGGTCATCGGCGGCTCCAGCGCCCGGGACTTCGGGGAAGGAACGATTGATCTGCGGACCGGAGCCTCTGTGGTGACGGACAACGCCTGGAACGATATGGAATGCGGGGAAGGCATTGACCGGGCTTCGCTGAACCTGATGGGTGTGCAGCTTGAGCTGGTGCAAGAGGTGTGCAAGCTCGGAAAACCGGTCATTGTAGTCTATATTAACGGCCGGCCCATTGCCGAGCCCTGGATTGACGAGCATGTGCCGGCGATTCTGGAGGCTTGGTATCCGGGGCAGGAGGGCGGAAATGCCGTCGCGGATATTCTGTTCGGGGATGTGAATCCTTCCGGCCGGCTGACCGTATCCATCCCGAAGTATGTCGGGCAGCTGCCCGTGTATTACAACGCCAAGCGCACCCGCGGCAAACGCTATCTGGAAATGGACCTGGAGCCGCAATATCCCTTCGGCTTTGGTTTGAGCTACACCGAATTTAAGTACGCCAATATCCGGGTAGTACCGGAAGTAATCGCGCCGGACGGTGCAGCGGAGGTTCAGATTGAGTTGACGAACAGCGGCGCTGTTGCGGGAGATGAAGTGGTGCAGCTGTATATTACGGATGTGGCGGCTTCGGTGGCCCGCAGTGAGCTTTCCTTGAAAGGCTTCCGCAAAATCCGCCTGGAGCCGGGGGAGACCCGGACTGTCACTTTCCCTGTTCATAAGGAGCATCTGCAATTGATTGATGCTAATCTTCAATCCGTGGTGGAGCCGGGTGAATTCCGCCTGATGGCCGGGGGCAGCTCGAAGGATTGGATCGCATGCAGCTTACATGTACAAACTGGGGAGGAACGGGCATGATTCGAATTCAGCGCTTTATTCAGGATTTGGCCGGGCGGCAGTGGCTCGAAACCGTGGAGCTTCCGCAGTGGCAATTGCAGCGGGCGAGATATATTCGGCCCGGAGTATATGAGTACGACCAGGGGGAAGCCTCCATTCAACATGTGAGTCCTCTGCACAGCACGCATGGTACCACTTATTTTCTGAGCCGGACGCTGGAGATTCCGGCAGCTTGGAGAGAAGACCCGGCCGGCTTCATCTTCGAGGCCGGCGGGGAAGGTCTGCTGAAGGTGAACGGTTCCCCGTACCACGGGCTGGACCGGAATCACTGGTTCGTGCCGCTGCCCCGGAGCCGGGTAGGGAGCACGCCGCTGCTGGAGATCGAGCTGTACGATCCGATCCCGGAGCCGCATGATCCGCTGAACCGCCAGGCGGTCATCCAGCCGCCAATTAGCGGGATTCGCGCCGCTCTGGTCCGCGTCAATCAGCCGCTGCAGAGCCTGATGTACAGTGTTACCGTCTTGGCCGAGGCGCTGAAGGCGATGCCGGAGCAGGATTTGAAGCGCGGCAGTCTTGTCCGGGCGATCCATCAGGTTATGGATGAGCTGTACGGGGAGCCGCAGCGCTGGGACGATGCGGAATGGGTGCGGGGCCAGGAGCAGTTCCTTGCCCGGCGGGTTCAGGAAGAAGCACCGGAGGAATCCCGGAGCGGCTTCATGCATCTGGTTGGCCAGTCGCATATTGATATCGCCTGGCTGTGGCCGGTGCGTGAGACGGTGCGCAAGTCCAGCCGGACGTTCTCAACCGTGTGCACGCTGATGGATGAGTACCCGGAATTCAGGTATTCGCAGAGCCAGCCGCAGCTGTATGCTTTTGTGAAGGAGCATTATCCGGAGCTGTATGAACGGATCAAGGCCCGGATTGCCGAAGGGCGCTGGGAGCTGGTCGGCGGGATGTGGGTAGAGCCGGATCTGAATATTCCGGGTGGAGAGTCGCTGGTGCGGCAGATTCTGTACGGCCAGAGCTTTTTCCAAGAGGAGTTCGGCAAGCGGTCAAGCATCGAATGGCTGCCGGATACGTTCGGCTATTGCGCCTCGCTGCCGCAGCTGCTGAAGCTGGCTGACATTCCCTATTTCATGACCACGAAGCTGAATTGGAATGATACGAACGCATTCCCTTACGACTTGTTTGACTGGGTGGGCATAGACGGGACGTCTGTCATCGCTTATCTCAATCATGGGGTGAATGAGCATACCCGGCCCAAGGATATTGATGAACACTGGCTGTCGTATAAGCAGAAGAACCTGCATCCACAGCAGATGCTGCTGTACGGGCATGGCGACGGGGGCGGCGGCGTGACGCATGAAATGGTCGAATTCGCCGAACGCCCGCATCTGATGCCAGGTCAGCCCGTGAGCCGGTTCAGTACCGCCGCCGCTTTCTTCGGAGAGATTGAAAGGCGCAGCCCTGCCTTGCCCAAATGGCATGGCGACCTCTACCTGGAGCTGCACCGCGGCACTTACACCACACACGCAGCCAATAAGCGGAGCAACCGCAAGGCGGAAGTGCTGTACCGGGAAGCGGAGCTGTGGGCGCAATTCGGCGCTACTGCGGGGAACGGGGGCAGCGGAGGGTCTTGGAAGCAGCGGGACAGTGAACTGGATGAAGGCTGGAAGCTGATTCTGCTTAACCAGTTCCATGATATCATTCCGGGAACGTCGATTCCTGAAGCCTATGTAACCTCCAAGGAAGAGTACGGCACAATCTTTGCGCTGGGGAAATCCACTTTGCAGCGGTCCCAGCAGTCTCTCGCGAACCTTATCTCAACGGACGGTGAAGGCTTGCCTTATGTGGTCTTCAACAGTCTGGGCTGGAAGCGGGGGGAGGTTATAGCTATTGAGGGGGGAGCCGAGCTGGAAGGCCTGGCGGCATATGACGCAGCCGGGGACCGACTGGCCGCGGATCTTCAGCAGGAGGGAGAAGCGTACAGTATGTACGTGTATGTGCCGGGTATCCCGGCTTTCGGGTATAAGACGATCTGGCTGCGTCCCGTACTGGATGTGGCTGTGAATACCTTGGAAGAAGCGGTCTTCCCGGCGAGATGGGAGAGCGATTTCTATACACTTGAATTCTCCGAATACGGAGAGATTATCCGCTGGTACGACAAATCACTGCAGCGGGAATGGCTGAAGCCTGGCGATAAAGCCAATGAGCTCCAATTGTTCCATGACAAGCCGACCTATTGGGACGCCTGGGACATCGATCCCCGGTTTGAATCGCAGCGTGCGGGTAAGGTGCAGCTGATCTCCAGGAAGGTTCTGCTTCAAGGGAAGACCAAGGATGTGCTGCGTTTCCACTGGAAGCTGAACGATTCCGACATCACCCAGGACGTTATTCTGTACCGGCACCAGCGCCGCGTCGACTTCAAGACCAAGGTGCGCTGGGCAGAGAGCCACAAGCTGCTGAAGGTCGCCTTTCCGGCCGATCTGGTGGCAGCCAAAGCGACCTATGAAATTCCCTTCGGGGCTTTGGAGCGGCCGACGCATAACAATACAAGCTGGGAGCAGGCCCAGTTCGAGGTCTGCGGGCACCGCTGGGCGGATGTCTCCGAGGGAAGCAGCGGATTTAGCCTGCTAAACGACTGCAAATACGGATACGACATCAAGGAGCGCACTCTCCGCTTGTCGTTGCTCCGTGCGCCGAAATGGCCGGATCAGCATGCTGATCAAGGCGAGCATGAATTCACGTATTCCGTGCTGCCCCATGCGTCGGATTGGCGGGCGGCCCAGGTAGTCCGCCGCGCGCAGGAGCTGAACCATCCGGCTGTTGTTGTGGCGCAGGAGCCGCATCCGGGTTCGCTGCCGGCGGAGCATTCCTGGGTTGGCTTCAAGAGTGAGCAGGTCATCCTGGACACCATTAAGCTATCTGAGGACGGAACCGGAACGGTGCTGCGCTTCTACGAGTCGGCGGGTGGAAGAGAAACGGTGGAAGTCCAGTGGCCGGAGGAGAACATAAAGGCGGCGGTGGTTAATCTGCTGGAAGATGAAATCACGAAGCTTGAGTGCAGCGGCGGCATGTTCGAGCTTGAGTTCAAGCCTTATGAGATCAAGACGGTGAAGCTTGCCGCACAAAGTCAAGAGTAGAGGAGCTGGTACAGGTGGAACACTTTAAGCTGCCAACAATAACGCTGCCGCCGCTGGCGCTGCCTCAGGCGGTCCGGGATGTGCTGCGGGAGGCGGAGACCAAGCTGGCTCACCGCCCGGGGCTGCTCCGGCAATTCCGCAACTGCTTCCCCAATACGCTGGAGACAACCGCTAAGCTGCTGAATGATGGCACCACCTTTGTCATCACGGGCGATATTCCCGCAATGTGGCTGCGCGATTCGGTGGAGCAGGTCATTCATTTTGTACCGCTGGCCAAGGAGGATGCCGACCTGCAGCGTCTGATCTCCGGTCTGATCAAGCGGCAAATGATGTATATCGGCATCGACCCGTACGCGAACGCTTTTAACGAAACGGCCAATGATTGGCACTGGGAAGCGAATGACGAGACGGAGATGTCCCCGTGGGTCTGGGAGCGCAAATTCGAGCTGGATTCGCTCTGCTTCTCCGTGCGTCTCTCCTATAGGTATTGGAAGGCCACGGAACTAACCGATATTTTTGACGAACAGTTCAAGTCCGTGCTGCGTACCATTGTGCAGGTCTGGAAGACGGAGCAGCGCCATGCCGAGCATTCGCCGTACCGGTTCAAACGCCCCAATTGCCCGGCCATCGACACCTTACGGGGTGACGGCTATGGGATGCCGGTCAACTATACGGGGATGGTCTGGTCAGGCTTCCGGCCAAGCGACGATGCCTGCGAGCTTCATTATAATATTCCCGCGAATATGTTTGCCGCCGTGTCCCTTGTGCAGATGCGGGAGATCGCCCGCCGGGTCTTCCGCGATGAAAGGCTTGTGCAGGAGATGGAGCTTCTGGAGGAGGAGATCCGTCACGGCATTCAGCTCTACGGTACGGTCAACCACCCGAGGTTCGGCAAAATCTATGCTTATGAAACAGACGGGTTCGGCAATTACAGCCTGATGGATGATGCCGGAACGCCCAGCCTGCTCTCGATTCCCTATATTGGGTATACCGATGTCCATGATCCGGTCTACCAGAATACGCGCCGCTTCATCCTAAGCGTGGAGAATCCCTTCTATTATGAAGGAACTGCGGCGCGGGGGATCGGCAGTCCGCATACACCGCCGGGTTACATTTGGCCGATGGCCTTATCCATGCAGGGGCTGACTGCCGCCACGGATGAAGAGATGCTGGAGATGATCGCTATGCTTGAGGCCACGGATGCCGGAACCGGATTTATGCATGAAGGCTTTCATGCCGACGATCCGGAGCAATTCACCCGCCCCTGGTTCGCCTGGTCGAACAGCCTCTTTGCTCAACTGGTCTATACCGCGCTGGGGAAAGGGATCTTATAAGGAAAGGAATGAGGCGAAGATGAATCACCCCTTGATTGTCGGATATGCAGGCGACCGCGCACTGCCAGAGATTACGGCTGAGGCAGCGAGGCAGCTGACGCATCTGAATGTGGTATTTGGGCAGGTGCATGAAGCTGAAATCGTGACCAATCATTTGCGGCATTTGGATAGTCTGGAGAGGCTTAGAGGATATAACCCCGAGCTGAACATTCTGCTGTCCGTAGGCGGCTGGAGCGCCGGAGGGTTCTCCGAGGCGGCCGCGACAGCGGAAGGCCGGTCGCTGATGGCAAGGTCGGCGGTTCGGGCGCTGAAGCGCTATGCTTTTGACGGAATTGATCTGGATTGGGAGTATCCTTGCTACGCTCAGGCCGGAATCGCTGCAATGCCAGCCGACAAAGGCAACTTCACGCTGCTGCTGAAGGAAATGAGGGAAGCGCTGGATCAACAGGCGGCGGCTGACGGACGGCCTTATCTGCTGACGATTGCTGCGGGTGCGGACCAGTATTATATTGACGGCACCGAAATGGACCGGGTGCAGCAGTATCTGGATTACGTGCAGCTGATGACCTACGATATGCGCGGCGGATTCCAGACTGTAACGGGCCATCATACAAATCTGTATACACCCACCGGCGATTTATTCCGCATCAGCACGGATACATCTGTCCGCCTGTTCGAGCGGGCGGGTGTGCCGCGCAGCAAGCTGGTGATCGGCGCCGCATTCTATTCCCGGATGTGGACAGATGTTCCGGACCGGAACCGGGGGCTGCATCAGATGACTTCCGGCTCCGGCGGATACGGGCCTGATTATACGGCGCTCGCGGCGGAATATATTCATAAGAACGGGTATACGCGGTATTGGGATGACGAGGCGAAGGCGCCATATCTTTTTGACGGAAGCTCGTTCATTTCATATGAGGATGAAGAATCCATCCGCTGCAAATGCGGCTATGTCCGGCAAGAAGGGCTGCGGGGCATCATGTTCTGGGAATACAGCTGTGATACTACCCTAACGCTTCTGAATGCCATGAGCAGCGGACTTATGCAAGACAAACAATCCTAACAAATTCAGCGGGAGGTTCGGCATGAAATTGACGAATAAGATTGGTGTAATTGTGGACAGCTTCGGCGTGGGCGTCAGAGAGGGCTTGAAGCTGGCCAAGGATGTTGGTGCCGAGGGCGTGCAGATCTATGCGGTCAGCGGCGAAATGGACCCGGAGAACCTGTCGGCTGCGGCCCGGCGGGAGCTGCGGGACTACATTGATTCCTTGGGGCTGGAGATTTCTGCGCTGGTGGGGGATTTGGGCGGCCACGGCTTTCAGGACAAGGCAGATAATCTGTGGAAAATCGAAAAATCCAAGCGTATCGTCGATCTGGCCCTCGATCTGGGGACGAATATCGTTACGACGCATATCGGCATTGTGCCGCATGACCCTTCCTCCGAGGTTTTTGGTACGCTGCATGCCGCTTGTGAAGAGCTGGGCCAATACGCCAAGAGTGTGGGCGCTTATTTTGCCATCGAGACCGGCCCCGAGACCGCCCGCGATTTAAAAAGCTTCCTCGATACGCTGTCCACCAACGGCGTCTCCGTTAACTTTGATCCGGCGAACATGGTGATGGTGACCGGAGATGACCCGGTGCAGGGCGTGCGTCTCCTGAAGGATTATATCGTCCACACCCATGTTAAGGATGGCCTCCGCTTGCAGGAAGTGGACCCGCGCGATGTGTACGGGGCACCTGGCTATGCGCCGATGGACCATGCGAAGATTGCCGAAATGGTCTCATCCGGGGTTTACTTCCGCGAGGTGCCGCTTGGCGAAGGCGGAGTAGATTTTGACGAATATTTCAAGGCGCTCCAGGACATCGGATACACGGGGTACCTGACGATTGAGCGTGAGGTGGGGGCGCAGCCGGAGCTGGACATTCGCAAGGCGGTTGAGTTTATCAAGAACTACAGATAGAAACGTCTGGAGGAGAAAAGATGAAGCTTAGCGGAGTACCGGAGCCGAATATTGAATTTGCTCCGAAGCATTATATTTGCCGGCGCGCAGCAGGGCCGCTCGTTCTGGATGGGCGCGTGGATAAACCGTTCTGGGCAGCGGCCGATTGGACGGATGATTTTGTCGATATCGAAGGGGAACTGCGGCCGCTGCCCGCGAAGCAGACCCGGGTCAAAATGCTGTGGGATGACAATTATTTCTATTTTGCAGCTGAACTAATGGAAGATCAGATCTGGGCAACGTTGACGGAGCGGGATTCGGTCATTTTTTATGACAATGATTTTGAGATATTTATTGATCCTGATGGGGATACACACCAATATTATGAGTTTGAGATCAATGCCTTGAACACGGTATGGGACCTTCTGCTGGTGAAACCGTACCGTGACGGCGGCCCTCCGGTCAATGGCTGGGATATTAATGGGCTACAGACCTGCGTGCATATTGACGGCGAGCTGAATCGTCCGGGTGCGGCGAACCGCAAATGGAGCGTCGAAGTAGCTATGCCCTGGACCAGCTTGCGTGAGTGTGCGCCTGAAGGCCGTCCACCGGTAAAAGGCGAGTTCTGGCGCGTGAATTTCTCCCGGGTAGAGTGGCAGACAGAGGTCCGGGACGGAGAATACCGCAAGGTGCTGAATCCGGACACGGGCAAGATTTACCCCGAAGAGAATTGGGTGTGGTCACCGATGGGCATTATCAACATGCACTACCCGGAGCTGTGGGGATATGTCGTGTTCGCAGACGGTGACGGCCCTGAATCCTTTCAGCTGCCACCCGATGAACGCATTAAATGGGAGCTGCGCAAGCTGTACTACCGGGAACGTAATTTCTTCGAAAAATACGGTGAATTCACCACAGATGCGAGTATCCTGATGGGAAACGAGCCGTGGAGCATTAAGCCGGCGATTGAGGCGACCCGCAGGCTGCTGCATATTTCCGCACCGTCGGCGGACGGGAAGGCAAGCTTCTGCATCCGGGAAGACGGTAAGCTATGGAAGGAGTGATTGCCAAATGACCAATCTGACTTCTGTGTTCTCATTGGATCAGGAAACGATGCAGCAGATCGAACGGAAATTCTCCGAGAAAAGGCAGATTGCTAAAGCGAGGGAACATGAGCTGTTCGATATCTTTCAAGAGGAATTGACCAAAGAAGAGACATGGGCGCTTAAATACTTATTTGCGTATATGCCTCTGAATGATTTGGCTGATTATGAGGGCTCATTATTTCTGAGTCATGTGCGCCGAACGCTGGACATCCGCAAGCAGGTGCCCTGGGGAGAGCGGGTTCCGGATCACCTGTTTCTCCATTTCGTACTTCCATACCGTGTTAATACCGAGAATATTGAGGATTCCCGTGGTATTCTGCATGACGAGCTGGCACCTCGAACGATGCCATTAAGCATGGCGGAAGCCATACTGGAGACGAACTATTGGTGTCATGAAAAAGCGACCTATATTGGCAGCGACCTGCGGACGATCTCCCCGCTGACGATGATCCGCAATGCGCGGGGCCGCTGCGGTGAGGAATCGACTCTGGCGGTTGCAGCCCTGCGCAGCATCGGTATCCCTGCCCGCCAGGTGTACACCCCGCGCTGGGCGCATTCCGATGACAACCATGCCTGGGTGGAAGCCTGGGCCGACGGGCAGTGGTATTATATCGGCGCATGCGAGCCGGAAGCAGAGCTGAATCAGGGCTGGTTCAGTCCGCCTGCCCGGCGGGCGATGCTTATCAATACACGGATCTTCGCCGATTATTCCGGGCCTGAGGACATCACACTGACCGATGAGTGGTTCACAGAAATCAATCTGCTGGAAGGTTATGCGCAGACGCGGACGCTCACTGTCCAGGTGAAGGATGAACAGGGCCGTCAGGTCAGCGGAGCTCATGTGCATTTCCAGTTGTACAATATGGCTGAATTCTACCCGATTGCTGCCGTGCCAACAGACAGTCTGGGCGAGGCGTCCTTCAAGACAGGCTTCGGTGATCTGCTTATCCGCGCAGTAAAGGATGGCCTGTGGGGAGAAAAAAGAATCACAGTCCAAGCTGGTGAAGTCATCGAGATTGTCCTTGGACAGGTGCACCAGCCGGAAGGGACGACTGACTTTGAGATGATTCCTCCGCCGGAAAGAGAGGGTGACGTCCCGGAACCGGTCTCCCGGGAGAAGCTTCAGCGGCATCAAGATCAGCTCGAAGAAGGAACAAAGATCCGTTCAAGCTACGAGGATACGTTCATGGATGAAATGCAGGCATCGGAGCTGGCCCAAGCTGCCGGGCTTCCGCCGGAACGGGTATGGGAAGTGCTGCGCAAGGCACGCGGAAATAGCTGCGAGATTGCCGCCTTCCTGCGGGAACGCTCTGCCGAATATGGAGAATGGCCGCTGCGGCTGCTGGAGAGCCTGAACGAGAAGGACCTGATAGATACCTTGAATTCTACGCTGGATGATCATTTACTGGGTGCCCTTGCACAGCAAGGTGAGCTTCCGGATGAATTATTTATTCCGTACGTTCTTTGTCCGCGTGTGTGGTATGAAATGATTGTGCCCTATAAGCGTTTTTTCCAGGCTGCGTTCACTGAAGAAGAAACCGAAAGGTTTAGAGCCGATCCTTCTGAACTTGTCCGCAAGATAGATGAGGGGTGGAGCATCTGGGAGGACCTGCCTAATTTGAAGGGCAAGGGAACTCCGGTAGGCACCTTCCGGATAAAGAGAGGGGACAGAGCTTCCCTCGATATCCTCTTCGTGGCCATTTGCCGGAGCCTCGGCATCCCGGCGCGCCTGCATCCGAGCGAGCATACGCCGCAATATATGGCGGCAGGAGGCTGGGCAGAAGCGGTATTCGCGCCGGAATCCGTGCTGCCGGAGAAGAGGGGCACCGGCAAGCTTCGCTTCATTCGCGACAGCGAATCTGCTGCAGGAGTTCCGGCAGCCTCGTATTCGGAGAATTTTACGTTCGCGCGGCTGGAGAACGGAATATATAAGACACTGTTCTACCCGCATGGGAAATCTGATGTCTATGACGAACCCTTTGAAGTGGAGCAGGGCTCCTATCGAATGACATCAGGCATACGTCTGAAAGATGGCAGTGTGCGGGTACGTTTTAATTATTTTACGGTGCGCACCGGGGAACAAACAGACATCCCGCTGACATTCCGGGAGGTGCCGCTGGACATTCCGGTCCTCGGCAAGATGGGCCGGGACAGCAGGTTCTCGCTTCCGGACGGAACCGGCAGGACGCTGGGGGAGTTGGCAGGTACAAGAGGAGCCGTAATCACTTGGATAGAACCGGAACGGGAGCCTTCCAAGCATTTGATCCGCGAAATTTGCGAGCTTGCGGGGCCGCTTACGGAGCTTGGCGCTCCCGTTGTTCTGGTCGTTGGAGATGCCCACTGGACGCCTTCGTTCGATCCTTCCAGTTATTCGGGGCTGCCGGAAGGCACCCTTTTTGTCCAGGATTCTGCCTATGACTCATTACCGGACTTCATATCACGGCCTCCGGCGAGTGAAGCGGGCTTTCCGCATCTTTTTGTGCTGGACGGTCAGGACCATATTCGTTATACGGCTTCAGGGTACAGAATTGGATCCGCTAAAGAGGCGCTGCAGGTGCTTGCCGGGGTGTGGCAACCATTCACGGACAGGAGTGAACCGGGGCGATGAAACAGTGGAGATCGCTGTCTCGCCCATTCGGAGGTCCGAATCGTCATCCTGGTTATTCTCATAATGGCAAAAAAACCCTCGAATAACTCCAAGATTTTCAAGACACAATGTACCTAAAGTGGGTGAATGGTTATGAGGAAAAAAGGGATGCGGATCTTGTCAGCGATCTTTATATTGATCATGCTTGCCGGATGCCAGAGCTCGAAACCTAAAGCACAAGATTTGCTGCGGATAAACTCTGCCAAGGGAGAAAATACGAAGAAAGTCATTTTCCTGCTGGTGGACTCTTTGATGTACCAGGCAATCGACCAAGGAATCAGCCAGCAGGAGCTTCCCGCATTAAAGTTCCTGATTGAACACGGGCAATACTATAAAAACCTGGTCAGCTCTTTTCCCACGATGTCTGTCACGATTGACAGCTCGCTGGTTACCGGTGCGTATCCGGATCTTCACCATGTGCCGGGTCTGACTTGGTATTCTGCGGAGAACAAGAGATTGATCAATTACGGAACCGGACCGATGGAAGTGCTGAAGCACGGAGTTCATCCGGTTTTGACTGATGCTCTAATCCATTTGAACGGGAGCCATTTGAACAGGGATTTGCCTACGATCTATGAGGACTTGGCGCGGAACGGGCTGAAGTCTGGTTCGATAAACGGTCTGATTTACAGAGGGGCGTCCGCTCATAAGCTGTCGCTGCCTGATTGGATTTATGGCCCTGCTTCTTTACCGAAAGAGCTTCATGTAAAAGGCCCGGACTTACTGTCCTTGGGCGCATTGTGTAATCCGTTTCATGGGTTTAAAAGTTTGCCGGATAATCTGACGAATCGGATGGGCATTAATAATAATTTTGCTGTTGAAGCCGTAAAATACTTGATTAAGTCCAAGACATTGCCGGATTTTTTATATGTCTATTTGCCGGATTTAGACCAGAAGATGCATAGGAAAGGCCCGGTGGGACTTCAAGGGGTCAAACAGCTGGATCGTCAGCTTCAATCTGTATTGCAAACCTTCGGTTCTCCGGAAAAAGCATTGCAGGATGCCGTTATCCTCATTGCCGGCGATAGCGGGATGACCCAAATTGTTCCGGCTGATCAAAATCCGGTGATTGATCTGCCCTCTTTGCTCGGCGATGCCAGAGTGTTGCGTCCGGGTGAAGCGGTATCGAAGGAGACGGATATCATTCTCGCCGTCAATGAAACGATGGCCTATGTCTACTCTTTGAAAGCGGAGCGCTCTCTGAGAGACACAGCGAGCTTGTTAACAAAAGATCCGCGCATTGATTTTGTTGCCTGGAAGGAAAAGGATTGGATTCACGCTATTCAGGGAACAACAGCCAAACAGCTCAAATTTAAAGCAGGCGGCAGCCTAACCGATTCCTACAACCAATCATGGACGGTCAAACAGGACGCAGAGGTGCTGGATTTACACGTGAATCCGGCCGCACATTCATTGACTTACGATGAGTATCCCGATGCTCTGAGACGTTTGTCAGGTGCATTCAACTCACACCAAGGTAAGTTTCTGATCGTCACAGCAAAACCGGGATATGAACTGGCGGACAGCAGTTCACCAACGCATAAGGGCGGGGGCGCTCACGGTTCCATTCGTAAAAGGGAATCGCTTGTTCCCTTGATTATCAGCGGATCAGCTCAAAAGCCTGAATATTTGCGCATAGTCGATTTAAAGGCTTATTTGCTTAATCTTATGACAAAAAAGGCTCCGGGTAATCGAAGCCCTCTTTAATTAACGGCCGCAATGATGAATAAACTGCTTGATTAATTCGTTTAAGGGCCCGGCAGCTTTGGTAGGGATCTGGTGTTTGGTATTTTTGATAAAAACCAGTTCACTCTTGGGCAAGCGTTCCTTCAGCAGACTGGCGTAGGGATGGAACATGGTATCCTTCTCTCCGTAAACGAGCAAAACGGGCTGAAGGATATTTCCCAATTGCGCCGTACAGTTATAGTGCAGACTGTATTGATAATATTGTCCGGCGTTTTTGGCGTTTGTTTTTTTGGCGTCCTTAAACAAGGACCGGAACAAAGCCAGCTTGGGCTTCGCTTGCCCCCAGGCCGTGGAGAGCGCAATTGCACTGACCGCGCCGATTCGGGACAAGAAGCGGCCGCGCAATATTTTGTTTCTCAGCTTCTTATCGTTAACCTCCGACATCCCGCCAATGACAATGCCGCCGAGTGTCCGTTCAGGAAAGGTCAACATAAAATCGAGCACGACACCGCCGCCGGTTGAATACCCGCATAAAAATGCTTTTTCAAGCTTCAAATGATCCATTAGCTGCCTGATATCCTCGGTGATTAGCGGATAAGTAATTTCTTTCTTGGAAGGTTCACTTTGTCCGTGGCCGCGGATATCAAAAGTGATTATTCGAAAATCGGCCGACATTTGTCTCTGATATTGAAAATTCAAGCTTGTCAATACCGGAGGATGGATGAATATGATCGCTGTTCCTTTTCCGCAATCCTGATAATGCATTTGATGTCCATTTATGCAGTTGTCGGGCATTAGAATTCACCTTTCTTAATTGCAGGATGTAGGCTTTGATTATGTAATCTTTATGTTGTGTATGATCCGGTCTCCTCATTCATGGAATAATGTGTGCTTAGACATAAGCATCTTTATCAAAAAAAATGTATACTAGTGTTAGTCTTAGTCCCCACTTTTACAGAGGAGGCTCTATCATTGACCGATACTATATATAAGCAGTTGTATTTGCGATCATCTATAGGTTACGCGGTAGTCTCCACGAAAGACGACTCGATACTAATGGCAAATCCTGCACTTTGCAAGATGCTTGGCTATACTGAAGCGGAGCTGACGGAGCTCCGTTACCCGGATATTGCTTACCCGGAAAATGAGCATGCGGCGGATCATGAGCTTACTGCGGAATATTTGCTGCGGAGTCCCGGCATGGCTGTAGATAAAGAAATGCGGTTTGTGCGCAAAGATGGCGGGATCATCTGGATAGCCTTGCATATCTTTTTGACTTGCGATGAATCAACAGGCGCTCCTGCCCATATAATTGCCGAAATGACGGATATCACCGGACACAAGCAATATGAATTGAAGCTGCTGGAGAGCGAGAACCGTTACAAATCCTTGTTTGAGTATAATCCTTCGGCGATTTGCGCCATGGATCTGCAGGGGCAGGTTCAGTCGCTGAACGCCAGCCTGCAGCAGTTGACCGGCTATTCGCAGGAGAGCCTTCTGCTGTCCGGCTACAACGAGATTATTGATTCGGAAGAGCTGGAATTTGTAGAACGGCGTTTCGGGCTGGCTGCCCGCGGACAGGCCCAGACCTTCGAGAGCAGGCTGATTCACCGGGAAGGTTATCCGGTCGAGGTCAGTATGATCTATGTGCCTATCATGGTGAACAGCAAGGTTGCGGGTGTATTCGGAATCACTAGCGATATTACTGAGCGCAAGCGCCATCTGGAGCAGATTGAAAAGCTGAGCTACGAGCATGCACTTATATTGAATTCCGTCTCAGAAGGTATCTTTGGCATGAATCTTGAGGGTGAGATGATGTTTATTAATCCTGCGGCATCGACGATGCTTGGCTATGAGCCCGGCGAGCTGGCAGGGAGCATCAAGCTGCATACGATTGAACAGACCTGGCTGAATGCCGAACCTTACGGCAGCGGACGGAGAACGTTGTCGGAGTCGCTGTCAGAGCATCTTTCCTATGAAGAGGAAGAAGGAATATTCTGGAGGCAGGATGGCTCCAGCTTCCTGGTCAAATACCGGATGTCGCCGCTGTTCGACAATGGGGAACGAAAGGGAGCCGTGGTTGTATTCCGGGATATTACCGAGGAAAAGGCCGTTGTGCGCGCCAAAGAGTCTGCAGAGCAGGCAGACCGGGCCAAGTCAGAGTTCCTGGCCATTATGAGCCATGAGCTGCGCACACCGCTGAACGGCATCATCGGCATGGCCGATTTGCTCGACGGTACAGAGCTGGATGAAGAACAGCAGTATTACACACAGATCATTAACAAAAGCAGTGAGGCGCTGATGCATATTTTGAATGAGGTCCTGGATTTCAGCAAGGTTGAGGCCGGCATGATGACGCTTGAGCTGCAGCCGGTTGATCTCCGCGAAGTGCTGCAGCATGTGACGGAGCTGTTTTATCCCAAGGTCAAGGAGAAGGGTCTGGTGCTGCACACCGATATGGCCCCTGATCTGCCGCCGCTTGTAGTGACGGATGAGACCAGACTGCGGCAAATTCTGGTGAACCTTCTCGGCAATGCGGTGAAATTCACCGATGAAGGAGAGATTGGCCTCTCGGTGATGCTGCAGTCTATTGCCGATAACGGCGACCTTGTCATCAAATTTACAGTTAGAGATACAGGAATTGGCATCGCTCAGGGCAGCCAGGGAATGCTCTTTCAATCCTTTTCCCAGTTGCATCCTTCGATCAACCGCAAATATGGCGGAACCGGTCTGGGTCTGGCGATCAGCAAGAAGCTGTCCGAGCTGCTTGGTGGAGGAATCGGCGTGGAGAGCTCTGAGGGAGACGGAGCGGAATTTTATTTCACAATTCAGGTCTTCCTGCCCCATGCGGAGCCTGGAAAAATGCAGGACTCCTTACCCGTTGGAGATATGCAGATTATCAAGAATACGATAGGGGCGGAATCCCCGGAAGGTGAATACGGACCGCTGTCGATATTGATCGCTGAGGATCATCCGGTGAATTTACAATTGCTGCAGGCCTATCTCAAGCAGCACGGCTATTATGCCGATGTGGCTTTGAACGGGGAGATGGCGGTCGAGGCTGTACGCTCACGGCATTATGATATCATCTTTATGGATATTCAAATGCCGCTGATGGATGGTATTGAGGCTACCGAAAAAATCCGCGAGGAGATGGAGCTGTCTCCGGTTATCGTTGCCGTAACGGCTTTTGCCCGCAAAGAGGACATGGAGCTGTGCCGCAGAGCAGGGATGCAGGATTTCATTTCCAAGCCGGTGTCTCCGGGTGAAGTGGAGCGGGTGCTCAGAGAATGGTCGGTCGGCATCAGCAAGTAAAAATCACTCCGCTGGACATGAACTACTGACTATTCATCGCAAGCAAAGGCTATTCTGGAGTAGAGGGCTTCTACACCGGATAGCCTTTTTAGCATTGGCGGGAACGGTGGCATGAAAGGAGGAAGTGGAATGAAAGTCGCTTTGTATGTGCTGATCGCAATACTGTACATATTGAACACGCTGTTCGGACTGGGGCCGGTGCTGTTTGCCGACGGTTCTGCCAGGGAACGGCTGGTGACGTTTATCGCAGTTGTGTTGATTTATGCGGTGATTACTGTATGCCTGCGGATGCTTCTGAAGTGGCGGAAACGTTGACAAAGCCGCTGCAGCCGACTATATTTATATTAATCGTAAATTTTACGAATACAAGCTTTGCAGAATGAACTTGAAAGGTTTTTAAAATGGGCAGAAGTGGCGGAGGGGAAGTTTGGAACTGTAGGAGCGGAAGCGACCGCCTTTGTCTGCGGATTTCCACCGCGAAGAGCGGTAACAATCAAGAAATCTGCAGACAACAGCGGCCGGAAGTCCAAACATTCCCCGCAGTCACGGTCGAAGCCGATTTGATAATTTTTTTATTCTAGCCAGCGAGAAGGAGTCAACATTGGAAAAAATGAAACGCGGAGACTTTATTCTTATCCTGCTGGTATTGCTTGTGGCGGGCTCGATCTATGGGATCAAATGGTATAACAGCCATGACGAGCAATACGTGCAGGGGAATTTGAAAGCGGTCATTACGGTAAACGGCAAAGAGTATAAGACCGTAAACTTGACCAAGGAAGAGCAAATTATTCATATCAAAACAAAGTTCGGCCACAACATTCTGAAGGTGTACGACTACGGGATTCAAATGACTTATTCGGATGCGCCGCTCCCGATTGCGCTTAATATGGGATTCATCTCCAGGCCAAAACAGCAGATTATTTGTGTTCCGGCCCGGCTGATGGTAGAGGTCTTCAACCCGCTCCCATCGGGCGGTGATGACGAGCTGGATGCGGTTATTTAGCCTGGAGCTTTTCCGGATGGATTGCTGCCCAGGCGGCTATTGCGTCGGCATTGGTGTAAATGTAGGGCGTGGATGGCTGGGGAATGGGCGTGACCGACTCGGCAGTAATTTGCATGATTTCCTTGCCCTTGTATGATGCAGCATGAAGCTTGCCCCGAACCTCAATCCAGGTATCGGCGGGCAGGCTTATTTGCGTTTGCGGGTCAAGCAGAATTCCGAACGGCGCGGCATCTGCCGTGCAGCACTGCACCAGAAAACGGCCCACTGCATAAGCATTCTTCATATCTGCGCCGGGTTCCTGGTACAAAAAACCCGAGACGGCAATGCTTTTGCCCTCGAATTGTTTTTTATACAGGTCAATTGCCCCTAAGGTCTCGGAGAAAATTTCCGGGTACACGTTAATCACAGGCTGGGCGTAGAGCTTACCTGCCAGCTCTGCGAACTCTGCCTGATAGGGACTCGCGGCGGCGAACTCCGCACGGATACCTTGCTCTGGATGGTTATAAGTCAGCGCGATGCCTTTTCTGGCTGCCGCTGCGCTGCCAAGGGCGCGGTCGGGAAGCAGGAAGCCGAGAAGCAGGGGGAGCAGAAAAAGGCCGTACAGCACTGTATTGCCCAGCCCGGAACGTGGGAGACGGTGCTCACAGTCGCAGAGCAGACTGCTCTTACCGAATAGGGCCTGAATGCCGAGACTGAGCGCCATCAGCGTTAGCGGAATCGGGCAGAGTCTGATCCAGCGGGCCAGCTTGGGGGCGACATAATAATGCAAGGCGTCCTGCTCAACCAGATGCCCGATATAGAGCGCGAAGAGAAGCAGAAGGAGTGCCCTGAAGCCATAGTGCAGCCGGATGCTCCGGGAGTCATTCATGCGGGAACCTCCTGAAAGTTCATGAACGGGTTAGGGTCATAACCAGAATGAGGCCAGCACAGACCCGATAAATACAGCTGAGAAAATCAGGAAAAACAAATAAAGCGCAAATTGTGTCTTGAACAGCGAGAGCAGCATCAACGAATTTTTGAAATCGAGCATCGGTCCAAGCACCACGAAGGCCAGCAGCGACCCTGAAGGGAAGGTATGCAGGAAGGTGGAGGCGACAAAGGCATCCGAAGTGGAGCACAGCGAGAGCACAAAGGCGAGTCCCATCATGAACAGGTAGGAACCAAGCGGCTTCCCGCCGATGGCGGCCAGACTGCCTTGATCCATGAAGGTCTGAATGCCGGAAGTGAGCAGACAGCCGATGATCAGATATTTGCCCATTTCAAAAAACTCGTCCGACGTATGCACGAAGACGGCGACCAGCCTGCCGCCGCGGGTGCTGCGGGCATGAGGTTCCCCGCTTTCACGTTCAATGGACAGCCTCAGCGGCGATTTGCGGACGGTGGCCCAGATTACAAGACCGATAAGCGCCGCAACCGCGAAGGCCAGTCCCATTCGTGCATACGCGAGCTCGGGGTGGGCGCGAAATGCCGTCATCGTCGCTCCATAGACGACCGGGTTGAGGATCGGACCGGATAAAATGAAGACGACCGCCACGTGCAACGGCATTCCCTTGCGCATCAGCCGGCGGACCAGCGGAATCATCCCGCATTCACATACGGGAAAGAGAATGCCGAGCAGGCAGCCGAACAGAATCGCCGGGATGGGGCGGCGCGGAATCCAGCGGGAGATCAGCTCATCCGGCACGAACACTTGGAGCAGTGAAGAGAGCAGCGCCCCTAGAAGCACAAAGGGCATAGCCTCCAGCAAAATCCCGATGAAGGCTGTCTTGAACGTGTCGATATACGAGTTGTCCAGCAGTTGCGGATGCTCAGGAAGCCAGAGGATGCCGATGGTAATCAGAAAAGCGGCGGGGAAGAGCAGCGGCAATATTTTGATCGGACTAAAGGTTGTCAAGGCTTGGATGGGCTCCTTCCCGCAACAGCGTGTATTTTAACTGAACAGGGCCGACCAGCGGTCTGTGAGCTGCTTCTCATCCATATTCAGACCAATGAACACCACATAAGGCTGTCCCGGATACCGTGAGGCATCCCATGTACAGCGGCTTCCGGCGTATTGCACAAGCTGGACCGTCTCCTGTCCCGCTAACCGTATATGCCCTTTGGCCCTAAGCAGACTGTCTCCCCATCCGTGAAAAAAATCCTCCAGCTCTTCCCGGCCGATTCCGCCCTCCCCCTCTTGCGGGAAGGTCAGCGTAACAGCCGACACCTGCGAATAAGAGGCCTGCTGCCTTAATTCCGGTTCCTGCACCGCAGTTGCACCCTGCGCATGGCCGCCGCCCGTTCGCTTCAGCGGTGTGCCGCTCATGGCCCGGTTCCCGCGCTGCACAGCAGCGGAGCGGGGCTCGCGGGGAAGAACTCCGGCCAGCAGTGGCGCGAGATTGATTTCGCTGTAATGGGTAAATACGATCTCGGACTCCGTGTTATGTTTGCTGATCATTTTTTCGATCCGCCATAAGGTATCCTGCTCGACTAGATCGCTTTTGTTGACAATAATCAGATCGGCGCTCGTAATCTGCTTGCGCAGCGTCCGCACGAGCTGCCTGTCGGCAGAGAAGCGGCTGCTGTATTCCAGCGCGTTCTCTGCGTCCAGCAGGGTTATGGAATAATGCAGGGCCAGCCGCCCGCTGAGCGCAGGCTCCAGCAGTGATTTGGCAATCTCTTCGGGATCGGCAACACCGGTGAGCTCGATATAGATGATATCCGGCTGCCGCGCAAGCAGTGCGCTGAGACTTCGCGGCAGCTCCTCCTTGCGGCTGCAGCAGACGCAGCCGTCCAGCAGCTTTTCCACATTTGCGCCGGTATGCTCCTGAAGAATATAGCCGTCCACGTCCTTTTTTCCCAGCTCATTCATCACGACGCCGGGATTCAGCCCCCGTGCCTTGCTCTCTTTGAGCAGTGTGAGCAGCAGGGTTGTTTTTCCGCTCCCCAGAAATCCGCCAAGTATAATTACCGGAATCTTCATTTCCCTCACTCCTACTCCCATCTTGCAATTGCAAGAATCATATTTTCATAATCCATCTATACGTAATATCCTCGCCGGAAAGACCACAAATCTGAGAGAGACTAAGATTTTTTTGGAGTGTTGCTGTTGACAATGGGCAGAGATAACATGTAGAATGTGTAAATCGTAAATATTACGATTAAACAAAAGGGAGCTGATCAATAGTGAGAGTTGTCATTACACTCGCCTGCACGGAAACCGGTGACCGCAACTATACCACCACCAAAAATAAGAAAAACCAGCCAGGACGGATTGAGCTGAATAAATATTGTCCGCGACTGAAGCGGGTCACATTACACCGTGAAACCCGCTAAGTCTTTTTGCCCGGAATGCCAATCAACAAAATAAAAAACGTAAGGAGCAAACATATGAACCAAATTCCTGTTACGGTGCTCAGCGGTTATCTGGGCTCCGGCAAAACCACACTGCTTAATCACATTCTGCACAACCGCGACGGCCTGAAGGTAGCGGTGATTGTCAACGATATGAGCGAGGTCAATGTCGATGCCGGATTAGTCAAATCTGGCAATACACTTTCCCGGACAGAGGAGAAGCTTGTAGAAATGTCAAACGGCTGCATTTGCTGCACCCTGCGCGATGATTTGCTGCGTGAGGTGAACAAGCTGGCGATGGAAGGACGCTTCGATTACATCCTGATTGAATCCTCCGGCATCAGCGAGCCTGTTCCGGTGGCGCAGACATTTACTTACGCGAATCCCGAACTGGACATTGATCTCACCGCACTAGCAAGACTTGACACAATGGTAACTGTAGTCGATGCCAACCGCTTCTGGCATGATTTCGCTTCAGGCGACAGTCTGCTAGACCGCAATACGGTGGCCGGTGAAAATGATTTCCGCGATATCGTCGATCTGCTCATAGATCAGATTGAAACCTGCGACGTGCTGCTGCTGAATAAATGCGATCTGGTGGAAGAGAAGGAATTGAACAAGCTTGAGGCTGTACTGCGCAGACTTCAGCCGAGTGCGAAGATCATCCGCACGGTGAAGGGTGTGGTTGATCCGAAGGAGATCCTGAACACCGGGCTGTTCGATTTTGAGAAGACAAGCATGTCCTCCGGCTGGATTGCGGAGCTGAACAAGGAGGACCATACGCCGGAGACGGAGGAATACGGCATCGGCTCGTTTGTCTACCGCCGAAGAACGCCGTTCCATCCGCAGCGGTTGAGCTTTTTCTTCAGCAATTGGCCGGAGGAGGTTGTCCGGGCCAAAGGGCTGGTCTGGCTGGCGGCAAGGGGCGATCTGGCCGCAACGATAAGCCAGGCGGGACCTTCCATCCAGTTCGGACCCGCCGGCTACTGGCTTGCTACGCTGCCGCGGGAGCAGCAGGTTGAAGTTCTGGAGAACGAGCCTGATGTTAAGGCCAGATGGGATGAACAGTGGGGCGACCGCCTGAATGAGGTCGTATTCATCGGAATTGGCATGAGCCAGGCGGATATTGAGGCCAGACTGGACAGATGTCTGCTGACAGAGGAAGAGATGAAGCAGGATTGGAATACCTTCAACAACCCGCTGCCGTGGCCTACCGAAGAGCTATTGGCTGCTTCGCAGGAGTAAGGGGTCATGATTTTGTCATCCATGCGTGATGTGGTGTTCGGTTACGGGAATGAGCCGGTCATTGACCGCCTGTCTCTGGATATTGAAGCCGGGCAGTTCATCGGGATCACCGGTCCGAACGGGGCGGCCAAAACGACACTGCTCAAGCTTTTGCTGGGCCTGCTCAAGCCGTGGAGCGGAACAGTCTCCCTGAACCGGGAGATCACTGGCGGCGGGAAGCTGGGCATCGGCTATGTTCCGCAGCAGGTGGCCTCGTTCAATGCCGGTTTTCCCAGCAAGGTGATCGAACTGGTCCGTTCCGGCTGCTACTCGCGGCTGGGATGGTTCGGACGGTTCACGAAGGAGCAGGAAGAGCTTGTGGAGCAAAGCCTGCGGCAAGTAGAGATGTGGGAATACCGCAACCGCAGGATCGGCGAGCTGTCCGGCGGACAGAAGCAGCGCATCTGCATCGCCCGGGCGCTGGCCCAGCAGCCGCAGGTGCTGGTGCTTGATGAGCCGGCAACGGGCATGGATGCCCAGAGCCGCACCGGGTTCAACAAGCTGATGCGCCATTATGTCAGCGAGCACGGGCGGACGGTGATTATGGTTACACATAGTCTCGATGAGACAAGGCCTTATCTGGATACGGTGATTAGTCTGGAACGGGAAGAGCAGGAGGGCTGGAAATGCTTGGTTACGAATTCATGCAGCGCGCATTTTGGGCCGGAGGCCTGATCGGTATCATCGGTCCGCTGCTCGGCGTGTACCTGATGCTGCGGCGGCAGGTGCTGATGGCCGATACTCTGTCCCATGTGTCGCTCGCCGGAGTAGCACTGGGTTCGGTATTGCAGCTAAGTCCGGCATTCAGCGGTTTTGGCGTAGCAGTGGCCGGAGGGGTTGTGATCGAGCAACTGCGGCGCTCCTACCGTACATACAGCGAGCTTCCGGTAGCGATTATTATGACCTCCGGCCTGGCGCTTGCCGTCGTGCTGATGAGCCTGAAGCAGAATCTCAGCAAAAGCTTCAGCTCTTACCTCTTCGGCTCCATCGTCGCCGTCAGCGATACCCAGCTTAAGCTGATCGCTGCCGTAGCTGCTGCCGGTCTTATTTATTTCATTGTTTTTCGCCGGCCGCTCTATAGCCTTACCTTCGATGAAGAGACGGCCCGCATCGGCGGTGTGCATACAGGTCTGTTGTCCTTTTCGTTTGCTGTACTGACCGGTATGACTGTTGCCGCGGCAATGCCTGTTGTCGGCGTGCTGCTGGTATCCGCACTTATTGTGCTGCCGGCTTCAATCGCTCTGCGGATTGCCTCCGGTTTTACCGCTGCGATAGTGATCTCGGTCGGTGTTGGCCTCATAGGTGTATTTAGCGGGCTGACTGCCTCTTATTACATTAACACGCCTCCCGGGGGCACAATTGCCCTCATATTGCTGATCTTTCTGCTGATCGCCATCGCGGTGCAGAAGCTGGTTGCGTTCAATTACCGCCGCCGTATTTAATCTAATATCTTTTTGAGTAAAGGAGCAAAAAAATATAATGATACAACTCCGTATGCGTCACCTTGCCGCTCTGTCCCTGACCGCTATGCTTATAGTCGCCGGCTGCGGCAATAACAGCAATACTGCGGCTAATACGGGAGCTGCCGCCAGCGCCCCAGCCGCAACAGCAGAGCCAGCTTCCGCTCCACCCGCAGACAGATTGGACATCAAGGTAAGCTTTTATCCTATGTACGAATTCACCTCCAAAATCGTCGGGGATCTGGCTGATGTGGAGACATTGATTCCGGCCGGAATCGAGCCGCATGATTGGGAGCCGACAGCGCAGGACATGGCTGAAATCTCCGCTGCTGATGTGCTTATCTATAACGGTGCCGGAATGGAAGGCTGGGCGCAGCAAGTGCTGGACAGCGCTTCCGGCAGCAAGCTGGTTGCCGTGGAAGCCAGCAAGGGCCTGAATATTATGGAAGGCGCGGAAGAGGAAGAAGCCGACCATGAGCATGAGCATGAGCACGAGGAAGGCGGGCATGCCGAAGAGGGGCATGACCACGGCGGCCTGGACCCGCATGTCTGGCTTGACCCTGCGCTTGCGATCAAAGAGGTGCGCACAATTGAGACCGCTTTGTCCGCCGCTGATCCCGGGCATGCCGCTGCTTTTAAGGAGAACAGCGATGCATATGTAGCCGAGCTTGAGCAGCTCAACCAGGATTTCAAGGAGGGGCTGAAGGATACAAAGCGCAAGGATTTCATTACCCAGCACGCGGCTTTCGGCTATCTGGCCCGGGAGTACGGCTTGACTCAGGTGCCGATTGCCGGACTCTCTCCCGAGCAGGAGCCTTCTGCAGCCAAGATGGCAGAGATCGTGAAATTCGCCAAGGAGCATGAGGTGAAGACGATCTTTTTCGAAACCCTGGTATCTTCGAGTGTCGCCGACACGATTGCCAAGGAAATTGGCGCCAAGGCGGCGGTTCTGAATCCAATCGAAGGTCTGACAGATAAGGACCGCAGCAGCAATCTTGATTATATCGGCATTATGCGCCAGAACCTGGAAGCACTTAAAACGGCTTTGAACGAATAGCAGTTGCTTATCCTATATCGAAAGAGGTGAATACTTAACATGGCGAAAAAATCAAAGGTCATCAAGGAACTGAAGCGGCAGGAGCTGGTTGCAGCTTATGCAGATAAACGCCGTGCGTTGAAGGCAAGTGGGGACTATCTGGGTCTGCAGAAGCTTCCGCGTGATTCCTCGGCCACCCGTCTCAAAAACAGATGCTCCGTATCCGGCAGACCAAGAGGTTATTTAAGCAAATTCAAGGTTTCACGGATCGTATTCCGCGAGCTGGCGCTCAAGGGGCAAATTCCCGGCATCACCAAAGCGAGCTGGTAAACCCGGTCCCGCAAGCGGCACCAAATAAACGGCTGATTCTCTGAACTGCAGGGGATTGGCCGTTTTTGCTATGGGGTTAGTCTTTGCCTGAACCTGCGGAGTGAACTAATATAGTAGACAAGATTGTGCAAGCGCTAAAAGAGGGTCCAGATCATGAGTTACACCGATACGTTCATCCGCATCGCCGAAGATTGTCCTGTCGAGACAGGAGTGGCTCCAGTGTTCGGCCGCCCGCTTGCTATGCGCAATAAACGAAGCTGAGAAGGAGACGAAAGTTATTGTACAAGTTCATTGAAGAGCTCACACTGAATACCTGGCCTGCTGAGCAAAGTGTGCTTTTGGAGGGCTGGATTCTGCGCTTCGCCGCAGGCTACACCAAACGGGCGAATTCAGTCAGTCCGCTATACGGACCCGAGGGACAGCGTGCCGGATTGGATGTGAAAAACAAAATACTGCTCGCAGAGCAGTACTATGAAGCTGCCGGGCTGAAGCCTGTGTTCAAAATCACTCCGTTTATCCAGCCCGCTAATCTCGACGGAATACTGGCAGAGCAGGGCTACAGTATAGTGGAGCCTTCATCGGTCAGGCTTCTGGATCTGCAGGAGCTCCCGCCTGTCCCCGGACAGTATAGCGTCCAGATCGGGGAGGAGCTGACAGAGGACTGGCTGGCGGCATTTGCCGGAATGTCCGGGCTGTCCGCTGCTAATCGTGACACGCTGCGCAGAATGCTGTCCTCGTCCTGCTTGAAGATGGGGTATGCCCTTTTGCTGAAGGAGGGTTTTCCTGCGGCCTGTGGGCTTGGCGTCATCCAGCATGGGCACATTGGTCTATATGATGTGTGCACAGCTCCAGCGTTCCGGCGGCAAGGAATGGCGGAGGAAATGCTGCTGTCCCTGCTGCACTGGGGCAAAGATCAGGGCGCTTCTCATTCCTTTCTACAGGTGGTGCAGACCAACAGAGGGGCCTCCGCATTATATGATAAGCTGGGTTATAAGGAGATTTATAAGTATTGGTATAGAGTAAAAAGCGGGGGGAACTAGAAGCTGAATTGAAGAACTATATAAAAAGGCATAAGTGGCGGAGGGGAAGTTTGGAACTGGAGGAGCGAACGCGTCCGCCTTTGTTCACAGATTTCAACCGCGAGCAGCGGTCTCAAATCAGGAAATCTGTGAACAACAGCGGCCGGAAGTCCAAACATTCCCCGCAGTCACGACTAAAGCCGTTTCGAGAAAGGAATGAGTCTTATGTCCGAATATTGGAGCGACAGATTTGCCCGTGAAGGCATGATCTGGGGGGATCAGCCTAGTCCTACGGCCCTGCGGGCCCGGGAATGGTTTCTTGAACAGGGGGTGCAGTCCGTCCTGGTTCCAGGTGCGGGGTATGGCCGGAATACGAAGGTGTTCTCGTCCGATTTTGTGACTTATGGCATAGAACTAAGCGGTGCAGCCCTGGAGCTTGCAGCAGAGTGGGATTCCAGAACGCTGTTCACAGAAGGATCGGCATTAGAACGCCAATTAGACTTCCAGGTGGATGCCGTCTATTGTTATGATGTGCTGCACTTGTTTCTTGCGGAAGAGCGGCGCAGTCTGATCGCTGCAAGCCTTGAACAGCTTCGCCCCGGAGGTCTGCTCTACTTCACCAGCTTCTCTGATGAAGACCCCAATTACGGCTGTGGAAGACAACTGGAGCAGGGAACATATGAGTATAAGGAAGGAAAATACGCCCACTTTTTCAGCGATGCTGATTTGAGGGGCCATTTTGCCGGAACCGAGATTATCGGGACAGAGGTTCGGGAGGAGACTCTGCATAGTTTGCAGGGAGGAAGTCATAAATACATACTCAGAGAGATACGCGCGCGCAAGAGATAGTCATTGGGAGATAGGCCGGGAGCCGCAAGAGGCCCTCCTCAATTGCGAGAAGGGCCTTAAGTGGGGCACATGCGAATACCGTATGTACCTTGAGGATTTTGATTAACGCAGCTCACAATCGGCGAACAGAATATTCCGCGGAATGTGGAAGAAATTCTCCGCCTTCTCCTGCAAAGCGAGCGTCGGCAGATGGCATTGGTGCAGCCATTTGCGGAAGGTTCCAGGGTGGACACCTATCCAGATGCTGACATCCGTTACAGAGAAATCGTAGACCATACATAGCCCGGTTAGAATAACATTGCTATGCGGAGAATGCGCATTCGTTCTTTTCATGAAACGTGAGGGCGTCGGCTGGCATACAATCGGACTTTGCCGCAGGAGAGCCTCATTGAACAAGATGTGGGGCGGATAGCCAAGAATTCGGCATACCTTGTCCAGATTGGTTCTGGAAGGAATGCGGCCTTCGTACACCCAAGCGCTTACGCTGCGTGAAGATACGGAGAGCTCTTCCGCAAGCCGTGACAGCTTCATATCCTTGGCCATCAGGATGGCAAGCAGCACGCGGTTGCGGATCTGGCTTCTCTTCGGCTTACGGAATCTTTTGACCCGAACGCCTTGTCCAAGATATTTGCGGTTGATCAGAGACCAGGCCTGGATTTTGTGTGGCTCTTGCTGATTCTTAGGCATAATTCCTCCGATTTACAGAATTGATAATGTGGCAAATGTTCTGGTTTGGCTTTATATGACTTTAACATTTTGATAATACGTTCGTCCAGATGAAATGCATGGAGCCTCCCCGAAGCTGAAGTTTCTTTCAGAAGTGGTGCGGGTATGATATATTTTTAGTAACCAATTTACATTATTCAGGAGCAGGGAGCGATATAGATGATCAAGCATATTGTATTCTTCAAACTAAAGAACCGGTCCCCTGAGCAAGTTGCCGCCACGGTGGCGGTGCTACGGAACATGGAAGGCAAGATTCCGCAGCTCCTTTCCATCGAGGTTGGTGCCGACATCATTCATTCCGAGCGTTCTTTTGATATTGCTCTGGTGACGGTGGTAGCTTCACTGGATGATTTGCAGGCCTATCAGGTACATCCGGCGCATAAGGAAGTTATCGCCCACATCAATGAGGTCAAGGAGCTTTCGATTGCTGTGGATTATGAAATTTAGAGCCGGAAGTAGGGAAGAGCGGCAAGCGCTACCTTAACCGAAAGGTGTGAAGCATATGCGGGAGCTTGAATATCCGATGGAAGCACTAACCTACCTGGCCATATTTCTGGCAGCCTGCTTCATAATGCTGTTCTGGCTGAAACGCCGCGGCAAACGCGGTAAATAATGCTATTTTCTTGGAGGGTCAGTTGTGTACTATGTCAACCGGAAGCAAATTGAAAGTATACTGGGGCAGATTCCAGATATTAATACCGGGCTCCGCCAGGCGGCGGCCTCATGGGATGGAAGCACATTGATGGGCCTGGTGCAGGAACGCTGCCTGCATTTGGCGATAGAGGTTGTTACCGACGTAGGGAGTTGTCTGATTGACGGGTTCATTATGCGTGATGCCGGAAGCTATGAGGATATTATTTCCATTATCCATGAAGAGAAGGTTTTTGGCGGCAGCGGGCTCTATGGGCTGCTGACACAGCTTGTCGCCCTACGCAAGCCGCTCGTGCAGGAATATTATGACTGGGAGCGCAGTCTGCTGCATCCGCTCACACTTGAGCTTCCCGGGGCGCTGGAGCAGTTCGCCGCAGAGGTGCACAGCTATTTGGAGCAGGAGCTGGGTGCAGAAGCTCCGCAATAATCTATTTTTGTGACAATGAAAAAGGCGTCAGCCGTGTAAGAGAGGAGGTCCTTTATGGTGAAGAAGGGTCAGGAAAGCGGTTCAACAAGGCGCATGATAATGACGCTCCTGAAGATGCAAGGGCCGCTGACGATCGGCGCGCTCGCGGAGGAGCTGAAGATTACCGAAAT
Source organism: Paenibacillus sp. sgz302115 (assembly GCF_056120445.1). Classification (NCBI taxonomy): domain Bacteria; kingdom Bacillati; phylum Bacillota; class Bacilli; order Caryophanales; family Paenibacillaceae; genus Paenibacillus; species Paenibacillus sp. sgz302115. Next base: position 188,561 of record NZ_JBVYOK010000002.1, read on the forward strand.
GGGTGTCCGCCGCCATGTGCTGCAGCTGGAGCAGGAGTCCCTTGTCAAAACCAAGGTCGTCCGTCAGGCCATGGGACGCCCGCTGCATGTCTATTCACTGACCGAGCGTGCAGAAGACCATTTTCCGAAAAGCTATCATAATCTGGCGCTGGAACTGCTGCGAGAGCTGGATCACGGCAGCGGTCTGGAGGCTGTTAACGTGCTGTTTGAAGGCCGGCGGAAGCGGATGCTTGCCCAGTATGCCCCGATGATGGAGCACCGCAATCTGGAAGAACGGGTGGCCGAGCTGTCCTCCATTCAGAATTCCGGAGGTTATATGGCAGAATGGAGTCAAGAAGAGGACGGCTCTTATACGATGCGCGAGTATAACTGTCCCATCCGCCAGGTGGCTTCCCAGTACCGCAAGGCATGTCAATGCGAGCAGCATTTATTTGAGGAACTACTAGATGCTAAAGTGACGCGCACGGAGTGCATGGCGGAAGGCAGCCAATGCTGCCGGTATGCCATTACACCCCGCAAGAAAGACAAAACTTCAGAAATGAGCCTTTAATCAGTCACAGGTCAAGCTCCCATTGCTTATGATATAGCAGAACTAGGCGATAGCCCGGGTGGCCGGGCAGAGATTCAATGAATCCAAAGGAGAGATGAATGATGAAAAAGGATACCAAAAGCTTGCTGTGGGGCGCACTGGTTGGCAGTGTGGTCGGTTCGGTGACAGCATTGCTGTTCGCCCCGAAGCCGGGTAAAGAGCTGCGCAAGGATATTGCGGAAGGTACTTCGGTTGCCGTTGATAAAGTGCAGGAAATTGCCAGCGCAACTGGCGAGAAGACCACGGAGCTGTATGGCAAAGCCAAAGACGCTGTGGGATCAGTAGTTACCGAAGTTAAAGAATGGGGTAAGCACTACACTTCCTCCGATGAAATAGAACTGGTAACGGTTAGTGCAATTGCAGCTCCTGAAGCTGCGGAGTTGGATGAAGCCGGGGCGGAGGCCGAAGCTGATATTGTGGCTGAAGCTGAAGCGGATGCTGAAACCGGCACTGTAGCCGACGTGGAAGCCGTTTTGGAAAATGACACGCAGAATGACAAAGGCGGCAGCGGTATTCTGTAGGCTTACTGATGCTATTTTCCTAGAGCCATTTGCTCTTATAGGGTTTTCCGGCGAGAGCCGCTTTTCGCATTCTGGCGGGAGGCGGCTCTTGGCAGGAAAGAGCCCCGGAGCTTGAACTGTTGCGGCAAATGGAGTATTATCTGCAATTGGGGCTCAAATCCAGGTACATTTTGTTTTGGCCTTACATAAGCTACACAAAACAAGTAGAAGGAAGCGTGTGTTCGTGCAGCAAGCTATAGCAATACTAGACTCAGGTGTAGGGGGATTGACGGTTGTCAAGGAAGTAATGAGGCAGCTCCCTCGGGAAAAAATCATTTATTTCGGAGATACAGCAAGGGCACCGTACGGACCCCGTTCGACAGAGGAAGTGAAATTGTTCACCGAACAAATCGTGGACTATTTAATTCAATTCAATCCTAAAATGATCGTTATTGCCTGCAACACAGCAACAGCGGCCGCTCTCGATTATATTTCAGCCAAAGTTTCCATCCCTGTCATCGGTGTGATTCATCCCGGAGCACGTGCGGCCATCAGTGCCACCAAAACCGGTCAGGTGGGAGTCATAGGCACGATAGGCACGATTAATAGCGGGGCTTATACCACTGCGCTCAAGCAGCTTTCCCCGTTTGTTCAGGTTGTCAGCCAGGCTTGTCCGGCGCTTGTTCCATATGTTGAGCAAGGACTGTTCCGCACAGAAGAGAGCCACATCGCAGTAGCGGAGTCTTTGAACGGCATCAAATATGAGCCGATAGATACCTTGATCCTCGGCTGTACCCATTATCCTTTCCTGGTTGAGCCAATAGGGAAAGTGATGGGGCCTGGGGTCAAGCTGATCAGCTCAGCGGATGAAACTGCGCGGGAAATCAGCACAATTCTGTATGACAAAGGCAAGCTGGCGAGCGGAGATGAAAGTCCAATCCACCAATTTTTCTGCAGCGGAGATGCGGAGATGTTCCAGCGGATCGCCCGGGACTGGCTCGGAGAGCAGATCAAGCGTACGCCCGTAGTATGGCAGGTATCGTCATTGTAAAGCATGGCTATGGGTGAATTGAATAGGGACAAACCTCTAATTTCGGGAGATATTAGAACTGTAAAATAAGGCCGGGACAGCAATGCTCCGGTCTTTTAGTATTGTGCGGCAGCGGGCCGGCTCAATTCTTTCATGGTGGACAGAAGGGGCTGCATACAATAAGACCAGAGGGCTGTGTCCGGTTGTCTCCGCGGTAATGCCCGGCTGACGGCAGTGGATGACGGCGTACTTGAGGCCGAGAGGATGAGACATATGCAGCAATATATTGCCCGCAGGGGAGACACCGTCAGCCGGATTGCCGCAAAAGCCGGACTGACGTCGGAGCATGTTATTCAAGGAAACCCATGGGCGGGAAGGCAGCCTTACTTGTATCCGGGACAAATCCTGTTCCTGCCTTCCGCTCCGCGCAAACGCTATGCTGTGCAGGAGGGTGACAATGCGGAGCTTGTTTCCGCCCTGTTTGGCGTGGATGTATGTGAGCTTGAGAGGCTAAATCCGGGCGTAACCTCGGCACACTGGTGCGCTCCCGGCAAAGTGCTGGTCATTCCTCCAGCCACCCCCCATTCAGTGGTGCACCTGCGCGGTGAATACGGGCCTAACGATGTGGAGGAGGATATTGCAAAGTTAACCAGCCAATACCCCTTTATCCAAAAAGACAGTATTGGCACCAGTGTGCTGGGCAAGCCCCTTCATCTGCTGCGGATTGGCAATGGCCCCCGTCATCTCCACGTGAATGCTGCGCTGCATGCCAATGAATGGCTGACATCGCCTTGTCTGATGTCTTTTGTAGAGAAATATGCTGCGGCTTATGCCCAAGGCAAGGAGTGGAACGGTCACCGTCCCGAAGATTGGTATAGCGGCTGGACGTTATGGGCAGTGCCGATGGCCAACCCCGATGGGGTCGAGCTGGTACAGGAAGGCGTGCTGTCCGGGCATCCCTGTTACGATGAGCTGATGAAATGGAACCACGGCCGGCGCAGCTTCCGGCACTGGAAGGCCAACATCCGGGGTGTGGATCTAGGGGACCAGTTCCCCGCCCACTGGGAAGAGGAACGGGCCCGGCGGGGTGTGCGGGAGCCTGGGCCGCGCGATTTCAGCGGGAGGGCGCCGCTCAGCGAGCCGGAAGCGGCAGCGCTTGTACGGCTGGCAGAAGAGGTTCCCGGCGATGCCGCCGTTTCCCTGCATAGCCAGGGAGGCGAGATTTACTGGAATTACCGGGGTTATGAGCCGCCGGAGAGCAAGGCGCTTGCGATCAGGCTGGCGGCGGCAAGCGGCTACCGGCCGGTGGAGCTGACCGGCAGCGACGCCGGCTACAAGGATTGGTTCATCCAGCGCTTCCGCAAGCCCGGCTTCACCGTGGAGCTGGGCAGCGGTAAAAATCCGCTGCCGCTGGCTGATTTTGAGGATGTGGCGCTGGATACCAGCCTTATTTTGGCGGCTATTCTTTCAAATTTCAAATAAAAATGAAACAATACCTGCAAATTTGCGTAATATAACAGCAAAGGGTATGGCCGCAGTTTTCTTTTAGAAGCTCTCAGCGGCTGTACCCTTTTCAAACTTTTGGGAGGGCCGTTAATGAAACTGAGAAAACTGCTGTCACTGAAGATGTGGTCCCGGCTTTTCCGCAATTCCTGGCAGTATGTCATTTCGCCTGATGTTGCGCTAACGGACAAGCTGCTGTTCACAGTTCCGGTGCTGCTGTACTGGGTGCTGCCGGATTTTATGCCTTTTCTGCCGATTGACGATATTGGGGTAACGATGCTGCTGACGGGCTGGTTCGTATCACGGATGGACCGCAAATACCCGGCGCTGAGAGCCGGAAGATGAATATTTAGAGAATCTTTAGCGCGGCTGCAGCATCTATTTCACTAATATGGTTGCTTTTGCAGGCTCATTTCCTTAAAATGAATTATTGAGTATTTAAACTATAGATGCCTGGGAGATGGATAAGGATGAACGTCAAAATTACCCGCAATGCGGCTAAAGTGATAAAGAAAACAATGGAGCTTGAAGGCAACAGCGAGCTGAAGCTGCGCGTAGCCATTACGCATGCCCATGGCGATCATGCCCACTACGGCCTGGATTTGGACACGCCTAAAGATAATGATGTGGTTGTTACGACAGACAAAGAGATTGATGTCATTCTTGACCCGAACCAGCCGCTGCTGGATGGTGTGAAGATTGATTACCTGTATTTCCCGGAAGAAGGTTTTGTTATCACTAATCCGTCAAAAGGAAATCATGGCGATCACTAAGCGTTCGCCTGATCTTTACGGACATAAAGAAGGGTTGCTTCATGGCTAACGATATACGGATTTGCGACGAATGTAATCATATCAAGATGAAAAGTATCCTGCCCAAGCTGCGCAAGATGGCGCCCGATGCCGAGATCAAGACCGGGTGCATCTCCTATTGCGGGCCTTGCGGCAAACGGCCGTTTGTGTATATAAATGGACGGTATGTCAGTGCTCCGACCGAGGATGAAGTGCTGGCGAAAGCCGAGGCTTTTGTCAAAAAGCCAGTCATCAAGGAATAATACTAACCTAGAGAAGTATCGCCTCCGCAATCGTTTGCGGGGGCTTTTTGCACGTTATAAGCCGTTTTCACTTGAGGGATGTCCGCATCTTCCAGCAACTACATGTTATAATGGAGCTGTTGTCGAAATTAGAGACCTACATAGGAGGTAGTGGAGCTAAATGAAGCATATTACCGATGGAACGATTTTGAATAACGGGATTGTCATGCCCCGTTTTGGACTGGGCACCTATAAGGCGGAAGGCGAAGAGGTTGCCAAAGCCGTAATGACTGCGCTTGAGCTGGGATACCGGAGTATTGATACCGCAGCGGTATATGGCAACGAAGAAGAGGTTGGACGCTCGATCGCCGCCAGCGGCATTACGCGGGACAGCCTGTTCGTAACGACCAAGGTATGGAATGCGGATCAGGGCTATGATCAGACGCTTAGTGCCTTCGATACCAGCTGCAAGAAGCTGGGCCTGGACATTATTGATCTGTACTTGATCCACTGGCCGGGCGTAGACAAATATAAAGATACCTGGCGTGCGCTGGAGCGGCTGTATGCTGAAGGCCGTACCCGGGCTATCGGCGTCAGCAATTTTCAGATACATCACCTGGAAGAATTGCTTAAGGACAGTGAAATTGTACCTGCTGTGAATCAGGTAGAGCTGCATCCGCGGTTTATCCAGAAGGAACTGCATGAGTACTGCGCCAGCCGCGGAATTCAGATTGAAGCCTGGGCTCCGCTGATGAAGGGCAGACTGCAGGATAACGAGCTGCTACAGAGTATCGCTGGGAAGCACGGCAAGACGGTATCCCAGGTTGTTTTACGGTGGGGACTGCAGAATGACATCGTAATTATTCCGAAATCGGTAACTGCATCGCGGATCAAGGAAAACAGTGAAATCTTCGATTTCGAGCTGTCGGCGGAGGAGCTTGCGGCGATAAGCGGACTCGATGCCGGGGAACGCGTTGGCTCCCACCCGGACAAGGTATTGTTCTAATTCGCACTCAAATTTCATTAACAAGCGTTATTTACAAAAAATAGCCTTAAGCACTCACAGCAGCTGTGGGGCTTAAGGCTATTTGCTTATTGCGGATTGCGCGGGGGCAGCGGCCCGAGGTACTGATAATACTGGCACTCAATCCGTCCGTTGAACAGCTTGCGCCGTTTGTCCGCCTTGCGGCCGTAGAATTGCTCGAATTCCTTATAGGGGCTGATGGCGAAAAAGGACCAGGTCGGCAGGTACAGCATCATTTCTCCGAATTGGCGGGTGAGCTTCTCCACTTCCTTGTCGCTGCTGATCCGCTCCCCGTAGGGCGGATTCGTGATGATGCAGCCGTAATCGCCTTGCGGTCTGGCTTTGGCAGCAGCGATGGTCTGAAAGGTGATCTCACCGGAAAGTCCGGCGCTCTTCGCGTTGGCTTCGGCGATTTCAATCGCGGCAGGGTCGATGTCGCTGCCGGTAAGCTGCAGCGGGTAGTCGTCACGCACGGCGTCGATGGCCTCCTCGCGGGCTTCTTCCCAGAGGCGCTTCGGGATTACGGGCCAATGCTCCGACGGGAACGAGCGCCGCAGGCCCGGCGCGATATTCCAGGCGATCATCGCCGCTTCAATAAGCAGCGTGCCGGAGCCGCAGCAAGGATCGTACAGCGGACGGTGGCCGTTCCAGCGGCTGAGCTGGATCAGCGCGGCGGCCATCGTTTCCTTCAGCGGCGCTTCCGTAGCCTGACGGCGGTAACCGCGTTTGTGCAGCGCCGGGCCGGTGGTATCCAGTGTAATCAAGGCGATATCATTCAAAAGAATCACTTCCACAACATACCGGGGCCCGTTCTCCGGGAACCATTCGGTATGGTGCGAAAGCTTCAGCTTTTCAACAATGGCTTTCTTGACAATCCCTTGGCAGGCGGGTACGCTGGTAAGCTGGGATTTATGCGACCGTCCTTCCACCGGGAATTCCCCGTTCTCGGGAATCCAGTCCTGCCAGTCGATGGCCTTGACACCCTCAAACAGCTCGTCGAAGGTTGTGGCGGGGAACTGGCCCATCTTCACCAATACACGGTCAGAGGTGCGCAGCCATAAATTGCAGCGGCAGATGTCGATGTAATCCCCACTGAACAATACCCGGCCATTTTCGGTTTTGGTCTCATAACCCAGTTCATTTAATTCGCGTGCTACGACTGCCTCCAGCCCCATCGGGGCGGTGGCGATCAATTGTAATTTGCCCAAATGCTCTCAACTCCGTTTAACTTGTAGGTAAATATGAAAAGCCAGTACAATAAGTGAAGCAGTAATTCTGGTATGCCTAACTTATATGACTAACCTGAGTTCCGCTTTGACGGCGGCTTGTCTTTTCAAGTATAGGGGAATGCGGGACACAGCACAATGCCACTAATAATCAAAGGAGAATACCCATGCCTAATCAGGAAGAATACAGTGAGCAGCTTTACATAGAGGACGAGCTGCTTCTTAAGGTCAAACAAGCGATTATCGACAACCACATGCCGGAGGTTTCCATTGCACCGGGCTACGGGCGGCTGCTGACGATGCTGGTCAGAATGTCCAGCTCGGCTTCCATTCTGGAGATCGGAGCCCTTGGCGGGTACAGCGGCATTTGCCTGTGCCGCGGACTTTCGTCCGGCGGGCGGCTGACGTCGCTGGAGCTGAAGGCCGAATATGCGGAGCTTGCGCAGCGCCATCTGCAGCAGGCCGGCTTCGGCGAAGCTGTGGAATACAAGCTCGGCCCTGCGCTGGACAGCCTGAAGCTGCTGGAGGCGGAGGGCCGGAGGTTTGATTTCTTTTTTATCGACGCCGACAAGGAGAATTACCCGCATTATTTGGAATATGCAATCAGACTGGCTTCGCCGGGAGCGATTATCGCCGGGGATAACATTTTTCTGCGCGGACGGACACTCAACCTGGAGAAGAATGGGCCGGCCGTGCAAGCCATGCGGCGCTTCAATGAAATGATTGCCCATGATGAGCGGCTCATGACCACGCTGCTGCCCGCTTACGACGGTTTGGCATTGGCTATTGTAAAATAATTGCTAACGGAATAAACGCGGCGCATGCCCTTTATACAGCTTCAGCCGTACCCAGACCGTGTTGACCAGCAGGAAGCCGCCCGAAATCAGGAACAATCCTTCAATTCCGATGTATCCCGCTAAAAATCCGCCAATGACCGCTCCCAGCATGTTCCCGAGGGCCAGCATACTGCTGTTGAAGCCGAAAGCGCGGCTGTCTTTGCCTTCAGGGGTATAGGAGCGGATCAGGGCGTTGACGCTTGGCAGCAGACCTCCCATGAAGACCCCCATCAGAAAACGGACAACGATGAGCTGCCAGACACTCGTTACAAAGGCTTGGGGAATGATGAACACGGCAGCGCCGACCAGCGCGTAGGTCAAGATACGGTGAGCGCCGACCTTGTCGCTAAGCTTGCCCAGCAGCGGAGAAGCCAGCATGTTGGAGATGCCGGTAACGGCGCTGACTACTCCGGCCCAGAAGGCGATGTCTGTCGCTGAGCCGTGAAGCTTTTCTACATACAGCGGAAGCAGAGTCATGGGGCTGATCATGGCAAACTGCAGGAGGAATGTTACCCCGAACAATGCCGGAAGCTGCGGGACCTTAGCCAGCTCCTTGAAGCCTTCCATTACGGAAACCTGCGGCGCCTTGGCGGCCTGGGTACGGTCGAACTTCTCCTTGACCAGGAACAGCGCCAGCAGGGAGGCCGCGAACAAGAGCGCACCTACGATATAAAAGATTGGGCGGTACCCGATCCAGTCAGCCATCGCTCCGCCGATCAGCGGTCCAAGAATGGTTCCGGCGACAGAGCCGGACTGCATCAGCCCCATGGCAAAACCCATGCGCTCCTTTGGCGTGTTGCCGGAGACGAGCGCGATGGAAGCTGGATTGAAGCCGGAGATCGTTCCGTTAAGCAGCCGGAGCAGCAGAAGCTGCATGGGCGTCTGTGCGAAGCCCATCATCACGATGACCAGCGCCATGCCGAAGCTGGAGCGCAGCAGCATAATTTTGCGCCCGTATTTGTCGGCCAGCTTGCCCCACAGCGGCTGAAACAGAAACGAGGTCAAAAAGTTCGCGGCAAAAATAAGTCCGGCCCATATCCCGAGCGAATTTCCTTGGACTCCCAGGTCTTTGGCCAGATATAAAGACAAGAATGGGGTAATCATAGTCATTCCGGCATTGACCAGAAATTGTCCGAACCAAAGCACAATGAGGTTGATTTTCCATGTCTCCCAATTCTTCAAAGTGCTTTCACTTCCTTTCAAGAAATTAAACGATCAAGAGTTCACGAAAAAAGACATTTTATCAGTATATCATATAATTTAGCTCACTCACTGCAACACTTGTCATAGTAATGTCATTGGATTGTCATTCCCTTGGCTTTCGCGGCGGTTGTTCCGAACTTTTAAAAAGAGCATAATAAGTGATAAGCGTTTACTTAATCAACTATCAAATCTAATGGAGATCTTATCATGACCTACAATGACACTTTTATCCGCGCATGCAAGAAGCAAGACACGGAGCATATTCCCGTATGGTACATGCGGCAAGCTGGTCGTTATGATCCCGAATACCGTAAAATCAAGGAAAATTACTCGCTGCTGGAGATCTGTTCGCAGCCGGAGCTTGCAGCGGAGGTTACTCTGATGCCTGTCCGCAAGCTGGGGGTAGATGCGGCTATCCTGTACTCCGACATCATGAACCCGGTGGCTTCCCTTGGGGTGAAATTTGATATTGTCAAGAACATCGGTCCGGTTATCGAGAATCCGATCCGCACCGCAGCCGATGTGGACAGACTGAAGCCAATTGATGTTGAAGGCGACCTTGGCCACATTCTGAAGACGATTGCTATTCTCGACAAGGAACTCGACGTGCCGCTGATTACTTTTGCCGGAGCGCCTTTTACGATTGCCAGCTATCTGATTGAAGGCCGGCCTTCGAAGAGCTATCACCGCACCAAGGAACTGATGTACAGCCAGCCCCAGGTCTGGCACAAGCTGATGGATAAGCTCGGTGATATGGTCATCGCCTATCTGCGCAGCCATGTGGTCAGCGGCGGAAAGGCCTTCCAACTGTTCGACAGTTGGGTCGGTGCACTCGCTCCGCGTGATTTCGAGCAATATGTGCTGCCGACCATTTCCCGTATTTTTGCCGAGCTTTCGGATCTTGATGTGCCGAAGATTTATTTTCCCGGTGTAAGCTCTGGAGAGCTGCTGCCAAGCCTGACGAAGCTTCAAGCTGATGTGATTGGCCTGGACTGGCGTGTGAGCCTCAGTGAAGGCAGACGGCGGACAGGCGGTGCTTTTGCCATTCAGGGCAACCTTGACCCTTATCTGCTGACTGCACCGATGGAGCTGCTGAAGGAACGGGCCAAAGAGCTGATTGATGAAGGCATCCGGGAGCCGGGCTACATATTTAATTTGGGGCATGGATTATTTCCTGAGGCTTCACTGGACACGCTAAGAGAGCTGACGGAGTATATACATGATTATTCGCGCGAAGCCCTTAAGAACAGAAAGGAATGAAAACCGTGACCACAAAAATTGGTGTACTCGTGATGTCGTACGGCACGCCTGAAAGTCTGGAGGGAGTGGAAGCCTACTACACCCATATCCGCCGCGGCAATCCGCCTTCCGCAGAGCAGCTTAAGGAGCTGAAGGACCGTTATGAGGCTATCGTCGGCGGTGTTTTTCCGCTGCGGGAGAACACGGACCGTCAAGTAGCGGCATTGCAGGCTGCGCTGAACAGCGGCCATAACGCAGAGAATGTGGAATATGTCTGCTACCAGGGACTGAAGCACGCCCGCCCTTTTATTGAAGATGGTGTAGAGGCCATGCTGCAGGACGGCATTACCAAGGCTGTCGGCGTTGTGTTAGCCCCGCACTATTCCGTAATGAGTGTTGGCACCTATATCAAGCGTGCTCAGGACAAAGCTGCAGCCAGCGGAATTGAAATGGCATTCGTGGAGAGCTACCACCTGCATCCAGAGCTGATTGAGGTGCTCAGCCGCAGAGTGGCAGCGAAGCTGGACCTCTTTGAGGAAGCGGGGGCGAAGCGTGAAGAGGTTCGGGTGCTGTTCAGTGCGCACAGCCTGCCAGAGCGGATTCTGTCCATGGGTGATCCGTACCGTGATCAACTGCTGGCCACCTCTGAAGCCATTGCCAAGCAGGCGGGAGTAACCTCCTGGCAGTTCACCTGGCAGAGCGCCGGCCGCACAGCCGAGCCGTGGCTCGGTCCGGACATTCTTGAGACGCTCCGTGAGCTTAGTGAGGCACAGGTGAAATATGTCCTGGCAGCTCCAATCGGCTTCGTGTCAGACCATTTGGAGGTGCTGTACGACCTCGACATAGAAGCCCAGGCACTGGCCTCCGAGCTGGATCTGCGGCTGCTGCGGATTGATTCACTCAACAGCGATCCGGCATATATGTCGGTGCTCAGCGATGTGGTGCAAACTGCGGCAAAAGAGCTGAAGGTGAGCCAGTCATGACCGGTGCAGCCCGTAAGGTAGTGATCATCGGCGGAGGCCTCAGCGGCCTCAGCGCCGCTTTTTATGTCCGCAAATATTACCGGGAAGCCGGAATTCAGCCGGATATTGTTCTGGTTGAGAAGGACAAGTCACTTGGGGGCAAGATTGAGACGCTGCACCGTGAGGGCTTTGTGATCGAGAAGGGGCCGGACTCTTTTCTAGCCCGCAAAACAGCAATGAGCGACCTGGCCAAAGAGCTGGGGATTGACCATGAGCTAGTGACTACTAATCCGAATGCCAAGAAGACGTACATACTGCAGCGGGGCAAGCTGCATCCGATGCCGGCCGGTCTGGTGCTTGGCATTCCCACGGAGCTGAAGCCGTTTCTGAAGAGCGGCCTGGTTACATTCGGCGGCAAGCTTCGGGCAATGATGGATTTCGTGATTCCGCCGCGCCGCAGCTCCGAAGATGAATCGCTGGGTGAGCTGATCGAACGCCGCCTCGGTACCGAAGTGCTGGAGAATATGACGGAGCCGCTGCTGGCAGGCATTTATGCCGGCGACATGCGCAAGATCAGCCTTCAGGCCACTTTCCCGCAGTTCGGAGAGGTGGAGCGTAAATATGGAAGCCTGATCCGCGGGATGACTACAGGGCGCAAGCCGACAGAAACACACACCGGTACCAAAAAAAGTGCCTTTCTGACCTTCCGCAAAGGCTTGCAGAGTCTCGTGCAGGCTCTGATCCACGAGTTACATGATGTGGAGCAGCGGACCGGAACGGGTGTGAAGTCGTTACATCTGCTGAGCGGTGCCGGAGCTGGCACAGCGGCTTCGGCGGGTGGTACCTCCCCGCGCTATGAAGTGGAGCTGGATGACGGGGAACGGCTGCAGGCGGATGATGTGTACGTCACCGTACAGAATTTTGCCGCTGCCGGGCTGCTTCGTCCCCATGTGGATGTGTCGGCGCTGGACGCTGTGAACTATGTATCGGTGGCCAATGTGGTTATGGCCTTTGCCAAGAAGGACATTGTTACGGAATATGATGGTTCAGGTTTCCTGGTCCCGCGAAAAGAAGCTCGAAATATTACGGCATGTACCTGGACGTCTACCAAGTGGCTGCATACAAGCCCCGACGACAGGGTGCTGCTGCGCTGTTACGTCGGGCGTTCGGGGGATGAACAGAATGTCGGGCTCCCTGATGAGGCACTGGCGGGTCTGGTGCGCAAGGACTTGAAGGAGATTATGGGCATCAACGCTGACCCGTTGTTTACGGAGATTACCCGGCTGAAGCATTCCATGCCGCAATATCCGGTAGGCCATCCGGCTGGTATCGCCGGACTGCGCAGCGAACTTGCCCGCAAGCTGCCGGGGGTATACGCCTTCGGGGCCGGCTACGACGGAATCGGCATGCCGGACTGCATCAAGCACGCCAAGCAGACGGCGGAGAGCGCAGCAGGCAGCCTCGGGCAACAGTAGCCAGCAGCAGTGCTGAAATAGAATTAACGGTGAAGCGGAGCAGGGTGCGCTTCACCGTTTTTTATTTAAATCTAAGGATTTATATGTTTCACGCAATAAATCATCCTTCTATTTCCCGCTGAAACGGATACCGTCTTTTAAGGACGGCTTAGCCGTTTCCACTTGGCAACAACGGTAGAAATGCCGTTATTTAAGCTCGACTGGTTGATTGGTTCAGCAACAACGGCAGAAATGTCGTTATTGGAGCTCGACTGGTAAATTTGTTCAGCAACAACGGTAGAAATGCCGTTATTTAAGCTCGACTGGTTGATTGGTTCAGCAACAACGGCAGAAATGTCGTTATTGGAGCTCGACTGGTTGATTGGTTCAGCAACAACGGTAGAAATGCTGTTATTGGAGCCCGCCCAGTAGATTTGGGTAGCAACAACGGTAAAAGTGCTGTTATTGAAGCCCGACCGGTAGATACGTTCAGCAACAACGGCAAAAATGCCGTTATTGAAGCCCGACCGGTAAATTTGTTCAGCAACAACGGCAAAAATGCCGTTATTGGAGCCCGAACCGGTAAATTTGTCCTTTCAAGCTCACCTCCAGTGAAAGTGTTCTGACTGATGTGCCGTTGATAACTGTCTATTTGGAGGAGGGAGTCCGACTTATGCTATAATAGAAACAATTTACGGGTAAAGGAGATTTGCGTGTACCATGTATCCGCCGCGATCACGTACCAGACAAAAGCAGAAGCGCAGAAGCAGACAAAGGCGCAGAACGGCTTGGATATGGTTGAATGTAAGTCTGCTATTATTGATTTCTGCTATGCTAGCCTATTATTTTATCGGCGATAACGGTCGAAGCGGCGAACTGCAGCCGCCAGCCGCCGAAGCGGTGAGCTCGCCTTCACCGGATAACGGGGCGGCTGGGCCAGAGGCCGCCACCGCTCAGCCTGGAGCTTCGGCAACCCCAACGCCGGAGTCTTCGCCAGAGCAAACTTCAGAGCCTTCTCCGGAGCAAACACCGGAGCTTTCGCCATCCCCATCCCCGGGGCCGGATAGCGCTTCAGAGACGCCGGAGGCCAGCAGCGTCCCTACGGATGATGCAGCCGCGAGCGGGGGGACAGATGCTAGCGGTATTGTTTCCGGACTGCCGAAGGACGCCGCCGGGAAGACGGTTAAGCTTAATTTTGCCGGAGATGTTATCTTTTCAGGTAAGGTCGGAGAACTGCTGGAGAAGAAAGGCTACGATTATTCCTACGCCGCTCTGAATGGGCTGTTCAAGCAGGATGATCTGACCATTCTCAATTTGGAGACGCCGATTACCACCGGTGGTGTTGGCGCCGCAGACAAGCAGTTTGTGTTCAAGGGAGCGCCGAAGGCGCTGGATTCATTGAAGGCAGCCGGCGTGGATGCAGTCAATCTGGCTAACAATCATACCCTTGACCAAGGGGAAGAGGGGCTGCTGGATACTCTTAGCCATCTGAGGAGCCGGGGCATTCCCTATGTAGGGGGCGGGGCGAATACCACAGAAGCATACACTGCCAAGTATTTTGAACGCCAGGGTATCCGAATCGCCTTGCTCGGCTTCACGCGTGTGATGCCCCGCAGTGACTGGATGGCCGGAACGAACAAACCGGGGGTTGCCTCGGTTTATGACAGTGCAGAGGCATTAAAGGCCATCGCCGCAGCCAAAAAACAAGCCGACCTGGTGGTAGTGGTGGTGCATTGGGGCAAAGAGCGCATGGAGCAGTATGATAAGACCCAACAGGCGCTGGGCCACAGCTTTATTGATGCGGGAGCGGATCTGGTTATGGGCGGCCATCCGCATGTGCTGCAGGGAATTGAGCCTTACAAGGGCAAGTGGATCGCTTACAGCACAGGGAATTTTATTTTTACGCGTTCCTCTGTTAAATCTACCTGGGAAACTGCTATATTTCAGGCAGAATGCAATATTACAGGCCAGTGCTCGCTGAAGCTGAATCCGATGGATGCCGAGCTGGGCCAGCCGGTGCCGATGAACGAGGTGGACGGACAGCTTTTGCTGCATAAGGTTGAAGCTCTGTCCTCGGGTCTGGTGAAGATCGGCAATGATGGCAGTGTTGTTCAAGCCGGTAAATAGAGGTGCTCTTATGATGAAAAATATGTGCGTTGCCCATCGCGGATTTTCCGGCAAAGCCCCGGAGAATACGCTCGCTGCGGTCCGTATGGCGATGGCTCTGCCGTTTGTCCGCTGGATAGAGATTGATGTGCAGCTTTCGAAGGACGGCGTGCCCGTTGTGATCCATGATTTTACGCTGGACCGGACGACCAACGGGCACGGCAAGGTGAAGGATATGGATAACGAGCATATCCGGCGCCTCGATGCGGGAAGCTGGAAAGGGCGTGCTTTTCGCGGAGAACGTGTTCCTTCGCTGGAAGAGGTGCTTGCGCTGGCCTCCGGCAGGCTGCACCTGAACATTGAACTGAAGACCAGCGGAGAGATGTATCCCGGCCTGGAGAAGGCGGTCATTGATCTTGTCAATTCGCTGGGCATGCGCGATAAGGTGGTGCTGACCTCATTCGATGCCGGAGCGCTGCAGCGGAGCAAAGAACTGGACTCCCGTTTTCAGACCGGACTGATCTACGACTCAAGAGGCGGTGATCCGGCGGGGAAGCTGCAGGAACTGGGCTGCTCTATGTTGTCTATCAGCTTCGACCGGCTGGATTCGGCTCTGGCGAACCTGCTTGTCGAGCGGGAGGTAAAAATTATGGCCTGGACGGTGAACAAAGCCAAGGAAATGCGCCGTTTGGCCGAGATGTCTTCGGAAATAATGATTTGTACGAACCGTCCGGATATATGGGGCGATACGTTTCTGGAAGTCTAAATGAACTCTAAATCGCCGAGAAAGAGAGCTGAAGAACAATGTGTGCTGATGTTAACAATATCTACTGCGTTGGACGCAACTATAGACAACATGCGGAGGAGCTGGGCAACAAGGTGCCGGTGGAGCCGCTGATCTTTCTGAAGCCATCCCATGCGGCAGTTCCCCTCGATAAGGCGGTCATTCAGCTCCCCAAGGATGCCGGGCTTATTCATTATGAAGGTGAGATTGTTCTGCGGATTGCGCGGGACTACGTGCCTGGAATGAGCGTGCAGGAGCTTGTAGATGTGATGGCACTCGGCCTCGATTTCACCCTTCGTGATGTGCATAATGATCTGCAGAAGAAAGGCCTGCCTTGGACGCCTGCAAAAGGGTTCAAGAACGCTGCCCCGCTGACTCCATACATTGCATTTCCCGAAACGGAAGAGCTGGAAGCCACGGACTTCACTGTGCGTAAGAACGGCGTGGAGGTGCAGCGCGGGAATGTGAAGAACATGATTTTTTCGCTGCAAAAAATTGTGGATTTCATTGCCTCCCGCTATGGACTCGGCAAAGATGATATCATTTATACCGGTACTCCTGCCGGAGTAGGCCCTGTTGTGTCTGGCGATTCGTTTGAGCTATACTGGGGCGATACCCTGCTGGGTACCTGCCTGATCGGTTAGCGATGCCGGCGGTAATTGAAGTGCTGCGATGGGGGATCGGCTTCTGTGGTGCTCTCCTGGTAGCTGGGGCTGCTTACTATAAGCAGTCGCTCAGCTTCTCCGGCATGCTGGCGGCGATTGCGATGGGAACGATCTATTTTGGAGCAGGGAATGCCTTTTGGTTCGGCATTCTGCTGCTGTTCTTCATCTCCTCCAGCCTGCTCTCGAAGCTTCACCATGAGAACAAGGCGGAGCTGGAAGCCACCTATGACAAAACAGGACGCCGGGACGCAGGCCAGGTCTTCGCCAACGGCGGCCTGGGTATGCTGCTGGTGCTGCTGAACGCCATATATCCTCTGGAAATATGGGGGTATTTGTTCATCGGCGTTATGGCTACTGTAACCTCAGATACGTGGGCAACGGAAATTGGCACGCTCGCCAAGAAGCCGCCCCGTTCTGTGCTAACGGGGCGGCTATTGCCGCCCGGCACCTCCGGCGGCGTCTCGCTGCCGGGAACCCTGGCCGCAGCAGCAGGCGGCGCCCTGATCGGCGCTGCCTCCTGGCTGCTGCGGGCAGCCTCGGGCATGCCGGACCATTCCTTCCTGCTGCTCACGCTGGCAGGACTCCTGGGCGGTCTCGCCGGCGCGTTCGCCGACTCGATTCTGGGCGCAACCGTGCAGCGGATGAACCGCTGCACCGTGTGCGGCCGCGAGGTGGAGGCCTCGCGGCATTGCGGGCAGCCTACCGTGTACGCCCGGGGCTGGCGCTGGATGGACAATGACGCGGTTAATGCGGCCAGTTCAATCCTCGGCGGCGTTGTAGCCCTGCTGATCGGCAGTATTTGACGGCATCAGCCGCCAGGTTGTTAATGCATGCAGTTGTAAGATTAGACACGCAATCTTTGAGGAGGTGAACCGGTGAGCGGTGCATCCATTCACAAGCATACAGCGATACTGGATGCCGCATATGAGCTCTTCGGTTCAGGAGGCTTCTACGAAACGAAGATGTCACAAGTGGCGGAACGTGCGGGTATTGCCAAGGGCACGGTATATTTATATTTCAAAAATAAAGAAGATTTGTTCCTGGCTGTTACACGCCGCGACTGTGAAGGTTTCCTCCAGCAGCTTGAGGGCAAGCTGCTCGCTTCCGGCAGCCTGACAGAGAAGCTGTCGGTGATTGCGGAGCATCATCTTTTCTATTATTATGAGCGCAAGCAGCATACGAAGCTTTTTTTTCGGGCGCCTAACAACAACCCGGAGCTGGTGGCCTACATGGCGCTGTTTATGGAAGAGTACATGCAGGCCGTGGTGAAAGTGCTGCTGGAAGGCGGGGCATCCGAGCCGGAGCTAATGGCGCAGTCGTACATTGGCATGCTGGACCGGCTCAAGATGGATATTTTGTTCGACCTCTCCTTTACGGAGGAGGATGCGCACAAAAGGGTGAAATTTGCAGCCGGCCTTTTTATCCGGGGGGCAATCGGCAGCCTGAACATGGTACTGGGAGATCAACCGGAGGAATCGTAAGCTGTAGTGAACTCCGGTTTCAAAATATAAGGCAAGCGAGGACAGAGCATGAATATTATGACCGTGGAACATCTTTCCAAAAGCTATGGGGAGAAAATATTGTTCCGTGATGCGTCGTTTGGCATGGATGACCGGGACAAGATTGGTGTCATCGGCGTGAACGGCACGGGTAAATCAACCTTTCTGAAGATTATCGCCGGGCTGGATTCTCCGGATGACGGGCAAATCGCCATCGGAAATGCGGTGCGGGTGCAGTATCTGGCGCAGAATCCGCCGTATGAGCCGGATAATACCGTGCTGCAGCAGGTCTTCGCCGGAGACGAGCCAGAGCTTGCGACAATGCGGGAATACATGGAAACGATGTCTCTTCTGGAAAAAAGCCCAGGCAGCCCCGAGCTGGAGAGCAGGCTGGTGCGGATAGGGCAAGCCATCGACGCGGCAGGCACGTGGCAACTGGAGAGTGAAGCCAAAACGGTGCTGACGAAGCTCGGGATCACCCGGTTCGATGCACGGATGGAGACACTTTCAGGGGGCCAACGCAAGCGTGTGGCGTTAGCGGCGGCGCTGATCACACCGTCTGAGCTGCTTATTCTGGATGAGCCGACCAACCATATTGATACGGACTCCGTAGCCTGGCTGGAGCAATATTTGCAGAAACGGCGCGGCGCGCTGCTGATGGTAACGCATGACCGCTACTTCCTGGAACGGGTAGCCAGTGTCATGCTGGAGCTAGATGGAGGACAGTTGTACCGCTATGAAGCGAACTACTCGCGGTTTCTGGAGCTGAAGGCCGAACGCGAGGAACGTGAGGCTTCGGCGGAGCAGAAACGCAAAAATCTGCTGCGCACCGAGCTGGCCTGGATCCGGCGCGGGGCCAAAGCCCGCTCCACGAAGCAGAAGGCGAGAATCGACCGCTTTGAGAAGCTGAAGGAGAGCCAGGGACCTGCTTCAGCCAGCCAACTGGATATTTCCGTGGCCTCAACACGTCTTGGCCGGAAAATCATCGAGCTTAAGGATCTGACCAAGGTGCTTGGCGGCCGGACGCTGATTAAGGATCTGACCTATATCGCCGTTCCGCAGGACCGGGTAGGGATTGTCGGTCCGAACGGGAGCGGCAAATCTACACTGCTGAATCTGATTGCCGGCAAGCTTCAGCCGGATAGCGGTGAGGTTCAGCTTGGAGCTACCGTTAAGCTGGGGTACTTCACACAGGAGCACCAGGAGATGGATGATACCCAGCGGGTTATTGAGTACATCAAGGAGGAAGCAGAGATTATCCGCACGGCCGATGGAAGCGTCATTACAGCGGGCCAGATGCTGGAGCGGTTCCTGTTTCCGCCGGCGATGCAATGGACTCCAATCGCCAAGCTCTCGGGTGGTGAGAAAAGACGCTTGTATCTGCTGCGGGTGCTGATGGGTGCGCCTAATGTGCTGCTGCTGGATGAGCCGACCAACGATCTGGACATCAGCACGCTTGCCGTGCTGGAAGATTATCTTGAGGAGTTTCCCGGTGTTGTCTTCACCGTATCCCATGACCGGTTTTTCCTGGACCGGACCGTGGATAAGCTGATTGCTTTTGAGAATGGAAGCATCCGGCTCCATGTCGGAGACTACAGTGAATATGAGGAATGGCTGGCCAAGAATGTTCCGGCCCGTGGCGGCGAAGCCGCCAAGGATGAGGGAACCGGCAAACGCGGCTCAACGCCAGAGCAGGGACAAAGTGCTGCGTCGGCACCTTCGTCCAGAGAGAAGCTGAAGTTCACCTTCAAGGAACAGCGGGAATTTGAGGGCATTGACGAGCAAATCGAACTGGCTGAGCAGCATCTTGCGGACATCAGCACACAGATGGAGGCGGCCTTTGCTGACTCCGTTAAGCTGCAGGAGCTGGTAGAGCAGCAGCGGCAGGGAGAAGCGGAGCTGGAGCGCCTGATGGAGCGCTGGACGTATCTTAATGAGCTTGCAGAGAAGATTGCGGGGAAGGCTTAGATGGCACATTCAATCGAAACTGCCGTCGCCCTGCGCAGTGCCGGTCAAGCCGAGGAAGCGAGAAGCCTGCTGCTTCGGCTTCTGGCAGAGGATGAGGGCAATGCTGAGCTGCATTATCAGCTTGCCTGGACCCATGATGTGCTGGGCCTGGAACGGGAGGCTGTTCCCTATTATGAGCGTTCCCTGTCGCTTGGCCTGCCCCCGGAAGAGCGGATGGGTGCGCTGCTCGGACTTGGCAGTACCTACAGAACGCTCGGGGAATACGCTCAGTCAAGGAAGGTGCTGGAGCAGGGCATCGGCGAATTTCCGCAGAATAAGGAATTTGCTGTATTCCTTGCTATGACACTGCACAACCTGGGCGAACACAGCGAAGCGATGAAGCTGCTGCTGACGCTGCTCGCAGAGACCTCCTCCAACGAAGGCATCGCCAGCTACCGGAAAGCCATTCTGTTCTACTCGGATAAGCTGGATCAGGTGTGGAAATAAATCGCTCTCTTATTTGGTCATAACGGCTGTGCCATCTCTTAAAGGACGGCACAGCCGTTTTATGTTCTTGGGTCCCCTTCTACTGCTCTCTTTGCAACCCTACAATGAGTGTCTCCTCGTGGACTAGTACACAAGCGCATTACCAAGCTTGTAATACTATATTGCGAGGAGGAGATATTAATGGTGAGAGCAACCCAAACGGACAGTGAACTGAAAGCCTTCATAACCGCTGCGGAGAGGGTTTGGTTCGATGTGTATGATTCTGCTGATGAGAACAGGGTTATCACAGTGGACGGGGTAGAGTATAAGCGGCTGCCGCTGAAATTCAGCACAAGGGCCAAGGTGATCGCTTACTTCCGGAAATACTGGGGAATCGCGATGAGTGGCAGAATGTTCTGCAATCTGCAGACCGTTTCGAGGAACAGTAGGCTTTACGTTATTGTAGGTGATACTGGCGTTATTCCCTTTGTTCCCTTGCGCATCAGAGTAACAGAGCGAAATGCTACGCGAATTAGGTTGACAGCCGTTCTGTCGGTGGATGGAATAGAGGAAGAAGACTCGGAGAGTGTCCGCTATCTTATTGCCAAGTCAGGAACGACACTGCGGATTCTGAACAGGGATAAAAAAAATACCGATCCCCGGTATCAGACATGCGGCTAAGCGCATCTGTTGACCCCTCTGATATTAGAAAAAGGGTACGGATTTCGGCGCAAGATCACTGAATCCGTACCGCATATAACCTACATCCTACGGCTGCTCCGCTCCTGCTACGGCAATCATCTGCACGACCGGTCGTGAATCGCCGGTCAGCACAGCCTCGTCGGCGTTCATCTGTGAGGAGCCGTCGCCGTCGAGGAAGATGCCTTCCCGTCCCTCGCCGGGGACAGTCTCCAGAACGGCTGTACGGAATTCCTCTGCCGTACAGCGCGCCTGCGTGACGATCAGCCACAGCTTCCCGTCCCGGGCGTAGACCAGCCCTGAGCGCATCCGCTGCTCGTCCGCAAAGGGAAGATGCTCTGCGGCCGCAGCTGTCTGCCACAGCTCCTCGTGCTGCAGATTCATGCTGATGCCGCCCTGCGCCCAATAATGCCCGCGGTCACTAACCTCCAGCTCGTCTCCAGAGGAGACAACCTGTACCGATAATGTGCCGCTGGCTCCATCCCAAACGAGCGTTCCACGCGGATATTTGGCGTTGAACCAGCCAGAGCCATAAGCCCTTGGCGCTCCGTTCACCGGGCGGTCATTCATAATTGCCACCGACAGGAGATCGCTGCCATAGAAGAAGCCTCCGTTAATTCCGTATGCGGCAATAGGGCGCAGTGGCGTGCCGGCTTTGCGCAGCACGATGTCTTCCGGCGCGACCAGCATCATATGTAGCTTTGCCTTGCCTGAACTGTCCGCTTGCAAGTAGCTGTATTTGTGAGGCAGGCCGTCAAAGGCCTCTTTCTTATGCGAATGAGCCAGCATCACCACAGCTATGGTGATGGCTATCCCCAGCAGAACGGCTGCGGCAACCAGGTATGGCTTGCGCAGCCATCCCCGCCACTTCTTGCTGAAGACGGCTTCAGTTCCCGCCCACATATGCGGCGAGCAGCTTCGCCGTGTTTAGCACGGCTTGCTTGTGGGTGCGCTCCATGGAGTGGGAGGCATGCACGCCCGGGCCGATCAGTGCGGCGCGGATGTTGTTCCCGCCCCGCAGCGCTGCGGAGGCATCGGAGCCGTATTGCGGATAAATATCCACCGCAAAAGGAATCGCCAGCTTGTTCGCCAGCTCAATCAGCTGTCCCGTCATGGCGTAATCATATGGGCCGGAGGAATCCTTGGCGCAGATGGAGACATCGGTCTCCTTGCAGCTCAGATCATCGCCCATAGCACCCATATCGACGGCGATCATCTCACTGATCCCGCCGGGAATCCAGGCTGCGCCGTGACCTACTTCTTCATAATTCGAGATCAACAGGGAGAGATTGTGCAGCGGCTTCCAGCCTTCGCGCTTCATGCTTTCCAGCAGGCCGAGCAATGCGGCAACACTGGCCTTATCGTCGAGATGGCGCGACTTGATGTAGCCGCTTGAGGTAATCACTGCCCGCGCATCGAAGGAGATGAAATCGCCGACTGAGATGCCGAGCTTCAGCACATCATCCTTGGTTGAGACCAGTTCGTCAATGCGCACCTCCATATTTTCCTCCGCCCGCTTGAAATCCCTCGCATCTGCATACACATGGACCGAAGGGTGGCTGGTCAGAATGGTGCCAGTGTAGGTTAAGCCGGAGCGGGTATGGATGACACAGTATTCATTTTCGATGCTGTTCATCGTAAAGCCGCCGACCGAGGTTAGGCGCAGTGTGCCGTTTGACTTAATCGAACGCACCATAGCTCCGAGCGTATCGACATGGGCGCTGATGCCGATGGTGCGTGAAGGGTCAAGCCCGGGAACGCTGAGAATAACTCCGCCTTTTTCGTTCCAGCTGAGTGGCACGTTCAGTGCCGCCGCCTCCTCAGCGACCAGACTCATGACTTGTGCTGTAAAGCCGCTGGGGCTGGGGGTATCGAGCAGTTTTTTTAGTATGGATAAAATGTACTCTTCATTAGGTTGAATGGTAAGCAAGGTATAGTCCTCCTGTTCTTTGTATAATCTTAGAGCTCAGGCAAGTTGTTTGAGGTAAGATTGTCCTTAAGGTTCGGCAAGGCATCCAAGGAACTGCCCGCGTCACGGAGCTTGTTCAGCTCTGCCGTAAGCACTTTGATTTGCTTCTGCAGCTTGTATTGGCGGAAAATTCCGTAGGACCCGACAATAACCCCGCCGATTAGCGCACAGCCGAGTATAACCAGAATCAGCGGAAGGCTGACTTGATCAAAATAAAAGTTAACCTGAACCGGATCTACATTGATAACTGCAAAAACGGCTGTCAGCAGGGCGAAGATCAGACCTAATATTAGTGACCATTGCAATTTCAAATAACTTCCTCCTCTGAACGTGGTGGCACTAGAAATCCCCTGCCCGCACCGGGCAGGGGACTACGGTAATACTATGCTTTATGCCTTATTTGGTCAACTGTTCCATCTGCTCAATCACGCTCTCAAACACACTCATAGCTTCACGGATCGGCTCAGGAGAGGACATGTCGACTCCCGCCTTGGATAGAATATTGATCGAATAGTCGCTGCCGCCGCTTTTCAGGAAGCCGAGGTAACGGTCCACCGCCGGTTTGCCTTCCTCCAGAATCTGCTTGGCGAAGCTGGTTGCCGCCGAGAAGCCGGTAGCATATTTATAGACATAGAAGCTGTTGTAGAAATGCGGAATCCGCGCCCACTCCATCTCGATATCCTTATCCACAACCATATTCTTGCCATAGTACTTGACGTTAAGGTCATAGTAGATGGACGAGAGATCCTGCGGAGTCAGCGATTCGCCGTCTTCGGCACGCTGGTGGATGATCTTCTCGAATTCGGCGAACATCGTTTGCCGGAACACGGTGGTACGGAATTGGTCGGCGTAATACGTGAGCAGATACATTTTTTCCTTCGGATCGGTCGACTTGTTCAGCAGATAATCCATCAGCAGCGCTTCGTTGGTCGTGGAAGCCACCTCTGCGAGGAAAATCGTATACTGCGCATCCCGGTATTTCAGCGCATTGTCCGAATAGTAGGAATGCAGGGCATGGCCCATTTCATGTGCCAGGGTGAACATGCTGTTCAGATTGTCGTTGTGGTTGAGCAGCACATAAGGGTGAGTGCCGTAGGCTCCCCAGCTATAGGCGCCCGTGCGTTTGTTCTCATTTTCATAAATATCAATCCAGCCGTTGTCATAGCCCTCTTGAAGCACACCCAGATAATCTTCGCCGAGCGGCTTCAGACCTTCTTTGGTAATCTTCTTGGCTTCTTCAAAGGTAATGTCCAGCTTATATTCATCCACCAGCGGTGCGAACAGGTCATACATATGTAGCTCGTCGACGCCCAGCAGCTTCTGGCGCAGCTTCATGTAACGGTGCATCAGCGGCAGGCTCTCATGAATGGTGTCGATCAGGTTCGTGTACACTTCCTTAGGAATGTTGTCGCCATAGAGTGACATTTCCAGAACGGAAGGATATTTGCGCACACGCGAGTAAAATACATTCTTATTCACATTGGCGCTCAGTGTGGCGGCAATTGTGTTTTTTTGCTTGGCGTAAGTTTCATAGACCGCCTTAAAAGCATTCTTGCGAACCTCACGGTCCGGGCTCTCCAGGAACTGAATGTAGCTGCCGTGCGTCAGCTCCACTTCCTTGCCTTCCTCGTTCTTGATCTTAGGGAACTTCAGATCCGCATTGTTCAGCATGCCAAAGATCGTCTGCGGCGCTTGAGAGATATTGCCGACCTGTGCGAGCAGCGCTTCTTCCACTTTGGAGAGGACATGCGCTTTCTCACGCTTCATTTCCGTTAAGGTGAAGGTATAGTCCTTCAGGCCGGGATCAGCAATGAACTGGTCGAGCTTCTCATTGGGCAGAGCCAGAATTTCCGGTGTGACAAAAGAAAGGGCTTCCCCGGCTTCAACGCCAAGCTTTTTCGCTTTAGAGGAGAGGGCTTGGTAGACCGGCGCAGCCGTATCCTCATCCTGGCGCATATGCGCGTATACATAGAGGCGTTCGGTCAGCAGGGACAGCTTATCATCCAGCTCAAAGCACTTCTTAAGCGCTTCAGGGGAGTCCAGCTTGCCCTGGAAGTCTGCGGCGCTCTTGATGAGCTCCTTTGCTTCCTTATATTCTGCATCCCATTGATCTTGTGAGGCAAACATGTCTTCAAGCTTCCAGCGGTTTTCGGCGGGCACTTCACTTCTTTTCAATAACTGTTCCATAGAAATCCTCCTCGGATGATGGGATGTAGTAGGCATAGTCTTATGCGGTGCTGCTGACATTGCGGGATCGCCCGGCAGCAGGCTTAAGGCAAGCAGAAGCGGGAGGGACTTGGCGAAAAAGGACATTGACGGCAGCCTCCTGACAATTTAGGTCGGCTTAGTATGCCCTGCCAAATCCTGATTATTTAAAATATATGAAAGTATAAGTTTCACGCTATACTTTATCCTTATATTTCTCGCTGAAACGGATGCCGTCCTTTTAAGGACGGTGTAGCCGTTTCTACTTGTCCTATGCCGCGGAAGTTATGCCAACAAGCTATAAATAATGAAGATAAAAGCCAAGGCGATCAATATGACCGCAGTCAGGGCCATCCCCCGCTTCAGGCGGGGAGGCACCTTGTCCTTGCCCATAATCAGAACTGCTCCGAGACAGAGAACGACAACTACAAATATGGCCAGACTCTCGTTACCCATAGTTATACCTGCTTGAAGGCAGCCATGATGTTCTTGTACTCTTCCTCATTATCCTTATATGATTCTTTGTTGAAGCGGTTATTAACCCATTCCATCATGGCCGGACGGCTCATAAAGGTATGCGTTTCTTCTCCCCATTGATCGGAAATCTCGCGCAGGACAATATAACGGCCCTGAACCTCCACCGTCATCATATTCCATTTGTCCGTTTTGTATATTTCATGTTTTTTGATCATTATCATTACCACCCTGGCGATTTTTGGCTTTTGGGTCAATGATAACGCAGAGGGGAAGTGAAAAGCAAATATTATCACGCGGGAAGGGAAATGATGGATTGCTTTGCAGGCAGAGTTGGGGTATAATGTAAGCATACGTCATATATGGCGGTATTTTTAGGAGGTTGTTCATTTGAAAGGTACAGTAAAATGGTTTAACGCAGAAAAAGGTTATGGTTTTCTTCAAGTAGAAGGCGGCGAAGATGTATTCGTTCACTTCTCAGCAATTCAAGGTGACGGATTCAAGACTTTGGATGAAGGTCAAGCAGTAGAATTCGACATCACTGATGGTAACCGCGGTCCTCAAGCAGCTAACGTAGTTAAATTATAAGAAACGGCTGGACAGTTGTTCTGTCAGTCCCAATATATATTTGATATGGCAAGCACTTGAAATGAGTGGTAACCAGTAATTCAAAGCACACAGTTCTTTCGGGAACTGTGTTTTTTTGTTTTGAAGCTGTACAAGCCGATGCGGCCGCTTACTTGCAACAGTAGAGCAAGTAAGCGGCCGCATTATTTATGCTGAGCCCGGGAACAATCCCGGGCTAATTGTTCTTTTTGCGGAAATAGCGCCTGGCCCCGATTCTGTTATCATCCAGCAAATGCTTGGACAGGAAACCGACGAAGGCCAGCAGCGAAAAGCACATAGCCACGATATAGAAAATTGTGCGTCCGGCATTCTCGTAGATCACCCCGCCGAATGTGCCGCTAAGCAGACCGGATGCGCTGGACCAGACGACGGTAAAGATCGCCATACCTGTTGCCCGGAGATGATCAGGGATGATCCGCGTGATGTACCGGACAGCCGTCACATAATAAGTGCCGAACGAAATGCTGTGCATGGCCTGTATGGCAATAACGGCAACGGGGTCATTAGCCAGGGACATGAACAGAAAGCGCAGAGCAAACATCAGGCTGGCAAAGGCGAGCAGCGGCAGCTCTTTGAACTTATCGCCGTATTTGCTAAGTGCAAAAAAGACCGGAATTTCACTCAGTGCCGAAGCAAGCAGCGCCCAGCCGACTATCTCATCACCGGCGTGCATCTCTTTAAGGCTGATAGTAAGAAAAGCTTCGTTCATTCTATAGCCGACCGCAAGCACGAAAACGCTGCCGAAAAACCACAGCACTTCCTTTTGCAGCAAAATTTGCTTCAGTCCTTCGCCCTTGGGCGGCTTGCCTGCGGACTTGAGAGAGCTTGGGATGTCATCTTCAGTCCGTTTGACATCCTTCAGTCCTAAAGTAAGCAGCAGTGCGATTGCAACGATTACGATACAGACCGCAATGCTTGAGGATGTTCCTGCTGCTCTAAGCACATATCCAATGGTAAGCGCGAAAAAGGAGTAACCCAGCGAGCCGAATACACGGATGGTAATGAAATTACGCCCGTGGCGCTGGGCGATTTTGATTGCCATCGTATCTGCAAGAGGAAATATTGGATAATAGAAGAAATATAAAAGGGATAAAATAAGCACAACACTTGAAAAATCCTCAGCCCTTGCCAGCATAAAAGCGGTTACCAATTGTCCGGCCAGCAAAATGGCCATAATCTTCCTGATCGTGCCCAGCCTGTCGCTGATCATGCTCCAGAACAGATTGGACAGAATGGAAATCAGCGGTCCGATGGAATACAGGACGCCTACCTGCTGGTTGCTGAAGCCCAGATGAGTGTAAAATAGCGGAAAATATGAAACTACCAGCACGCTTGTGCCATAAACCGTGAACATAAAGGATCGCAGCCAGTTCTGATCGCTGTACTGGCCGCCGGTCCGTCCTGAATACATGAACCTGCACTCCTCTGAATATGAAATACGCCTAGTATATCACATAGAATAGAAGCTATGTTTGAGGAAAATGGCGTATTTCAGAATCTTTCACTGGTTTTGCGAAAGTGATTTTGTTGTTTGTACAAATGTGGGGATCATATTATAATAATGGTGATTTGGATAAGGAGACAACAATGTGGAGGCACTGTCATTGAATGAATTTGAGCAAGGCCGTTACCTTAGCCCTCGCGGCCCGATTGGGCTGATGAACAGGGTCTACAAGTACGTGCTGCCGGAAGTGCGGGAATGTCTACATTTCTGGCGTGAAGATGCGGAGGGGATTCCCGATCCCGAGCTACGGAAGCAAGCGCTTGCCAGCATTGAAACCAAACAGTTTCACTGCGAAGGCGGCGGGATCTATGCCGCCGGCAATTTGTCGATGAGACATATACTGATTCCGCTAATTGTTGCCTATCAAACGATCAGTGATTATCTGGACAACCTGTGTGACCGCAGTACTTCGCTTGACCCTGCCGACTTCAGGCTGCTGCATCAATCCATGCTGGACGCGATTAATCCCGAGGCTGAGCTTGTCAATTATTATGCGCTGCGCAGCGAGCAGAACGACGGCGGATACTTGCACAGACTTGTCCGCAAATGTCAGGAGATGACCTCGCTTTTGCCGGGGTACGCTGCGGCTGCTGCAGAAATACATGATTTAGCTGTTCTGTATACGGATTTGCAGGTTTATAAGCACATCCGCCCAGAGCTCCGGGAAGCTGCCTTGAAGGAATGGTGGGAGAAAGAAGGGAAACGTGCTCCGCACCTGCAGTGGAATGAGTTTGCGGCCGCAACGGGTTCTACCCTGGGCGTATTTATGCTTTTTCTGGCTTCATGCGACCCCAAGCTGAGCACATCGGCATCGGCTTCGATTCGTGCTGCGTATTTTCCGCATCTTTGTGGACTGCACATTATGCTGGATTATCTGATTGACCAGGACGAAGACCGGGCTGGCGGAGACCTCAATTTCTGCAATTATTATGACAATACTGATACCATGCTGAATCGGATCGCTTCCATTGTGGAGTGGGCCCGCAGGGACGTCCAGAATCTTCCGGAGACCTCCATGCACCGCATGGTCATCGAGGGGCTGCTGGCACTTTATTTATCCGATCCAAAAGTCAGCGAACAGCGGGAGGTTCGCTCTGTATCCAAACGTCTGATGAGAAGAAGTCCGCTGACAAGACTGTTCTTCTTCGTGAACAGCCGCTGGATACGCAAGCATATGTATTAGATGCACAATTTTAAGGAGGAACAAACAGGATGGCAAACGTAAAAAAAATCGCAGTATTAACCAGTGGAGGAGATTCGCAGGGCATGAATGCCGCAGTTCGCGCTGTTGTTCGCAGTGCAATCTACTTTGGCATTGAAGTGTTTGGAATCCAGCGCGGATATCAAGGCCTGCTGAACCGGGACATCTTCCCGATGGATCTGCGCAGTGTCGGTGATATTATCCAGCGCGGGGGCACCATTCTTCAGTCTGCCCGCTGCCTGGAGTTCCTGACACCTGAAGGACAGCAAAAGGGTGCGAATATCCTGAATGAAATGGGTATCGACGGTTTGGTAGTTATCGGTGGAGACGGTTCTTACAAAGGTGCCAACAAACTCAGCAAGCTGGGCATCAACACCATGGCTCTGCCGGGTACCATTGATAACGATATTTCCTTCACGGACTACACCATTGGTTTTGATACTGCGGTAGGAGTCGTTGTTGATGCGATCAACAAGCTCCGTGATACAATGTCCTCCCATGAACGTTCATCCATTGTAGAGGTAATGGGACGTCACTGCGGAGACATCGCCCTCCATGCAGGCCTTGCTTCCGGAGCGGAAACGATTCTGGTGCCGGAAATGCCGTATGACTTGAACGAGGTAGCTGACCGGATGCGCGATAACTTTGCCAAAGGCAAACGCCACAGTATTGTTATTGTTGCTGAAGGCGTGGGCAAGGGTGAAGATGTGGCTCAGGCGCTGAAGGACCGCCACGCTTCTCTGGACGCGCGCGTTACCGTTCTGGGACATATTCAACGCGGGGGCACCCCAACTCCAGGAGACCGCAATCTGGCCAGCCGCTTGGGCGACTTCGCTGTACGTTCGCTGATTGAAGGTAAGTCTGACAAAGCTTGCGGAATCATCAAGGGTGAATTGGTGCTCACGGATATCGACTTGGTTGTAAACACCAAAAAAGACTTTGACAAAGAGCTTTATGAATTGGCATCCCGTCTTTCTCAATAAAATCATTGCAGCCGTGTAGCTGCTTGTGAAGATCAACAAAAAAAGGAACAGTCGCGGAATGATCCGCGCTGTTCCTTTTTTTGTTACTTTTAAACACTCTTTGACTTGAGGAGTGCGTAACGCCGCTGTACCTTGACGAGCCGGGACAGAAGCAGAATGGCCCCTATGGCTAAACCTGTGATCAGTCCGATCCAGTAGCCGTAAGCTCCCAGATCCGTATAGGTAGCCAGCAAATAGCCTGTAGGAAGACCGATAACCCAATAGGCTGCAAAACAGATGATGAAGGCCGGATTTACATCCTTGTATCCCCGTAGTACCCCTTGCGTGGGGGTAGCGATGGCATCGGATATCTGGAAGAATATCGCATAGATCAGAAAATGCTGGATTAGTGCGATTACCTCAGGCTCATCCGAATACAGACCGGCAACATGGTTCCCTGCGAACAGCAGGACCAGTGCTGTAGCCAGAGAGAGCACAGCAGCCGAGCCAATTCCCAAAATTCCGTATTGGCGGGCATCCTTTAATCTGCCGGACCCGCTCTCAAAGCCGACGAGTATAGTTAGGCTCATGCTGATGCTGAGCGGAATCATATACAGCGTTGAGGCGAAATTAATCGCTGCCTGGTGGGCGGCGATAGTCACCGTATCAAAGCGGCTCATGAGGAGCGTTACCGCCGAGAAAACCGCCGACTCGAAAAAAATAGAGAAGCCGATAGGCACGCCGATTTTCAGCAGTTCTTTGAAACTCTGCATAGACATAGCGTAGAATCTGCGGAACAATTGCAGGCTTTTGAAGGGTTCATAGCGGTAAACAATGAGCAGTGATATGGCAAAGATCACCCAATAGGTTATAGCTGACGCCACTCCGGCCCCTACACCGCCAAGGCGGGGAAAGCCGAATTTTCCGAAGATAAGCAGATAGTTCAGCCCGACATTCACCGGCAGCGCAATCAGTGTAATGAGCATGGAGACACGTGTCTGTCCCAGCGCATCAATGCAACTGCGCACTACGGTATAGCCGAATAAGGGAATCACCCCAACCGAGATAGCACACAGGAAACGGAAGGCGATATCGCGTACGTGCGGCTCTAAATTCATGAAGTTAAGCACAGGAGTTAGAGCGAAGCCTCCGATTACCAGTACAAGCACTGACACCAGCAGTGAGAGCCATATGCCCTGAGTCACCTGATATGCCACATCCTTGTTCTTCCTGCTGCCGATAAGGTGGGAGACGATTGGCGTCATGCCCATAAGAATGCCGCTGAGGCCTGTCTGAATCGGAAACCACAGGCTGGTGCCAATGGCTACTCCTGCCAGATCGCTCGTACCATATTTGCCGGACATATTCGTATCGAAGAAGGTTATCGCTGACAATGCAATTTGTGTAATAAGAATGGGAATCAAAATATGCAGGAACTGCCCAGCTTTTTGCTTGATTGAATAAGTTTGTATCATTAGCGTATGCCTCGTTATCCATATTTTCTTTACTGGGGATAATCCCCAATAAAAAACCCAGCAAGACGCCGGGTCCTTATCAAGTATATGATGATTATGTTAATGAGAGATAATTGCTGTAACCTATTTTTCGTAATCTACGCCTGCTGTGTAGCGGTTGTTGGCGTTCCAGAGCAGATATTCATCGACATTCTGCTCTTTCATGGCGCGGATCTGGTCTTCAACCTGCTGTTTGCCATATTTGACATAATGTCCGCTCCCAAGCCAGCTTGCGGTGAAGTCCTGAATCCAAGGCCGGATGATCGGCTTACGGCTGCCTAGAGGGTTGAGCTTTTTGTGGGTATCGACCATAGAGCCTTTGATCGTTGCGTATGGATTTTTGTCAGGATCCTTTACATTAAACCACCCGGTTGAATAATGGCTCGGGTAGACCATCGGGCTGATGACATCGACATTCTTCGATATCTTCACGAAATCCTGGCCGATTCCTTCTGCAGCAGGGACGGAAGCGGCATAACCGAAGATGTCAACCGATACGCGGACACCGAGCGGGCCAAGCTCCGATCTGGCATATTTGACAAAATCGGAGATAATCTCGACGCGTGGACGGTCGCTTTTCGTATATTTCAGCGTATCTGCACGTTTTTCGAAGCCTTCCGGGAAGCGGACATAATCGAATTGAATTTCCTTAAAGCCCAGCTTAACGGCTTCCTTGGCAATGTCTACATTGTATTTCCATACATTTTGATTATAAGGGTTAACGAAGCTGTCGCCGCCTTTATTGGTCCAGACAGAGCCGTTCGGATTTACAAAGGATAATTGCGGATTTTTCTTGGCCAGCACGGAGTCCTTAAAGACAACAATTCGCGCGATTGGATATACATTATGCGCCTTCAGACGTGCCATCAGCTTGTTGATATCTCCGATAAAGGGCTGTGGGTTGCCCATTTGCTTAAGCTCTGGGTTATCCGTTTTGTAGGTTATGTACCCAGCATCGTCCTTGATGTCAATGACCATGGAATTCAGCTCAGTTTTGTCGAGCAGGGCGAGCAGGGATTCCATCCGGGATCCTCCGGCACTGTACGCTGTTACGTATATGCCTTTAACTTTCGGAGCATCGGGCTGTGGATCAGTATAAGCGGTATCCGTTCCCGGCGAGGCCTCAGTGCCCGGTGTGGTGCCCGGAGATGGTGCTGGTGCTGCTGTGCCAGAATTCTCGGTGTGTTGTGCGACAATGGGGGGATTCGAGGCAGATTGCAGTGCGGCTGCCACATCGGCATCTTGCGCATTATGCTGAACGCCAACGCCCCCCAGAGCCATCATCAGTAAAGCCCAGGTGATGTTCATTCGTTATTCTCTCCCTTTATATACATTCCCGTTAAGTATAAAGGAACGGCAGCTTCCAAAAAGAACAGACTTGTAACAATCCCTGTAATTTTGACTGTAAAATACTGCTCTTGTTGTTTACGTACGGGATGTACAGATTTTTTAAAACTCTGCCTGAAAAAGTAAATGCCGCCTGGAGCCGGCGCGTGGCCGAATCCAAAGCGGCAACTATCCAAATCTGACATCTGGCGCTTGCTAATGAAGATACGCAGAATTCTGATGCTCGCAAATGCTGTAATGGATGATATCCATGGCATCGGCAGGCTCCAGAATACTCAGACCGTCACGCAGAACGATTACGGAATTCAATTCGTCCTGTTTTAGAAAAGGCATCATATCCGGATACCATCTCATGACGATTGCTGACAGTTTTACCGTTTCCATTTCCACAAAAATCACCCTTTCCTTTTTCGAATCGAACTGAATTGAAATTCAAGGTCCACCCGGAAAACGAAGTGCTTGGAAAAAAGAGGGTAAATCACAATCTTCATGAAATTGTTAAGGGTCCTGCGTGGTTCTAATATATCATATATTCAATATATGCGCATTTCTTTTGAGGATTTACCTTTTGCGGAATGAGCCCATGACTCCGACCGTTTCCACAATATTGACAAAAGCCTGAGGATCGCTGGTTCTGATGATCCGCTTCAGCTCTGCAAGCTCATAACGGGTTGTTACTGTCATTAGCATGTCCCTTTCCACATGAGAATAAGCGCCCTCTGTCTTGATCTTTGTGACTCCGCGCTGTAGCCCGAGCAACTGCTGCAGCAGCTCGTCCGTCCTTGTAGTTACAATGTATACGGTAACTTTAATGTGACTGACGTGGATCAGATCAACAACCTTGCCGCTGACATAGATGGATATCATAGAAGCGAGCGCGAGGTTCCAGTTGTTGTCAAAATAAGCTGCGGCGAGAATCACAAGCCCGTTCAACCCCACCAGCACATTGCCGATGGGGAAGTCGCGGTAACGCGTGATAATCGAGCCAAGAATATCGAACCCGCCGGAAGAACCGCCGACCCGGAAGGATATTCCGGCGCCGACGCCCACAAGCACTCCCCCGAAGACGGAGGCCAGCAGCATATCCGATGCCACTGTAGCTGTGGGAATTAGTGCCATCAGCCAGGTAGTGGCGCCTACAGATAGGATGCTGAGGGTGATGAATCTCCGGCCGAGCTGGAACCAGCCTGCCACCAGCAGGGGCACATTGAACAGCAGGTATAGCAGGCTGATATTAAACGGTGTAAAATAGCCCACCAGCATGGCGAGACCGGATACCCCGCCACTGAGCAGTCTGTGGGGGATGAGAAACAGGTTAAAGCCGCAGGCTATCATCGCCGAACCGAAGATGACAGCCAGGTAATTTCCGATTAGTCTTAAGCTTGACAAGCAGGTTCACCTCTGTCTTTAAATGTAAATAATGAAAGAAAGGAATGTACTGGTATTCCTAAAGGGGTTTGTGATATAATGTATAGGATATTCTTGAGTAGGACGTTACAATGGTATTTTTGCATTGCTTAGAATGCGAAATTACAATTGTTCAGGCGGATATAAATGGCCTGATCTAAGGACAGCTTTTGGTCCCAAACGCGCACGCTAAACCATGCAGAGAATCCGGCATGATTGGACAGCCTATAAGTGTGTTTACCGCTACTTAAGAATACAGACAAGCATGTGGAATGTCCACTATATAGAAGGAGCATGAATAATTTGAAAACATTCGCAGAATTCGGCTTGGAGCCAAAAGTGCTACAAGCAATCTTGGAGCTTGGATTTGAAGAAGCAACACCTATACAGGAGCAAGCCATTCCGATTGCTCTGACCGGATCGGACATGATCGGACAGGCGCAGACCGGTACAGGTAAAACCGCCGCTTTCGGGATTCCCCTTATTTCCAAGATCGCCCGTGATGAAGAAAAAATCCTTGCGCTGGTAATGACACCTACACGCGAGCTGGCTATTCAGGTAGCTGAAGAAATTGGCAAGCTTACCCGCTTCAAGGGACTTCGTTCACTGGCTATCTACGGCGGGCAGGATATCGGCCGCCAAATCCGCGGACTGAAGAAGAAACCACAAATCATTATCGGTACACCTGGACGCCTTCTGGACCACATTAACCGCAAAACCATCCGTCTTGATGACGTGCAGACCATTGTACTCGACGAAGCGGATGAAATGCTGGATATGGGCTTCATGGAAGACATCCAGACAATCCTCAAGCTTGTACCGGAAGAACGCCAAACCATGCTGTTCTCAGCTACAATGCCTCCTAACATTCAACGTCTTGCCCAGCAGTTCCTGAAGAATCCGCAGCATGTTTCCGTTATCCCGAAACAAATCAGCGCACCTCTGATTGATCAGGCCTACATCGAAGTTCCTGAGCGCCAGAAGTTTGAAGCCCTGAGCCGTCTGATTGATATGGAATCTCCTGATTTGGCAATCGTATTCGGCCGTACCAAACGCCGGGTTGATGAGCTGGCTGAAGGCTTGCAAAAACGCGGCTATTCCGCAGACGGGCTGCATGGCGACTTGTCCCAGAACCAGCGTGATGCGGTAATGCGCAAATTCCGCGACGGCAGCATTGATGTCCTGGTTGCTACTGACGTAGCGGCACGCGGACTCGACGTTTCCGGTGTAACTCACGTTATCAACTTTGACCTTCCGCAAGATCCGGAAAGCTATGTACACCGTATCGGCCGTACCGGCCGCGCGGGCAAGGAAGGTACCGCCTGGTCTTTCGTAACTCCACGCGAGATGGATCACCTGCATTTGATTGAGCGTGTTACCCGTCACCGCATTACACGCAAGCCGCTTCCGACAATGGCTGAGGCTATTGAAGGCAAGCAGCGCGTAACAGCCGAACGTTTGCTGGCAGTGGTTGAAGGCGGCGGTGAGCTGAACGAATACAAAGGCATCGCTATCCAGTTGCTCGAGCAATACGATTCGGTACAGCTTCTGTCCGCAGCAATGAAGCTGCTTACTGGTGAAACCAAAGATGCCCAGGTTGAATTGACACCGGAAGATCCGATCCGTGTTAAACGCCGGGGCGGCAAAAATGATATCCGCAGCGGCCGCAAGCCTAACGGCGGATATGGCGGCAACCGCACAGGTTCCGGAGGCGGCGGATACCGTGGCAACCGTGACAACGCAAGCGGCGGCAGCCGTGGCGGTTATAGCAGCGGCTACGGCAGCGGAGGATACGGCGGCGGCTATAAAGGCAACCGTGATTCCGGAGCTGGCCGTGACGCCGGTGCCGGACGCAGCGG
Organism: Paenibacillus sp. sgz302115; assembly: GCF_056120445.1. Taxonomy (NCBI): domain Bacteria; kingdom Bacillati; phylum Bacillota; class Bacilli; order Caryophanales; family Paenibacillaceae; genus Paenibacillus; species Paenibacillus sp. sgz302115. The sequence goes on from NZ_JBVYOK010000002.1 coordinate 224,415, forward strand.
AGACCGCAAACCGTCTACACGTCCAAGCAGCACAAGCACGCGTCCTGCTAAGCGTGAAGATTACGACATTTAAGCAGCAGATTTGCTCATAAGGAGAAGACGAGTAACCGGATGGCGGTTCTCGTCTTCTTTTTTTAATTCCGTATTAGATAAATGTTTTGGTGATGATTACGAGCAGAATGAACAATACAAGGATAGTGCCGGTAGATGTAAACGGGTTGCAACAAGGATTGGACATTTGGTTAACCTCCTTTAGGTGAGTGGTTAGCGTGGTTACGATTCTAATATATGGACTCTCCGCTAAGTCTGCGTAGACAATAACCTAGTATTCGTCAACTTGGGCGCTGGAAAAGTCCGGGGCAAATAAGGTATAGTAAAGGTACGCAGTATGCGCGAGACAGACAGGAGGAAGGGAATTGGAGTTTAAAGGAGCAATGGGCGGTTTATACCGCATCACAGAGTGGATATCACGCATCGCCTTCAGCAATATTTTGTGGGCGTTATGTTCAGTCCCGTTTCTGTTCATGGCAGTGATGAAGATGATTATGCTGGGTTCAAACGCAGGTGGGCCAAATGAGCAGATTACGCTCAACTGGGCGCTTGGCATTTTGGCGCCATTCACTGTGTTTCCGGCAACGGCGGCGCTGTTTACAGTGGTCCGCAAATGGGTTATGGGCAATACGGATGTCAGCACGTTCCGCACTTTTTTTCAGGGGTACAAAGAGAACTATTTCAAAAGCATGCTCGGGGGGATTATCTACACCTTACTGTTTGTCGTGATGTACGTTGATGTGACCGTATACATGACTCAGATGGCCAATTTTAAAATCGTCGGCATACTAATGCTGGTGTTGATGATTATTTTGTTCGTCTCCATGTTCAACTTTTTTTCGATTGTGGTCCATTACCAGATGACCTTCAAAGAAGTGGCGACCAATTCTATTCTGTTGACTATCGCCCGTCCGATCCGTGTGTTCTCCACTCTAATCGGCTCGGCGGTTCTTGCTTATATTGGTCTGCGGTATTCGGTGCTGTATGTGATCTGTATTCCGACATTGATCGCTATGCTGGCCTTTTTTAACTTCTTTGCCACTTATAACAAGCTGCAGATGCAGGTTGAGAAGAAGAAGCAGGAAGAGGAGCTTGCCGCTCTGGAAGCCGCTGAGAAAGAGGCAAGTGAGCAGCAGGACGAAGAGGATGACGCGGATCAGGATCATAAGAAGATTTAACATAGGGGTAACACTAGCCGTCCAAATGGGCGAAAATTGTAATCCGTTACTAATTAAAGCGCATACAGGTTTACTTTTTTGTCAAAAAGAAATATAATAGCTATAAATCCTGCGATGTGCGTTTACGGTTGCTCGTTGTTTTGAACCAATGATAATGTCTTGGGAGATCTATATGAAGCGCAGCTGAACAGCCCTGTCTATATGACTTGGGGAATTCAAAAACGACTTCTGCGGCCACCCACCTGCTATAGCAGGTTCAGAAGACACTGTAGCCGGACGGCATAGGCGGGTTTCAACTGTTTTTGACAAGGTGCCCTGTTTTCCCGCGTTGCTGCGGGTGCAGGGTACCTTTTTATGTATGGAGATCATTTGATAAAGTGAGCAATGCCCTTTTGTTCCGGGGATAAGAATGTTACACTTAAGGTAATGAACTTGGGATTTGTAGAGGGGGAAGTATTTTGTCGTTGAAAAGAACCTTGGTCGGTTTATTTCGCAGTCATGACGGAACAAGCGACCGTGCAAAAGATCCGGCATTAAAGACGCGTTATTACACTCTTTCAAGAGACAAGGCGTGGGAGGAAATATCCTCAACGCTGAAGAAGATTCCTGGATTCAAGGTGCTTCATGAGGTGCAGTCTGTCGGAGAAATTATTCTTGAGAAAAGAACCGGATTCGGCCGCACGCTGGATATCACCGTTTCTGTGCTGAATACTACGCCGGTGCGTTGCGCGATTGATATTTATTCCGCATCGAGAGGATCGCTTGGCGATCTAGGCGCTAACTACCGCGTCATTCAGCGTTTGTACCAGTCACTGGACAAGAAGCTGGGCAAATATAAGATCGACTAATATAAATTCATCCATAAGCAAAAAGCGGGAGAAGGAGGTCCTTCTGCCGCTTTTTTTCAAATATATTAGGCTCATTCCCGATAATTACAGTAGTTCCTTCACAGCGGCTATAGCAGCTTCATAGTTAGGATGCTCGGTCATTTCGGCTAAGTACTCGACATATGCCAGTATGTTGTTCTTGTCTACTACAAAGATAGAGCGCATATCCAGGCGGAATTCTTTGATCAGCACGCCATAGGCTTGTCCGAAAGATGCTGTTTTGTGGTCGGAAAGTGTAATGACACGATCAATGCCTGCGGCGCCGCACCAGCGGGCTTGGGCGAATGGCAGGTCCATACTGATGGTGAGGACGACCACTTCATCTCCGAGCTCTGCAGCTTCAGTGTTGAAGCGGCGGGTCTGTGCATCGCATACACCGGTATCCAGAGAAGGTACAACGCTGATCAGCTTGATTTTACCGGCATAATCGCTAAGCGACGCGTCTTCCAGCAGATTCTTGCTCACCACGAAATCTGGCGCGGAATCACCGGCTTTCAGCTCTGGTCCTACGAGAGTGATGGGGCTACTTTTAAATGTGGCTGCGCCTGTTCTTTCTTGCGTCATTTCCTTGTTCCTCCTTGAATTGCATTATTGGATTCTTACTGCCAGAATAAATTATAATCTTTTTAGAAGCTTCGTGTCCAACCGGACAAGAACAAGATACATAAAGGGATGGTGCTATGATATTCATAAGGTATGAGAAATGGAAAGGGTACATTCGCTATTACCCGGTAACCTGTATTTTAATTCTGTTAAATGTAATCATGTTTATTGTGTTGACTGCGAACGGCGGCTCTACCAATCTGCAGACACTTCTGGATTACGGGGCTACTCTGAATGCGGGTCCCGAAAAAGATGAGCTGTGGCGTTATGTTACGGCGACTTTTTTGCATAACGGGTTTGCCCATTTATTCTTTAACTGCTTTGCATTATTGGTGTTTGCCCCGCCGCTTGAGCGGTTGATGGGCTGGTGGCGCTATGCGCTGCTCTATTTGGCCGGAGGGTTCATCGCCAATTATTTGGCGGTTGCAATCAGCAGCCGTTCGGTTGTTGACGTGGCTACAGTCTCCGTAGGCGCTTCAGGCGCAATCTACGCCATCTATGGTGCCTTTCTCTATATTGCCTTACTGCAGCGCGGAATGATGGATGAGGGCTCCCGCAAGACGTTGTACGGCCTTCTGGTGATGGGGGTTATTATGTCCTTTGCCACGCCAAATGTGAATTGGATGGCCCATCTCAGCGGATTGGGAGCCGGTTTTTTCCTCTATGGATTGATTATCCGTATATTCAAAAAAAGCCGACGATAAAGAGGGTGAAGACGTGGAGCTTAGACAGCTTCAGTATTTTTTGAAGGTTGCCCAAAAAGAGCATGTTACAAGAGCTGCAGAAGAGCTGCATGTAGCGCAGTCTGCGGTCAGCCGCCAGATTCATCAGCTCGAGCAGGAGCTTGGCGTAGATTTGTTCATGCAAAAAGGCCGCAACCTGCAGCTGACGCCGGTAGGACAGCTCTTTTGCAAAAGGGTCGAGTCCGTGCTGAAGGAGCTCGAGCGCTCCGTGGCGGAGGTGCATGAATTTCTGGACCCGGAGCGCGGCGAGATCCGTATCGGTTTTCCGCACAGCCTGGGGACCCATCTAATCCCTTCGATTGTTGCGGAATTCCGGCGCCATTACCCGCATGTCAAGTTTCGCTTTAAGCAGGGAGCATATCCCTCCTTGATTAAGGATGTGCTCTCAGGCGAAGTTGACCTCGCCTTCATCTCGCCTTTCCCGGAGAGTGCCGAGCATATTGCCGGAGATATTGTTATGACAGAGGAGCTATTCGCCATCCTTCCGCAGAATCATCCGCTGGCTGGAGAGAAGCTCATTCGCCTCGAGCAACTGCGCGACGAGAAATTTGTCTTGTTCAGCCAGGGATATTCCTTGAGGCCGATTGTATGGCAGGCCTGTGTGCAGGCTGGCTTTAAGCCGCAGATTGCCTTTGAAGGCGGGGAAACGGATACTATACGCGGCTTGGTTGCTGCAGGGATGGGAGTGAGCCTCCTTCCGGAAATGGCCTTGTATCAGACTAATCCGATGCAGCCGGCACAGGTGCGCGTTGTAGAACCCGCTGTAACAAGAACGGTGGGGCTTATTCACCGCAGTGACGGTAAGCTGCCGCTGGTGGCCCGTTCTTTTCGCACTTTCCTGTTAACTTATTTTAAAGACAGAAATAACAATACCCCGGTTGGCTCATAGCCTTCCGGGGTATTGTTTATGCCTGCGGGTTGCAAGCTTAGTCGCGGTTTCCAAGGAACATGGCAATCAAACGGATCAGCTCAAGCAGGGAGACCAAGGCTGCAGCCACATAAGTCAAAGCTGCTGCATTCAGAACTTTGGCTACGCCGCGTTCTTCCTCGTTGCGAATGTAGCCTTGCTCCACCATCACCTGGCGCGCCCGGTTGCTTGCGTTGAATTCAACGGGGAGAGTCACAAGCTGGAAAGCCACGGCAGCCGAGAAGAAAATGATGCCTAGACCGATAAGGTTAAGGGAGCTGAAGATGAAGCCGGCCAGCAGCATGAATGGCGCAACCCCGGAGGCGAAATTGACGACCGGGAACATCCGGTGGCGCAGAGTAAGCATTGGATAGTGTACCTTATGCTGAATGGCGTGGCCGACCTCGTGGCAAGCCACAGAAATGGCAGCTATGGAGCTTTCATAATATACCGGCTCTGACAAGCGCACAACCCGGTGAACGGGGTCGTAGTGGTCGGAGAGCGAGCCGCGTACTGGTTCGATTGGAACGTCACTAAGCCCGTTCGCATCAAGCATACGCCGGGCGGCATCGTAGCCGGTCATACCGCTCATGTTGGCTACCTTAGCCCATTTATTGAAGTTGCCCTTAACTCTGAATTGAGCCCATAAAGAGAATAGAAACGCAACAATTACTAACAGATACATCAAAGAATTCATATGTCATTCCTCCACTATAATTTACATGCAGTTTACATTGGCGGCCCCTGCATCAGCAGAAGCCGGATCGCTTCCATACAGGCAACTCCTTGTGGAAGCAGTGTAGCCAGCGCCCGTCTGGCTTGAACGGGCTTCAACCCGTTGATGATCGGTTCCAGCGCCTTCACCTCACGCTCAAGCCGCTGCATATGGATCTCAAGCTCGACCAGTTTGTCCGAAACATCAGTTTCAGGGGTAGCTGCATTCCACTTGCTCATCATGGATTTGATCTCTTCCAAAGTATATTTCTCTTGCTTTAATTGATTAATACGCTCCAAAGCAATCAGGGTTTCATGGCTGTACAGCCGATAATTCTTCATGCTTCTGGATTCTGGCGAAATCAGTCCCAGCTTGGTGTAGTAATCAATTGTCCGCTCACTGATGTGAGCAGCTTTGGCCAGCTCACCGATCCGGTACAAGTTCATATCCCCAAGTTATCTCACCTCGCTAACCGAAGCCGGTTCTTTTTCTGTACACCGTCTTCTTACTATATAAAATATGGAATATCTTTATGATACCAAATGACAAACCATACAGTCAAACGTCACACTTACTTTTAGTATATGCTATACGGCGAGCAAAGATGCTTCTAATCCTTTGTTCTTACAATAAGGATACACCCTTTAATTGAGAGACATCAAATACCTGAAAATACATGACACAACATGTGATGTTATATTAGGAGAAGGTATTTTTGATGCTGTTTTTCGATGAGTATTAATAAAAATGCATATAAATGAATTCAAAATATAGAAGTATATTGAATGCGTTCTCATATCTGAGAGCACTAAAAGCCTGTAAATCTGCGGGTTATCGGCAATTTTAGGGTGGCCAAGTTAAACTGTGAAGAAATCGTGAGCTTCCATAAATAAATTGAAGTATCCAAAAAAATAGTCTTGTCAATTTACCTGACTTCTGATTATAATGACATTAAGAGTTTCACGCTTTGTTAGAAAATATGACATTGGGGAGTGGGGTAAAGAATGAAGAAAAAGATGATAATGATGTTCCTGGCCATGATCACACTGATGGTCTACCCGGTTAGCGCCTTTGCTGCTGATGGTCCTGCGGCACCGGATTTGCAAATCGGATTGGATACGGCGTTCACCTTCCTGGCATTTATCTTAGTATTCTTTATGCAATCAGGGTTTGCAATGCTTGAAGCCGGATCAGTCCGGATGAAGAATGCCGGCCACGTAGCCGGTAAGACGGTGTTGACACTGGCTATTGCAAGTTTGTGTTTCTGGGCTGTTGGCTTCGGTCTTGGCTTCGGTAACGGAAATAGCTTCTTTGGAACTACGGGCTTTTGGTACGGTGGGGATGCACAAGCTGCTTCATTCGATAATGCCCTCGGTTTCTCGGATGTAACCCTCAACGTTAAATTCCTGTTCCAAATGGCTTTTGCCGCAGTTTCCTTGGCCATCGTATCCGGTGGTATGGCTGAACGTGCTAAGCTGAGTGTATATATCATCTTCGGTATTCTCTTCTCGATCGTGATCTATCCTGTTGTAGCACACTGGGTATGGGGCGGAGGCTGGCTGGCTGAACTGAAAATGCAGGATTATGCAGGTTCGACAGTTGTCCATCTTACAGGTGCGACAGCAGCGGTTGTTGCAACTATCTTGCTTAAACCACGTCTTGGCAAGTTTAATAAAGAAGGTAAACCGGTTATTATTCCTGGTCATAACCAAGTATTCACTGTACTCGGTGTAATCATCCTCTGGTTCGGATGGTTCGGATTTAACCCGGGTAGCGCACTGTCTCCGATGGGCGGGTTCTTCGGACACGTAGCTCTGACAACTAACATTGCGGCTGCCGCCGGCGGTCTGGCTGCCTTGATCGCTTCCTGGCTGTACTTTGGTAAGTCTGATATTCCGGCAATGCTGAACGGGGTCCTGGCTGCGCTCGTTGCAATCACTGGTGCTTGCGCATATGTAGAGCCTTGGGCTGCTATTATCATCGGTTTGGTTGCAGGGGCATTCACGTTCATGACCTCGCAATGGCTGGAAAGAGCGGGTCTGGACGATCCGATCTATGCATTCTCCGTACACGGTATTGCAGGGATGTGGGGAGCGTTGTCCACGGGTCTGTTCGCAGCGCCTGATCTGATCACTAAGGGTGCCCTCGTCGGAGAAGCAGGTTTGTTCTACGGCGGCGGATTCCACCAGCTTGGTGTTCAAGCGCTTGGTGTAGCGGGAACCTTCGTATTCGTAGCGGTAGTTTCCTTCATCATCCTGTATGTAATGAAGCTGGTCATGGGTCTGCGTGTAACAGAAGAGGAAGAATTGATGGGTCTGGATATCAGTGAACATGGTACTTACGGATATCCTGAGCAAATGAAGCTGATCGCAGATTCGGAATCCAAAGCCCATAAACTATAAATTTCTCGTTGGGAGGCAGACCGAGTGGCTCAGGTGGAATCGGCAGACTGGAACGAAGATAAAAGATATTTGTCCATCACAACAGCCGGTTCGCCGCAGGAGCTGAAGGCAAGGCGCAGTGCCTGCCAAGATGTACTGCTGGAGCAGTTAAACGTTATCCCGATCGAGGAATGGCTGTCCCGGGTCAATGCCATGCATGACCGGATTGCCGGGACAGCAGTCGACATATGTGAGGCGCAGATGAAGAAGGCGGGCTACGGCCCGCCTCCCTGCGCCTATTCCTTTATTGTCTTCGGCAGTGCAGGAAGGCAGGAAGCTACGCTGTGGAGTGATCAGGATAATGGCCTAATTGTTGAAGGTGAACCGGATGGGCACAAAACAAGATATTTTGAGGCCTTCGGGGCAATGTTGTCCGATGTGCTTGAAGAAGTTGGCTATGAGAAATGTGAAGGTAAAGTGATGTGCTCAGAGCCGTTGTGGCGCAAAACAATGCCAGAATGGAAGCGGCAGCTGGAAGGCTGGATGAGCCAACTGGAGTGGGAGCCGATCCGATATCTCATTATTGCTTCCGATATGCGTCATGTAGCCGGAAGTGCGGCGTTGTCCACGGAGTGGCGTGAAGCTTTTCATGCCGGATTCGTAAATAATGCGAAGCTGTCTACGGCAGTGCTCCGCAATACGGTCCGTCATAAAGCAACGCTGAATCTGCTCGGGCAGGTGCTTACGGAACGTTTTGGCGATTATGCGGGCGGATTTGATGTTAAATATGGTGTCTATATCCCTCTGGTTAATATTGTAAGGCATTTATCGTTACTGCACGGTGTCTGGGACAGTTCGACACTGAAGAGGCTTGAATTGCTGGCTGGGCTGAATGAGTATCAGCATCTTGAGGATATCCGCCGCGCCTTTTTAACTGCTCTGCGCATGCGTGTAAATACACCCTATACCGTTCAGGACGGCTTGTTATCCAGCAGTGACTACATTGCTGAAAGTGATCTGAAGAATAAGCAGCTCTTGTCTGAGCTGCGGGAAAGTCTGCTGCTTGTCAGGCGTCTGCACAAGGCCCTGCAGCGTCAGCTCCGTTCAGCGGAAAGGAGGCAGTCATGAAGGAGCCGAACAAAGGCGGAGGATTCTGGAACAACCTGAGACAGGGCGGAATGCCATCGGCCATCGCTTCCATGAGGGGCGGGGAATCGGCGCAGCAAACCGCACAGCAAATGGCGTTTATTCGCTCCCTTATGCGGGAGAAGCGGCGTCCTGAAGTACTGCATACCCCGCTATCTGAACTTGAGACCGTTATTTTCGATCTGGAAACTACAGGTTTTTCCCATCAGCATGGGGATGAGATTATATCTTTTGGCGCCATTAAAGTGGTGGGAGAGCAGATCAAGGAAGAGGAATGCTTCTACACTCTGGTGAACTGCCAGACAGCAATTCCAGAGGATATTACGAAGCTTACGGGAATTTCGGAAGAAATGACAGCAACAGCGCCGTCCTTGATGGACGCACTGCATAATTTCATGTCATTTGTCGGCCAGCAGGTGCTGGTGGCACATGGCAGCAATCATGATAAGTCTTTCTTAAATGCGGCTCTGTGGAAAACCTCCAAGGTTCAGCTTACCCACAGAGTGCTGGATACAATCATGCTGGCCCGCTGGCTGGAGCCGCACCGCAGCAACTACACGCTGGATGAGCTGCTTGCCGTCCACGACATTCCTATTCATGGCCGGCACAACGCGCTTGAGGATGCCAAAATGACGGCTAAATTATGGGTATCCTACATGCGTGAGATTTCGCAGAAACGACAGATAGAGACCCTGGGGGACCTGTACGCTTATTTAAGCAGACCATAGATTGGCGCGTGCAGCAGTCTATGGTTGAGTTTTCCGTCAACACCTGGCTGCCGGTCGATATAGAACCCATTCAAGCGCAGAGGCTCCTTGCCATTTGATCCGGGAGAACCGATCAGATACACCTTGAATTCGGAGCCTAGGGAAGGTAGGCCCTGAATATCGGCGGTGGAGGGCCAGGGGGCTGAGTGCGGATGGGAATGAAACAAACCGATGGGAGCAGGATTGAGGTAGAGCGCTTTAACCCATTCCTGCGGATCGGGGACAAAGGCATGCAGCGGGTCAGGCGCTACGTTGCGCATAGGCACATAGTCGTCGATGCGCATGCCGCCCGCTGCGGCAGCACCCAGCAGTACTCCGCAGGCCTCCTGCGGATAACAGGATAGCAAGTGCTTCCCCAGCACAAGCTGTACGGAGGAACTCAGCACTATGGGCTGGATTTTTCCCTGGAATGCTGTCATTTGTTCACCCCTCTCTCTTCATAGGGTTTCGTCTTTGGCGAAATCCTCTTTTTTATTCTTTTTTTGCAGATAATGGATGGTTTGAAACAGGGGCCAATGAGGGTACAATAGGAGAAACCCATCCCATTTGCAAAGGATAAACCTCTATGAAAGCTGTGAATAAACGTAATTTAACGGTCCTGGCCGTTATTGTATTTTTGGTCTTTCTGGCGGTAGAGCATAGATTGAAGCCTGAGCCGGAGGCGGTTCCCGCAATTCAGCAGCAGCCGGCCCCGGAGCTTAAGAGCGGTACCGGTGAGGGTCTGCTGGCACCGGCGTTCTCTATGCAGGATAAAGACGGCCACAGCTATAAGGTAGGCGGGACCCGGGAAAAGGCAGTCTTGCTTAACTTTTGGGCTTCCTGGTGCGACCCTTGCCAGAAGGAGGCGCCGGCTCTCAATGCGCTGGCACTGAAATACAAAAATGTGCTCGATATTTATGGAATTAACGTGACCAGTCAGGATTACAAGCCGAATGCAGAACGTTTTGTCAGAAAGTATATGCTGGCGTTTCCGATCATGTATGATCTTAAAGGCGAGGTGTTTGATAAATATAAAGGCGTTGTATTCCCCACCAATGTGCTGGTTGACAAAAATGGGGTAGTCGCCGAAGTGATTCTCGGTTTTCTGTCCCCTGATGAGCTGGAAAAGAAAATTATTGCCCTTACAGGCTCCTGATAAGCAGCAATTAAGCAATTACTGAAGCAAAGCCCCTCTGCATCACGGGAAGTTCCGGCTGCAGGGGGGCTTTGTTTAGACTGGAAAAGGCGTGAGGCAGATTAGTGATTCACAAGTCCGCGGGGTTCACTACTCGCTTCCTTGTCGTTCTCCAGCGATATTTGTCCAAGCAGGGCATAACGCATACTGTCGACCAGAGCTTCCCAGCTGGCTTCGATAACGTTGCTGGATACACCGACGGTACTCCAGGTATCCTTGTAGTCTTTGGACTCAATTAATACGCGTACCTTCGCAGCGGTCTGATCCTTCTCATCTAGTACCCGCACCTTATAGTCGGAAAGATGCATATCCTTAAGCTGCGGAAAGTAGGTGAGCAGCGCCTTGCGCAGCGCGTTGTCGAGCGCGTTGACCGGGCCGTTGCCTTCAGCGGCGGTATACAGATTCTCTCCGCCGACTCTAAGCTTAACGAACGCCTCGGAAACTACGGGGTGACCGGCTGTTTTTTCTACAAGCATCTTGAAGGATTCGAAGGTGAACAGCTCGTTCATCTCTCCGGTTGCTTCGCGAAGCAGCAGCTCCAGGGAGGCATCGGCGCCTTCGAATTGATAACCCTGATGCTCCAGAGTTTTGATTTTGTCGATCACCTTGCGGGCCTGCTCGCTGCTTGGGTCAAGGCTGAGCCCCATGTCCTGCGCCTTGGACAGAACATTGCTCTGTCCGGCCAGCTCGGATACGAGCACCCTTTGCTTGTTCCCGACCAGTTCCGGGGCAATATGCTCATAGGTGCGGGAATCGCGCAGGATTGCGGATACATGAATCCCGCCTTTGTGCGCAAAAGCGGCATTTCCAACATATGGCTGATTCACCGGCAGGTTCACATTGGCGACCTCGCTGATGAAATGGGCCGTATTCGTAAGCTGAGGTAACGAATCGCCAGGGATGCAGTGATACCCCATTTTGAGCTGCAGGGTGGGGATGATTGAGCACAGGTTGGCGTTGCCGCAGCGTTCACCATAGCCGTTGATTGTGCCTTGTACCTGACGGACTCCAGCTCCGATTGCACTAAGCGCATTGGCGACCGCGAGCTCACAGTCGTTATGTGTATGAATGCCGAGTGAAGCTCCAGGGAGCTGCAGGGCAATGCCGGAGACAATCTCCTGAATTTCAAAAGGCAGAGTTCCGCCGTTGGTATCGCACATCACCAGCCAATCGGCACCCGCGTCGCGGGCTGTCGCCAGTACGGCAGCAGCGTATTCGGCATTGTTCTTATATCCGTCGAAGAAATGCTCAGCATCAAAAATGACTTCAAGTCCCTTGCGTTTGAGGTACGAGATGGATTCGCCGATCATGGCGAGATTTTCTTCAAGTGTAGTCTGCAGCGCAGTATGCACATGGAAGTCCCATGATTTGCCGACCAGTGTGGCTGCGGGAACACCGGCGTCGATTATTCTTTGCAGGTTGTCGTCATGCTCGGTAATGGAGTTCTTGCGCCGGGTGCTGCCGAATGCGGTGATTTTGGCATTCAGATGCAGCTCCTTGACTCTTTTAAAAAACTCAATGTCTTTGTTGTTGCTTCCCGGGATGCCACCTTCAATATAGTGAACACCCAGATCATCGAGTTTCTTGGCAATTTTCAGCTTGTCATCCGCTGACAGACTGATACCTTCACCTTGGGTGCCGTCACGCAGCGTCGTATCGAAGATGGAAATGGACTTAGACATGAGAGTCCTCCTAAAAGTTTGAATTTTTATATTATAGCATTTTTACGCGGGAATGTAACAAAGAACTTTACAGCAGGCCAAGATTTGTTGACCTCCCGCCGGAGGAAGAGGTATGCTGAAATCAACATTGGGAACCCTGAATATAAGAAGGTCGATATTGTGCAGAATGTGGATCAATATTATCCAACAAGCGGCAGGGTTATTTTGCATGTGGATATGAATGCTTTTTATTGCTCTGTGCATGAGGCGGAGGACCCTGATCAATACAAAGGTAAAGCAACAGCGGTTGCCGGCAGCGTGGAGCTGAGGCGCGGGATTATCGTTACCTGTTCCTATGCAGCGCGCAGGCAGGGGATTTCAACGGGAATGCAGGTGCAGAAGGCGCTGCGCCTTTGTCCTTCGCTTATTCTGATTAAGCCGAACTTTCATCTATACCGCAAGTATTCGAATGCGTTCATGCAAATTGCCTACAGCTATACGCCGCAGCTCGAAGCCGTCTCGATCGACGAATGTTATCTCGATATTACCGGCTCACGCCAATTCGGGACACCGCTGGAAATCGCCGAAGCCATTCAGCGCCGGATTATGGAGGAACTCGGACTGCCCTGCTCCATCGGTATTGCACCCAATAAGCTGCTGGCCAAGATCGCGTCTGATCTGAAGAAGCCGAACGGTATTACCGTACTGCGGCTGCGCGATGTGCCGGATGTCCTGTGGAACAAGCCCTGCAATGAAATGTTCGGTATTGGCGGCAAAACGGCGGAGAAGCTTCGAAGGCTGGGCATCTACAGTATCGGGCAGTTGGCCGCTGCGGAGGAGAGCATGCTGGTCGAGCATTTTGGCGTGATGGGCTCATGGCTGAAGCGGGCGGGCAACGGGATTGATCATGGTGAGGTGAACCCTGAACGGGAGCAGAGCAAGTCTATCGGGCATACAACGACACTGCCGCGCGATGTTATCGGCTTAGCCGAAGCCCGGCCGATTCTGCTGAATCTCAGTGACCAGGTAGCGCGGCGGCTGAGAAAGCAAGGATTGGTCGCAGCGGGAGTACAGCTCACGATACGCACACCTGAAATGAAGACCATCACCCGCTCACGCCAGCTTGACGCTCCAACGGAAAATGCGGATGACATCTACAAGGCGGTCTGCGACCAATTTGCGCGGCACTGGAAGGGTGACAAGCCCATTCGCCTGTTGGGTGTAACTCTGCAGGGGCTGACCCCCAAAGAGGATTCCGCGATTCAACTGGATCTGTTCGATTACGAACGCCAGCCTAAGAAGGAGTCGCTCACCAAAGCGATGGACCTGCTGCGCAATAAATTCGGCGAGAATGCGGTGCTGACAGCGGGGATGCTCAGTGACAGCCATTCGGCGCGTCTGCGCAACCATAAGGAGCGCGGGACCTCCCTGCAGAAGGACAACCTTCACGAAGTGGACCCTGCTGATGACTGAGTGGGACGTTTTAGAATACGGCAGCAGTGAAGCTGCATATTGCGTCAATATTGGAAACGAACTCAAAACTCATTGAAATTGTATTCTATTTATATTAATATGAGAAAAATAACAGGCTGCTATTGCAGTGCTGTATTGTTCAACGGGAGGCAGAGGAAAAATGGCTAAATACACTTGGGTCGAAAAAGATACCTGCATCGCATGCGGTGCTTGTGGAGCGACGGCCCCTGATATTTATGATTATGATGATGAAGGCTTGGCAGAAGTGATCTATGAGAATGACGGCAACCGTGGTGTAACCGCGATTCCTGATGACTTGTTCGATGATCTGCAGGATGCTGCCGATGGATGCCCAACTGACTCCATCAAAATTGCGGATGCTCCTTTTAACAAAGAGGGTTAAAACCCTAAGGTATTCGTATCTGCGCAAAATATAGGATTGAATGAAGGGTGGAATTTCCCTTTAGGTCCTTATATTTCCATAAAGACATCTCTTTGCTGCGATAAATGCGGCTAGGGATGTCTTTTTTTGATGATTCAGCCGATATAAACTAATAAAGATTAAAGTAATTCATAACCCGGAGGCCCCGATGAAAAACTCGCAGCATCTTAAAGCATATGTGCAGATGCACCCTGATAATAAGATGGCATGGTACTTGCTTGGTAAGGAATATTATAAGAACGGCCAGCATGGGAAGGCTAACTACTGCTTCAACCAGGCGGGCGGAGTATATGAAGCTTTCGAGCACAGCAAGGTTCCTGCGGAAATGCTGCGTGAGTATGAAGAAGGACTGCTCAATACAGCACGGCAGCGGCATGAGTCCAAGCTTAGAAGGCATAGGGTTATGCTCGCGCTTGTGCTGCTGTTGCTGCTGTTCATCCCCTCGGCGGTAGCCCCGGAAGGAAGTCCGGGTGAACCCGGCGAGGCGGCATCGGCGAATGCGGCCCTAGGGCTGGAAGACCCGGAGGCCCCGGTATCGGCACCGGAGTCGGCCCCGGCATCGGAAGAAGAGAAGTCTTCAAAGCCCGCGGCAATGGGATTCACGGCGACAGGTGAAGACGCGGCTTCGGTGGGCCAGGCCTTGGCCAAGACGGTGCAGAGCGGGCAGGATACCTCCAGAACGGCTATACTGACCATGAAGCGGTCGGGACAGTGGCTGCTCTGGAAGAAGAACCTGCCGCTTACAGCTACGATTGAGAAGGGCAAGGAAGGGAAGGTTGTATATCAGTCCTATGATCCGGTTGCCTGTGCCTGCGAGCCGCCGGAAGCAGGCGGACTGAAGAAGCAGGCCGGATCATGGCAGAGCAGCCAGGAGGAGCTGGCTGTGCTCTGGAGCGCTATCCGCTCTTACAAGAACAGGAAAGGCGCGTTGCCGGAGTCACTGCAGGAGCTGACCAAATCTTTTCCGGAGAATATTCTGGGCGGAACGACCCCGCTGATGAAAAAGAAGTTCGCTGCATTGCGCGCGGCGGCAGCTCCCCAGTCTCCAGAAGCTTCGGCAAAGCCTACTGGGCCTGCGGCATCGGATGTCCCGGCGGCGGGCCAGGGAAACGGCAGTGGGGCAGGTGCGTCCGGCGGCGGGAAATCAGCAGAGCAGCCCTTTTTTACAAGTCCGCTTAGGATTATTGTAGATAAACAAAAACACCGCCTGGCAGTGATCAGCGGCAACATCATTCTGCGGAACTATGAGGTTGGACTTGGAGCTGACAGGACACCGGAAGGGAAGTTCGAAATCTCTGATAAGGTGGTCAATCCGAACGGGCGCGATAACGGGGAATTTGGCAGCCGCGGCATGCAGCTATCGGATACCAACTATGCTATTCATGGTACGAATGAGCCGGACAGCATCGGCAAGGATGAATCCAAGGGCTGTATCCGGATGAAACGCGAGGATGTGGAGGAGCTGTTCGCGATGGCGCCGATGGGAACGAAGGTCGAAATTACAAAAGGGGTTCTGCCTGATGAGCCGCTGCTTCCAGAGGAACGATTCCCGTCCAGTGCACCGCAAAATCAGACCAACCCCCACAAAGTCTACCATTGGCTGGATTAATTTCCTGCTACTATAAATAAAACAAGAATCAGAAGAACCAGGAGCACCAGACTGACACTGATCCATAGGATTGCTTTGCGGTTGACTTCTTCTTTCTTTTGCTGCAATGTGGGTGGCTTGCGTTTTGTGGACATATCGTTCATCCCTCTTTCTCTCTTAATCAATGATTACCCTTACATTGTAATGCGTTTACAAGAAAAATACTATACTCGGCGTTTCGCTCCAGAGCACTGCAGGGTAAAAAACTTTTCTTTTCCCCCGGAAACGGCTAAAATTAAGAAGAAACCTACAGAATCGGGGAGTTACCTGCATCACTTAAGGGTTCCCTTAGAAGGAGCGAGAACGGTGCTGTATCGACATTTAGGCAAACCTATTTTCTTTAAAATGGACCCGGAGAAAGCGCACCATCTCGTTATCGGCGGACTGAACAAATCAAGTCTCGTGCCCGGCGGAAACGCGGCAATGCGACTGATGTACGGCGTTCCCGAAACGGCCGATTTGGCGGTGGACCTGTTCGGACTGCATTTCCCGACTCCGGTGGGACTGGCTGCTGGCCTGGATAAAAATGCTGAAGCGGTAGGAGGCTTCTCCTCTATCGGATTTGGATTTATGGAAGTGGGCACAGTGACGCCGAAGGGCCAGCCGGGCAACGACAGCCCGCGGTTATTCCGCCTTCTGCCTGACGAAGCGCTGATCAACCGGATGGGCTTCAATAATGAGGGCGCCGAGGCGATGGCGCAGCGGCTGAAGGCGCTGGGGAAACGCAGGATTCCGGTGGCGGTGAACATTGGCCGCAACAAAACGACGCCAAATGAATCGGCGCATGAGGATTACCGCCAGTGTATCCGTACGCTATATCCGTACGGTGATTTTTTTGTGGTCAATATCAGCTCGCCGAATACGCCGGATCTGCGCAGTCTGCAGCACGGCAGCGAGCTGTCGAATTTGCTTGCACAGGTTAAGGAAGAATTGGAGCTTCAGCGTGTGCAGAGCGGTACCGCCAAAAGCCTGCTGGTCAAAATTGCTCCCGATGTCAGCGACGCCGAGCTGGAGTATATGGTACATACGCTCTCTGAAGCCGGAATGGACGGCGTGATTGCCACGAACACTACGCTTAACCGTGAAGGGCTGAAGAGCGATAAGGCAGGCGAGACAGGGGGCCTCAGCGGCAAGCCGCTGCGTGACCGTTCGACTGAAATTATTCGCAGAATCTACCGCCAGACTGGCGGCAAGCTGCCGATCATTGGTTCAGGCGGTATTTTTACCGCTCAGGACGCATATGACAAGATCCGGGCAGGCGCAAGCCTGGTCGAAATTTATACAGCTCTCATCTATGAAGGACCGGAGGTTAACCGCAGAGTGCACGCCGGACTACGGCAACTGCTGCGGCGCGACGGATTCTCTCATATCCTGGAAGCGGTGGGTGCTGATCATCACTGAAGGATGAATGGACAGGAGGACTAAGGCGATGGACGTCAGGGACTGGGGAACATTTTTGCTTCCATATGAACAGACAGTGGAAGAATTGAAGGTTAAATTCAAAACAATGCGCGCGGAGCTTAAGAAAAGAGAAGAGTACACACCAATCGAGTTCGTGACAGGACGCGTAAAGCGGCTCTCAAGCATTCTTGAGAAGGCTAAGCGCTTGAATGTGAAGATGGAGGATCTGGAAACGGGCATTGAGGATATCGCCGGCATTCGCATTATGTGCCAGTTCGTCGAGGATATCCGCAGAGTCGCGGAATATATCCGTGCCCGCAAGGACCTTGAAGTCCTCTACGAGAAGGACTACATTACCAATTATAAGGAAAGCGGCTACCGCAGCTTCCATATGATTATTAAATACCCGGTACAGACAGCCCTGGGACAAAAGATCGTGCTCGCCGAAATTCAGATCCGCACCTTGGCAATGAACTTCTGGGCAACGATTGAGCATTCCCTGAACTATAAATACCGTGAGAGTCTCCCGGATGAAATGCGCCTGCGGCTGAAAACAGCAGCAGAAGCCGCTTCGATTCTGGACAGCGAGATGTCCAGCATCCGTGATGAAATTCTGGATGCGCAAAAAACATTCGAGGATAATTCGAACACTACAACGCAGGTGCTGAAGGCGATTCATCAATTGTATTTCTATCATCTGGTCAATGAAGCCATCGAAAGCCAGGAGCGCTTTAATCAAATCTGGCAGGCGCAGGATATGGAAGCAATGAAAGCACTGCTGGAGCATGTGCGGGAGCTGCTCTCGAACGCCAAGAAGGACAGTCTGCCGGATGGCTTATGAACCGCTGTACCTGGCTTACCTGGTCTACTTCAACCGGGACAGGGATTATTTTGAATGCCATGAGGTGCTTGAAGAGCTATGGCTGGCAAAGAACCGCGATCCGCTCTACAAAGCTCTGCTGCAAGTGGCGGTAGGGCTGTATCATTTCCGCAATAACAATGTGCGCGGCGGCAGAATCATGCTGAACCAGGCGCATGAAGTGCTGCAGCGCTATCCCGCAGACGCTCTCGGCATTGATCTTGCCAGGCTGGCAAGAGAGGCTCAGGACTATGCCCGGAGGCTGGAGACTTATGCGGAGCAGCCGTTCGATTATTATGATCTGACGATTGTGCTAGTGGACCAGGGTCTGACGGAGGCGGTTGCTGCTGCAGCGCTGAAGATCATACCCAGTAGTCCGCAGCGACGCGGTCCCCAGAGGCCGGCAGCATCCCACCGCAAGCAAGGCATTGAATAGCAAGGCTACCACAGGAGCACCCTCAGGGGTGTTCCTTGATTATTGGAGGAAAGCATCATGGCGGCACAACTGCCCGGCTCTTTCATGCAGCGTATGAAAGAAATGCTGGGAACGGAATATGAGCAATTTGCGGATTCGTATAAGGAAACTCCCTATGGCGGAATTCGCGCCAACTTACTAAAAATTTCGGTGGAGGAGCTGCTGGCTCTCTCCCCTTTTACACTTGCGCCTATTCCCTGGTGCCCGTCAGGGTTCTATACGGAGGAAGGAGCAAGACCGGGCAAACATCCTTACTACCATGCCGGCCTGTATTATATTCAGGAGCCAAGCGCAATGGCCCCGGTGGAGCTGCTGGACGTGCAGCCAGGCGACCGCGTGCTGGATTTATGTGCGGCTCCAGGCGGCAAATCGACGCAGATTGCGGCCAAGCTGCAGGGGAAGGGCCTTCTGGTCAGCAACGATCTTCACCCGGAACGCACCAAAGCTCTGGCCAAAAATCTGGAGCTGTACGGCGTACGCAACGGAATAGTGCTTAATGAGAACCCCGGGCGGATCGCGGCAGCTTTTCCCGGATTTTTTGACCGTATCCTGATCGACGCGCCTTGCTCAGGTGAAGGAATGTTCCGCAAGGATGAGGACATGGTGAAGCAGTGGGAGCCGGAAACGCCGCAGAAATATGCCGCCATGCAGCGTGAAATTCTGGAATCGGCTGTAGCAGCGCTCAAACCGGGCGGCACTGTGGTGTATTCGACCTGCACCTTTGCTACTGAGGAGAATGAAGGCATTATCGGCGGGTTCCTGGACAAGCATCCTGAGTTTTCGCTTGTTCCTGTGGGCGGCACCGGTTCTTTTGCGCCTGGACTTGGCGGGCTTCCAGGTGCGGCCCGGCTGTGGCCGCATAAGGTCAAAGGCGAAGGGCATTTTATGGCTGTACTCCGCCATGACGGCAGCTCTGACGAGGAGCATGCAGAGAGTCTGGAGCAGGCTGGTCAGGAACAAGCGCTGGCCATTTCCTCACGGAGCAAATCAGCCAAGGCTGCTTCAAAGTCAAATCCTGTGCGGGCAGAAGGCGGGCTCGGCGGCGGCAAAGGCAGCCGATCTTCCGGAAAATCCGGCGGGGGAGTCCACGGCCGCCAGTATCCGGGAGCAGGAGGAGAAGAAGCTGCAATGGCGGCGTATGCGGAATTCGCCAAGGGCCAGCTCGGCTGGCAGCCCTCGGGATATCCGGTGCTGTTCGGGGATCATTTGTATATTTCCCAGCTGCCCAAGGCGGCGCTGGACGGACTGAAGACCATCCGCCCAGGCTGGTATGTGGGACATGTCCGCAGCGGCAGATTTATTCCCGGACATCCGCTTGCTACCGCGCTGCATCCGGCAGAAAGCATCCGCAGCCTCTCGTTATCTAGCGCTGGCGGTGAAGCAGTCTCCTATCTCAAAGGGGAAACACTGTCCGTCCCTGAGGAGCGTCTGTCCATACAGCCGGGGCATCCCGCTAAGGGCTATGTACTGGTCTGTATTGACGGCTATAGTGCAGGCTGGGGCAAATGGCAGAACGGCATGCTGAAGAATGAATATCCCGCAGGCTGGAGGTGGACATAACATATGAGCGCATCAGGCAATTCTGCAAAAAAACAACGGATTGACAAGGTTTTGTCCCACATGGGCATAGGCTCCCGCAGCGATATCCGCAAACAGGCCAAGCAGGGGCTGATTACGGTGAACGGCGTTGTGGTCAAAGACAGCGGCTTTCATGTTGACCCCTATCTTGACAGGGTAGAGGTCAACGGCGAGCCTGTGCTATACCGTGAATATATCTACCTCATGATGAACAAGCCTCCTGGTGTATTGTCTGCTACGGAAGACAAGCGGGACCGTACGGTGCTTGACTTGCTTAAACGGGAATACGCACAGTTCGAGCCATTTCCGGTCGGAAGACTGGACAAGGATACAGTGGGCTTATTGCTGCTGACCAATGACGGGCAGCTTGCCCATGAGCTGCTCTCGCCGCGCAAGCATGTACCGAAGACCTACGAGGCTACTGTTGAAGGCGAAGTCGATGCCGCCGATGTGGCTGCTTTTGCTGCCGGTGTGGAGCTTGACGACGGATATGTGACTCTGCCCGCACAGCTAACCATCCTTGGCAGAGAACGGGGTACTGTGACCCTGTCGCAGATTTCGCTCACGATCACCGAAGGTAAATTCCATCAGGTGAAGCGGATGTTCCTGGCGGTGGGCAAGAAGGTGGTCTTTTTGAAGCGGGTAGCCATGGGTGGTCTAAAGCTGGATGAGAGCCTCGCACTGGGCGCTTGCCGGGAGCTGACTGCCGAGGAGCTGAAGCTGCTGGGCGGCGGGGGAACGGAAATTTAATACTGTAGGTTTGGGGAATAATTTCATACCGCTTTGATTAATGTAACAGCCTCAGTTTACGTTTTCTGTATAAAATGATCAAAGCTCATACAGATATAAGACAGACAAGGATGGTGGAGTATGAAATACAAGCTGATTGCACTGGATGTGGATGGGACGCTGCTGAACGACGATCACCAGCTAAGCTCTGAGAACAAGGAGGCTATTGCGGAGGTTACGCGGCAGGGCGGGCTAATCGTACTCTGCACAGGCCGCAGTCCGCAGAATTCGATTCCTTTTATGGAGGAGATGGGGCTGTCAGGGTATGTGCTGGGCCATAATGGAGCAGCTACGGTACGGGTGGAGGACCGCGAGGTGCTGCATATTTACGGACTGGATGCGCGCGGTTTGGACCCTTATATCGAGTACTGCCGTGAGCGGGATATTCATTATGATATCAATACGGCTTTTGACATGTATGTAGATAATGTGGAGAACCTGACTGAAGAAGCCCTCTTTATGTATGAGCATTTCCGGGTTATGCCGGCGTCGCTTCCTGCATGGGAGGATTTTCGCGAACCGGTTGTTAAGTTTACGGTATTTACTAAGTCGGATATTCTGGATGAAGCACAGCGCGAGTGGGCGACCTGGACGCAGCAGTATAATATTTTGCGCAGCGGCGAATTTTTCGTAGATTTCATGCATCCGGACGCCTCCAAGGGCAACGCGCTGATGAACCTGGCAACGCAGCTCGGAATCCCTCAGGAGGAGGTCCTGGCGATCGGGAATTATTATAACGATATTTCGATGCTCACCTATGCCGGTCTTGGCATTGCTATGGACAACTCCCCGCTTGAGGTCAAGGCGGCAGCGAACGTAATTACCGGCACTAATAACGACAATGGGGTGCGTGACGCGCTGGTTAAGTATTGCTTATCGTGATACGGACAAATGGATAATGCATTGGCTGCAAAAGCATAAAATAGAGTCCTTAACGGCTCTGTTTTATGCTTTTTTTGTGCTGAACGTCCAATGGACGGATTCGAGCTGCTGCTGATTGGGTGAACACTTGGGCGCAGGTGCCGCAGAAGGCGGAGCAGCAGAGCAGGCCCAGGAAGCGGGAGAGCCGCAACCGGAAGAGAAGCTTACCGCAGACGACATCGAAATGGAATCGGTTGAAGAGGGCGAAATGGACCCTGAGTTGGTCCGTGACATCAATCTAAAGGACGGCGAGACCAAGCAGCTTCCGGGCAGCATCGACCCGCATACGATGGATAGCATCATGGCCGATTTTGACACAGGAAAAGCAGACCAAAGCCTCGGAGGTAAAATTGCAGACGGCGTATCGCTACGCGCAAACAATGCCAAAATGGTGTTTGACCAGATAAAAACATATGTAATAAAATGGATGAAAGCCTATGGATTACAGCTCTTGGCCGCCATTGTAGGGATACTGGTCGGCGTTGTAGCCGCCATGGAAGCGCAGGCGATTGTATCCGTCGCACAGACCCTGGCGGAGACCTCCGTCCACATTGGTACCTACCTCAGCCAAGGCTGGCAGAAGCTGATCGAACCGGCGGCTAAGAGTTTTTGGAAGATATCAAAAAAATAATAGATGATGGAACTGTTAAGTACGAAGGCTTAGGAACATTAAATAAAACGATGACTGAGCCATCTCATATCTATAGAGGAAACGGAATGAGAAAGTATTACTTCGAATTGTTATAAATTATTAGAAGAGATTGATAATGAATTACAAGCGGCATTGGATTGGGCGATCATTCAAGATTAACTTTTAGTGCAGGACGAACACCGTAACAAGCTAAGTTGACACGTGCGTAGCTGCGGATACTGCTGCGTGGACCAATAAAAAACGAACGCGAAGAACCACCAAGAAGTTGAGTTCGCAGCCACCACCATGAGCAGGCCAATTCTTCACCATTCTCGGTGATATAGTCAGCTTTTACTTTTTTATCATATTGCTGCCGCACATACAGGTGACATCCATCGTTCTTTTTTATTTTGGAAAATTCCGTTCCTATTGCCCGGCGTTTCGCACTTAAAGAGACTTCATCCAGTTTAGAGGTCAGTTCGTTCACCTCCGAAACACTGAGCAAAAAAACCTTGTCCTCCGTGTCTGTGCTGCTTTCTCCGTTGTCTGTGCACATTGTAGGTTTGATGAACTTCTTCTCGGATTCAGTGAACGCTGTATTATAAAACTCATTGTTAAGCCACATGCGCAAATCCGAGTCATGCCATGTAATATCAGTAAAATCACGGTGGTATCGCTTGCAGTCCAAAATGTACTCACTCAAAATAAACAGTTCTTGATCTGAACTTTGCAGCACCCTCCACTTTATAGGCGTTTTGTCCGTACCGTCCGCCGTCTGAGGATAAGTGCCGAAAGTAATGACCTCTCCGGGCCTTACGCTCCAGTGGGGTGTGAAAGCAAGATTACCCGTCTCCAATAAGTTCTCCTCCTTATTTTTTCTTTCCATTTTTGATCATACAACATTCATGCAAGATTTCGTTTTATATACCAGGAGTCCTTGTGTGGACTGCCAGTGTTTCTTGTGATATTGTTGTCGGAGTTTAAGGTTTGACTTTAAGGAAGGGTGCCCGCCAATGGACAAAAACTATACGCCGAAGCAAATTGCCGAGAGACTTCATATTAGTACTACTACGCTGCGAAGATATGAGGATCTCGATTTGGTGCCCGATGTACCTCGGACAGCCAGTAATAGAAGATGCTATACACCGGTTCATGTTCAAGCATTCATTGCTTTACGTGCCTTAATGAAAGGGTTCGATATTCCTGTCGCCTACGATGTCATGAGCTTGTTAAAAAAAAGCCGCGTCGAACAGGCACTCTGGATCATCAATTTACATCAGTACAACATTCAAGTAGAGAAGCAACGAGTCGAAGAAATCATGAGCCTCATTCATCAAACGGATTTCTCCAAGTACAGGAATATACAGGTGACGGAAAAGATGAAAATCGGGGAGGTTGCGGCTATCGCTGGTGTTAACCCATCCGCTATTCGACATTGGGAAAAGGAGAGGCTTATTCGTTCTGAGCGGAATCCGGAAAACGGATATAGGACCTTTACGTCGCGGGAATTAAAAAAGATTATTGTACTAAGCAGTTTAAGGAAAACCGTCTACTTTATTGAAAACATGAAACAGTTGCTTGAAGCTTTGGAGACACATGATCTGACTGCAATTGAACGCTCCTTCAAGATAGCTCTGCAGAAGCTGAACGAGAAATTGGCAAATCAAATGAATGGCATATCAGAAATGATGAGATATATCGGCATCTGAACAAAAGAGAAGGTCCATTCTGGTTTCCTGGAAGGACCTTCAATTTATCCGTCCTTTTAAGGACGCACAGCCGTTTCCACTTGAATCCGCAGGCCTTTGGGCAGGTGATTCTTGAGCTGTCCCGCGCTGGCCTTGCCCCAACTGACCGGCAAGCCGTGGACGGTTACCAGCGTCCAGCCGTGCAGATGAGGGGGAACAGCCAGGCTTTCGCCACGCAGCCAGGCCTGGATGTCCAGACTGTCCGCCGCCAGATCATAGCTGCGTGCTGCCTGTTCGGGCTTAAGGGCCATGGCGAGGGCATGGGCCGGTTCGATCCGGTTTTTCTTCAGGTGAGCCACGTGCAGGCCCGCGCGCGGCACCTTCAGTCCTTCCAGCAGGCCGGTATGCAGACTGGTTCTAAATGTCTCCGGCAGCAGATACAGAGATTCACCGAAGAGCAGAGGCACGCCCTGGCCGGTAAATCCGGGCAGCTCTGCAGCTGCCCAGCTCATAAATTGCTGATAGGCATCTCGGACGGCGGAAAGCGGCTTGGAAGCATTTTTGCCACGTCCGCCCCCGCGTTTGCTGCGGCTCTGCACGGCTTCCTCTGAGTCTGCTTTGCGCAGCAGGGCAACAAAATGGCCTTCACCTTTTTCCAAATGAGGCCAAAGGCGTTTCTCCGCAACCAGCTCCATATCGGGATAGCTGTCCAAGAAACGTAGGATCGTTTCTTCATTTTCTGTACGGTTGAAGGTGCAGGTTGAGTAGGCGAGGCTGCCGCCCGGCTTCAGCATGAGGTAGGCATCCTGCAGAATGTCCCATTGTCTTGCCGCACACATCTTCACATGCTCAGGAGACCACTCGCCTATAGCTGCGGGGTCCTTGCGGAACATCCCTTCGCCAGAGCAAGGAGCATCCAGCATGATCCGGTCGAAGACCGCCGGGAACCGGCGTGATAAATCTCCTGGCGCCGCACTTGTAACAATCGCGTTAGAGATGCCGAGACGTTCCACGTTTTCCGCCAGTATTTTGGCACGCTCCGGGTGAATCTCATTGGAGACCAGCAAGCCTTGTCCCTTCATCAGGGCAGCGATGTGCGTCGTTTTGCCGCCTGGAGCGGCTGCAAGGTCTAGCACGGTTTCGCCGGGAAGCGGTGCCAGCAGCTCGGCTGCGGACATTGCCGACGGTTCCTGAATATAATATAGTCCGGCAGCATGAAAGGCGTGACGTCCGGGCCGGGCGGGTTCTTCATAGTAATATCCTGAGGGACACCAGGGCACAGGCGTAAGGCCGAACAGTGAGATTGCATGATCCGCCGCATCCTGTCCTGAAGCTGAGGCGCTTTTTAAAGTGTTGAACCGCAGACCCTGGGTCCGCCGTGCATTATAGCTCTCCAGAAAAGCGTCCGCCTCTTGCCCCAGCATCTCTCTAATTCGGGCAGTGTATGCGGCGGGCAGCCGTTCTTCATTCATATGTCATTCTCCTCTTGTCAAAATCTAAGATAGGTGTTAAGGCTCTTCTTAGTTGCTGTTTCAGGTGGATACCGATAAAATCAAGGTATGGGACCTAAACGTACCTGTTAATTTATATGTACATATATAACTATATCATAATTGCCGGGTCGTACCGTATACAGGGCAATTGTAAAGGGGATGTCCTTATGAACTTGCTGCAAGCGCTATTTTTCCCGCCGGAGCAGCCCGGTGGTGTATCTTCCATGATTCCGCATCTGCAGGAACGCTTTCGTTCGAGCCGCTGGGATATGGATTTGTTCTGGCTGCCCAAGCGGATTCGGGGCAAGGGACGTGAAGAGATCGTATTTGAAACCTTTGACTGGACCCTATATGGCGAAAGTCCCGTTGTGCAGAAATATATTCAAACCTACAGGGATTATATATGGTGGACAAAACTTCGGATGAGCAAAAATTATGACC
This sequence comes from Paenibacillus sp. sgz302115, assembly GCF_056120445.1. Taxonomy (NCBI): domain Bacteria; kingdom Bacillati; phylum Bacillota; class Bacilli; order Caryophanales; family Paenibacillaceae; genus Paenibacillus; species Paenibacillus sp. sgz302115. Next base: position 250,467 of record NZ_JBVYOK010000002.1, read on the forward strand.
TGATCCACGCCCACCATCCGATTGCGGGTCTTGCGATGAAAAAAATTTATCCCGAGGTTCCGCTTATTCAGACCCTGCATTCCAGCTATGAACGCGAGCTGATTCTCAATGGAGCGATTGTGGAGGGTGGTCCGGAGCATCAGTTCCTCGTGTCGATCTATCGTGAGCTGGAGCATGTCAGCGACCGTCTGATGACGGTATCGCGCTCTTTTGCCGAATATTTGGCTCCTTATATTGATCAGCCTTCGAGGATCGGAGTGATTCCGAACGGTTTTGATGAAAAAAGATTCAAGCCTGTGCCGCACGACAACGACATTCCGCAACTGGTTACAGTAACCCGTCTGGTTCCGGCTAAAGGTATCGACACGTTGTTCAAGGCATGTGCGGAGCTGAAAAAACGCAATCATGAATATGTGCTGCATATTATCGGAGATGGTCCTTCACGTGCGGAGCTGGAGCGGCTGGCACAGAATCTTGGCATATATAATGAAACGATTTTTTATGGCTATACCCTGCACCCGGAAGAGTTTATGCCGTTCTTTGATATTTTTGTGCTTCCGTCCCGGGCGGAAGCCTTCGGATCGGTGTTCGCGGAAGCGGCACTTAGCTGTCTGGCGCTGGTTGGCACCAATGTAGGCGGGATTCCCGAGCAGATTGAAGACGGTGTAAACGGTCTGCTGGTTGAACCCGATGATGAGCTGGCCCTGGCGGAAGCACTGGAGAAAGTGATCAGCGATCCCGGTTACCGCTACGAGCTGTCCCGTTCGGCCTGGGATAAAGCGAAAAGCCAGTATTCTCTGACGCGTGTAGCCAATGAGCTGAAAAAAACATATCTGCAATACCAGCAGGGAATGAAAGGGTGAGGTTATGATTCCTTTTCGTTTCCTGCATGCTGCGGATCTGCATCTGGACAGCCGTTTTGCCGGACTGGTGCAGCTTCCGCAGGCCATACGCTCCTATTTGCGGGAGTCTACCTTCGCCGCCCTCGGGCGGCTTGTTGGCGTAGCTGTCCAGGAAGAGGTGGATTTTGTCGTCATCAGCGGCGATGTGTATGATGTCTCCGATGCTTCCCTGCAAGGGCAGCTTCGTTTTCAGGAGGCGCTTCATGAGCTGGGAAGACACGGCATTGCGGTATATCTGATTCACGGCAATCATGATCCGCTGGATGGGCCGCGTCTGAATACCGAGCCTCCGGGGCATGTGACAGTATTCGGCAGCGGAGAGCCGGGACAGGCTGTCGCCTGCCGCCGCAATGGCGGCCAGGAGGTGGCTGTGGTCAGCGGCATCTCCTATCCAACGGCCAAAGTTACGGAGAATACAGCGCTGCTCTTCAACCGCAGACCGGGCAGCAGTCTGTTCCATATCGCCTTGCTCCACGGCAATGTGGACGGAGACCTCCAGCATGAGACCTATTCACCCTGCACCCGCAGAGACTTGATCGGGCGGGGCTATGACTACTGGGCGCTGGGACATATACATAAACGAAGTATTCTGCATGAGCGTCCGGCGATTGTATACCCGGGCAATATCCAGGGGCGCAGCGTCAAGGAAACAGGGCCGAAGGGCTGTTATATCGTGGATGTGGATGCCGAAGGCCGGACGGAGCTCCGGTTCCATGAGCTGGATTCTATCCGCTGGCAGGTTCGTGAGCTATCCATTGAAGGCTTGGAGGATGAAGCGCAGTGGACGCAGTCTGTAGAGCAGGCGATAGAAGAGATCAGGGATGAGCTTCCGCAGCTGATGTCCGTGGTGCGTTTCCGGCTTACCGGGCGCGGCGCACTGCACAAGGTGCTGGCAGAAAAAGGGGCGGCGGATGATCTGCTCGCCGAGCTGCAGCGGAGAGAGACGATTCGTGCAGAGCACTCAGACTATGCAGGTCTGGTCTGGACGGAAGGGTTCACGGTGGAAACAGGTCTCGCCATTGACCGGGAGCGGCTGCTGCAGGAGGACAGCTTCCTTGGAGAAATGCTCCGGCTGGCCGGGCGAAGCGGACAATCGGCAGAGGAGCTGGAGGAGCTGATCGGCAGTGCGCTGAAGCCGCTGATGGAGAACCGGGAGCTGCGCCGTTTGCTCTCTGCGGCGGGAGAAGAGGAGAAGCTGGGCTGGCTAAGAAGTGCCGCCGAGCTTGGCATTACACTGCTTGGCGGAATGGATGAAAATGATGGGCTTGCAGTTGGCATGCTGCCGTCCGAAGCCGGAGGCCAGGATGCAAACGCTGAGGCGGTAACACCGGAGCGGGGGAGATCTGAATGAGAATAGAGGAGCTGCAGATTGGCGGGTTTGGCCGTCTGCATAATCGGGAGCTGAAGCTGGGCGAAGGGGTCACCGTCCTCTACGGCCGGAATGAGGCCGGTAAAAGCACAACTCTGCAGTTCATCCGCGCCATGCTGTTCGGAATCTCCAGCAGAGCTAATCCTGCGGAACGTTATGAGCCGTCACAGGGCGGGCAGCATGGGGGCATGCTGGTTGCACGCGACCGGGAAGATGTGCTCTGGAGAATCCGCCGGTATGCGGCAGGCGGGGATACGCAGAGCAGAGGCGAACGGCTGCAGATCACCGTCAGCTATCCGGATGGAAGAACGGGGGAAGCGGATCAGGGCGAGATGGAGCGCCGTCTGCTGGGCGGTATTTCCCGCAGCATGTTCCGGCAGTTGTTTGCCGTATCGCTGGATGAGCTGCAGGAGCTTGGAACACTGCAGTCCGAGGAAATGAGCAGCTATCTGTTCCATGCGGGCATGGGCGGAGGCGGTGAAATTTTGCGGGCGGAGCGCCGCCTGCTTCAGGATGCCGAGAAGCTGTATAAGCCCCGTGGGAAGGTGCAGGAGGCGGCAAAAATTCTCCAGACGATTGAAAAGCTGGAGAGGGAGGTCGCTGAGAGCCGGTCCTATTTACCAAGATATAATCTGAACACGGCGGCTCTTGAAGCTGCGGAGCGTGAGCTTGCAGGGCTGGAGGAGCGGCGCCGGAGCGAAGGAGAGCGGCTGGTCAAGCTGCGCAAGGCACAGGATATTCGCGGGCTGTGGCTGAAATGGACGGAAGCCCGGCTGGAGCTGGAAGGGCTCCCTGTTATTGATTCTTTTCCAGAGGATGGCGCTGCCCGCTGGCAGTTGCTCGAAGGAGAAGTCCGCAGTGCCGAAGGCGCGGTACATCGTCTGAAGCGGCAATACAGCGAGCTTGCCGAAGGTCTGGCGCATAATCCGCCGAATAGGCTGCTGGAAGCGCAGGGGCCGCGGCTTGAAGCGCTGGACCGCCGCCGCAGCAGCTATGAGGATAAGCAGGCGGAACGTCAGCGGCTTATAGGAGAGCTGGCTGCACTGGATGGGCATCTTGAGCACGTGCTGCGGGGAATCGGCGCTGGCTGGGGAGCTGCCGAGCTTGCGGGCTTTTCCGGTACGGCGGCAGACCGTGAAGCCGCACGGCGTTTCGCTGCGGCCTTCGCCGGCTATGACCGCCGCATGGAGGCCCGTGAAGCGGAGCGGCAGAGCCTCCGCTCCCGCCTGGCCGCCACCGCCGCTGCGCTGCAGGCGGCGGAGCGGGCACTGGCGCGCGAGCACGCCGCCAGCGCCGAAGACTTCGCGGGCCTGGCTGCGCGCAGCCCGCGTGAACTGCTGCAGCTCTGGGACGAGCTGCAGCAGGCTGCCGAGCGCTGGCGCGAAGCGCAGCTCGGCACAGGGCCGCTGCGCGGCCGCGCAGCCGGCGGGGCCGGCAGCGACGGGCGCCGGGCGCAGCGCTACCGGCGCCTGCTGCTGGCAGGCGCAGCGCTTACGCTGCTGCTGCCGCCAGCGCTGTGGCTGACCGGCGCGCCGCCGGTCAGCGCCTGGGTCGCGCTCGGCCTGCTGGCCGCAGCCGACCTGGCCCTGTGGGCCGCCCTGGGCGTGGAGCACAGGGCGGACACTTCCCCGCCGGGGCACGGCGGGGAGGGCAGCGCGGCCGCAGCGGAGATGCTGCGGCTGCGCGGGCTGCTGCTCTCCGGCGCGGAGCCGGAGAGCGGGCTAAGCCGGCCGGGACGGAGGCCGGCGGGAGGCCCCGGCCCTGACGCAAGCGGGCTGGAGGCCGGGATGAAGGAGCTTCGCAGGCTCATGGAAGCCTGGAGCGCCTGGCGGCAGCGCGTGGAACGGCTGGAGGCCCAGCGGGATGCCTGCCGGATGGAGCTGGATGCGCTGACGGGACAGGAGCGGGCGCTGGCCGGGGAATTGGAACGCGCCGAGAGCGAGTTCACAGAGCTGAACGGGCGCTACGAGGAGTGGCTGCAGCAGCACAAGCTGCCGGAAGGCTTGTCGCCGGAAGGATTGCCGGATATTTTCGTCCGGGTCGAGCAGGGGAACGAGCTGCTGCGCCGCAAGCATAAGCTTGCTTCGCGGCTTGAAGAACTGGAAGCAGAGTGCTCCGCCTATGAACACGAAGTACTGGCATTGATGAATGAAGCCAGGGCGGAGCTGGAGGAAGCATCTGTTCTCCCGGCTTCAAGTGAATCCGCTGCAGCGAATCAGCCGCAATCGGGGGCGCAGATGAGCATTCGGGACGAGGTGTCCCTGCTTAGCTGGCTGGAGCAGAGCAAGCGGGAGTGGGATCTGCTGCAGATTGAACTGCTGCGCCGGGAAGGGACCTCAGCACGGCTGCTGGAAGTGGAGGCAGAGCTTGCTGAAAGCAGCCGGGTACTGGAGGAGCTGACTCAGCGCTGCCGCGAGCTGCTTGAGGAAGGTGGAGCAGAAGGCGGGGAGGAATTTCTGCGGCGATCCGCGGCTGTACAATTGCGGACGGAACTGACGAGAGCGATCCGCCAGTGGGAGCTGGCCATGTTCGGAGGCTGGGAACATACAGGCGTCTCCGAGCTGCTGGCATTGCTGGAGCATCATGATGCTTATGCGCTGGAACAGGAGCGGAACGCTGCGGAGAATGCTGCAGCAGGCATTGAGGAGGAGCGGAATGCCCTGCTGGAGCACCGGGGCAAGCTGCTTAAGGAACGGGAGCATCTGACGGAACGCTGCAAGGAGGATTCGGTGCTCCAGCAATTGGAGGAGCAGCGGGCAGCGCTGCGGATGATCGCGGGTCAGTATGCGGTAACCGCGCTGGCGGCGGAGCTTATGGGCAGAACGCGGCGCATTTACGAACAGGAGAAGCAGCCGCAGGTGCTGCTGCTGGCATCCAATTATTTTGCCAAGCTTACAGAAGGGGAATACCGGCGGGTAGTCATGACGCTTGGCCACAAAGAGCTTAAGGCGGAGCACAAGGATACAGGGCTGCTGGACAGCGGTCTGCTCAGCCGCGGGACGGCGGAGCAGCTCTACCTGGCGATCCGGCTGGCGCTCGCGGAGACAATGGCGCGGCAGGCCAAGCTGCCGCTGCTCTTTGACGATCTGTTCGTCAATTTCGATGAGCACCGTCTACATGCGGCGTTGTCCCTGCTTGGTGAACTGTCAGCCTCCCGGCAGATTGTGATGATGACCTGCCACAGACATGTAGCTGAAGCGGCGGCTCGAATTATTCCTGCAGCATCGGTCGTTTCCGTTTAAATTAGTCATCGCTGCCGCAGCAATCATCTCCGCGTAATCCGAATTACAGGCTTCACAGCAGCGATAGTGATGCCTTTGCCTCCGGAACCGGGAGGGTCGCCCTTGCGCGGAGGCGGCGACATTGGGGCACGAAGCAGCATTACTGCCCATACCAGCGACAGAGCGCCGAAGATTGGATAGAACACGCCCAGCAGCGAGCTGAAGCCGAACTGGCTGAAGAGATAGCAGATGAGCATCAGCAGCGGGGTTACGAGGACCGGAGCGATGGGCAGACGCTGCTGTAGCTGCACGCCGACACCATAAATATTCGCCACAAAGGTGCTGAAAATCTCCATAAATATCAGCATCAAATAGATGAGCTGCACAATGGGGCCCAGGCGAAACGCGATGCTGCCCATAGGGATTTCGAACTGCAAAATTCCCGGCATTTGTGAGCTCATGGCAAAATGCGCGGCCAGCAGCATGAACCCAATCCCCACTCCGCCCAGAATGCCGCCCAACCAAAGCGGCTGTTCATCATCCGTATGCCGGGCCAGCGGCACCAATACGGCTTGGGCCATCCCCAGGTTGAAGGCGGTATAGAGCAAAGGGGACATCCAGGCATCAAAGATGTTGTGATCTGTTCTTAAGAACAGAAAACGTTCCGCGCCCGGGACCCCGAGCGTATTAAAAGTAATAATTAGCGACAGAGTAAGCATTAAAGGGACGACAAGGCTGTTGATCTGCAGAATGCCGGAAATGCCGCGCTTCAGCAATAAGTAGGAGCCGAATATGGTCAGCAGCAATCCCGCCTGAAAGGGCAGCCTGAGACGCTCCTCAAAAATAGCACCGGCCCCTGCCAGCATAATGCTGGTGACGCCGATCAGGATAATCATCGTAAAGAGGCTGATGATGCTACCCGCACGTTCTCCAAAAAGATACCGGTTGAAATCCTCATAAGAATCCGCTTCAATGCGGCGGGCGATGACCATCATTTTCGTTCCCAGCCATATAAAAAGTACGCTTGAGAGCAGAATGGTCAGCACTGCCCAGTGCCCGTACCTGGTGAAGAAACGGAGGATTTCCTGGCCGGTGGCGAAACCGGCGCCTACTATGGTGCCAATATAGGTGAAGGCGATTTGCATAGTGCGGACATGGGATTTCATGACTCCCCTCCTAAAAGTGCTGCATTGATAAAAATGGCGATGCTCAAAGGATAGCCTTGTGCAGTCCATATAGTACAGGTTATGATGATGAGCAGAGGGACATGACTTCTGCCTAATGCTTAAGTGGGGTTATTATAGTAGAACGTCTGAAATATAAAGGGTAATGGAGGTTCATAGCCATGGAATTATTGAAACAACGGATTTTGCAGGAAGGGGTCGTCGTTTCCGATCAGGTGCTGAAGCTGGATGCACTGCTCAACCACCAGGTAGACCCTGAGCTGACGATGGAAATGGGACGGGAGTTTGCCGGGAGATTTGCTGATGCTGGAGTGACACGGGTAGTTACCGTGGAATCCTCGGGTATTGCCGTGGCATTTGCCACCGCTTACGAGATGAAAGTGCCGCTTGTTTTTGCCCGCCGCAAAAAAACGCTGCTTGCCGATCCCGACGCCTTGTGCGAGAGAGTGCCTTCATTTACGAAGGGTATCGTTACAGATATCATGCTGTCCCGCCAGTACATTTCTCCGGACGATAAAGTCCTCTTTATCGACGACATTATCGCCAATGGGGATGCTGCGCGCGGCTTGATCAAAATCATCCAGCGCTCGGGCGCTGAACTGGTCGGACTGGGTGTGGTTGTGGAGAAAAGTTTCCAGGCCGGGGCAAGAACGATCAGGGAGCAGGGCATCCGGCTGGAGTCGCTTGTCAGAATTACGTCTCTTAGCGAAGGAACAATTGTCTTTGACAATTAAACAGTGACAAATACAGGAACGCAGCCTAATTTTGCAACAACTGCTTTTCACCCTATAACTTTTCCTTTATAATGGGTATCAGACATGAGAGAGGAGGCGTCACAATGGGGAAAGAACCGGTGACAGAGCAATTTTTTATTGATAAATTAACCGAGGCCAAGGATCATTTCGAGCGTGCGCTGGATTGCAAACATACGGAGTTCGACGATCTGTACCCCTATATGATTGAACATCCTCAGTTTTTCTGGTATAAACGTTATGTTGCTTGGTCGGAGCTTCTGACCATCACAAGTTTGTGTGAAGAGCTGTCCTTCAACTGGAGACAGAATTTCACGGACCATCAGGTGGAATACTTGGAAGAACGTGTGATGTCCGCTAAAGTTCTTGACTTCTGGTTTGAGAAGAATGAAGCGCTGATATAGGAACTTCATAAGATATACATTGATGTGATTGGCAAGCAATTAGACCCGAATGGTTTATCATTTGGGTCTTTTTCATGAGTGGAAAGGGTAGATTAAGTGTAGAAAGGAGACTTTGGACCGCATGATCAGTGATGAACAACTGGATGCTTACCGGATATCCGGAGAGCGTATACGTGTTGTGCGTGACGGCTTGGAGAGCAATGATGTAAAAGGTATTGTCCTGGCCTGGGACGAGTCTCAGGTGATGATCCGCCGCCCCAATAAGCGGGTAGTGAAGCTGGACCGCAACTATATATACCAGCCTTATACCGAGCCCAGACAAAATCCTGAGAATTTATAAAAAGCACAAGCAGCCCCGTCCGGTTATGGACGGGGCTGCTGATCTATAGACGGCAACAGTTCTTAAATTGACAAAGCCATCTGTTCTGCTGTTTCTTCCCGGGGAATACCATGAATCTCCGGTGACAAGCCGAGATAGGCGCGCATGCGCTGCATCATTTCATTGCGGAAGCCGGGCCACGGGATATTTATCTCACCGGCATATCCCCGGCAGGAATACTGGGCTTCTACGCCGCGTTGATCCTGGCGGATAGTGGTGATCTTCAGATTATGCGCGTTAAGCTCACGGGTGATCTCCTGCAGCATCAGCGAAGTTTTCTTCGTTGCACCGGATACCAGCTCCATGTATAGCTGTGGAGTCTTGAACAACCCGCTTTTGCCGATCACCCGGCAATCGCGTTCAAATACTTTATGAATAAACGTTAGCAGCAGATAGCTTCTGACAAGGGACATTTCGCTATGGGTTATTTCTTCAGGGAGTGCTGCAGAGTGTAGTGGATTTCTCTTGGTAGTCGCCATATAAATCACCTCATTTATAGTATGCGAACCTTTGTTCTTATTATACCCTGTTTCCACAAATAAAAGCAATTATTATACAAAAAATTCATTTACATAAAATCATTATAAAAAGATTGACTTCACAATTTCATCGTGGTATGATCTATCTTGTGGCCGCGAAAATGGTCATTGAAATATGCGGTCGTGGCGGAATTGGCAGACGCGCACGGTTCAGGTCCGTGTGGTAGCAATACCGTGGAGGTTCGAGTCCTCTCGACCGCATCAGCTTTTCAATGAATAAGCTTCTGAATTTCCTTTGTTGGAGATTCAGAAGCTTTTTCGTTCTTATGGGATTATTCCCAGCAGGCGATTAGTTGATTGACAAAATCATCAAAGTGCTCCAGGGATGACAGCAGATTCACATTTTTGTCGTCCGTTAATATGGTGGCGTGTGCATCGAATACGTCGCGGAATATTTTTCGATCCTCTCCGCTGACGGTGATTAACAAAACAATTTTCACGGTAGAATGATCCCACTTGATGCCATTTGGATTCAAATAAATGAACATACCCGTTTTGCGGGATTCCATTTTGATCGCATGAGGAATAGCCACTTGTCCGAACGCGGTAGAGGACATCGCTTCCCGTTCCATAATTTTGGTGAAAAAATCTTCATCCGTATAACCGTCCCGGTTCATAATTTGACAGATAAACCGTAAAACCTCTTCTTTCCCGGACCTTGCCGTAGAGCTGCAGAAATGCCTTTCGTCCAAAAAAGATTTTAGATGGAGCTTAAATTGATTTTTCTTTTTTTGCTCTTTTAGCTCAAATATTTTGTTCGACACTTTCTCCCGGTCGCTTTCGACAAAAAACGGAGTAATCACGACATATGGGACTTCCGGAATTTTGTGCAATTGGGCGGAAGAAATAATAAAATCGCTGGATGCATGATTCAAATCGCTTTCGTCTGTGACAATCGAATGAATTGAAATATCGTCGCCAAAATACTGCTGCAATTTATTGATCATTTGCACATTCATGTTGTAGTAGAGCGGAAACAGCACTGTGCACGAAATTTTTATGTTCGATTGCCGCTGCAATTCTATGGCATACCCCAGGTGAAAAGCCAAATAAGCAATTTCATCGTCGCTGATCCTAAACCCGGTTTTTTCTGTAATTACATGGGAAGCGTGCACGGCACAATCGTAAATGAGCGGGCATTCCCTTTTGATCGTGTTCGTTAACGGATTTTTCGTTGAATGGTTGTTTTTTAAGCGCATCAACAGGTTTTTTACATGCAGCGTAAAACGGGTAATAAAATCGGCATCGGCAATACTGATATAGTAATACTTATCCAAGTTGGAGGCGATTTCGCTGACCAAATCAATACAGTCTTTCCCGGCAATCTCTTTTAGGTCGCTGACTTCAATTTGCGTAAAGTTGACGTTTGTCCCATTGCACGTTATCAGGAGCGCCAAATCGGCGATTTCCTCTTCCGAGTATGACACATGAAAATAGGCTTCCAGTTTAAAGGCGATTTCCTTGGCGATTACATACGCGGTGTTGTCGGCATTATAATTTAAGGTCTTATTTAAAAACTGAAAATCATGCTTCATTCTGTCTAGCGCAATGGTGATATGGATGATCACATTGGTTAAATAAAAATCATTGGTGAAAAAGTGATGGGAAGAAAAGGCTTCAATAACGACTTTCCGAATGTAATCTACATTCAATTCATCATAAAACCTTTTAATTTTATCTATGTCGATAAAGCTTCCGTCGGCCTCCTCGTACAAAATGCTGCTCATTAGTTTACGCTTGTCCTTTTCATTGCCGCTCAAACTTAAATGATCCTTAACTAAACTCAATTCCAGGTTATTTTTGGCAAGCTTTTCCTTAATCAGCTTTAAATCCAGCCTCAGCGTGGACTCGCTGATAAACAGGGCATCGCTTAAATCATAAATATATATAGGCTGATTGGTGTGCACCAGTTTTTTCAGAATATAAGCGATTCTTTCAGATTGCGTTTGCGGGATCGCTCTTTGTTCGTTGGTCAGAAAAGTGTTTACCTGATCCGTATCGACTTTATAGCCTGTATTCGACGACAGGATTAACCCGCGGTGAAGCTGATTAATTTCGCTGATATAAGATTTGATGGTACGTTTGGACACGCCATACTTATCCGCCAAACTTTGCGACGAAATCCAATGGTTGCAGGAGCTTAAATATTGAATTAAATCAATATACTGTGTTTTCATAGGCGTTTCCCCACTTTAAAATGTTGCACCTAAGGGGTGCAGTTTTTTATTTGAGACCGGTTTTGGATTTGTAATATAGTTTGGTTGTAGCAATGACAGCGCTGTCACACCACGATTATAAAGAAAAGCGAGGAGGATTACCATGGCAAATGCAGGCGAAGTGCTTAACGTGTTGCTAATCTGCGGGTCGGGAGCAAGCTCCGGCTTTATGGCTGCCAATATTCGCAAGGCCGCAAAAAAAAGAAACTTGAATATGGACATCAAAGCCAGAGGGGAAGCGGAAATCGAAAATTACATCCATGATATTGATGCTTTATTAGTCGGTCCCCACTTGGCATATATCATGGATGACATTAACGAGGTTACCAAGGATACCAATGTTAGAGTGCTCTTAATGAAGCCTTCTTATTATTCCACTTTGGATGGGGAAGCGGCCTTGGATGATTTGCTGAGTGAGTTGAAGAGCTAAAAAGGGGATGAAAAAATGAATAAATTAATGGAATGGCTCAAAAACGATTTCGCTCCGAAGATGAATAAAGTCAATAACAATGTATGGATCATCACGCTCAAGGATTCCGTTATGCAACTGTTGCCTTTCATTCTTCTGGGATCGGTATTTTGCCTGCTCACCATCCCCGGCGATGTCTATCATATCAAAAACTACCCTAATTTCTGGGTTCCGTTCGGATGGACGATGGGCATGCTTTCGCTGCTGATTTCTTTCCTGATTCCATTCAATTTGATGGAGAAAAAGAAGCTGAGAAAGCAGCGCTTTATCGCCGGCTGCACCAGTTTGATTGTTTTCCTGATTATCATTACTCCTCAGGTCGTCAAAGACGGTACGGTTGGCTTTTCCCATAGTTCTTTGGGAAGCGGAGGCATGTTCGTTGCTATCATCGCCGCTATTTTCACCGGATATATCATGAGTCTATTCGGAAAATTCTCTTTTTTCAAAGAAGATTCCGTCATTCCGGATTTTGTCAGAGCCTGGTTTGATTCCATGCTGCCCATCGGGATCACTTTGGTTGCGGCTTGGGTGTTGGTTGATATCGTTCATGTTGATATATACAACATCATTTTAAATATTTTTATGCCTTTGGCGGGCGTGGTAGAGACGCCTTGGGGATTCATCCTGATTATATTTTTATACTGTTTCTTATATTCCATGGGGATCTCCAGCTGGGTGTTAACCCCTGTCACCAAACCGATTTTTCTGGCGGCCATTACCGCAAACGCAACCATGGGGGCGCATAATCTCGTAACGTCTGAAACGATTTTTTCGGCATACCTGTTTGCAGGCGGTGTGGGCTGTACGTTGCCCCTGGTTATTATGCATATGTTCTCTAAAAGCACCAAGCTAAAAGCGCTGGGCCGGGCAAGCTTTATACCCGCCATCTTTAATATCAACGAGCCTTTGGTGTTCGGTTCTATCGTATGGAACCCCCTATTGATGCTGCCGATGTGGATCATCGGGATCATCTTGCCGGCGCTCGCTTGGATAGGGACGAAAGTCATTCCTTTCGGCTCCATCCCGAAAGTGCTCTTCGATCTGTGGTACGTTCCTTTTCCGATCTCCACGTGGATTACGACAGGGACGGTCACAGGCATTATTCTGATGCTGATCTGCGTCGCGGTAGCTACGCTGATTTGGTACCCATTTTTCAAAACCTACGAAAAACAAGAGCTTGAAAAAGAATCGCCGCAAACCAATTAATCTGTTAAGGGGACTTTATTATGACATCGGAACAAGTGGCTCAAGAGGCGATGCAAATCATTTTGCACGCCGGGGAAGCAAGAAAGCATTGCACGGATGCGCTAAAGGACATTGAGAATAGCGACTTTGCCGGAGCAAAGGAGAAGATGAAATTAGCCAACGACGAAATTGTAATCGCCCATCGTGTGCAAACGAACTGCATCCAAAAGGAAACGGAAGGCGAACAAGGAGAGTACTCGGTCTTATTCGCCCATGCGCAAGACACGCTTATGACGATTTATAGTGAAATTAATATTGCCAAGCGGTTAATCGACATTTTCGAGAGCTTTAATCAGAGGCTGACCCAATTAGAAATGAACAGTAAATAAAGGGAGGAAGTAATAATAATGAAAAATATTCCACCAGGATTTCCAGCCGATTTTTTATGGGGAGGAGCTATTGCTGCCAACCAAGCAGAAGGCGCTTACAATGTGGACGGAAAAGGGTTAAGCGTAGCAGATATTAATGAATATACGGCTGAAATTCCTTTAGATAAAAAGTACAATACAGAGCTGACTATGGACTATATTAAGGAAGCTATGCAGAATGAAGAGCGGATTTTTCCAAAACGTTGGGGAATCGATTTCTATCACACTTATAAAGAAGACTTGAAATTGCTCAGCGAGCTTGGACTAAAAACCTTTCGCACCTCGATCAATTGGACAAGAATTTTTCCGAACGGCGACGAAGAGCAGCCTAATGAAGAAGGCTTGAAATTTTATGATAACCTGATCGACGAAATCATAGCAAACGGGATGGAGCCGATGATCACCCTGTCCCATTACGAGATGCCGCTTCATTTAACACTGGCTTATAAAGGCTGGTACTCCAGAGAAATGATCGAATTTTTTGTCCGCTTTAGCCAAGTGATTCTTGACCGGTACCATAACAAGGTGAAATATTGGATTATTATTAATCAAATCAATTTAATTGTTCATGAATCCTTTAACCATCTGGGCATTGCGGAGGATGTAGTGGATGATTTAGCCTCCGCCAAATATCAGGGTGTGCATAATGAAATGGTAGCTTGCGGTTTAGTTACGAAGTATGCCAAAAGCCTGGGTTCCGACTTGCAAATCGGGATGATGCTCTGCGGTGGACCAGCCTATCCGGCTACCAGCAAACCGGAAGATGTATTCGCCACTGTTCGCAATAATCAAATGGAGTACTTTTTCTCCGATGTTTTAATGCGAGGATATTATCCTGGCTATGCTTTCCGTTATTTCCACGACAACAATATTACCGTTGAATTTGCGGAAGGCGACGAAGAAGCCTTGAGAAATACGGCTGACTTTATGTCATTTTCCTACTACTATACCCGCATTTTTGATGCAGAAAGCTTGAAAAACAAAACAGGACCTTACCGCAATTTTGAACTTCCGGCCAATTCGTGGGGATGGACGATTGATCCTACCGGTCTCCGCACCATGCTTAACCTGTTCTATGACCGGTATCAGTGCCCTATTTATATCACGGAAAACGGGGTTGGCTACCATGACAAATTAGAAGAGAATGATTCGGTCCATGATCCTTATCGGGTTGACTATTACCGGGCTCATATCGAGCAAATGAAAGAAGCCATTAAGGATGGGGTGGATCTAAGAGGCTATTATGCTTGGGGGCCTATTGATATCATTAGCTGTTCTTCTTCGGAAATGAGCAAACGCTACGGATTTATTTACGTAGATCAGGATGATTACGGCAAGGGCAGCAAGAAGCGCTTGCGTAAGGACAGCTTTTATTGGATGCAGAAAGTAATCGCTTCCAATGGAGAAAACTTGGACTAAAGGATGCGTAAATACCCGATACCTATGACATTTGGCGGACGATTGGTGATTGTTGCCGTTGCTATAGGGTTAACCGCGCTGGCAGTCAATTTGTTTATCGAATGCAATATAGGGTCCGATACATTAACGGTTTTATTGGATGGATTGCATAGAAGCACCGGAATGAGTGTAGGCTTGGCCAGCTTTTTAGTAAGTATTGTTTTTCTGGCAGCGGGTCTTTGGCTAGATCGCCGCTCAATCGGTTTTTCTTCCATCATGTATTCCTTTTTGGTAGGGCCCTTCATAAATTGGATTCATCCGTTCATTGCCAATATGGAGCTGGCGGATTTACCGCTATTCAACAAAATCGTCATCGTCATCCTGGCTAACCTTTGTTTCTCCATCAGTTATGTGTTGTTGATGAATTTCGGCGATGGTATGTATGCGATAGATGCGGTTTTGCGATATCTGGAGTCAAAATTCGGATTAAAGTATGCTTTTGCCAGAATCGGCGCAGATGCCGTCTTTTTAAGCAGCGGATTCCTGTTCGGCGGGATCGTGGGGATCGGAACAGTGATCGCTTTTGCATTAACGGGGCCGGGAACTGTAATGCTCCAAAAGATACTAATAAAGAGAAATTTTGCATAGAAGGGGAGATAGAAACTATGGTGAAAAAAACATTTACAGTCATTGACGAGGTAGGCATTCACACGCGTCCGGCTTCTATCCTGGTTCAAGCCGCAGGCAGGTACAATGCGGAGGTGAACATCGAATATAACGGCCGGACCGTTAACCTGAAATCAATTGTGGGCGTGCTGTCTTTGGGGGTTCCGCAAGGAGCTCAAATTCAAATTGATGCGGCTGGTTCCGATGAGGATAAGGCGATCCAAGGGATTGAAGAAGCATTGAAAAAGGAAGGGCTCGGCGAACCATGCGAAATCATCTGAAAGGAATCGGCGCTTCAGCCGGTATAGCGATCGCCAAAGCCTACCGCCTGGAGGAGCCGGAACTGCAAATCGTAAAAAAGAGCACCCGGGACAAGGATGCCGAAAAACGGCGACTGGAGCAGGCTATCAGCCGCTCCAAAGCGGAGCTTGAAAAAATTACGGATTACGTAAACCGCGAGCTTGGCGCGGATAAAGCGGAAATTCTCGCTGCCCAGTTATTAGTGTTAAATGACCCGGAGCTGTTAAATCCGGTGTTCGAGCGGATAGGCACGGAAGGCGTAAATGCTGAATTTGCCTTAAAAGAATCAGCCGACAGATTTGTTTCCATGCTGGAAGCGATGGAAAACGAATATATGCGGGAACGCGCCAAAGACATCCGCGATGTAACAAATCGGGTGACCGCTCATTTATTAGGCGTGCAAATTTCCGATCCCAGCTTGATTTCCGAAGAAGTTGTCATCATCGCCGGGGATTTAACACCTTCAGATACCGCGCAGTTAAATCGCCGATATGTGAAAGGGTTTACGACGGATATCGGCGGCCGCACCTCCCATTCGGCGATCATGGCCCGCACGATGGAAATCCCGGCCGTTGTCGGCACAAAAGAAGCTACGTCCAGGATTGAACACGGCGCTGTGGTAATTGTTGACGGATTAGAGGGCGAAGTCATCATCGACCCGTCACCAGAAACGATTGCCCGATATGAAGCGAAAAAAATAAAATACGAAACGCAAAAAGCGCAGTGGGCAAACCTGGTTCATGAGCCGACAGTAACGAAAGACGGCGTGCATGTCGAACTGGCCGCGAACATTGGTACACCGGCTGACCTTACAAGTGTGCTGGAAAACGGAGGGGAAGCGGTTGGGCTTTACCGTACGGAGTTCCTTTATATGGGGAAAGACCGGCTACCGACAGAGGAAGAGCAATTTAACGCCTATAGAATCGTGCTTGAAAAAATGCAAGGAAAGCCGGTGGTGGTCCGTACTTTGGACATCGGCGGCGATAAGGAGCTGGCTTGCCTGAAGCTGCCCAAAGAAATGAATCCGTTTTTAGGCTTCAGAGCGATTCGTTTATGTCTGAATGATCAGGCTATTTTCCGTACACAATTACGCGCCCTCTTGCGTGCCAGCGTCTATGGCAACTTGAAAATCATGTTTCCTATGATTGCGACACTTTCTGAGTTTAGAGAAGCTAAGGCAATTACATTAGAAGAAAAAGCAAAGCTTGCAATAGAAAATGTAAAAGTAGCGGAGCAAATTGAAATCGGTATGATGGTGGAAATACCGTCTACCGCTGTCATGGCCGATCAATTTGCCCAAGAAGTCGATTTCTTCAGCATCGGCACCAATGATTTGATCCAATATACCATGGCTGCCGATCGTATGAATGAACGCGTATCCTACTTATATCAACCCTTTAACCCGGCGGTTTTGCGGCTGATTTCAATGGTCGTTGACGCAGCGCATAAAGAAGGAAAATGGGTTGGCATGTGCGGGGAAATGGCCGGCGATCCTATGGCTATTCCTATATTGCTCGGCCTGGGGCTCGACGAGTTCTCCATGAGCGCAGCCTCGATCCTTCCGGCACGCGCGCAAATCAAAGAGTTAGCCAGTGAGCAGGCAAAAAGCGTTAAAGATGCCGTCCTGTCCTTGAAAACGTCTGAAGAGGTCGTTGAGCTTGTAAAAAAGACATTTTATATTCCATAACTCTTATATGAAGACAGCTCCTCGAAGCTATAAGCTCCGGGGAGCTTTTTTGGTAACATCGATTGTACTAAGCTTAGAAAAATAGTCAATAGCAAACTGACGAAACAATCGCGCTGCCTGTGGCAGATAGCGTTCTGCAGTATATGAGAGTGATAGGGTTCTTTCACAAACAGGTTCTTCAATATGTACAAGCTTCATAGAAGATCCCGTAGATCCTCCCCACGTGATTGCAGGTATAAATGCGATACCTTGTCCTGCTCTAATAAGACCACGAACAGTTGATGGATCGTCGCTTTCAAAAATAATATGAGGGAGAAATCCGGCATGCTGGCAAAATCTATCGGTGACTTCCCGAAGCCCCTGACCTGCTTTTAGGCTGATGAAATCCTCGCCTGCGGCCTCGCTTAGATGGATACTCGTACGTGTAGCTAGAGGATGCTCAACGGGAACTGCGAGAAAGATTTCTTCTTTTACAATAGGAATACTATTAGTACCTTCAAGCTTAATGGGGGATGAGGAGATACATAAGTCAAAATCCGGTTTGGTTATTGAACTGGGGAAATGCTGTATAAGGTTGAAGCTTATATGCGGGTACTGCTTACGAAAAGAACTTAAAAGTTCTGGCAATAGATTAGAAGCAGCCAGTACTGCCAGCTTCACGCCCCCAAATGTCTTTCCGGCTAAATCATTTAGTTCATTTTTGCCATCTTCTATGGCAGTCAATGCTTGTTCTACTTTTTTTAAGAACGCTTTACCATATTGATTTAGCTGTATATGCTTTCCGCGGCGGTCAAACAATAAAACTCCGAGTTCCTTTTCTAAAAGTGAAATAGTTTTACTAAGTGCCGGTTGAGGGATATGTAGTTCTTCGGCAGCCCGCGTTACGTGTTCATAACGGGCAACGGTTTGAAAATATTTAAGCTGTAATAGTTCCATAATTAATCCTTCCATACATTGAAATGTATATATATTATATACAATTATATATTAGACGCTATATATTTCGGGTTTATAATAAAAAATAAAGCAGTGAATATCAGGCTATTGAAACGGAGTGATGATTATTATGACAACAAATAGAATGGTGGAACTTTTACAAGATCCGGAAATTAAAGAAGCAATAGAACAAATGGAGTACAATAATTTCCTTGAATATAAGAAAGGTTTAATAAAGAAATATAAGATGCGTAATCAGTATATTAAAAAGGGGCAGATTTTATTTGTAGGCTCCTCCTTAATGGAGCATTTTCCTATTGATGAAATGCAGTCTGTTGTAGGCTTAGACCGTGTAATCTATAATCGTGGAATTGGCGGCATTACTACAAATGAACTGCTAACCATAATGGATGAGTGTATTTTTGATTTAGAACCATCGAAGATTTTTATAAATATTGGATCAAATGATATTGGTGGCGGTTTAGATGACGGTAAAAAAGAAATATTACTAGAAAACTATAATGAAATTTTGAATCAAATTAAAAAACGCTTGCCTAAATGTGAAGTATATGTGATGGCTTATTATCCGGTAAATTCAAAGGGGGATTTTGGGTTAGAGCCGGAAAGCCAGAAAAGCATGTTTGCTTCACGCAATAATGCCAATATTATGATGGTAAATGAAGAAGTAAAAGCATTAGCTATGAAACTAGGGCTCAACTTTATTAACGTTAACGAAGGTTTGACAGATGATGAGGGGAATTTGAAAGCAGAGTTTACTGTGGAAGGCGTTCATATGTGGCCAAACGCATATTATGTCATTCTTGAGAATATGAAAAGATATTTATAAGTAAAGGCGGTACAGGGGTTGCTTCTCCTGTCCGCCATTTCAAGGATTACCGGTTCCTGTATTTCTCTACCTATGCTATAGCCGGATTTCCCGTCCATGCTCGGCCGATTCGTAAATGGCCGTCGAACCGGATAAATCCAGCCGCGAGATCCTCCACATCGAAGATGCCTTGCGGCGGCTCGCCTTCCGGGTCGGCACGGTCCGCGAATTTGCGGTACGTGGCTCCCGAGACGGCGACCGGCCGCGGATTGCCGGCCAGCCATACCGCCAGATCGATCATGTGCACGCCAAGATCGATCAGCGGCCCGCCGCCCGACAGCGCCTTTGTCGTAAACCATCCGCCGCGCCCCGGAATGCCGCGGCGGCGCATCCAGCCGCAACGGCCCATATAGAGGTCGCCGAGGTTTCCGGCCTCAACGCAGCTCTTGGCGAACCGGGTCTGTTCGGTAAAACGGTTGTTCCGCATTGTCATGAGCTGTTTGCCGGAAGTCCGCGCGGCATCCGCCATCTTTCGGGCTTCCTCCACGCTAACGGCATCCGGTTTCTCGCAGAAAACATGCTTGCCTTGCTCCAGCGCCGCAATCGCCAACTGTGAATGGTACAGGTTCGGAGTACTGATATCGATGATATCAATCGACGGATCGGCAAGCAGTTCCCGGTAATCGCCGTAAATCCTCGCGCCCGGTATCTCTTTTGCCGCAGCTTCCGCTGAGGTGGGGGAGATGTCGCATAGTGCGACGATCTCGACCTCCGCATGCGACATCCACCCCGGCAGATGAGCCCCCCTGAAAATATTCCCGGTGCCGATGGCCCCCACTTTCAACGTCATTGGTGTTTCTCCGAAAGGGGCTCAAGCGGCGCGGTATGTTCGTAGCGCGGTTCGTCCCGTTTTACCGGAGCGGCCCAGGCTACGGCATTCGAAATCACTCTGCGCACCTCCGGATGATAATAAGTCGGATAGGTTTCATGTCCCGGGCGGAAATAGAAGATTTTGCCCGCGCCGCGGTAGTAGCAGCAGCCGCTGCGGAACACCTCGCCGCCTTCGAACCAACTGGCCAGGACAAGCTCGTCCGGTTGCGGGATATCGAAGTGCTCGCCGTACATTTCCTCCTGCGGCAGCTCGAAAAATTCGCCGATGCCCTCCACGATGGAATGGCCCGGGTTCACGACCCACAGCCGTTCCTTCTCGCCGGCATTCCGCCATTTCAGGTTGCAGGCGGTTCCCATCAGCCTTCTGAAAATCTTGGAATGATGACCGGAATGCAGGACGATCAGTCCCATGCCTTTGAGCACCCGCTGGTGCACTCTCTCGACGATAATATCTTGAACCTCGCCGTGAGCCGCATGGCCCCACCAGATAAGGACGTCCGTTGTGTCCAGTACTTCTGCGGACAAACCGTGCTCTGGTTCATCCAAAGCGGCGAAGCGAATCTCACCGCTGGTGTTGTCCAGCCCGGCGGATATGGCCTCATGCATGCCTTGCGGATAGATTGCCGCTACAGCTGGATTTTCCTTCTCATGACGATATTCGTTCCAGATGGTTATATTGATTGGACGGTTCATGTTTTTCCTCCCCATGTTCGAAAGAGCCGCGTGGTCTGTCTTAGGTCTGCCGTTTATCGCGCTTGAAATTCCCAAATTTGCAGTATGCCGACGCTTTCGCCGCTGTGCGCGCCGGACACTGCAAATTGCCGGGATTTTGCGGCAGTGCGGGATACGGCTGAAATTATTGTCCCGTCTTCTTGCGGCAGCAGGACGGGGGTGCTTAGGCCGCGGCCTCCGGCAAAGACCTTGCCTTGTACCGTAAGAGCAAAGGCGCCTTGCCCAAGGCAAACGAGCCGGGCCGTATCCGTCTGGCAAGGAGTCACCGGAATCGGGTAGCTCTGTGATTCAACCCCGTCGATTTCCACGGCATAATGATCTTTTTCCGCGATTAATACTGCGGTTTCTCCCTCCCAGGCATCCCAGGCGGAGACACGTTCCTTGATCACGGCAAATCCGGCTTCAGGATTCGTGAGCACGTAGAGTTTACCGGAACCTCCAACGGCCCAGATCTGATCGCCATCGGCAATCAGTTGCTTGCAAGGCTCATCGGGCAAGCGGGTTATGGCATTAACCCGAATCCGGGAACTACTCGCCGCTGCCTCCCATAGCCATCCGTTTGCTGCGGCTAATACCCTGCCGCCGGCAGTGGAGGCAAGAGCTTCGACTGCATGGTCAAAGGTATGAACGGCCTGCGGCCAAGCGCCGTCCTCCAGCCGTACGAAGCGCCATGGGTCTGAGAGGGAGGAGCAGCCAAGATGCTTGTCCCAGGAAATCCAAGCCCGATCTTCGCCTGTAGCGATCCCGGAGAGTGGCGGCCCGATATGCAATGTTCCCAATACGGCGCAGGTTTTGGGCTCCGCTTCCCAGGAGAACCCGTCCTCTGTGGCCACAAGATAGCGGTCCCGCTGCAGCGGGACCAGACCATAAGGCAAAGCGGCGGTTTCACCGACGAAGCTTTCCCCGACCAGAATAAGTTCATCCATTGTTGAAGGTCTAGTGAAGTGCTTTTGGGTTCCGGGAAGCAGGGGGGCTGTTTCCGCATTATGGCCTATGAGCTCGCCCGGACTTCTTTTCCACGCGAACGCGCCTTCCCTGGTAATCCGGCGTTCGATGTGGTCCAGCGTCCGGACGCTGATGCCCGCCGGATCGATATCAATAATCCGGGATTGCCGCTTGCCGTCTCGCGTGCAGGAGCTGTGAACCCCAGTCAGAAAGAAGTGGGTTCCGTGTACGAGCGTATGGGAGTTAACATACCCCTGACTAAGATGGTAGTGAGCGGAGAACCACATAACGATCTCCGGAAAGCCTCGGACAAGTTCCAGCCAGCGGTAAGGATCATGGTTCTGATCCAGGTATGCATTGGTGGACCGGACGTGAACACGGGGAACTGTCCGCAGTCCGCTTCCAATCGGCGGCGCATGGGTGAAGAAGATCACCGGCACTCCCGGCCGTTCCTTCAATTTGGCGACGAGCGCACCAAACTGGCGATCCGTCGTATAACATTCCTGCACATCGTAACAGGAATCGGCGGGTTGGGGTTCGGTCGAGGCGAAAAAGAGCCTCCATTCGGGAAATTCCAGGACGCCATAAGGCTCCGGCATGCCAAAAATATCCATGAACGCTTTTTCCATCGTTCCGCTTAGCTGCACGCCGCCGGATTCCCGCTCCAGATCATGATTGCCCATGATCGGGCGAAGAGGCGTCCCAATCCGGTCAAGATATTCCTTGGCTTCCCGCAAGCCTTCCGGACGGCCAATCCATCCGTTTCTTCCAAAGTCCCCCAGCGGAATGATCAAATCGGGGGCGATCATCGCCACATCCTCCATGGCTTTTATGGTTAATTCAAGGTGTTGTCCATCGATATGGAAATCACCAAGCACAACGATTCTCAACGAAAAGCCCTCCTAAACAAGTAAGCAACAAGTCAACCCTTGGTGCCGGTCAAGGCAATGCCTTGCACAAAGTATTTTTGTCCGATAAAGAAGAGAATGACGGTAGGCAGCATCGCCACGCAGGCGACCGCCATCAAATAGTTCCACTGCACGTCATATTGCCCATTAAAAAAGTTCATTCCCAGCGAAATCGTAAACAGTTCTTGTTTGTTCAAATAGATCAGAGGTTGAAGAAAGTCATTCCACGCCGCATCGAACTGGAAAATCGCCACGGTGATGAGCACCGGAACTGTAACGGGCAGCATCACATGCAATAAAATGCCGAATACACCGGCCCCGTCGATCTTGGCCGCCTCCTCCGTATCGGGAGGAATGGTGAGGAAAAATTGCCGCAGCAAAAAAACGTAAAAAGCACTTCCTAAAAAGGAGGGCACGGTCAGCGGCAAAAACGTGTTCACCCAGCCGATCTGCGTAAACAGGTAAAACTTCGGAATCATGACCACGGTCCAAGGAATCATCATCGTTGCGATCATGATCATAAACAGCACCGAACGCCCCGGCGCGCGGTAACGGGCAAAGCCATAAGCGGCAATCGTGCACGACAGAAGCGTTCCGCACACACTGAGCACCGTGATGATTGTCGTATTGCCAAACCAGAGGCCAAAGGGAAGCTTGGTGAACGCTTCGGCATAGTTCTCAAACTGCAGCGGCAGCGGCAGCCATATGGGCGGCCAAGCATATAATTGCACATCGCTCTTAAACGAGGTGGACAGCATCCACGCGAACGGGAACAGTATTGCAATGGAGCCGATACTGAGCAATAGATAGAGCAGTGAGCCAAGCAACGGATGTTTTTTCAATGTCATTTTTTCTCTCCTCCGTAATAAACCCAACGCCCGGAAGTGGAAAATACAAGCAAAGTCAAAGCCAGGATGATCACAAATAGCAGCCAGGCCAGGGCCGAGGCGTACCCCATCTCAAATTTGCTGAAGGCGTAATCATATAAATGATAGTTGAAGAAGCGGGTGGAGTTCAGCGGTCCGCCTTTTGTCATGACATAGGCCTCGCCGAATTTTTGCAAAGCGCCGATGATGCCGGTGATCAGATTGAAAAAAATCGTCGGCGTCAGCATTGGCAGCGTAATATATCGGAATCTTTTCCAGGCCCCGGCGCCGTCCAGCGTTGCCGATTCGTAAAGCGATTCGGGAATCCCTTTCAATCCCGCCAGCCAGATGATCGTCCCGCCGCCTACCGACCACAGGCTCATAAAGACGAGGGAAGGCAGCGCCCAGTTCGGATCAAAAATCCAGCCCGGTCCTTTAATGCCGAACACGCCAAGCACTGTATTCAACAGGCCCAGATCCGGGTTGAAAACGAAGACCCACATGACCATCACTGCAACACCGTTGATTTGCGAAGGCAAATAAAAGATGGTGCGAAACAGCCTGGTACCCGGCAAGGAGGTGTTAAGGAGCAGCGCCAACGCCAGGCCAGCGACCAAATTCAGCGGTATCGAGACAAGCGCGAAGCCGAACGTGATGGATAGCGATTTCCAAAACAAGGGGTCCTTCGTCAATGCAGCAGCGTAATTGCTGAAGCCGACCCATTCCGGAGCGGTCAGCATATTCCATTCCGTAAAGCTGAAATACAGTGAGGCGAGCATCGGACCCGCATCCAAGGCGATCAAATGAATCAGCCAAGGGGAAATGAGCAGGTAGAAGATCCAGGCTTCCTTTCGTCTTAAAGGATGTTTCCGTTTTTGTACTGCGGTTTTGGCCTCCTTAAGGAGAGGGAAAGATTCCATCGGGCAGCGTCCTCCATGAAAAGGGAAGCAGGCGGACCGGTTGGCCAGCCTGCGCCATTTTTACTTATTTTTTTGCGTTATCCGCTGCAGCCGCAGCCTCGTCCAGCACTTGCTTCACATCGCCTTCGGACAGCAATATCTTCTCCAAGGCTTCCGTGAAAGCGGGTTTTCCGCTCTTAGGATAGTCGACGTCCAGAGTATCCGGCATAATTTTCGTATTGGGGATATCGTCCGTAAACGCTTTGTAATTCGGATCTGTTGCATGCCCCTTTTCTTCAGCGACCGGTTTGTAGGCTACAAAGCCGAAGTCGCCGAACACTTCTGCGCCCGCCCGGGTGGTCATATATTTGATGACATCCCAAGCCGCTTCCTTGTTAGGCGATTTCGCGTAGATCGACCAACCGCCGTAGAACACGAAATTGTTGGCTCCGTTGGGGCCTACGGGAAGCGAAACCGTCCCGAACTTAAGATTCGGATCCTTAAGATAGTCTTCGATCGGCCACCGGCCGTTCAGCTCCATGGCTACCTTACCGGTTGCGAACATGTCGATGCCTTTAAAAGCATCGGTATCCGTTGAGCTTGGGGTAATTTGATCCTTATGGTAGGCGTCGCTGTACCACTGCATGGCCTTGACCATTCCCGGGCTGTTCATGTAACCTTCATAAGTGCTTCCGTCCGGGCTAACGACACCGTCGCTGTAGGAAAGCACCAGAGGTTGTACGCGGCGCTGATTCGCCCCCGGCAGCTTGAGGCCCCACTGAACGACCTTGTCCCCTTCGAATTTGGTCAATTGCTTTGCTGTTTTGTACATTTCCTCCCAAGTCCATCCTTCTTGCGGGTAAGGCAGCTTGGCTTCGTCAAACAGCTTTTTGTTGTAGATGATTGCCATATTTGTCCAATCCTTCGGCATTGCGTACAGCTTGTCTTGATACCTGCCGTACTTCACGATATCCTCATAAAATTCTCCAAGATCAACGCCGTTTGATCCTTCGACAAAGGGGGTTAAGTCGGCGAGCCCGCCATTCTGGCCGAAAATAGGAACCTGGGTGTCGCCAACCGTGATGATGTCGGGCGCATCGCCGATCGCAAATTGGGCGATGAGCTTGTCATCGTAGTTTTCCGGCACGGATTCAAAGGATATTTCTACATTGGGATGCTCTTTCATGTAGCTGTCGAGTACGGATTTCTGCATCTCGTAGCTGTCGGCGGTTGACCAGGTCGTCATGCGCAGCTTGATTTTTTCCGTTCCAGCCGTCGCTGATGGTGCATTTCCAGTTGCTGCGGGCTCGTTATTCGCCGCAGATCCGTTGTTTTGCTGGGCGCAGCCGGTCAAAGCAATCACACCTACAAGCAGGACGGGCAAGCTTTTTCGTAAAAATTTCGTTTTCATTGTTGTTCACCACTTTCTTTCAAATGAATGGTCTTTTAGAGCAGTACCGTTTGATCTTTCGCCGGCCACATCACCGGACCGGAATAGATCGCTTCCGCTGCTTTCACGCTGGCTTCATTGTTTTCAACTAAACCATGGATCAGGGCCAACTGCTCCACGTTCGCCGCTTTGGCAATCTCCGCCGCATCCATCGCGCTGGAGTGCAAACCGCCGTTCTTCTGCGGATTTGCCGGAGTAGCTCCATACGTTGCTTCATGGATGAGCAGTGAACTATCCCGGGCCAGTTCGATGATCGGTTCGTGGTAGGCGGTGTCGCCGGTAAAGGTAACGGTTTTACCGGTTAGCTTGTCCGTGTATTTGTAGCAAAGAGCTTGTACCGGGTGCAGGGAAGAGGTCGTTTCCAGCAAGAAGCGGTCTTCTTCGTACGTTTCTCCCGGCGAAAGCGGGATGATCGTCGGAGCTTTGCGGTCCGGATAAAACTTGCGGTTCAAAAACAGAAATTCCAGCGTATGATGCATGATCGGCTGCAAGTCTTCCTCGGGACCGAGGATTTTCAGACCGGACAAATCTTTGTTGGTGATCAGGAAGTAATAAAGCAAAGAGGGGAGCGAGATGTAGTGGTCATGATGCATGTGGGTGAACAACAGATAACGGATACTGCCGGGATCGATCCCTTGCCGGCGGAGATTGTCCACGATATTCCAACCCGTATCGACCATCACCTCGTCGTTGATCAGGAAGCTGGCCGTTTCACCTCCTAATTCCGGAATGGCCGCTTCCGTTCCGAAGAACGTAACCTTTGTCTTTTCTTGCATGTTAACTTTCCTCCTACTCATGATTTATTTCGATCAATTCATATTCATTTTAGGTGTGAAATATAAAAAAAATATTAAAATTAACGGTTTTGTGTGTAAATTTCGATCATTTTTTTGACGTATTATGATTGATATCAATCAAAATTTCCTGAATTTCTCTTTTTTCTCTTGCCTTTTTGATCATCTATCAGTAAAGTAGAAACAGTGAGAGAAATGAAGGAGAGAGTAGCCGGAGGAGGAAGAAGGTCAATGAAAGCCAGACACCGCGTCATCCTAGCTTATTTGAAAGAACATACTTTTTTGCACGTCAACACATTGGCCGAACTGCTGGAGGTATCACTTCCGACGATCCGCAGAGATCTGCTTGAAATAGAGCTTGAAGGTTATATTCAGCGGGTAAACGGAGGGGCGTTTCTCAAATCGGCAGGAGGAGAACCGGGGGAGGCTGCGGCGAAGATCGACGATCTGCTGGCGGCACATAAAAAGGCCATCGCGGCCGAGGCCGTCAAATGGATCGAGCCGGGGGACACCTTGTTCATCGATTCCGGCTCGACGACCGGCGATATAGCCGATTTGCTGGCAGAACTGAAGAACATTACGATTGTGACGAACAGCATCGATATTGCTTATAAATGCATGCGCAAGCCGGACCTCTCCGTGTTTGTTTGCGGCGGAACCGCGGAGGACGTCCAGTCAGAGTCCGGCATTGTCGGCCCGCTGGCCGAGCAAATGATCTCCCAATTTCGGGCCAATCTATGCATTATGGGTACCGCCGGGCTCGATCCGAAGCAGGGTATAACGGACCCTTATTTGTCTGTCGCCCGAATCAAAGAGAAGATGCTCAGCAATTCGACACGGCGGATTCTGGTTACCGATCACAGCAAGTTTGGCAAGATCCATAAAGCTTTTGTCGCCCCGATCGAATCGTTTGATTGTTTGATTACAGATTGGGAGGCGTCCGCAGAATATTTGGAAGACATTCGTCTCCGGGGAATTCAAGTCAATGTTGCTGCAAAACCGATTGACTAATCAAATGGGTATATAGTCACGATTCAAAGGCTCATGCAACAATTCTCCCGCGCCAGTTGTATATAAAGTGCAGAACCGATTGAACGGTTCAAGATGAAGGGAGAACTTGACTATGAAAAAACTATCTACTACCATTGTGGCTTGTGCGTTTACGGTTGCAATGCCCATGTCCGCCCTGGCGGCTGGAGCAGCGGAGAACATGCTGATTGCCTCCCATCATGTATCCCAAGCTGCTGTACAACAAAAAGAAATCAAGATGCAGGCTAAGGTTATAAATAAAGTAGTTATGGTACCTGCACGGGCTGTTTTTGAGGCTCTTGGCTTTACGGTTACCTGGAATGCAAAAGAGAAGAAATTACATGCGGAAAATGGAGAAAGAGAGACTGACGTAGTGCTTGGGGACGACAATTACTTCGCCTACAGCACCAAATCCATTGGCATGACGGCTCCCGGTCCCCTCGGCGCCGCTCCCGTTAAAATCGGAGGTTCCATCTACGTGCCTGTGAAGCTGTTCAGCATTGTGCTTGGTAATCAAGCAAATCCGGTAGTTGTAAAGGGAGGAAAGATCATCGTTAACAGCGGCAGCAAGATGGAGAATACACAGATTCCGAACCCTTTTGTGAGCTATGATAGCGTAGATGCTGCAAGAAAGGCTGCAGGTGCAAATTTTGCAGTTCCTACCGAACTCCCCGAAAACTACAAGCAGGACGAAATCTCTGTGCTGAGCAGTACCCGAATGGCACAGATCGTCTATACGAACGGAGAAAATACTCTGTTCTACCGTGTATCGCAGGAAACCGGGGATATTAGCGGTGATTATAATGTCTACGATAGTACAAAGACAGTTGCCATCGGGAAGCTTCAGGTTACCCTGAAAGGGAACAAAGGGCTTGTCTCCGTCGCTTCATGGGAAGCGGATGGCTTTAATTACTGTTTGATGGCTGACAGCGCCCTTACCGCTGAACAAATGCAGAAGACTATTCTCAGCATTAAATAATACTATGACGAATAGCTTTGTACGGCTGCGACCGCCCTTAAAATGCATTAACGTGCTAGAATTTGTTGTCCGCTTCATTTTATCTTTAAGGCGTCTTTTGCTTGTTCCTCTATTCACGCTTCGCTATGAGTCAAGGCTTGATTCGGATAGGATACCGTTACAAGACCAAGAGATGAATCAGCAGTGGGCGGAGGCTGTACTGAAAGAACACGGGAATGCCATCCTGCGGCTGGCCCATTCCTATCTTCATAATATGGCGGACGCTGAGGACATGCTGCAGGAAGTACTTTTGCAAATGCTCAGGAAAGCGCCGGCTTTTGATAGCTCAGACCACGAAAAGGCATGGCTGTTTCGGGTGACCATCAATCTTTGCAAAAACAAAATAAAATATAACCAGCGCCGCCGCTGGGAGGATCTGTCTGAATCCCTTGCTTGTGAGGTCCGTGAGGACCTCACATTTGTGTGGGAAGCTGTCAGCTCGCTGCCGGTTAAGTACCGTGAGGTAATACACCTGTTTTATCAAGAGGATCTGAGTACTGCCCAGATAGCCAGCCTGCTGAACAAGCAGGATTCTACCATCCGTTCCTTGTTGCACCGGGCCAGATTAATTTTGAAGGAGCAATTGATGGAGGTGTACGACTTTGAAGAATAAGTATCAGCAGGTGCAAAGCTTGATTTCTGTAACCCCTGAGATGGAACAACGGATTTTAGTCCGTCTGGCACAAGCGGATTACAATATGCCCCGGCAAAGGAAGCCTGCTTTCTTTCGCTTTTCACGTAAGACCGTGATTTCTATTGCTGCTTGCTTTGCTCTCGTGATTTGTATTGTAGTAGCAGTACCATCTCTAAAGACTCCAGAAATTTCGGCACCTCCTGTAGAGAATAGCTCTCCTTTTGTAGACTATAAGAACCTGGCTGACCTGTCCAACAGCCTGTCGTTCCCACTCTATGTGCCTGCTGATTTGCCCGAAGGCTATAAGCTGGAGGCCATCTCTGCTTTATTCGGAGACACCGCCCAACTGAGCTACACGGACGGAACCAGCAAGATTACGTTTCGGATGAGAGTGGGCAAGGAGGATGTGAGCGGAGATTATAACAAATATGCTCAAGTCGAGACTGTTCCTATGGACCGTGGAGAATTAACCCTGAAAGGCAGCAACGGACTCTTTTCAATCGTAACATGGGTAAAGGATGGCTATTCCTTCTCCATTTCAACCACCAAGCCCCTCTCAAGGGAGGCTATGCTTAAGCTGGCGGAAGGCGTCGCTCCATACTCTTCCAAGTAAAAACCTGATTTGGTGGGCTGATCGTTCCAAAAAGGCAATTTGATATACCAGATCATCCGCTCTGCACTGTGATATAATAAAAGCTTATGAGAACTAACAGGAAGGATGGAGAGCAGATGAGGATTGAAACGTTAAGCAGTGAGCGGAAGGGCGAGTTTTTGGATTTTTGCCGGAAGCACCGTGCGGGCCTTGATGATTCCTTTCTAAATGAAGAGGATCTTGCCGGTTTTGACCTGTCGGAGGAGAACCCCACTTATGTTGCAAGAGATGCCTCAGGCGCACTGATTGGAGCAGCTTCGCTGATTCTGAATGACTATAGCCGCCGAGGGCGGCAGGCAAGGTTCAGGATTTTTTATGCGGATACCGACGATCGTGCCATTTACCGGGAGCTCCTGCAGGCCATATTGCGGCATACGGAAGGCCTGGACAAGCTGAACATATTTGTTCCAACCGTAAATACAGCGGTAATGGGAATCAAGCCTGATCTCGGTTTTGAGGTGGAGCGCTATTCTTATTTGCTTGTAAGAGATGTACAGACATTGCCTGATTTCAGCCTGCCTGCCGGGTACGAGATAAGGCCCTTTCAGCCGGGAGCAGATGAGGGGGCCTGGTGCGAGATTAGGAATACCGGTTTTGCCAAGCTCATGGGGAGCGAAACACCGGTCACACCGGATATGGTTACTGGGATGATCTCAGGCCAGAGCTACATAGAAGGCGGGTTATTGATGCTGTACAACGGCGGTAAAGCCGTAGGCATCGTGAGGGGATCTGCGGATGAGTATGAAGGCTCCCCGATTATGAACATTGGGCCGCTGGCTCTTTTGCCGGAATATCAGGGAAAGGGTCTGGGAAGGATTCTGTTGAGGGCGGCACTGCGGTTCGCGAGCGACCATGCCTACAACCGGGTAATTCTATGTGTGAATGGGGAAAATGAGCGGGCCAAAGCGCTGTATATCGGAGAGGGCTTCAAGGAGTCCGAGGGGGCGGCCTGCTTCGCATACGATCTGACAGCTAAAGAGCGGTAATCATGAAGCGTCCGGGAAACCGGGCGCTTTTTCATGATCAATCCAACAGAAATTGCTATAGGAAGGAGAACATCTTTGTTTGTAGAAATTTTTGTAAGGAGGATATTTGGAAAGGAGCCACCTTATGAGAACACTGGTCATTGTGGACGATGAGCCGTCCGTACTTAACGGGCTGCGCAGCTATGTGGACTGGGCGGGGCAGGGGATTAAGCTGATTGGAACGGCGGATGACGGGGATACGGGACTTGAGCTGATCAAGGAACTGAAGCCGGATATTGTGCTTACGGATGTGCAGATGCCATCGTTGGACGGCATTCGGATGGCTGCGGAAGTGCGCGCGGTTCTGCCTTTCGTCAAAATCGTATTTATCAGCGGGCACAATGATGCCGATTATTTGCGGTCGGCGCTGCAGATCCATGCGGTGGATTACCTTCTGAAGCCCATCCGCCGCAAAGAGCTGACCGCTGTGATGGGCAAGGTAACCGAAGCTCTGGATGCCGAAGCGCGGGAACGCAGCCGGGTTAAGGAGATGCAGGTCAAGCTGGCGCAGAGCCTGCCGCTGCTGCGGGAAAGGTTCCTGCTGTCAATAGTCAGTGACAGTATCAATCCGGCGCACATTCGGGAGAAGCTGGAGTTTTTGGGTCTGCCGCTTTTATCTGTAAACGGTTACATCGTTATTGTAATTATGATTGACGATGTACCGCAGGTGCTGGATACCCGCAGCGAACAGGATAAGCAGCTGCTATCCTATACGGTGCTGAATATTATACAGGAATTAATCGACAAGCAGATGCGGGGAATTACTTTTGAGAAGCAGCCCGGAGAATATGTGGGCATTCTGCTGACCCGGCAACTGGAGGATGGAGACCCTGGTGAGGCTGAGGAGGCCCAGTCCCCGGAACAGGAGCTGCTTACGCTGGCGGAATCCATTCGGGATAATCTAAGGAAATGGTTGAAGCTCAGTGTAACCATTGGAGTGGGAGAAGGAGCGAGCAGCTTGCCGGAATTGCCGGCATCCTACAAGCAGGCGAGAGGGGCAGCAGACCAGAAATGGTATCTGGGCAAAAACCGCATTCTCACTATGGACAAACTGGAGACTGGAGAGCTTCTGCGGTACCGGTATGAAGCGGAGTGGGGGGAACGCGTGCTCTCTGCACTAAGGTCCGGGGACGGGGAGCGTGTGAGGCTTGAGCTGGGGCTGATTTTTGCACAACTGGAGCAGAACCGGGGACAAGGCTCCCGTTATGCCCAGAACGTCAGTCTCCATCTGATTCTGCAATCCGGGCAGGTCATGCTTGAGCTGAACGGGATGACAGAAGAGTGGGAGCGCAAAGAGCTGGAGGCCTGGAGGCAGGTGATGCGGCAGGAAACGATGCTTGATTTGCTGCAGTATACAGAGTCGTATCTGCTGCAGGTTTGCAGGTTTGCCCAAGTGAAGCGCAGTGGAAAGGCCAGTGAAGTCATTGAACGGGTGCGGTCACTCATTGAGCAGCGTTATTCCGAGAATTTGACCGCTTCAGACATCGCTGAAGGCGTATATCTCAGCCCCACCTACGTCAGATTGCTGTACAAGCAAGAAACCGGGGAAACCTTATTTGAGTATCTGACCAAAGTGAGAATCGAAAAGGCTAAAGACATGCTTAAAGATCCGCAGAATAAATTGTATGAGGTCTGTTATGCGGTAGGCTATACCGACCCCAGCCATTTCAGCAAGCTGTTCAAAAAAATAACCGGAAGTACACCAAGCGCCTACAGGGAGCAGCATAAATGAGCACTGTGCAAATGAGAAGGCTGCGGAATAAAGGTGAGGGAAACGAGGTGTCCGCACAATGAAAAATGCCTGGATTTATCTTACCGGATTGGGACAGGGCATCCTGGCCGCAAGAAACTGGCTGCTTGCCTATACACTGCTTATTTTGCTACCGGTGTCGATTATGCTGGCCTCCTTTTATGAGCGCACAAGTGACACTCTGGAGAAGGAAGTTACCCGCACGATGCAGCTTACGCTTAAGCAGGCGGGAATGAATCTGACCTATAAGCTTAACCATATCCGTGACAGCAGCAACTCTGTCTTCATGAACCAAATCCTATACGACAATCTGCTGCAAAAGAAAAAAATAACGGATCAGCTCAATCAAATTAAGGAGCTGCGCAATTTGGCCGAAACCGCCCAGGAGAATGAGGATATTTTCCGGCTGCGGTTTTTTGTCGATTCTTCCCGGATGTACGGCGGCGACCGGGTCAATCTATATCCGCTGGCAGATATGGAGAAATACCCTTGGTACGAGGCTGTGACGGAGGCTGGTGGAGGTATGGTCTGGACCGGAGTCTATCCGGAAATCTATAACGATATCGGGGAAAAAGAGATTTTTTCTGTAGCACGGCTGCTTCGCAACCCCCGGGAATATGAGGAAATCGTCGGTATTATGGTTATGGATGTGTCTGAATCATTAGTTGGAGAGGTTCTGTCAAAGCTGCAGTTCTCGGACAGATATGAACCTTATCTGCTGGATAGAAACGGTGTGCTTATTTACAGCGCAGAGCCGATGGACCAGAAGCAGGCGAAGAACGCCGGGGGAAGCCCTGAGCAAGAATTGACTGCCCTCCCGGAAGATCTGCTGGGTACGATCAGGCGATCTGAAGAAGGGATTCTGAAAAGAACTATAGGCCATGACGAGGTGAATGTGGTCTATACAACCGTCGGAACCACGGGCTGGAAGCTGGTGGCGCAGGTATCCGAAGCGGAGATCTCCCACCGGGCCACGGCGCTCGGCCAGTTCACCAGCATTGCTACTCTGGCGGGAATTACAGTCATGTTCCTTGTGCTCGTGTTTGTGCTGCTGATGTTCATGATCCAGGGTATGCAGCGCAGAGTACAGATGATTCTACGGATGATCCGCAAGGAGGGCATCGGGTGGCTGGAGGACCGCCGCTCCATGCCGGACGGGGACTTCCGGCTGCTGGAACGCAGCGTTGACCATCTGATCCATAAGGTCAATAATCTGATGGAAGAATCGTATAAGGCAAAGATGCAGGAGCGGGAGGCCCAGCTAAGGACCCTGCAGGCCCAGATCAATCCTCACTTCCTGTACAATGCCCTGGATATGATCAATTGGTCCGCCATTTCCCATGACGCGGAGGACACCAGCGAGATGATTGAGTCGCTTGCCCAGTATTTCCGTCTCAGCCTAAATAAAGGCCGTGACAATGTCAGCATTGCCGATGAATTGGAGTTGGCCCGGGTGTTCCTGGAGATTCAGCAGAACCGTTTCCCGTCCACCTTTACTTTTACCATCCGCGCAGAGCCTGGGCTTGAGCTATATATCATCCCCAAGCTGACGCTGCAGCCCCTGGTGGAGAATGCGCTGCTGCACGGCATCCGTAAGACCAAACGCAAGCAGGGAACCATCGAGATCTCAGCGTGCCTGGAAAAAGGGGATATCGTGCTTAGCGTTGCGGATGACGGTATCGGCATGGACCGGGAGCAAGCCCATCGTCTGCTGCTGGAGCCCTCCGCAGTGCTGAATACGGACGGTATGGACGGCTCGTTTGGAATCTATAACGTCAACGAAAGAATCCGCTATTTCGCAGGGAACCGCTATGGCCTGTCCATTGAGACGGAGCTGGGCAAAGGCACCACTGTAAGAGTCAGAATAAAAGCAGTTTTGGCGGATTGACCCGCTGCTTTCGTTTACAGTCGCCAGAGACCAGAAATAATCAGATTACCCTCTACAAGCCACTCCCGGTTCATCAGTATAATCAACTCACAAACTGTTGGGGGTGAGTGAACTTGGGCGCAGGTGCCACGGATTTGAAGCGGAAGAGCAAGATAGCTGCAACCAGAATCAGGTCCGCAAGCAAGTGGAGGCTGGCATGGAGGAACAGGGATTATTATCTTTTGCTGATCCCTGGACTATTGTTTCTGCTGCTCTTCAAATATACGCCTATGTACGGCGTGCTGATTGCATTTCAGGATTTCAATATTTTTGACGGCATCAGAGGCAGCGAGTGGGTGGGGCTGGAGCAGTTTCATAAGCTTATACAGTCCGAGGAGTTCGGGCAGGTATTTATCAATACGCTGCTGATCAGCGTGTATAAGATCGTATTGCTTTTTCCCGTACCTATCTTCATTGCACTGTTGCTGAACGAGGTCCGTCTCATGTTGTTCAAACGAACGATCCAGACAATTATCTATCTTCCGCACTTCCTGTCCTGGGTCATTATTTCCGGACTGTTCGTGACGATTCTCTCCACCTCAGGGGGGCTCGTCAATAACATTATCCAGTGGTTCGGCGGAGAGCCGGTCAGCTTTTTTGTCAGCAATGAGTATTTCCGCAGTCTGGTGGTCTTCACTGCCGGCTGGAAGGAGGTAGGCTGGAATGCCATTGTCTTCATCGCAGCCATAGCCGGAATTGACCAGGAGCAATATGAAGCCGCTGCCATTGATGGGGCGGGAAGAATCCGCAGAATGCTGCATATTTCGCTCCCGGGTATTCTGCCTACTGTGGTACTGATGTTCATTCTCCGCCTGGGCTCGGTGCTGGATGCCGGGACTGAGCAGATTCTCACAATGTACAATCCCGTGGTCTACCAGACGGCTGATGTCATCGGGACCTTTGTGTACCGGATCGGTCTTGGCAAAATGGACTACAGCTTCAGTACAGCGGTCGGACTGTTCAACTCAGTCGTAGGCTTTATTCTCATTATCTCCGGCAACTATATCAGCCGTAAGCTGCTGAAGCGCGGAATCTGGTGAGGAAGAAAGGAGCAGGACAACAATGACAAAACGGACCAAAGGCGATCTGCTGCTGGATACCGGTGTGTATCTTTTCCTGATTGCCTTGGGACTGATTATGCTGCTGCCGCTGGCCAGTGTCTTCTCTAAATCCGTGAGCGAGGAGTGGGCGATTACTTCCGGCAAAGTGGGCATCCTGCCCGTAGGTTTCCAGCTCGATACCCTGACGCAGGTGATTTCCTCCTCTATGTTCATCCGGGCTTTCTGCATTTCCGTTGGTGTTACTGTCATCGGAACTATTATTTCCATTCTAATGACAGCGCTTACGGCATATCCGTTATCCAAACGGAATCTGCCCGGCATTTCGTTCTTTATGGTGCTGTTTATTTTTACAATGCTGTTTAATGGCGGCTTGATTCCCAATTATCTGCTGATGCGCCAGCTGCATCTGATCAACAATCTCTGGGTGCTGATTCTGCCGGGGATGATCAGTGTTTTTAACATGCTGGTTATCAAAAGCTATTACGAGAGTCTGCCCGAAGCGCTGGAGGAATCGGCACGGATTGACGGAGCGAGGACCTACACTATTTTGTTCCGGATTATCCTGCCCCTCAGTATGCCGGTGATCGCAACTATTGCGCTGTTCTATGCCGTGGGTTATTGGAATGATTATTTTGGCCCGATGATTTACATTAACGACACCGCGCTCAAGACGCTCCAGCTCTATCTGCAGGATGTGGTAATGGACGCAAATGCTGCGAATCTCACGAACAAAAGCGTAGATGATCTGATGAACATGCCGCCTGAAGGCATCCGCGCAGCTACGGTCGTCGCGTCCACGGTACCGATTCTGCTCGTATATCCGTTTATGCAGAAGTATTTCATCAAAGGGGTGCTCATTGGCTCGGTGAAGGGCTGACCTGCAGATTTCAGAACTTATAGGGAGGTTTATTTCATATGATAAATAGAAAATGGCTGACGCTTTTTCTGTGTGCAGGGCTTGTGACATCGATAGCTGGCTGCAGTTCATCCGGCAATACGAACAAGGAGGGGGCAGCAGAAAATTCAGCAGAGCAAACGGCTGGTGCACAAACAGAGAGCGGTTCCAAGCCGGAGCTGAAAACGCTTAATTTATGGTCGAAGGATGACTACAATACGTACACACTGGCAAAGGTGGTGGAGGAGCAAACCGGCTACAAGGTTAAATACGAGATGCTGCCTGCCGACAAGGCCATGGATAAGCTGAATTTGCTGATCTCCTCCGCCGAGCCTTACGATGTCATTACCATCACGGGGGAGAAGGCAGTCTATACCGACTATGCCAAAATGGGTGCACTCGTCGATCTGACACCGCTAATTGACAAGTATGGCGAGAATATCAAAGCCTCCATCTCCCCCGAATCCTTCGAGGCCATGAAGGTGGATGGCAAAATTTACGCCATTCCGAACCGGGCGGGGGAGTTTGCCGGCAGCAGTCTGATGATCCGCACGGATTGGCTGGATAAGCTTGGCCTTAAGATGCCCGCAACACTGGATGAATTGACGGCAGTCCTGAAGGCCTTTAAGGAAAAAGACCCGGGCGGCAACGGCGATAAAGGCGCCCCCCTGTCGATTGACGGCGCACTCGCCACGATGGTGAATGTAACCGGCGCTTTCGGCATCGGTACGGGCTGGAATGTGATGGATGGCAAGCTGGTGGCGACGCCGCTGCATCCGGGGTTCAAGGAATACCTCAGCTATATGGCTGGCCTGTATAAGCAAGGACTGCTGGATAAGGAATTTGCTGTGAACAAGGACGCCACACTGAAGGAGAAGTTCACCAGCGGACGGGTCGGCGTGATCCCGCTGGCATGGTATGACATCCCGGGCATTGCCGATGCCCTGACCAAAAACTTCCCTGATGCCAAATATGCCTATGTTCCGGCCCTGAAGGGCAAAGACGGGCAGGCGGGCATCGGGATGAGCGGCGGATTCGACCGGCTGACCTTTATTCCCAAATCCTCGAAGCACCCGGAGGATGCAATCAAGTGGATCAATGCCAAGCTGGATAAAGATACCTTCAAGCTGATCGCTATTGGAGAGGAAGGCAAACACTTCACATACAAAGACGGCGTGTACAGCCCGATTCTGCCGCTCTTTACGGATGAACGCGGGCTGGCCAGCAACTATTTGACCGGGATCGACGAGAAAATGTATCCGGTCTACTGGCAGGCTCGTGTCCAGAAGGACCCGCGTTTGTTCGCAGGCTTCACCTTCCTGAACAAAGAAATTCCTGCGGAAGACCGAATTTCCGATCCGCTGGCCATGGCCCCGTCCTTGCCGGAGTACGCCAAGAACAACGCTTCGCTGAATCAGATGATCAATGATTTTGCCGTGAAGGTTATTGTGGGCGAGGAATCTACGGATGCTGTGGCAGCGTTCACCGAGAAATTTAATGCCGCCGGAGGAGAAGCCAGTGCCAAGGAGATCAACGAGTGGTATGCTTCGGTGAAGAAATAGTCTAGGGGAGGGAAGCGCATGGGCAGCTACAGGATGAGCAGGGAAATTCCGCTTCAGGCTTCGTGGGATGTCATTGTTGTCGGGGGAGGACCGGCCGGATGTACCGCCGCCGCTGCAGCGGCGCGGGAAGGCGCAAGAACACTGCTCATTGAAGCAACGGGCAGTCTGGGCGGAATGGGGACGTCGGGGCTTGTTCCGGCGTGGTGTCCTTTTTCCGATATGCAGACCATCATCTACAGAGGGCTGGCGGTGAAGGTATTTGAGGCCTTGAAGGCGCAGATGCCGCATGTCAGCAAGGAAGCGATGGACTGGGTGCCCATTGAACCGGAAAAGCTGAAGGTCGTCTACGATGAGCTGGTTCAGGAGGCAGGGGTTACGGTTCTGTTCATGACGCAGCTTGGAGCTGTAGATACGGATGAATCGGGTAATGTAACGGCACTCATCACAGCCAGTAAAAGCGGTCTCCAGGCTCTGCAGGCCAAGGTATATATTGATTGTACGGGGGATGCTGATGTTGCCGCATGGGCGGGCGCGGAATACCTCAAAGGGGACGCTGCCACCGGCGAGCTGATGCCTGCCACCCACTGCTTCACCTTGGGGAATGTGGATGAGTATGCGTATCATCATGGACCGATGCTGCATAACAACAATAAAACCAGTCCGATCTATGATATCCTCGCCTCTGGCCGCTATCCTCTGATCCCGGACTCGCATATTTGCAACAATATCGTTGCCCCCAGAACAGTAGGGTTCAATGCCGGACATTTATGGGACGTGGACAATACAGAGGTGTTATCCATATCTGAGGCTCTGATGCAGGGCCGCAAGCTGGCCGCAGCCTATAGGGATGCGCTTGCGGAATTTCTGCCCGCCGCCTACGGCAACTCATATGTTGCCAATACCGGGTCATTGATGGGGGTCAGGGAGACGAGGAGAATTATAGGGGATTATGTGCTTAGCGTTGATGATTATGTCAGCCGCCGCAGCTTCGAAGATGAAATCTGCCGCAACAGCTATTTTATTGATATCCACGGGACGGAGAAGGAAGAGAAGCAGGCTGGCGGGAAGCCTGAGGTGATTAAGCGTTACGGTCCGGGCGAATCGCATGGCATTCCTTACCGCTGTCTGACTCCCCGTACGCTGAAAAATGTGCTGGTTGCCGGGCGCTCCATTTCCTGCGTGCGCGAGGTGCAGGGCAGCGTCAGAGTCATGCCGGTCTGTCTGGCGATGGGCGAGGCTGCCGGAATAGCCGGAGCCATGGCCGCCGTGCTCCCGGATCATGATGTGCATGCCGTGGATATCCCCGCGCTGCGCAGACGCTTGAGGGAGGAAGGTGCATATTTGCCGGACACGGAGGCTAAGTGAGAATTACGGCCGCTTCCCTGAGCGCTTCATCAGGATGGCATTGATCTCGCCGCCTGCCAGGATGATGATGGAGCTGATGTACAGCCAGATCAGCAGAACCATGACGCCGCCGAGGCTGCCGTAGGTTTTGGTGAAATCGCTGAACTGATTAACGTACAGGGAGAAGAGAACGGAGGTTGTGATCCAGCCGATGGTTGCAAACATCGCGCCGGGCATGACCTCTTTTAGCGTCAGTCTGCGGCTCGGAGCAATCCAGTACAGCAGGGTAAAGACAACAAACAGGACAAGCAGAGGGACGGCATACTGCAGCAGGTTCCATATTTTCTGGAGCCCGTAGGGAAGATCGGCCAGCAGAAACACTTTCGTCTTCAGCCAGGTGCCAAGGACGAGCAGCAGAATGCTGAGCAGCACGACAAAACCGATGATCAGCGTAGCCAGGAAAGCTATGCCCCGCACCTTCCAGAACGCCCTGCTCTCCTCAATATCATAGGCACGGTTAAGGCCTTTGATAATCGCATTGATTCCTTTGGAAGCGGCCCAAAGTGTAGCCAGCATCCCGAAGGACAGCAAGGCCTGACTCCGGCCCTCGGAAACGTCTTTTAGAATTTCTTCAATAATGGAAATGGCTTCCGCCGGCATGATTTGCTCCAGATCACGAATCTTATCCTCCAGCGAAATATTGGCATACCCGATCAGCGTCATAATAAAGATCAGAAAAGGGAACAGGGAAAGGATTAAATAGTAGGTTAGCTGCGCACCGATTCCTTGTACATCATCGAGCTTGATTTTCAGGAACAATTGCTTCGAGAAGTCATACGTTTTCCTGAAGGCCGAATTCCTCATAAGTCCCTCCTCTGCTATTCTATAACCCCGTTACTCAATAGCTTATGTTAAGCAGCAGGTTAAATCAATCACAGCAATCCAGGGGAGAGTCCTTTTTAATAAAAGTTATAAAGAATATTAACCATTCCATACACGAGGAGAATGTTAATGAATGTATCGGAGCAGGATTTCAAAGCTATAAGAAACTGGGTTTATCGCAATGCCCGCCCGGTTGATCTGGCCAGATGGAAATTTCATTTCGAAGCAGGGCCGGTCTCTGCTGTGCTGGAAGCGTTAGCGGTGTATCAGAATGAGGATGGGGGATTCGCACATGCGCTGGAGGCCGATTCGTGGAACCCTTATTCTTCGCCGGTTCAGACAGCCAATGCCGTTGAGAAGCTGCTGGAGGTTCACTTTGAGGATGGAGCTCACCCAGTGGTTCAGGGGATTCTGAAATACTTGGATAGTGGAGCGGATATGGAAGGCGGCTCGTGGAAAAATGTTGTGGAATCAAGCAACGGATATCCCCATGCTCCCTGGTGGCATACAAGCTCGAACAGCTCTGCCCGCAGCATCTTCAATCCAACGGCGATTCTGGCCGGATTCATTCTGAAATTTGCTGACAGCAGCAGTAGACTCTATGAGCGCGGAATGAGTATAGCCAGGGAATTAAGTGAGCTATTTCTGGCAAATTCAAATATTGAAATGCATCCGCTAAAGTGTTTCATTACACTCTTGGATTGTATTGCGGAGACAGGCCTGCGGGAGACAATTCCTTATGTGGAGCTGCGAGAAGCTGCTACAAGCCAGATTACAGTGCTGATACACCGGGAAGCCGGGAATTGGAGCGGATATAGCTGCAGACCTTCGTTTTTTATCAAATCACCGGAAAGCCCGGGTTATGAGGATAACGCTGATTTACTCCACCAAGAGCTGGATTATCTTCTGGCGGGAAGGAACCCGGAGGGAATCTGGAATTTGACCTGGAGCTGGGAAGCCTATGAGCGGGAGTTCGCCATAAGCGAGAACTGGTGGAAGACCGAAATTATCATTGAGAAGCTGCTGCTGCTGCGCGCTTTTGGACGTGTGGAAGTGTGGAAGCGTGAACCGCAGCAAAGGTAAAAAAGGAGGAATTACCTATGACGCAAATCATCAGCTCACCGTCAAAATATATCCAGGGCGGCGGCGAGATTAAGAGGCTTGGATTATATTGTTCACAAATGGGGGCGCAGGGGGCTTATGCCCTTATAGATCCGTTTATTTTATCCCTCTACGGAGAGGAGATTACGCAGAGCTGTGAGCGATATTCCGCCCGGCTTGTGCAGCATGAATTCAGAGGAGAATGCTCCCTTGAGCAGGTGCGCAAAATTGTGGCTGATGTCGAAGCGGGCAGCATAGGCGTAATTGTGGGGATCGGCGGCGGCAAAACACTGGATACGGCCAAAGCCGTCAGCCACTTCGCGGACCTGCCGGTCGTTCTCGTTCCTACCGTTGCTTCCACGGATGCGCCATGCAGCGCCTTATCTGTGCTGTATACGGAGGACGGCAGATTAGACCGGTACCTTCCCTTGCGGCGCAGCCCGGATGTCGTGATTGCGGACGTCGATATTATTGCCAAGGCTCCGCCAAGACTGCTGGCTGCCGGGATGGGCGACGCCTTGTCCACGTATTATGAAGCCAGAGCCTGCCGCCGCTCCGGCGCGCTTACCCAGGCCGGGGGCAGCGGCTCCATCGCCGCCTTCGCCCTTGCCAAGGCTTGTCATGACACGCTGCTTGAGTACGGCGCAGAGGCGCTGCGGGATTGCCGGGAAGGCCGGGGTTCGGATGCTGTCGGGCGGATTGTCGAAGCCAATATTTATCTCAGCGGCATCGGTTTTGAGAGCGGAGGGCTGGCAGCGGCTCATGCGATTCATAACGGACTGACGCTGCTGGAGGAATGCCGCCATGTGCTGCACGGCGAGAAGGTCGCTTTCGCCACGCTGGCGCAGCTCATGCTGGAGCAAGCCCCGGCGGCGGAGATTGATACGGTTGTTGACTTTTGCCGGATGGCAGGACTGCCGGTAACCTTAAGTGAAATGGGCCTGTCCGGCATTCCGCAGGAGAAACTCGCGGAGGTTGCTTCGGCAAGCTGTGCGGAGGAGGGGCCGATGTCGTGCATGCCATTTACTGTCTCGCCGCAGCAGGTACTGGAAGCGATACTTGCCGCAGATAAGCGGGGGCGGCAGGGGGCCTGACGATTGTTAATTATTGCGTAGTCGCTGCCGTACATATTTATCCTTCGTGTTCCAAACAATGAGAACAATGGCTTACCAACACGAAGGAGGCGTTCCCTTTGAAGATTATTAAGAGAAATATACTTGTTGCAGCCGTGGTCGCCATCATGACCACGCTCGGCTTATCAACGCCGCCCGCACTTGGCGCAGATATTGCTGCGCAAGGCTCCTATGGCAGCGGGACGACGCTGCAAGCAGAGCCGGCTCCGGGCAGTGGCACGCGCGAGCAGCCGGAGGA
Source organism: Paenibacillus sp. sgz302115 (assembly GCF_056120445.1). Classification (NCBI taxonomy): domain Bacteria; kingdom Bacillati; phylum Bacillota; class Bacilli; order Caryophanales; family Paenibacillaceae; genus Paenibacillus; species Paenibacillus sp. sgz302115. Next base: position 293,064 of record NZ_JBVYOK010000002.1, read on the forward strand.
TAGCGTTGCCTCCCGCAGCCGGGTAGCACTCATTGTCGATGACTTCGGCAACGGCATGCGGGGCACGGAGGAGATGTTCGCACTGCCGGTCAAATTTACCGTTGCGGTGATGCCATTCCTGCCTACGTCGGAGAAGGATGCGCGGCGTGCCCACGAGCGGGGGCTAGATGTGCTGGTGCATCTGCCGATGGAGCCGCGCCAGGGTAAGCCGGAATGGCTGGGACCCGGAGCAATCCTGACCCGAATGAGCGATGCGGAGGTCCGCCAGCGGGTGGAGGCGGCGCTGGACAATGTTCCATTTGCCATCGGAATCAACAATCATATGGGCTCCAAGGTGACCGGAGACGAGCGGGTGATGGGCATTATTCTGGCCGTTTGCAAGGAGCGGGGGCTGTTCTTTGTGGACAGTCATACCAATTACCGCTCGATTGCCGGAAGAGTGGCCCGGGAGATGGGATTGCCTCCGGTCGAGAATCACATTTTCCTGGATGATGTTCATACGGCAAGCCATGTTGTGAAGCAAATGCGGCTGGTGAAGGAAAGAGCACTGAATCAAAAATACTGTGTAACGATTGGCCATGTCGGCATTCACGGCAAAGAGACCGCTGCAGGCATCCGCAGCGGCATTGCCGAACTAAAGAACAGCGTCGAATTTGTCGGAATCTCCGATTTGGTTAAAAACCAGTGGAAATGGAGCTCCCATGTCACACTTCCATAAGATACGCAGCAATGCCGCCCGCAATGGCTTCTGCGATCTCCTCCTGGCCCTTCGGACTGCACAGCTTTTCCCGGTCAGCCGGACTGCTGATGAATCCCGCCTCAACGATAACTGTTGTGGCGGTTATTTTGTTGAGCAGATAAAAGGGCTTGCCCGGCATGGAATCAGTCTTTACACCGTAAAGCTGATTGAGCTGGTCCTGAATCGAATGGGCAAGCAGGTAGCTGCGCCCTTCCTGGCGGTATAGGACTAGCGGTCCGTGTTTTGCCGGTGAACGGGCCCAATTCACATGAATGCTGACCACTACATTCGCAGGCAGCGTTTCCGCCAGCTCTTTGCGTTGGGCCAAGTCGCGCATATGACGTGAGGAGCTCCGCAGCCAGCGGTTATCGTCGCTTGGCGCATAGTCGCCGGTCCGGTTGAGGATGGCGTCAAAGCCGTCGCTGCGCAGCAGCAGGAACAAGCGGCGGGAGATGGCAAGCGTAATGTCCTTCTCCAGAATGGAGCCATGCGAGGTTCCGCCGTCAATTCCCCCATGTCCGGCATCTATAAGAATGATCCGCTGGTCATGGCCAAGCATTCGCTGGCGATCCGGCTTTGTGCTATGATGTGACGGCTCTGCAGAGGTCTGTGCACCCGCAGTGGTGCCGGTCAGCAGAGACAGCAGCAGCCCGGAGGCAGACAGGAGCAGCCATAAACGGCGAAGCGGCCTGTCAGCTCCTGCGGCCGTCTTTTTAGGGACGGCACAGATGTTTCTGCTTGAATGGATTAAGGTTCTCAAGTGAACGGCCTCCTTGTCCATGAATGGTCTTGCAGCTTGTCTTCATTGAATTCTTTGTTAGAATGTGCCGGAGCAGGCAATACTATGCGAATTGCAAATCCATAGTTTAGATCAAAGCGCAATGGAGCACACTAGAATCGTGGAGACTTAGAGGATAGCTGCGGGGATTTCTATTTGAGGGAACAGGAGGGACAAGGGATGGCTTCCGGTGGGGATGAACTGGTAAAATATATTACGGAGAAGGTAGTTGTCTATATGGAGGACCCGCGGGCCAGCCGGGAACGCAGGAAGGCCCGGAAGCAGCCGTGGGCAGAGAAATGGTTCGGCATGCTCCCGCTTAGCTGGTCCATCTGGCGCAGTCAGCGGACGCACAGCAACAAGAAATAGCTTCACGAAACAGCAAACAGCCTTCCCGGAGCCGTTAACACGGCAGTCCAGGAAGGCTGTTTGCATGTATGCATATATGTGGTGAGCTATTGCCGATTGGAACGGTCTGTCTTTGCTACATTTGTGCTGGGGGCTGAACTGCCGGAAGACGGCAGCTTGTGGAAAGTCCCATTCTCCAGCAGAGCCGCAAGAGGGAGATAACGCCTGCCCTCCGGCCCGGAAAGGGCGTACACGATAGCTGGGCGGCGGCTTTCGTCCTTGCTGCCGGATGAGGTTAACTGCCAGCTCTGATAGCCCGTTACCATAAAAGGCGCACCTAGGGTGTCATTGCGGCCGGCAGCTTGAAAGGCAAGACTGCCGCTTGCAGCCAGCAAAGCTGCAATGCTGTCTCCGCTCAAGGATTTCAGTGACGGTGCTGTGAGCCACAACAGGTCTGCATACGGATCATCCTGGCCTCCGCTCCGGTAAGCCGGAAGAGGTGAACGGCCTGTATCCAGGCTGGATAAGGATGAGGCTCCATCAAGCGTTTGCTTAAGGACCGCTTCCGCCTGGCTAGGGCTCCACGGCATAACCTGCAATACTGAAGCGTTGATATATAGTGTTGTCTGGTCCATTGTTAACTTCCATAGCGGCAGCAGCGGTGCGTAGAGCGCTGTCAATTCAAGCTTTCCAGAATAAGCTGATGGGATAAGTTCCTGCTGCACCAGAAACTGGCGCAGATCTTGCAGACTGTAAGGGAGACCGTAGCTTCCGGCCCCGTATTCGCTGAGCATATAACCGCCCTGTTCCGTAGCGGAGATGACGAGATACCCAATCCGCTGTTCCCCGTTTACCACATTAACCAGCCAGCCATGTGTTCCCGGACCCAAGGGGAAATATTCGGTTCCGGCATCCGCCCAGGCTGTAAAAGGAGCATCGGCCGAGAGCTTGCGGATGGTGCGGCGGGTAAAGTCCTGCAGGGATTCAGGTGAAGGAACGGACTTCAGTGTGAGAAGGGGCAAATGATCCTTGGATACCGCCTGGGTGACCGTAACCTTGCTTCCGGTAGCGGCCAGCGCCGGAGGGAAAGCTGAGACAGCCGAGAATCCGACCAGTCCAAGACACAGACAGAGGACGAGCCGCACACGCCGTCCGAAAACGTCCTTCTGCCTTGCTTTTATCTTCATGTGATCGCTCACCTTTCTTAATAATAGTACTGATGCTTATTGTAGAGGACAAGCCCTGAAAAGGCTGTTGCTTGCTGTCCGCCGCGGTGCGGGAAATTCACTGTTTTTTTGCCTGCTTTTAGCGAGCAGGGTCGCATCTTATGTGCTCCGCAGATGGAACAGGCCGTAGGTTACGGCAGAAACTGCAATCTGCGGCTCATACTGCCAGGTTGTCTCTTTGCGGCGGCGGTTGTACTGCTCCTCTATAGCCAGCCGTTTCTCCTCATCCTGCTCCTTGAGCAGCTCCGCGTAGTAAATGTCCACAATCCCCAGCTCCAGCTCCAGCCGTTCGCGGGCTTCCTCGGCCCAGGTGTAGTCCATTAGCGCCAGCTTCGAGGTCAGATAGCCCTCCAGCCTCTCTGCTCCGGCAGCAACAGTCAGCTCCGATGGCTGAATGTGAACATTCTCGGGCAGGCGGGGCGTCAACTCCCGTGAGGCCAGCCTGGCTTCAAAGTCAGGGACAATCAGCCCGGTGGTGAGTGAGACACCGATATAATGCAGCTCCTCACGCTTCAGATCGCAGGTCATCTCCACCTTGTAGCAGACGCCGAGCCACGGCTCGTAGGCTGCCGAGAACAAGGTCAGCCGCTGCCTGCGTCCCGGGTCCTCGAAGAGCTGCAGGCATTTGCCCTCCTCCCGGGCCGCAGCCCAGATTTGCCGCAGCCGCTTGCTGCCGTAAATGACATCCTCGCGCCTGATCATGCCCGGACCGATCCGCGGCAGCGCCGGAACGTTCCCGAAGTAACGGGCGAGGATGCTGTCCTGCGGATCAGCCGCGCCCCCTGGCGAAGCCGCGCCTGCTGGCGGCGCGCCGCCAGTCACACTGCCGCCAGGCACACCGCCGGCGGCCAGGCTGTCGTACTTCTCCGGCTCGAAGACGAACGTGAACGACAGCGTCTCAGGCTCTACGCCTGTACGCTCCACGAACCCCCAATAATAGGGCCGTTCGGTGAGCATCCGGTCAGCGCCCGGCGAGAGCTTCACCGTCACATGCAGCGGCGACGCCTCGATGATTGAGCATTCCGTCGCCTCCAGATAATCCATGACCTGCTTGCGTATCTCCTGCACAGATAGGCTCATTGCACAGCCCCGCCTTCCTGCTGAATGCTGTGGGTCAGCTCGCTGAGCGATTCGCCGATGTGGTCCAGCCCGCTGCGCAGCTCCTCGTCACTTCGGGCTTCGAGCATGATTTTGTACAGGCTTTTCTCCAGGGATTCCTTCTTCTCAAAACGCTCCAGAATCACATCCAGCCCGCCGATGACCATCTCGAACATGTTGATCTTCTCATGCAGCAGGTGGAGGATATGCTCTTCAATCGTGCCTTCCGTCGAGAGGTTGTAGATCACCACATCGTTCTCCTGGCCCAGACGGTGCACCCGGCCAATCCGCTGCTCGACCCGCATCGGGTTCCAGGGCAGATCGAAATTGATCATATGGTGGCAGAACTGCAGATTAATGCCCTCGCCGCCCGCTTCGGTGGCAATCATCACCTGGGCGCGTCCCCGGAAAAGGTCCATCATCCAGTCCTTTTTCCCCCGGTTCATCCCGCCGGAATAGGTGACGGACTGCAATCCGTGCTCACGGAAATACTGCAGCAGGTATTCCTGAGTGGCCCGGTATTCGGTAAAAACGATCACCTTTTCGTTCATTTCACGGATCAGCTCCATCGTTTTCGCCGCTTTGGTATTTGTCTTGACCGTGCGGATGCTCTGCAGCAGTCCCATCATCTTGTCACGCTTCGGAGAGTCATCGGGAAGCTTCTTAATGAGATTGACCAGGGTCACAAATACGGCATCCCGGCTGCTGCAGACCTCGCGCTGAAGCGTAACCAGGGAGAGCATGCTGCTGAGATTGCCGCCCGCTTCCTCATATTGGTCTTTGACAAAGGCGGTAACGCCGTCATATAATACTTTCTCCTCGGGTGAGAGCGTGAGCGGAATATTGCGCACTTTGCGCTTCGTGAAGCTGACCGGACCTTCGCCGCGCCGGTTGCGGATCATAACCTTGGATAGCTCATCCCGGAGCTGGACCTCGTTCTTCGGCTGGCGTTTGTCAACCACGAAATTGGCGGCAAAATCCCCCTGATTCCCGAGCTGGCCCGGCTTCAGCAGCGTGATCAGATTGAACAGCTCGCCAAGGTCGTTCTGCACGGGAGTAGCGGTGAGCAGCAGGCAGTATTTTTTGCGGAGCTGCTGAACGAATTGGTAGTTGGTCGATTTCTTGTTCTTAAGCTTATGGGCCTCGTCGATAATCAGCATGTCATACTCTTGGCTTAGCAGAGTTTCCTTGTGCGGATCACGTTTGGCGGTATCCATGGAGGCGACCACAATGTCGTTGTCCCAGGAATACGCTTTTTTTTGTGCAACGGCGGAAATGCCGAATTTGGTATTCAGCTCCCGCACCCATTGCAGCACAAGGGAGGCGGGAACGAGAATCAGCACCTTGGTCACAAGCCCGCGCACCAGATATTCCTTGAGCACCAGCCCGGCTTCGATGGTTTTGCCAAGTCCGACCTCGTCGGCAAGAATGGCGCGGCCTGACATTTGAAACAGTACCTTACGGGCGGTATCAAGCTGGTGGGGGAGCGGGGATAACCCGGACAGATGCTTCATGCACTGCAGCTCATCAAAGCTGGTGACCAGAGCCGAGGTTTCGCCTTGAACGGCCAGCCGGGATAAACGCCAGTCTCCCCAAGGTCCGCCCTTGTCCAGCCTTGACTCTAAATCATGCAGCCAGTTTCGTTCAAAAGACAGAGGAACAGGCAGCAGCGGGGCAGTAGGGATGCCTTCCTGCGGCAAGGAATTGCGGAATAATTGCGTCATGTAGCAGTCTCCTCCGGCGCTTGTTTCATATCGAAATACGTAGGAGTAGTATGCTCGTAAAAGAGAGAATTCATAACCTGCTATTTTCGGCCTCATGCTGTAAAATAACGAGCAAGAGGGAGTAAATGTGCCATCTTTTGCCGATATTTCGCCGAGATGCAGCATTTTTCGAAAAAGACCTTCCACACAATATGTGGTATAGTTGAAAAGCTGACTGACACAATATATTGTTACAAATGCTTGAAAACTTTGATTATACCGGGCATTTTCCGGTTGTTTTTTATTGACATTGAATACTTCAAGCGTACAAGGCAGCCAGCCTGTATTTCTTGAAAAGGAATTACATATCACAATACCGGGAGGTTTTTCTATTGAGTACAGAGGAACGCAAACAGCGTCTTGAAGGATTGAGCGAGAAAATATTCTTGGACCGCTACGCCTGGAAGGATGCCGACAGCAACAATGCGAAGGTTGGCGATGTGGTGCTTGTGCTGACGAAGGACGATCCTAAGTTTCCTACCAAGGAAGTAGGGGAGATCGTTGCGCGCAGCGGACGTACGGTTACGGTGAAGACACGCAGCGGGGAGCTTGTAGAATCGGATGTAGAAAAGCTTACGCTTAACATAGAGAAGACGCCGGAGGAAATGTGGGACCGTCTCGCTTCCGCTATGGCTTCGGTAGAGAAAACACCTGAGCTTCAGGAAGAATGGACAAGCAAATTCCGTTCGATTCTCGATGACTGGAAGCTCGTTCCGGGCGGACGGATCGCCGCAGGCGCCGGGGCGAGTGAAGAGCTGACCCTGTTCAACTGCTATGTTGTGCCTTCGCCAAAAGACAGCCGGGGCGGCATCATGCAGACCCTCTCGGAAATGACCGAGATCATGGCCCGCGGCGGCGGTGTCGGGATCAACCTGTCCTCGCTGCGTCCGCGCCGTGCCATCGTCAGAGGCGTCAACGGCTCGTCCAGCGGTTCTGTATCCTGGGGCGGACTGTTCAGCTACACAACCGGACTGATTGAGCAGGGTGGAAGCCGCCGTGGCGCGCTGATGCTGATGATTAACGACTGGCATCCTGATGTCGTCGATTTCATCACCGTGAAGCAGACGATGGGTCAGGTAACGAATGCCAACCTGTCGGTTTGCGTAAGCAATTCTTTTATGAAGGCTGTTAAGGAGGATCTGGACTGGGAGCTGGTATTCCCGGATACTACGGACCCTGATTACGATACAGTATGGGACGGAGACCTGGATAAATGGAAGGCGGCTGGCCGCGCAGTTATTCCGTACCGCACAGTCAAAGCCCGCGATGTCTGGCACACGATCATTGAATCGGCCTGGAAATCGGCTGAACCGGGCGTAGTGTTCATGGAATACTACAATCAAATGTCCAATAGCTGGTACTTCAATCCAATCATCTGCACGAATCCATGCGGTGAGCAGGGTCTGCCGGGCTGGGGCGTATGCAATCTGTCCGCCATCAACCTCTCCAAATTCTACGATGCGAAGAATCATGATGTGGATTGGGCCGATCTTGCCACAACCACCCGTTATTCTGTGCGGTTCCTGGACAATGTTATCGACAAGACGCCTTACCACTTCCCGGAAAATGAAGCCAATCAGCGCAAGGAGCGCCGCGTAGGTCTGGGTACAATGGGCCTGGCTGAGCTGATGATCAAGCTGAACATCCGTTATGGCAGCCCGGAATCACTGGAGTTCCTGGACAAGCTATACGGCTTCATGGCCCGCGAAGCGTATCTGGCCTCCTCTGAAATTGCCGGGGAGAAAGGCTCCTTCCAGGCGTTTGACACCGAGAAATACCTGCTGAGCGGATTCATGAAAAATATCGCCGATACCTACCCTGAGGTGGGCGAATCCATCCGCAAGCACGGCATGCGCAATGTTACCGTTATTACCCAGGCGCCTACAGGCAGCACGGGTACAATGGTCGGCACATCGACCGGCATCGAGCCTTATTTTGCCTTCAAATACTTCCGTCAGAGCCGTCTCGGCTACGATGAGCAGTTCGTGCCGATTGCCCAGGAATGGCTGGAGGCCCATCCGGGTCAAGAACTTCCCGAATATTTCGTCACCTCGATGGACCTGTCCGCCAAGGATCATATCCGTGTGCAGGCTGCGATCCAGCGCTGGGTGGACAGCTCAATTTCCAAGACCGCGAACTGCCCGTCCGACTTCACCGTCGAAGAGACGGCAGAGCTGTACGAAATGGCCTTCGATCTGGGCTGCAAAGGCGTAACGATCTACCGTGACGGCAGCCGCGATGTACAGGTGCTCGAAACGTCGAAGAAGGAAGACAAGAAAGACGCTGCAGCAGCGGAAGCCGCAGCTCCGGTTGCTGAGCCTGCTGCTCCTGCTGTAACAGCAAGCGCGGCAGCGCCTGCACCGCAAGCCATTGCCGCAGGCAGTGCAGACAAACAATACAAAAAACGCCCGCAGGTGTTGCGCGGCGCTACCTATAAGATCAATACACCATTCGGCATGGCGTATATCACCATCAATGATCTTGACGGCATTCCGGCCGAGATCTTCCTGAATGTCGGCAAGGCCGGCTCCGACGTCTTCGCTATGGCGGAAGCGCTGGGCCGCGTCTGCTCGCTGTTCCTCCGCTACGGCGATCACGGCGAGAAGGTTGAGCTGCTGATCAAGCATCTCAAGGGCATCGGCGGCTCCGGCGCCATCGGCTTCGGCGCGAACCGCGTCGAGTCCATCGCCGACGCAGTGGCGAAGGCCCTCGAAACCCATGTGCAGAACAATGCACATGACGACCATGTGGCCGCTCCAATCGCGGCCACCCTGGAGCTGGATTTGGGTGAGGCGCTGAGCGCCGAGCTGAAATCCAGCATCCCTGGCGCAGCGTCCACCGGCGACAGCCACGGCGGCCATGACGCACACAGCCACGCCACCGCCTCCCGCGACCTCTGCCCATCCTGCGGCAGCGCTTCGCTGGTCAACATCGAAGGCTGCAAGACCTGCAGTAACTGCGGGTATAGCCGGTGCGGGTAAGTAACGGCGGCGAAGCACTATAAATGATGAATGTGGTGGATTACCAAAGCTGCTAAAACGCCCATGAAAGCTGCGAAAAGTGGCTGATGAAAAGAGAAAAAATCATCTTATATTCGTAATCAAAACCACCCGTAGAACGGGTGGTTTTGATTTTCTCGGAGCTACTGGATGTTTCCTGGTGCGGCGACTGTGCAGCAGGGTCGGCGGAGCGGATCATACAGCGACAGGATAGTACTCCTAGGGGTTCCGGACATTGCAGGCACGCATTGTTACATTATAAAGAGCGTTCAATCATTTTCGTGACTTGTTTTAGTTGTTTTTTTTCAGAATGAGCTGCCATTTCTGTTTCGATTTGTTCCAAAGTGCGGCCTTTCGTTTCTACAACTATAAACCGTATAAAGAGTAATCCCAGAATGCAAATGACACCAAACGCTGAAAAAATAATCCCAAAACTGAACTTATCAGCAAGAAGAGGGAATACAAGTCCAATTACTAGTGAACCAGTCCAATTGAAGGCTGATGAGATTCCCCCTCCGATTCCGCGCACTGAGAGCGGGAAAATTTCTCCGACAATAATCCAGGTAAGCGGTGCCCAAGAAAATGCATAGCACAGAATGTAGCAGCAGAGGGCGATTAATGTAATCCAGTTGAGCATACCGTCATTGACTCCGAACTTGCCAAGAATAGCCGGTGTAAAGAAGGAAAGCGCCATACCTGCGCTGCCGATCGTAAGGATTGTGCGGCGGTTGAATTTATCGACAAATTGCAAAAAGATAAGAGTTGTTACCACAAAGATTACACCTACAACCACCGTAAATCCGGCAGCTAACTGCGATGACAAACCGACGTTACGCGCAATACTTGTGGCATAATATACGATTGAGTTAGCGCCTTGGATTTGCTGAAAAGTCGCCATGCCAACCCCTATGATTAACGCCATTCGAAACTTCTTATGGAATAATTGAGATATCCCCGTTTTTTCATGATCGGCAACGTTTTCAATTTCAGATATCTCTGCATTTATTTCGTCATCTGAACTGCGGAGAGAAGCTAGTACCTCGCGTGCTTGTTGGCTCATTCCGTTTTTAATTAAGTACCTTGGTGATTCCGGGAGTTTGAGCATACCCAAATATAAAATGATAGCAAAGAGTGCGGCACTACCGAGCATTAACCGCCAGCTGTTTGGTATTGGTTCGAAAATGAATGCCACAATATAACTTAACAACATTCCAATTACAATCATTAATTGGTTTAAACCGGACAACTTACCACGCATATTCGCCGGTGCGATTTCGGACATGTACGCAGGAACCAAAGAAGAAGCTGTACCGACTGCAACTCCTAAGAAGATACGCGCAATTGTCAAGGTGATTTCGTCCGGGGCAACTGCTGAACCGACGGCTCCGATAAAGAAAATCGTCGAGGAAATTAAAATCAGTTTCCTGCGTCCGAACTTATCCCCTAATAATCCGCTTAAAATAGAGCCGATAATCGCTCCACCCATTAAAGAAGAAACAACGATCCCTATCCATAGGGAACTTAAATTAAAGTCGCTTTTGATGTGTCCTTCTGCACCGGCAATAATACCGATATCGTAACCAAATAAAATGCCGGCAAACGAACCGAAGAAAAAGATAAACTTGCTTGATACTCTAGTCATTTACTCCCAACCCCTTCTTAATAACAGATCACATAAGATCTTCAAAAAGAAGTATAGCATGCGTCAGCTTAAGGGTGATTAGGAACCGTCTTCACTAATTTGTGCTATTTCCGCACTATTTCAACCTTCGCTATGATTAGAAGAAAGTTAAAGCCTGGAGTAGCATTTTCTTGTTTACTGATATCAAAAAAATCCATCCGTGCTATTTTTGATCCTTGTACGAAGTAGGTGCCAAGCCAGTGATTTTTTTAAAGACACGACTGAAATAGTTGGGATCTTTGTAACCAACTTCAAAGCTTATTTCCTTCAAGGATAATTGTCCAGCCTTAATCAAAGAGATGGCTTTTTCAATACGAAGGCGGGTAACATAGTCGATAAAGCTTTCACCGCATTGCTGTTTAAAAATCTTACTGAAATAATGGGGGTTCAAGTGAACGAAATCAGCCACAACTTCCAGAGACAATTCGTCCGATAACTTTTCCAAAATATATTGTCTGGCCCTATCTAGTACAGTTAGGGTTTGCTCCACGCGTTGCTCGCGCATCCGCTGCAAAGCGAATGTGACATAGGATTGTTGGGTTTGATTGTTTACTATATCGTCTGTACCGAAAGAATAAGGTTGGGAGTCACGTTGTTTTAAGTCGTCGAAATGACATGCCTTATCCAATTTATTCAACATAGTGGAGGCGAATACTGCTTCAAAATAGGATTTGCGGAACCCTTCGGTTCTGCTGTGTGTTGATCCAATCCCGATGGATACTTTCAGACCTAAGTGCTGCTCTATAATTCCGTACAGTTGCTCGGCCAGTTGCTTCGTCTTCTGGTACCAGTTAGTTTCACTGACGGAAGTAGGTTTGTGTAAAAAAATGACCATATGCTGGTTGATCAGTGAACTGACAATAGAGTCAGGACTGTGGGATTTGACAAAGCTCCGGAGATAATCATAGATCTTGTTTTTTTTCTGCATATAGGCTTCACCATGAAAAGCGGCGACTATTGCACAACCGCGGGTAAGGGGGATGTCGAGCCATTCCGACAGCTGATCAGCGTTTGTATCCACTGTTTGGTCAAGCATGAGCATTAATGCCAATTCATTTTCAGCAAGCGGAAGAAGCTGAGAAACTTTATGTCGCATTTCCAGTTCCTGCATTCTTAAGTGGTTTTCCTGCTCAATTTCATTCAGTAGCCGTTGAAAAACTTCGATGAGCTGTTCCCGTTTCGCGGGCTTTAAAAAGTACTCTTTTGCACCTAGAGAAAGAGCTTCTTGTGCATAAGTGAAATAGTCGTATGCGGTTAATACAATGAATTTTGTATTGGGGAGCCGGCGTTTCATCTCCCTTAAAGCCTCTAGCCCACCGATGCCGGGCATGTTGATATCCATTATGGCAATATGGGGACGATGCTCTTCAGCAAATTCGATTGCCATCCTGCCGTTAGAAGCATGTATAATGTGGAATATTCCAGGCATCGACCGTTCAACAATACATTCTAGGCCTTCCCGTTCAAGTGGTTCGTCATCAGCGATCAACAATCGGTACATTTGAGTACTCTCCTTCTGTTTTGGTTGGAATCCGTATGAGGATTGAAGTACCTCTACCGGGTCTGCTTTCAATTTCGATAAGATCATCTCTTTCATAGAAAAGCTGTAGTCTTCTGAATACATTGCTTGTACCAATACCAGTGGAGTTTTTATGGTCGGTTTCTGCTTCGAAATGTAGAAGCGAGAGCCGTGTCTCCTCCGGCATACCGGCTCCATTATCTGTCAAGACAATACACACTCCTTCGGAGGTGCTTTGGATTAAAAGACGGATAACAGCTCCATGTTCCATACTTGCAACACCATGAAGAAAAGCATTTTCGACCAGCGGCTGGAGCGTGAGAGCTGGAATTGCCACATGTAACGCAGAAGCATCAGTGTCAATTTCAAACGAGATGCGATCACGAAAACGGGTCATCTGAATTGTGATATATTCCTTAATATGAGCAATCTCTTCCTGCAAGGTAACTGGTTTATCTAGCTTTTGCAAGCTGTATCGCAGTAGATTGGAAAGGGAGATGATCAGATCACTTGTTTTCTCTGCTCCTTCCAGAAAAGCCAGCTTGGACAGCACATTTAAAGTATTGAACAAAAAGTGAGGGTTGATTTGGCTCTGAAGTGCCTGAAGTTCCAGTTCCTTCACAATGCGTTGCATTTCCAGGCTCTTTTTGTCTTTTTCGATCAAATCGTTTAGATCAGCAGACATTTGTTGGATGGCATAAGACAGCAGTCCTAACTCATCTTCTTTATGCGGTTCAGGCTCTATCCTGAGATCTCCTTTAGCTATTTTTTTTGCCATGCTGACCAGTCTGCTTACCGGACCAGTGATGCCCCGTGAAACCCAAACAGCAAGCAAAACGCCCATGAGTGTGCTCATTCCGAACAGTGCGATACCGCGCCGATTCATGCGCTCATTTTCAGCTCTGATATTTTCGATGATAGGACCATAAAAAGTAAGCTCCGAATGAACCAATTGTTGGCCGGTTTCACGAATATAACTAACTGTTTTTTCGGTCTCCATATAATAATCGAATGCAGATTGAAGCTCTCCGGACTGTGCTGCCGCAATCGCTGAATGTTTTTGTTCCAGCAATGTTGCCAGTAAATTAATGTAGCTCTCCGGGTCAAATGAATGAGTGGGGGAGGCAAGTTTGGGCATTTTTTCGATTTGATTGTGCAATGTTATTAATTGATTCCCGGCCGTATCAATCCCTTCAGTATCCGCAGAATTGACCAGATAAGCATAAAGCAGCCGGAGGTTGCTATCAGCCGACTCGGTGGTTCTTTCAATCAGCAGGACGCGTTCCATCATTTCATCATAACTTGCCTGTACTATTTTCCCGCTTTGAAACACAAAGTAAGCAACGGAATTAGCAAGGACAACGAGGAGAGGGATGAAGATTAACAGCTTCATGCGTATCGTCATTTTCCGATCACCCCAGTTTCACTACTAGATGAAGGGACACTAAGCACGGATGTTTCAGTAAAAGTTAGACTTGGGGGCTTGATCCCCTGCAAGTATTTATGAAGTAGTTCAACTGCTTTAAAGCCCATTTCCACAGGTTGCTGGACTATTGTTAATTTAATTTCCCCCGCTTGGACTGCTTCAACCGTTTCAGTTTTATCATCAAAAGCGAAAATCTCCAGCCCTGTTGGCCGGATCCTTTGTACCGCTTCCAGTATGCCAAGACCGTCAGAAGAACTGAACCCGACCATATACCCAATTTGCGGATAACGGGAAAGCATGTTTTGCGCCACTCGTGCAGCTTGGAGCATCGAAATGTTGGAGGATGCTACTTCAATGATCTGAAGTCCTGGGTACTGACTTATGACCGAGCGAAAGCCTTGAAGTCTTAACCTCTGATTCTCAACTTGTTCGTTACTAATCAGGACTCCGATGCGCCCCTGTTGCCCGGATGCTTTTACCACCAATTCGCCCATTTGTTTACCGGCGCCCAGATTGTCTGTTCCTACATAAGCCAACCTTTTCGAACCAGGCTCATCTGTATCCACGGTAACCACTGGTATACCCAAGTCTGTCGCTTTGCTGATTAATTGGCGGTATTTCGGATCATTAATTCCTTGAATCAGGATAGCATCGGCCTTGGCTGAGATAGCTTTATCTAGTAATCTGATTTGCTCGGCGGGATTTATGCGGTCTGGTCCGATATACTCCAGCTCCATTCCGTAAGCGATTGCAGCCTTGCGTGCCCCTTGCTCGATTGCTCGCCATGAATAATTCTCAAGTTCTTGAGAAATTAGCACGATGTGAATCGGGGCGGTTCCGGTCGATGAATGAGTCTGCAACGGTTTAACAAGATTATGAATCTTTAGCAACGAGCTGCTAAATTGCAGCAACAGCAACGTGAACATAACAATGATCAGGACAATAGCGAATGTCCATTTACGGGTTTTCATACAGTGCTCCTTCAATTAACAATAATAATATTGCTCATTATACATTAATAGACTGAAGCAGGAAATCGCGATGCTTTTAATTTATGTAAGCAATTGAGTGCTGATGCGGGAGAGCGAACATGACTTAAAACAACTGCGTACAGCATTTATTTATAGGATTGGGTCTATTAATGATATAGCTACGTATCTTTGACTATGGGCGATCCCGAGCTATATAGAACACGGGGGAGAAGCTATTATCGGGACGCTGCTTTCAATGGTGCATGGAATAAAAATATTAGGATCTTTGTTCAGTGAGATTTGCAGTTAATTGTCTCAAAATGAGGTGAGGAAAGGGAGGCGGCATAGTGAATGCGTTTATATTAGTCATCCCGGTCTTTCTCATAAGGTTTGGTCTATTGGGAAGGATGAACAGCTCCGCTTTTTTTGAAGGTACAAACAAAGCCGCCAAAGTTCTCGATGGGCTTGTTTATCTACGTCTTAGGCATTATTGTTCTTATAATTTCTACGATTGCCTTTGCAAAGCCTAACCGGAGCGGGTTAAATGCAAACGGCATATATAAGGTTTCTCGTAACCCAATGTATATAGGGTATTTCATATATTTTTTGGGCTGTGCCGTCTTAACGAATTCAATGCTGCTATTTATCACTCTACTTATTTTTCAAATTTCAGCACACTGGATTATACTTTCGGAAGAAAGATGGTGTATCAAAAATTTCGGGAGCGAGTATGTAAGCTACATGAATAGAGTAAGACGCTATTTTTAATTCGGCTTCTCTATATAATATAAAACCGCCGCGCGGTGGTAACGAGAGACAAGGCCACTGCGTAGTTGGTTTCAACTTACTTTTGTTTAAATGCTCCCTTCGTTTTCCATGATTTTGATGTAACAGGCGATGTCGTTCAATACTGTCTCCCGTTTAGTTCCACTTGATCGGCTGAAATATTATCGCATAATCTTGTCCAGGTGCAAAAACTCTGAACTGCTAAATCTGTATCCATCCCTTCTCAGTCATATTCAACGTGTGGAGGCTATATTTTTGTCTTATGATAAGACAAAAATAATCAGTTGGAATGATTGGTGCTACATCTTGATGAAAAATATGTATATTATACATTTTTCTGTTTGGAGAATTTCTCACTTTCTGTGAGCCATTATGGGTGTTGTTATACATTTTGGAACTTCTTTTTCAACTTTGGTGAGTCATGATCCTAATTAAATAAGGATTTTCAGCCTTGTTTTTTGCAGCTTTAATGTTTCATCACATGAGAAAATTGAATTTACAATATGTAAAAAGCCTGCAGCATACCGCTACAGGCTTTTTATTTTGTACGCCCAGCATTAGGTCGTGGAGCCCGGTTCGGGAAATCCGCACGACGGGTTCTGTGGAGGTTGGGTCACCAGTTGGGTGGCCCTTCTACCCGGAGACGGGAGGCCACTACCTTCTCCTACTCGATTTGCGTATCTGCTTCGGCGTACTTTTTTTTTCGAAAGGTTGTTGGCGTGATGCCATATGTCCGTTTAAATATGCGATTGAAATAGCTTGAGCTTTCAAAACCAACGGAGGCCGATATTTCTGATATTGTGCAGTCAGTGGTTAAGAGCTGTTTAGTAGCTCTATCCAAACGAAACTTCATTAGATAGTCCATTGGAGAAACTGCAATTTCTTCTCTAAAACAACGCAATGCTTCGTTCTTGCTTACATTTGCCGCGGATGCGATGTCGGCGAGGCTTAATTTCCGGGAATAGTTGCTGCCAATGAATATCAGCATAGACCTTAACCTGACCTGTGTGGAGATGCTTGTAGTTCGAGACGATTGAATGCAGTTAGAACGGTTCATAAAAAGAATCCGCCAAATAGAAGTTATGGTTTGCTGTACATCCAATTCTCTGGTTTCATTGTCAGATTGCATAAAACCAAAAACGTCATGAAGCTTTTTCAGCATTTCATTTTGCCAATCTACGTTTTCTGACAAGATCAGATAGGTGATTTTTGAACTTATAATCGGCTCCACGAATTTTTGGTAAACGACTTGATTCCTTCCTGAAACAATCTCCGGAGAGAAAACAATGTTGGGAATAATTGTCCTTCCAGTTGCTTCATATCCATGAATTGATTTTGAATTAATGAAAATTCCATTTCCTTGGCTAATTGGTATTAAATTGTTGTCTATTTGGAATATCGCTGTGCCTCTCTGAACGATTGCAAATTCAACTTCGCTATGCCAATGCTGATTTACTTTATTACTGCCGAATGTTTCTGTATCGTCCAAGTAATATTCTATAGAAAATTCATTTGATCCATGCGGTGTCATTTCACGGAGCTGATTATCTGTCTTAACGATATTTATCATTCTAGATGATCTCCGATTCGGGTGATATTGTGCAATAATTTCAGGCTATATTACAAGAAATATTAAGAGAAAACGTGATATTATGCAATAGCTCAATACTAAATAGAAATATGGTAATACTGGAGGACAACGTGTATGGCAACAATGTTATTAATTATTGTGTATATTGCATTCATCAGTCTGGGGCTGCCTGATTCGCTGTTTGGAACAGCGTGGCCAGCTATTTATGCAGAGTTTGGATTACAAGTATCTTCAGCAGGGTTTGTCACTTTTGCAATCTCCGGGTGTACAATCATCTCAAGTTTGTTTTCTGCAAAGATCATTAATAAGTTTGGAACTGGAATGGTTACAGCAGTTAGTGTTTCTATGACCGCTATAGCATTGTTTGGCTTTTCTGTTGCTCCAAATTTATTATGGCTTTGTATGTTTGCTCTCCCTCTAGGCTTTGGAGCAGGCAGCGTAGATTCAGCCCTTAATAATTATGTAGCTCTTAACTATAAAGCCGTTCACATGAACCTTCTACATTGCTTTTATGGTTTGGGTGTCTCTTTAAGTCCATATCTGATGTCAATAGCACTTTCTGGAGATAACGATTGGAGAGGCGGTTATCGTACAGTTTCCTTTATACAGGGCTTTATTGCATTAATCACTATAATTTCATTACCTATGTGGAAAAAGGTCAGACTTTATAACAATGAAACTGATAGTGAGAACTTCAAAACAGTAAGTATTGCTTTACTATTCAAGTTACCTGCAGCAAGGGCTGTCTGGTTATTTCTTATAAGCTCATGTGCAATTGAATATACGGCCGGAGTGTGGGGCAGCACTTTCCTTGTGAACGGAAAAGGCTTGGCGGCAGAAGATGCTGCAAAAATCATCACTATTTACTACAGCGGTATGGCGCTTGGAAGATTGATGTCGGGTATCTTTGCTAACAAATTATCAAGTTGGAGTTTAATCTGCACAGGACTAAGTATCGTTTTTGTAGCTATAATTTTACTTATGCTTCCATTCGCTTCATATGTTCCGGCATTTGCCTTGTTCTTTATAGGATTTGGTAATGGACCAATATTTCCAAACCTTCTCCATCTGACACCAATTAATTTCGGTAAAGATCTTTCTCACTCTATGATGGGCACGCAAATGGCTGCTTCATATATAGGCATAACTTTTATCCCGCCACTATTCGGCATTATGGCCCAACAAATAGGGGTATACGTTTTTCCCTATTTTATCTTGCTTTTATTTCTGATCATGATATTCTCCGCGTTTCGATTAAATGGCATACAGCGCACCTCTTAATTAATGGTCTTCCCAAACTTCGCTCCAAAGCTCTCCATCATCTCCAGGATGGGCAGAAATTCCCGTCCTTTTGGTGTCAGTGAATACTCCACTCTGGGAGGTACTTCTGCAAAAACATTCCTGTGTACCAGGCCATCCTGTTCTAACTCACGTAATTGCTTGGTCAGTGACCCTTGTGAAATATCATTGAGCAATGCTTTGATCTCACCAAAACGCAGTTCTTTTGTTTTTAAAAACCACAGAATAAGAAATTTCCAGCGTCCAGAGAGCACATGTTGAGTATACGACATACCAAATATTATAGGGTATTCTTCTATAAATTCTTTATGAAAGCCATCTTTGCATATTCTAGTCATATCAATAAGTCCTCTCTTGTCCATAGTACATAAAATGATACTTACTCCTCTTTTATTGCCTACTTTTAAATATGGGGGGTTAATTCTATTATATGAGATGTCAACAACTTGCTCAATTCATCCAAAAGAAACGAGGTTCTAATATGAATAATCGAATCACAAAGTTATTAAGTATTGACTATCCTGTAATTTCAGCAGCTATGAACTGGGTTACTTCCGCTGAATTTGTTGCTGCTGTTTCTAATGCCGGGGGGATGGGAGTACTAGGGCCAAACGCCGGACAAAACAAACCCTCTACCAGTCTTGAAGAATTCACTCAAAATCTTAAGACGGAAATCCAAAAAGTTAGAGAGTTAACAAATAATCCGTTCGCGGTGAATTACATCTTTCCTCGTAACGAGAATGAAAACTCACCTTTTACAGAAGCGTTATTCAATGTGCTTGTAGAAGAAAACGTAAAAACAGTTGTTGCAATCGGCTTTAAAATGATCGGAAGTGAAGTTAAGAAATTGAAAGAACATGGTTTTACAATTATTTATAGACCAATTAATCCAACTGTTCAGAGTTTGATTGAAGCAGACAAATTAGGAGTAGATGCCTTGATTGTAACGGGAAGAGAAGCAGGAGGGCATATTAGCAGCCACGATATTAGTACATTTTCTCTAGTATCCCAAGTTACGTCCGTTGTTAAAATCCCTGTTATTGCAGCAGGTGGGATTGTTGACGGAAAAGGTGCCAAAGCTGTATTTGCGATGGGAGCAGAAGGTGTTTACATGGGGACAAGATTTATAACTGCGCATGAGAATCCTGCCAGTATGGTTGCCAAGCAGGCTATTTTAAACGTAAATAGTGAAGATCTTCTGGAATTAGAGGGTGCAAATGAAAGAACGATTCCAACTGAAGCAGGAAAAAAAGCTTACGAGCTTCTAAAGAACGGTAAGAAAGATGAAGCCTTAAAATATTATAAAGATGGAATTAAATTAGGCATTTTAGAAGGTGATTTAGTTAATGGAACATTGAGCATCTCTCCCGCTGCGGGAGGAATCAAACAAATTAATACCTGCAAGGAAATTATTGATGAGATTGTTCAGTCTCTGCAATAATATACTATAGGCCCTCCAAACTAAGATGTAATATATGAGAATACCCGGAAAGAGAGGTTCTCATGGATATTGCATCTTTTTTGATTTATTGTGTGATTGCTACATTTACACCTGGGCCTACGAATATCGTCATATTGTCTACTGTGCATAATCTCGGAGCGAAAAAAGCGATGGAATATACGTATGGGGCAACGATTGGCTTTGGCTTGTTGCTGGTTATTTCCGCTATGTTGAATACGATCCTCATCTCGCTCATGCCGAAAATAATTATTGTGATGCAGATCATCGGAAGCTGTTATATGCTCTATCTTGCTTACCTGATTTACAAAATGGATGTATCAAACCCGGGTGATAAGCAAACAGCTACCTTTTTGTCTGGCTTCCTTATGCAGTTTCTTAATCCAAAGGTTGTTCTGTTTACATTAACTGTAATTCCGGCTTTTATTATGCCCGGCTATAACTCAAGCACTGCGATGACAGTAAGTATTATAGCTATTACATTAATTGGCTTTCTAGCATTTATTACATGGGTGCTATTCGGTACGATCTTCAAGGCGTTTTTACAGAAGCATAACAAGACGGTTAATGTATTAATGGCGCTATCTCTTGTTTACGCTGCTATCATGATTTGGATGTAGGGAAGCTTATGAAGAGGTGAATGGAATGAACAAATTTATATATAAAAAATCGGCCGGCATTACCGCATTGTCAGCAACTATGACTGATTTTACGTATAAAAAGCATTCTCATCAGGAGTATGCCATAGGAGTTACGTTACGCGGGATTCAAAAGTATAACCTGGCAGGCAGTTTACAATTATCCTATCAGAACGGTGTTATGCTCTTTAATCCGGAACAGGCCCATGATGGAATGGCATATGATATGACGGGGCTGGATTATGTCATGCTGTATATCGAGCCCCAATTGCTTACGGAAGTCATAGAAAAAAAGGATATCCCGCGGTTTTCAGCCCCAATTGTGTATGATGTCCGGCTTGAACAACGAATATTAAGCCTTTCCGAGGCAATTTTAAGCGGAAAAGACGAAGCATTGTGCAGTGAATTATTCCTGTCCCTTACAGAAAGCCTCGTTCAGACTAAGCTCTCGACTGATAATAAGAAGGAAGACGTGCTGATTCGCAGAGCAAAGGAAATGCTTCATGCCAACCTGGAGCATGTTCTTAAACTTGAAGAGATCAGCAGTGAGCTGCAGTTATCAAAATTTCAGTTTATCCGGTTATTTAAGGCACATACCGGTATTTCACCCTACCAATACTTTCTTAACTGCAAGGTTGAACGCGCCAAGAGCTTAATTGTAAAGAATAAAGATATTTATTCAGCAGTCGCTGCATGCGGTTTTGTTGACTTAACCCATTTGAACAAGCACTTTAAGGGTGTATATGGAACAACAGCATTTGAATATATGTCACATTTAAATTGAGAAGTTGAAGCAATTCATGCTTATACTGCTAGTGTGAGGAATTATCTGCATTTCATAGAATATATGAATTTAACCTATGAGGTAGACGCGTTTAGCGGTTGTCTGGCTCATAGGTTATTTTGTATACTAAGCCTTAGTTTCTTCATAACAGGAAATAGAGCTGTTTGAGCCGGAGGGTGGATATGACTAACAACAGGCGGGGGACGTTTAGAAGAACATTCAAGTTCAGCACGAAGCTGATTATTGCCTTATCGGCTGCCAGTATTCTTATTTCCTGCATAACTGGCATCATAACGTACCGCATCCATTTGTCGTTGTTCAATGAAGAGATCAGCCGCCAATATTATATGACCACAGAACAAATTCTTGCCCAACTGGATTCAAGAGTCAATGATATGTACCGGATAACAGATTATATCACCTTGAATCCGTCGGTCAGTCAGGCGGTCATGGAACAGGCTGAACAGTCCAGCTCCTATGAACGGATGAAGCTCGAGCAGATGCTGGATAAGGAGATTTATCAAGTCCGTCTGGATGCGCCGGAAATTATGGGCATCCGTATTTATGATTTAAAGGGGAATATACTTAACCTGGGTTCGTTTTCAGGCCGGTTCAATAGTTTTAGAAGTTCATTTCTGGACGATATGTTGTCGAGACTTGCACCAACCGGCGGGGAGTATGTATGGAGCCGGGCTGTTGAAAGCGATTTCCTGCAGGGTAGTACCGCCAATGTTGTATTGGCCGGCCGGCTTATGCGTACGCTTGATCTGGACACCTACGGGATCATGCTTATTTTATTCAACAATTCGCTGTTTGAATCCCATATGAAGGATTTGCGCATTCATGAGGATACAGAAGCTTATCTATTTGATGGAGAAGGCAGGCTTGTATATTCTTTAAACGGTTCAGACAATCCCGGGGTACCTAATCTGGCAGATATGCCGGCGGCGGGAAATATGGTGCGCAAAGAGCATGGCGTTTCCTACATGTATACAAGGCAGGAGTCTGAGAAAGTTGGCTTTACGCTGGTGAGCAAAGTGTCCCTGGCGCAAATTCAAAGCGGCAGCAGAGTGATTTTGCAGGTAGCTGTTGCTTCGGCACTGGCGAGCCTTGTCAGCCTCAGTATTATTATTACGGTGATAAGCCGCATGCTGCTGCGTCCGCTGGGCAATCTCGTGCGGGGAATGAGGCATGTGCGGGAAGGAAAGTTCGATACCCGGATTCAAATCCGGAGCAAGGATGAACTGGGTTATTTGGGAGAGAGCTTCAACAACATGACCGCCCATATCGAGAATTTGATCTATGAAATGTATGAGCGCAAGATTAATGAGAAAGAAGCCGAATTAAAGGCGATCCAGGCTCAGCTTAACCCGCATTTTCTTTATAACACTCTGGGTATGTTCTTCTGGAAATTCTATATGCTTGGAGATGAGAGGTCCGCCCGCCTTATTAACAGCCTTTCGGAAATGCTGCAATATACACTGGAGCCTGTTCAGCAGATGACTACACTGCGGGATGAGATCCGGCAGATTAACAATTATTTGGAGATTCAGAAGGAGCGTTACCCTGGTTCGCTTACCGCCGACATTCATATTCCCGAGGAGATCATGGGATGCCGCGTATTCAGGCTGCTTATTCAGCCCATTGTGGAAAATGCTTTCATTCATGCCTTCCGTAATAAAAAAACAGATCGCCGGCTGCGGATTACCGGCTGTGTTCAGTACATGGGGGAAGCTGCCGATCCGGTGCTTGTTCTGGAGATCAGCGATAATGGCAGCGGGATGACACCGGAAATGATCGAACGGATTCTGCATCCGTCGTCATCAGAGCCTGCAATTGATAAACGCAATCGTATTGGAACGGGGAGCGTCATCCGGCGTATTGAGTTGGCTTACGGCGCTCCGTATGGAGTCGAATTTGAGTCGGTGCCCGGCGAAGGAACGCTGGTACGTATGAAATTGCCATACCGGCTGCTGGAGAGTGAAGAGGCTTGATTGGTAAATTGCTTGTCGTGGATGATGAAATTTGGTTTCGTGAAGGTCTGGTACAATTGATCACCAGCAACCAGCTGGGCTGGGAAGTGGTCGGTGAAGCGTCTGATGGAGAAGAAGCCATGCGGGCGGCAGAGTTATACAAGCCGGACTTAATCATAACCGATATCAATATGCCGGTGATGGACGGGCTTCAATTTATGGAATGGCTATCCCGGTTCCATCCGGACATCAAAGTTATAATTTTGACGGGTTACCGCGATTTCGAATATGCCCAGCGTGCGCTGCGGTATGGGGCTGTGGAGTTTCTGCTTAAGCCCTTTTCGCTGGATGAAGCTTACCGTGTCTTCCAAAAAGCATATGAGGAGCTTCGGCTGAAGCAGCTGAGAATGAGGGTCGCAAAACGGGAGAAACAGACAGAGCTGTTCCGCGCAGCGTTATTCGGTCTGCCTTGTGAACGTGCGCTGAGAGAGAGTTGGGAGCAGCAATGGCGGGAAGCGGATTTTTGCATCCTGCAGATTCACGGCTATGATTTGCCGGGCAAAAATTATACTTCAAGCGATATCGACCTTCTCCATTATGCAGTAACGAATATTTTGCAGGAGCTGCTGCAGAGTCATCCTGTAGAGGGTCTTTATTTTCCTTTGCGCAAGGAAGCATTTGCTTTCATGTTGAAGCCCGGCACCGCGGGGGGGATATACCGCAAATCCGTGCAGGAATCTTTGCATCGGTTCATCGGACTTAAGACGAGTTGGCTTGAACTAGGTGTGGTACGGCGGTTCGAAGAACTGGCGAAGCAATACGAGGTTCATTCAGGACACGGGGATGGCAGAGCGGGAGATTTGGCAACCGTGGACGGCTTTGCCCTGCTCAAGGAGGAGCTGCTGTCTCTGCTGGTCACCAGTAATTTGCCTGCGGTAGAGATGAGGCTGACGGAATATGTGAATCAGGCGGCGTCATTAGAACTGCAGGCATGCAAAACGAGAATTTACACACTGATCACTGTTATTTCAAGTATTTTGCTGACAGACTTCAAACATGTAAACGCGGTCGCTTCCGGTGAGGAGCTTAACCCTTCCCGGATCCTCGAATTTCAGTCGGTGCAGGAGCTGTTGTCCTGGGCAAAAGATAAATGCTCGGAGTTTATAGACATTTTTAGGCATTGGCTGAATAAGCAGCAGGATAATGTAGTGCTTCAAGCTAAGCAATATATTCAAAGCCATTATCAAAGTGACTGTTCGCTGCAGACTGTTGCTGCGCATGTACATGTAACGCCTAATTATCTCAGTAATTTGTTCAAGAAAGAGACCGGAATCGGTCTTACGAATTACGTCGGGCAGCTGCGGATTGAGGAAGCGAAAATATTGCTGCAGCGCAGCCGCCTGAGAATGACGGAAATTGCCGAGCAGGTCGGATTCGATAATTCCAGCTATTTTACAGTTGTCTTTAAGCAAATGACGGGGGAATCACCGCGGGATTTTCGAAGAAAAACATCTTTAAAACCACCTAGCTCTTAAAGCCAGGTGGTTATTTTGTGTGTAGAATTTCAAAAAAACACTGTAGGATTTTAAATGTTCTGATTGTAAGCTGACGGTAAAATCAATGTATATCCAATATACAAAAGAGCAACACGATGAGAGAGGTGTAGGATGAAGATATTGAATGCGGCTGCAGCCGCGAACTCTAACAGGTTAGAAGCGAAGGGGAAACTGAGCGGGCCTAAATGGAAACGCTTCAAAATGAACATGCCCTTGTTGATTATGTTCACTCCGGTCATTTTGTTCTACCTTATATTCCGGTACGCACCCATTGGCGGGCTGGTGATTGCGTTCAAGGATTATAACTTTTATGACGGGATTATAAACAGTCCCTGGGTTGGTTTTCATTACTTTGAAATGTTGTTTCAGGATCCCCGAACCCTGGAGATTATTCGCAACACATTGATGCTCAGCCTGCTGAGTCTGGCGGTGGGTTTTCCAATTCCCATTATTTTAGCCATCATGCTCAATGAAGTGCGCAGCATGGCCTTTAAACGAACGGTCCAGACCATTGTCTATATGCCGCACTTCTTATCGTGGGTAATTATTGCCATGCTGGTTACTACGGCGTTTGCCATGGAGAATGGAATGGTCAATCGGATTGTCGAACAAATCGCCGGCGAAGCTTATCCATTTATGTATGAGAAGTTTTCCTGGATCGTCATTTTTGTCGGATCGGGCATTTGGAAGGATATGGGCTTTAACGCCATCATTTTTTTAGCTGCCCTATCTTCCATTGATCCCAGCTTGTATGAAGCGGCCGGAATGGATGGGGCCAGCAAGCTGCGGCAGATCTGGCACATTACACTCCCCGGCATCCGTCCAACCATTATTCTGTTGCTGATTTTGTCAATGGGCCGGGTAATGGAAGTCGGCTTTGATCAGGTGTTTATGCTTCAGAATTCAAATGTGAACCAGATTGCCGATGTGATCAGTACCTACATTTACCGGATCGGTCTGCAGGGTGCGCAGTTCAGTTTGACGACGGCAATGGGCTTATTCGAATCATTAGTGGCGTTTATCCTGGTATTCACAGCCAACTTTATCGCCCGCAAATTTGATCAAGGTCTATGGTAAGGAGGAAGCCCGATGCGGGACAGCAGAAGCGAAAAGCTATTTTACTTTATGAACTACGTTTTGTTGATCATTATTGCACTAAGCTGCATAACTCCGCTTCTTAACGTTGTTGCCGTATCTCTCAGTGGAGCAGATGCGGTTGCAAGCGGCCGGGTGACGTTATGGCCGGTAGAGTTCAGCTTTGTATCCTTTAAATCTTTGTTTACAGGGACTCCGATTATGCGTTCCTTCTGGAACAGTGTGCAAATTACTGTAATCGGGACAGCATTAAGCATGCTGGTTACGATCCTGGCTGCTTATCCCTTATCCAGAAAACAATTTTACAGCCGCCGCTTTTTTACCTTAGCCATGGTGTTTACGATGATTTTTAACGGCGGGCTTATTCCTACCTATCTGGTTGTACAGAATCTCGGCCTTGTGAACAACTACTGGGCACTGTGGCTGCCCGGTCTCGTCAGCACCTACAATATGCTGCTGATGCGTTCTGCTTTTGAGCAGCTGCCGGGCGAGGTGGACGAAGCGGCTAAAATTGACGGCTGCGGTGAAATGGGTATCCTGCTGCGGATTGTTCTGCCGCTGTCCAAGCCGATGCTGGCCACTTTAGCGCTGTTTTACGGGGTCGCTTATTGGAACTCCTTTATGAGCGTCATGATCTATATCAATGATACCGCCAAGTACAATATGACAGTGCTGGTGCAAAATATGATCAAATCTACAACAATGATTCAGGACTTCGCCGATCCTACGATGCTGGCCACTATGACACCGGAAGGGATACGTTCTGCCGCCGTAATTGTCATGATTGTCCCGATCCTGGCTGTGTATCCGCTGCTGCAAAAGTATTTCGTAAAGGGCGTTATGCTTGGCTCTATTAAAGGTTAACGGGCCGAACATTTCCATAATCACATTAATCACATTACAAGAAAGAGGGATTCATGATGAGCTGGTTCAATAAACTGCCTAAATTCATATTAATTGCAGGGTTGGGGGGAAGCATGCTGGCCGGATGCTCAAGCGATAAAGAGACGGCGGCAGGAAAAACAGATAACTCCGGATCTAAGGAACGGGCAAGCATTTCTTCCACCATCTATGACCGGGGATCGGTTCCGAATGGGATGGGAACCATCGAAGACAATATGTGGACCAAATGGATCAATGAACATGGCCCGGCCAATGTGAAATTTGTAGCGGTTCCGCGCTGGGAGTCACAGTCCAAGTTGAATGTGCTCCTGGCTTCGGGCAGCGCGCCCGATCTTATTTTCGAATTCGGCACCAGTATTCGCAATCAGTTGTTTGACCAAAAACAGCTGATGCCGCTTGATGATCTCATTGAGCAGCACAGTGTGGAGTACAAGGCACTGCTCAAGAAATATCCGCAGCTCAGGCAAGCGGGCATCAAATCGGACGGCAAGCTGTATGAATTCGGCCGCATGAATGAGGTTTACCCGCTCGTAAGCGTGTTCATCCGGCAGGATTGGCTGGAGAAGCTGGGACTGAAGGTTCCAACAACGGAGGAGGAATTCCTGGCTGTCGCCAAAGCCTTTACCGAGCAGGACCCGGATGGCAATGGTGTAGACGATACTTACGGGGTGGGCGGTTTTGAATTCGGCGACAATGCCGGGTTGTTCCGGTATATCTTCAATGCCAACTGGGTCAATCAGGATGAGAATGGCGAAATTCAGGTAGGTCCCGAACGTCTGAAGAAGGAAGCGGAGTTTAAACGGGCATTGTACGAAGCCGGCGTCGTAGACAAAGACTTTTTGAGTGATAAAGACGGGTCCAAATCGAAACAGGATTTCCTGAACGGTAAAATCGGGATTTATGCCTTTATGACGAACGATTATATGGGCTTCGCTTCCCGCGAACTGGATACTCTTATGAAAAATGTGCCGGAATCCAAGCTGAAGGTCATTCCTCTTCCCAAAACTTCCGCAGGGCAATTCACTACGGTCTGGAACAATCCGGTGCAAATGACTGCCGTTGTGAATGCCCGGGCCAAAAACCCTGAAGCCATTATGAAATACATTGATTTTCTGGTCAAACCGGAAACCGGACGCACGTTCCGGTACGGCATCGAAGGCGAGCATTATAAAGTGGAGGCGGACGGCAAGCCGGTTATTCTTGATCAGGAGAAATACAAAAATGAAGTGAGCTGGGCAAGCGATTTCTCCATGGTTTACAGCCGTCTGGAAGAAGGCAAATATGGATACGCCGAAACCCAGTTCGATGAAGCGATTCCTGCCCAGAAAGAAGCTCTGCGTCTGTTCCGGGAAGCGGTTGATACGTATATGACTGATCTGCCGGTAGGCGAAGGCTTGACCCACTCCGAGCATATGCCGCAGCTGCCGAAGGAACTTCAGGTGAAATTCAGCAATGTGACAACTGCTGTACATGATATTTATACAAGAGCAATTATCGGTGGAAGTAAGTATACTATAGAACAAGCTGCTCTTGACGCGGAAAAGCAATGGGAAACTGGCGGTGGTGCGGAAATTGTGAGCTGGTACAAGGAATGGTGGGGCAAGGAGAAGGACAATGTATTGACCTGGAGCGACTTCTACGATATTTATGAACAACAGCAGGCGGCGTTTAAAGCCGAATAATCAGAACAAAGGATAGCCGCCATGGGAGCAGCCTTGGCGGCTGTTCCATTAGCCTCACATAAGGGAAGGATGGAGACGTTGCATGGATGAACGGTTATGGGTAGAGGAAGCATGGAGAAAATCGGTGGAAAAGACTATGAGGAATCTGCGCCGAATCGGATCGGGGTTCCCCCATGCGAGTAAAGGAGGCGTGTATGAACTGGCGGGACCGGAGTGGTGGACCGCCGGGTTCTGGCCAGGCATCCTTTGGCTGCTGTACGGAGAGAGCGGCAGACTTGAGATGAAAGCGGCAGCTGAGGAATGCGAAGCAAGGCTGGATAAGGTTCTGGACGCCTACGTAAGGCTGGATCACGATCTGGGTTTCATGTGGACGCTGACGAGTGTAGCGAACTATAAGCTGACCGGCAGCGAGATTTCACGTATCCGGGCGATGAAGGCAGCCAATTACCTTGCTGCCCGCTTTAATATAAATGGCCGCTATATCCGGGCCTGGAATCCCTGGCAGGAAGGTGAGCGCAACGAAGGCATTGCCATTATCGACTGCTGTATGAATATACCGCTGCTGTTCTGGGCCGCACGAATAAGCGGCGATCCAAGGTTTGCGCATATCGCGAACGCACATATGGACACTGTGCTCCGGCACTTTATCCGGGAGGACGGCTCAGTCTGCCACATCATCCATTTTGATGCTGAAACAGGTGAGCGAATAGAAGCGCTGGGAGGCCAGGGATACGCTCCGGAGTCGGCATGGTCGCGCGGTTCGGCGTGGGCGATATACGGATTGGCGCTTGCCTATCATCATACTGGCCGGCAGGCGTATTTAACCGCTGCCCACCGGACAGCCAATTTCTTCTTAAGCCGCTTGCCGGACGATCAGGTGCCTCCCTGGGATTTCCGCGCACCGGAACCGCTGCAGAAGTTCAAAGACAGCTCCGCCAGCGCTTGCGCTGCCAGCGGCCTTATGCTGCTTGGGGATAAAACGGGCGGCCCGGAAGGAGCCTTCTACCGCACGCGCGGTGAACGGATAGTGAAGTCACTTTACGAAACGTATGGAGCTTGGAGCAATGACAAAGAAGAGGGGTTATTGTTGCATGGGACAAGCAATTATCCCCAGGGGGCCAATATTGATGTCCCGCTGATTTACGGAGACTATTTCTTTATCGAAGGTCTTGCCCGGCTTAAAGATTGCGGCCCGTTCTATTGGGAATAAAAAAGGGGGAAAGAGTGTCATGGTTATGAAGCAGCCGGTTAGTGAAAATGCGTTAAGGACAAAAGAGGATTTGCAGACAGCGTTCAAGCAGCTGACGGCTCCGCTGAAAGAATTGTACAGCAAAGGCGGAGCCCGTTTGGAAATCAGGGGCGCCGGTGCCGGACATGCGCAAAGCATTGCCGATATGGAGGGTTTTTCCCGTATATTGTGGGGGCTGGTTCCGCATCTGGCGGGCGGCGGAGAAGATGAGGAGCTATGGGAGATTTATCAACGGGGAATGATCAACGGGACGAACCCTGTCCATGAAGAGTACTGGGGAGAAGCCGGCGACTACGACCAGCGCCTTGTCGAAATGGCAGCGATGGGCTTGGCTTTGTGCCTTATACCGGAGAAAATCTGGAACCCGCTTGATGTTCAGCAGCGCCGCAATCTATACAACTGGCTCAATCAGATTAACGTACACCCCTGCCACGATTGCAACTGGCTTTTCTTTCAGGTCATGGTCAACCTTGGTTTTCGCCGGATCGGCGAGCCATACGATGCGGAGCAGGTGGAACGGAATTTACAGCGCATCGACGATTTCTACCTCGGAAACGGTTGGTACAGCGACGGCCTTGGCGGTCACAGTGACTATTATGTTCCGTTTGCGATTCATTTCTATTCTCTAATCTATCTGCAGCTGATGGAAGCGGAGGACCCTCAACGCTGCTCCAACTATAAGGAGCGGGCTTTGCTTTTTGCCGGGGATTTTGTGAACTGGTTTGATTCGGACGGCTCAGCATTGCCCTATGGGCGAAGCTTGTCTTACCGTTTTGCACAGTCCGCATTTTGGAGCGCCTTTGCCTATGCCGGTTTGAGTTCAGATACGCTGACGCCGGGTGTGGTGAAAGGACTTATCCTGCGTAATCTTCGCTGGTGGTTTAAACAGCCCATTTTTGACAGGACCGGCGTACTCACCGTAGGCTATGCCTATCCCAATCTGGTGATGGCGGAAAATTATAATGCACCAGGCTCGCCGTATTGGGCGCTTAAAACCTTTCTGGTGCTGGCGCTTGCGGAAGATTCCGTCTTCTGGAAGGCAGTAGAGGAAGATATGCCGCAGCGGCCCGTCCTCTCCGTACAGTCCGAGCCGCATCTTGTGGTCTGCCGGGATAAGGAGTCGGGTCATGTGGCGGCATTCAACAGCGGGCATTTATCGAGTAACGCACATACACATACTCCGGCCAAATATGAAAAGTTCGTCTACTCAACCCGATTCGGCTTCAGTGTGCCTAGGGCGGAATGGGGACTTGAGCAGGCTGCGGCCGATTCCATGCTGGCACTTAGCGAACAAGATCAGTTGTTCCGTGTACGGCGGCAAAATGAAGAAACCCGGATTTCCGGCAATGTGCTTTACGCCAAATGGCGTCCATGGCCTGATGTAGAGGTCCAAACATGGATTGTTGCCGGACTGCCGTGGCATGTCCGCATTCACCGGATTGAGACCAGACGGCCTCTTACCGCTGCCGAAGGTGGTTATTCCATTGAAGCCAGACAAGATCAGCACATTGAGAGATCTGGCGAACTGGGAATGTCGGTCAAGAATGCTCTTGGCCGAAGCAGTATCTATGGCTTGAAAGGGTATGCTAAGGCAGAGCTGGTATATCTGAATGTTAATACCAATGTTCTATATCCCCGAACGGTCCTGCCGACGCTGCTGGCTGATCTGGAGCCGGGAAGCCATCTGCTTTTATCCGCGATATGCGGGGAGACGGCAGATACCAGTGCTGTTCCTGCGCCGGAAGAAGCATTGAGCGGACTAGGTGTTTCGCTGACAAAAGAAGGGGTGTCTATCTCCCGCGAGGGAGGGGCTATCCCGCTTGGGATAACCCATATAGGATCATTGTAGCGTGGAGCCCCAGACGTAGGGATCGTTCTGGCCGTTGTAAATACCTTTGACGACGCGATAGGCAAGCTTTGGTTTGCGATATTCGTTGACCAGCCCCTTGTTGTTAAAGGAACGTGCGCGGTCCCTAAAGTGGGGGCGTTCACTCTGCAGGTCGGCTCTGGTATCTGCAAACTGCCAAACGTAAGTACCGCTAATCTTTGGGTCGGCCCGGAAGAGCTTCAGGGACTTGCTGAGCAAATCGGCTTGGTAGTCCTCGCTGAATAGACGGGGTTCCCAGCCGGAGTCTCCGCTTACGCCTGCTCCGCCAAATTCGGTCATAAGCACCGGGGTGTTCTCAGCTCCATATTCCTTGCAGCGCTCATGAAAGGTCTCAAGCATCTCCCCGAACTCGGCATGTCCGAAATACCATCCGCCATAATAGTTAATTCCGATGACGTCGAATAGTCCGAGGCAGATGTCTGTCATGGGGTGCATAGTGGCATAAGACACAAGCCTTGACTGGTCCTTGCTCCGAACGAGCTCTGTCATCTTGATGGACAATTCATAGGCCTGCTTGGAGCGTGTATCAATTTCATTATGAACAGACCAGAACAGGATCGAGGGATGGTGAAGATCCCGTTCAATCATCTCATCCATCATCGTTAACGCCCGTTGTACGAAGAGAGGATCATCTGTGGCCTCCGCCGGGAATGCGGCGCCCCAAATCGGAATCTCACTCCAGAAGAGCACGCCCCGCTCATCCAGCAGATCGAGCCAGTATTCGCTCTGGGGGTAATGCGACCCGCGTACGGTATTGCACCCCATCTGCAGGATAATATCAAGATCCTTGGTCATCAATTTGTTGGGAAAAGCGAAACCCCATTCCGGATGTTCCTCGTGGCGGTTAACTCCCTGAAGATACAGCTCCTTGCCATTCAGCAGAATTTTCTTGTTCCGGGTCTCCACGGTACGGAACCCAATGCGGTCTGCCCGGTCGTCTTGGCCGGCTACGGCTCTGATCAAGTAAAGAGCGGGATCCTCCGGTTCCCATCGCTGGAGTCCCGACCAGGGTTGCTCCACGCTCAGTTCCACGCTTTCCTTGGCAGGAAGGCAAACGGTTTGCATGTGGAATACTTCCCCGTTCCGATAGAGGGCTACGGGCACTTCGACAGGTGCATCCGACATGGAGCGGAGTTTCAGCTTGACCCGGATGTCAGCACTGGAATCTCCTGTCATGTCATAGGTGATACGCATACTCTCGATTGAGACATCAGGCAGGAGTTGAACCTCCACGGGCCGGATGATGCCACCGTAATGAAACCAGTCCACAATGTGGTATGGAATCGTATTGCTCTCCAGTGTACTGTCCGTGCGGACGATGAGTTCGTGAACCCCGTCAGTAACGTTAGGGATCGTAAAGTCAAAAGGGGTATATCCACCGTAATGGTATCCCAGATGGTTTCCGTCCCAGTACACATCGGCATGTCCCAGCACGGCGTGGAACAGGAGACGGAGATGGCTGCTCTCCTCGAGCGTTACCCAAGTGCGGTACCAAGCCACCCCTTCGTAGTTGAACTTGCCAAGCTCATTATTCCAGCAGGCCGGTACAGGCATACGATCGTGGCTGGAAGGGAACCTGGTGTGCCACCCTTCAGACAACCCGATATCATCCTTGTCAAAAACGAAATCCCATAATCCGTCAAGTAATTGGCATTCCCGAAGTCGATGCTGCTGAAACGTCCGGATCACAATCATCATCTCCAATGTTTTTTCTCATAGATCATCTATAATTCATGACCTTATGTTCGGAGTGTAGCATTGGTCGCAATATAGGGACAATAGCAAAAACAATCCTAATCATTTATCATAAATGATACAAAGGATTTATTGGAGGAAGACATATGGAATATACTTTGGGAAATATGGTGGTGCATATACATTGGGTACTCGCCAAGCCGGCACTGCCGGGCTGGGAGGATATACGGCAAATAGTATCCGGACATACCTTTTATTACATCTATAGCGGAAAGGGGATTTTCCGTTCCGAGGAGGGGGACCAGGAAGTCGAGGGAGGCACATTGGTGTACCTTTGGCCTGGATTGCATCTCTACATGAAGTCCTCCGAGTCGCAGCCCCTTCGAATGACGATGGTGCTCTTCGATTGTGCTTCGCTTAGGAAGAGTGAGCATGGATGGGATGCTCCGGAGCCCATTGAACGGCTGCGGTTACCATTTCTTTTGCCTTTACAGAGTGGGCGTATGGGAAAGATCGGGGGACTTTTCAGGGAAGCGGAGAGAGAATGGGTACCTGGGGATCTCATGCGCGAGGCACGCTTGAAATCTATTTGGTATCGCTTGGTGCAGGAGGTACACGAAGCAGCAGAAGCAGGGGGGCGGCACAGCGGCGAGGAAGGAATAATAGCAGCGCTTCGCAGGATCAAAGAGAAACTGGACACGGGATTTGCCGCTGAGCTTCGCATTTCCGAATTGGCGGAACAGACCGGGTTCTCTCTCGTCTATTTGCGCAGAACTTTCGCTGCCCAATACGGCTGCAGCCCCAAAGAGTACCTGGATCAGCTTCGCAATGAGCATGCCGTCCGCCGCCTGCGGTTCACGGGCGATTCCGTCACGGATATAGCGAAAGCCTGTGGTTACTCTGATGTTTACCAGTTCAGCAAGGCGTTCAAGAAGCGCAATGGTTTATCTCCGACCGAATACCGCAGAATGCAGGGAGGCTGATGTTGTTTCAATTGAGGATGAATTGCTTGTCGCTAATGAGATTCTTCAGAATCTGGAAGTGACCATTTGCTTCTTATTAAATCGCTTCTAGCAAAACAAAAGAGCAGCCAGCCCAGAATAACTTCTGAGCCGGCTGCTCTTTATTATGTTTGCTGAAGAAAGCCTCTTTTGGTGATGTCCAGTTAACTACGATCAGCGCTATTAAGAAGCCTGCTCGAATTGGCTGTTATATAGCTCGGCGTAGAAGCCGTTCTTGGCCAGCAGCTCGCTGTGGCTGCCGCTCTCCAGAATGTCGCCGTCCTTCAGCACGAGAATGACATCGGCATTCTTGATGGTCGAGAGCCGGTGGGCGATGACGAAGGAGGTTCGGCCTTCCATGAGCCGGTCCATCGCCTGCTGGATCAGCAGCTCTGTCCGGGTATCGACCGAGCTGGTCGCCTCGTCGAGAATGAGCATCGGCGCATTTTTGAGCATGGCGCGGGCAATGGTGAGCTGCTGCTTTTGTCCGGCTGACAAATTGACTTTGTCGTTCAATACTGTATCGTAGCCGGCGCTCAAGGTCTGGATGAAATGGTGCAGGCCCACCGACTTGCAGGCATCCTGAATCTCCTGTTCGGTAATACCGGTCTGATTATACACCAGATTCTCGCGGATTGTACCTTCAAACAGCCAGGTGTCCTGCAGCACCATACAGAACTGGTCATGGATGTTCTCCCGGGTCAGGCTGCTGATTGGAGTATCGTCGATGTAAATCTCGCCGCCGGTCAGTTCATTGAAACGGATGAGCAGATTGACGAGCGTAGTTTTGCCGGCGCCGGTAGGTCCGACAATGGCGATTTTTTGACCGGGCTGAACCTCGGTGGAGAAGTCCTTGATGACCGGTTTGTCCGTACCCTCATAGGTAAATTTCACGTGTTCGAATTTCACTCTGCCGGTTGCGGCTTCCAGCCGTACCGTCTTCTGGCTCTCATCGTCCATTTCCTCGGCTTCCAGGAATTCAAAGACGCGTTTGCCGGCCGCCGAAGCGGATTGCAGGCTCTGCGCAGCCTGGGCAATCTGCGAGAGCGGCTGCGTAAAGAACCGGACGTACATCATGAAAGCGACGATGACCCCGAAGGAAATGTCTCCGTTCGACGCCAGTATAGCACCAACCACACAGACGGCCACGAAGCCCAGATTCCCGATAAACATCATGATCGGCATCATCAGACCGGAGAGGAACTGGGCCTTGAATGCACTGTTTTTCAGGTTTCCGTTCAAATCTTCAAATGCGCCGCGCATCTGCGCTTCGGCATTGTAGGCTTTTACAACGGTGTGTCCAGTGTAGACTTCTTCTACATGACCGTTGATTTTACCCAAGTATTCTTGCTGGCTCTGAAAATACTTCTGGGATTGCTTCATAATAACCATCATCAGACCAAAGCCGATGACTGTTGCGACGATTGCTGTAACAGTCATGATCCAATTCGTCTTGAGCATCATGACGATCGACCCGATGAACAGCGAGATCGCGGTGACCAGCATACCTACGCTCTGATTCATCGCTTGCCCGATGGTATCCACATCATTGGTTACCCGGGAGAGAATATCGCCGGTCGTTGATTTATTGTAGTAGGAGATCGGGAGCCTGTTCATTTTGTGGGCCAGATCGGCTCTTAACCGTTTGGAGACTTTCTGTGTCACATTCGCCATAATGAGCCCCTGTGTTAGAGACAGTACAGCGCTGATCCCATAGATAATGATTAGGTAAAATCCGATAGAAGCCACTGCATCCAAGTCGATTCCGGTGGCGATGCCCTTGGTAATCAGGTCGGTCATCTCCGAGAGCTGATCCGGACCGAGCAGGGTAAGCACTGTCCCGATAGCTGCACTGATTACGGCAATGAGTACTACTGGAATATATTTGCGGCAATAGCGGAGAAGCTTGCTCCAGGTGCCGGGTTGTTTGTTGTTTGCAGACATTATGCCAACTCCTCCTTAGACAGCTGCGAATAAGCAATTTCTTGATAGACGCTGCAGTTGTCCATTAATTCCTCATGTGTGCCTATGCCGGCAATGCGGCCGTCTTCCAGCACGATGATCTTATCCGCATCCTTAATGGTACCGATCCGCTGGGCGACAATCAGCATCGTGGTTCCGTGGGATCCTTTTTTCAGCTCGCTGCGCAGTTTGCGGTCCGTCTTATAATCCAGCGCGGAGAAGGAATCGTCGAAGATCAGAATTTCCGGACGGCGGGCGACGGCCCGGGCAATGGACAGCCGCTGCTTCTGGCCGCCGGACAGATTGGAACCGCCCTGGGCAATGTGCGCATCATAGCTTCCATCCATTTTCTCTACGAAATCTGAAGCCTGGGAAGTATATACGGCGTCCACCACTTCAGCAGAAATGTCACTGCCGTTGTCGCCGAAGGCGATATTGGACGATACTGTGCCGCCGAACAGCACCGCTTTTTGTGAGACATAGCCCATCTTGTTGCGGAGTGCGCTCTGTTCGTACTGATTAACGTTCATCCCGTCGACGAGCACCTCACCTTCGGTTGCATCATAGAAGCGGGGGATCAAGTTGACAACGGTGCTTTTGCCGCAGCCGGTCGAGCCAATGAAAGCGACGGTTTCACCTTTTTTGGCGGTAAAGCTGATATCTTTAATGACATAATCATCCGCATCGGGATATTTAAAGCTGACATTTCTGAATTCCACCTCACCGGCAAGCTTGGAAGGCGAAGCAGTCAGCGATCCGTTCGTCAGTCTTGGCTTGGTATCCAGCACTTCGTTGATCCGTTTGGCCGCGACATGGGCGCGGGGCATCAGAATGAAGATCATAATCAGCATCATAAAGGCCATAACCACCTGAATCGCATAGGAGGAGAAAACGATCATATCGGAGAACGTGCCCATTTTGTCAGGCATATTGGCAGATTGGATCAGTCCCGCACCTACCCAATAAATAGCAAGGCTCAGACCGCTCATAATCATGGTAATACTCGGCATAAGTACCGCCAGTACACTGTTCGCGAACAGGTTCGTCCGGGTAAGCTCATCATTGGCTCCGCTGAACTTATCCTCCTGATAGCCTTCCGCATTATAAGCACGGATAACGCGCAGTCCGGTCAGATTCTCTCTGGATACCCGGTTCAGGTTATCGGTCAGCTGCTGCAGCTTCTGGAACTTCGGCAGCACGAGCACGACACAGATCCCGACGATCAGGATAAGCACTCCGACGGCAATACCGGTCGTCAGCGACCATTGCCAGCTCTTGCCGGTAATCTTAAGCATTGCCCACACTGCAAGGATCGGGGCTTTCACCAGCAACTGCAGACCGATAACAATCAGCATCTGCACCTGGGTAATATCGTTGGTCGAACGGGTAATCAGGCTGGCTGTTGAGAAGCTGTTGATCTCCTCCATGGAGAAGGACTGCACCTTATCGAACAGCTTGGAGCGCAGCCGGGCCGAGAAATTGGCCGCGATCCGGGCCGCGATGCCGGCAACAACAATCGAGGTCGCCAGACTGCCGAGCGCACACAGCAGCATCCAGCCGCCGGTAGCCATAATCTCGCTCATTTCGCTTCCCGGTGTCTGAACCAGCCGGGTAATTTCACTCATATAATCGGGTAATTCGAGATCGAGCCATACCTGGGCAACGATAAAAAGGATGCTGACGCCGAAGAGAGCCCATTCCTTCGGGTTTAAGTACTTGAGTATTTTGACCATAAGTCTGACTCCTTTGTGTGATGATATATGTATGGTACCGGAACAACATAAACTGAAAGTTAACTTTTCTGAAAAATAGAAAAAGCTTTGAAAAAACCTCGCGGTTCTTTCAAAGCTTTATGTTTCTGAGGTCCCCGCAAAGTACCTGACAAGGCTTCGAAGCTAAAGCCTCACTTTGTGGGGTTATTTTATACTCCAGACGGCAGTATGACGATAAATGCTGTTCCTTCGGAAGGTGTACTCTCGCAAGCAACCTTGCCGCCGTGCAGGCTAATGATTCGCTGTACGATGGTCAGGCCGAGTCCATTGCCGGCTGCCGAGTGGGACGTATCCGCCTGGTAGAATTTATCGAAGATTCTGGGGACGGCCTCCGGATCAATCCCGCTGCCGGTGTCACGGAACACCACCTCCAGCGATTCTGCCGTCCGCTTCATCCCGATTGTGATTGTTCCATGCTCCGGTGTGAACTTGACCGCATTATCCAGCAGATTAAGCCAGACCTGATTGAGCAGCTCTTTATTGCCGGATAGGGAATAATCATGCAGGGTGAGATCGAGCGATACATGTTTTTTTTCGATTTTGGCGGCCAGCAGCAGCACACACTGGCGGATCTGTTCTCCGATATTCACTTTTTGCTTATCTGTCAGAATAGTCTGTGTCTCAATCTTCGACAGCTCCAGCACATTTGAGGCCAAGGAGGCCAGTCTGGCGGATTCCTCAATGACGATATCCAGATATTCATTCCGTTCTTCTCTGGAGAGGTCGTCATGCTTCAGGATTTCGGCAAAGCCTTTGATTGAGACAATCGGTGTCTTGAATTCATGGGAGAAATTGTTCACGAAATCGGTACGCAATATCTCAATACCGCCGAGCTCCTCTGCCATCCGGTTAAAATTCTCAGACAGAATCCGGTACTCAGGAGGACTCTTCAAATACAGGCGCGTGGAGAAATCGCCGGCGGCCAGCCGCTTGGTTGCATCAATAAACTCCCGGATCGACTGAACCATTTTGCGGCTGGCTAAGCCGGAGATCGCGGTTCCGATAATGATGCAGGATAACAAAATCATGATGGGCAGCACAATTCCGCCCTGGGCGATTTCATTATTGAGCAGCCCGAAGAAATGGGCCAGAAAGAACAATATACCGGTGATCACAACGGTGATTAGGAAAATAACGCATACCATCAGTGAAAACAGGAACGGCAGGGTGATTTTCTCTTTGATTCTTGCACCCAGTCTGCTCATGGATTCCGCACCGCCTTATAGCCGAGGCCGCGGACAGACACCAATTCGAATTCGGGATACCCTTCGAACCGCTTCCGCAGACGGTTGATATGCACATTGACTGTGGTGTCCGTGCTCTCACTTTGCATCCCCCAGATTTCATCCATCAGCTGGATACGGGTGAAGATGCGGTCCGGATAGGACAGCAGCTTGTACAGCAGGTAGAACTCTTTTTGCGGAAGGGTCTGTTTCTCCTCGTCCCGTGTAACCGTCAAGGCATCATAATCCAGAATCACCTTGCCTACAACCAGCTTACGGGCATTTGCGATCTGGGAACGGCGGAGCAAGGCCTGAATCCGCAGCAGCATTTCCTCGGTATCAATCGGCTTCGTCATATAATCGTCGGTCCCGAGGCGGAAGCCCTTCTTTTTGTCCTCAGGAAGATGCTTGGCCGTAGCCATCAGAATGGGAATCTGGCTGCCGGCATCCCGGAGCTCCTTGGCGAACTCATACCCGTCCATATTCGGCATCATAATATCAAGAATGATCAGGTCGATATGCTGCTGTTCGAGCACTTCCATTGCCCGTGCCCCGTCTTCGGCGGTGGAAACCAGGTACCCTTCACGTTTCAGCACGGCCTCAAGCAGTCTTCTGGCATGCCGGTCATCTTCTGCAACCAGTATATGGATCATCGCTTTCACTCCAATGGTGTGGTCATTTGATGGTATAACTTCTAACCCTATCATAACCATCCTGAAAAGGAATGCAAGAAATGTACTGAGTTGTGCCAGCCAGTAAGAGTTAAAGGATAACTTAGTTAACCTTATAGAGAAAATTGTTTTGTGGAATTATACATAATATTTCTATAAAAAATAGTTATCAAACTAATTATTAGCGATAATATTCCTACCAATATTACATATTTTGTACCCAGCTCTGAAATAAATAACCCGCCTACAGATGCACCCAATGTTGTTCCGACGTTACAGGCTGATATGAATAATCCATTAGCAAAATCAGGTGCTTCTGGAGCAGAAGATGCAATCAAATATTGATTAATATTAGCCATTATCCCTCCAGCTAACACTCCCCAAATTAAAGTTGTAAATAACATTGGAACAGTAGATTGTCCTG
Source organism: Paenibacillus sp. sgz302115 (assembly GCF_056120445.1). Lineage (NCBI taxonomy): Bacteria > Bacillati > Bacillota > Bacilli > Caryophanales > Paenibacillaceae > Paenibacillus > Paenibacillus sp. sgz302115. Next base: position 333,263 of record NZ_JBVYOK010000002.1, read on the forward strand.
TGAAGAATAAAATAACGTAAACAACAACCAAAAACAAAGGGAATAATATTATAGATTTAGCAGGACTATGGGTAAGTGCCTTTCCAGTGACGATGTTTCCAACAATATTAGCTCCACCGAAAATAAATAAAGTTAAACTTATGTTATTAGGAGGCATTTTCGTTACATCAATTAAATATTCAGTGATATAACTATAAACCCCAAATATGGACGCATTTAATAAAATGACAGTAACGATGGAGACCCAGATAATGGGCTTTTTTAGTACAGGAAATTGTGCATTAACTGGAACTCTTTCTTCAACAGGCATGGAGGGAATGAATACTATAGTAGCAATGAATACAATGGCGTTTACAATTGCAAAGAATGCCATCGCCATTTCATACGAAACAGCGCTATTAATAAAGCTTGCAATTGGCACACCAGCTACCATACCAGCAGATACTCCTATAAATACTTTAGACACAGCTCTAGGAGCTTCTTCTTTACTTACTGAGGTAGAGGCAACTGTAAATGCCAAAGAACAGTATACGGGATGAAAAAAGGCTGGAATAATACGAGCAATTAATAGAAAGGTAAAGTTAGGTGTAAATAAGGATACTATATTTGCAATAACAAAAACCCCTAGTACAAGCAGCATGACCTTTTTGCGATTTATCCCCGAAAATAATAACGGTAAGATTGGACCGGATATGGCAATACCAAGGGCGAAAAGGCTTACCAACAACCCTGCTTGAGTTATACTCACATTAAATTGCTCAGCAATTGAAGGTAATATACCGATTACACCCATTTCAGTATTTAGAATTCCAAATACTCCTATGGTTAATATGAAGATCAATAGATTATTACGTTTAGTCAAAAAAGCAACCCCCATTTTCCGAAAAAATCCAAATGGTTATTTAACATCAAAGCTCAAGTAAAATATATCCCGTCTCTTATAGAAAGAAACGGGATTATTGTGTTAGTTGGTTACTTCATATTCTCGCTAAAGAATGCTCCTATTTTTTCGAATGGAATTAAATCCGTATTGTCATACAAATCAACATGTCCAGCATTTGGAACAATGTAAAGCTCTTTTGGATCTGCTGCCAATTCGTAAGCATCTTCGCTAAAGTAACGTGAGTGAGCTTGCTCGCCAATGATGAACAAAATCGGCCGTGGTGAAATTGATTTAATGTATGTCAGCAAAGGGAAATTCATAAATGCCATGCCACTTGTCACGGTAAATTGAGTAATTGAATTCGGATGATATCCACGAGGTGCAGAATAGAATTCGCCAAACTCACGGCCAATAGGGTCTGTATTTTCGTCGAATCCAATAGGCGCTCCCCGATCGGTCAGTGCTGGCGGGTTGCCTTCAAAGTCCAGGTACCGTTGCTCGGCAATAGCATCGAGCATTTTATTCCGGTCTTCTTCAGTTAATGAGTCTTTAAACCCGTTGCGTGTAACACGGGACATATCGTACATACTTACGGTGGCAACTGCTTTAATGCGTCTATCTACTTGAGCTGCACTAATTGCAAAACCACCACTACCACACATCCCGACGGCACCAATTCGGTTTCTATCAACAAATGGACGTGTACCTACATAGTCTACGGCTGCACTGAAATCTTCTACGAACAGATCGGGCGAGGAGAGATGCCGTGGCTCACCGCCGCTGTATCCGTTGAAAGACGGGTCAAATGCAAGAGCAACAAAACCACGTACTGCTAGGTTTTGAGCATAGATACCCGAACCCTGCTCTTTAACCCCGCCATAGGGTGCGCCTACAATAATGGCGGCATGTTTTTTTGACTCATCGAAGTTTTTAGGCAAATAAAGATCGGCTGCTATTTGGATTCCAAATCTGTTTTTGTAGGAAACCGACTTTCTTGTTACCTTATCGCTTAGCTCAAAAATATAGTTAGGCATTTTAAATACCATCCTTTCAAAAATAATTAAAATACGACTGGTGCTTCTATAATTTATTGAAAAAATATCAGTAATACAATCGTTAATTTATTCGATTTTATTGATTAATCAACAAATCACGGGAATTTGTTAACTAAAACATAAATATAACGAGTTCATGCCATCTATGCTGATCTCAGTTTGAAGATATCCTGATGACAATATATTTCACATCTATTTCTGTACATAATGTTTGATTTTATCTATTAATCAACAAAATGCTGAAATATGACGATTGAATTCTTAGGGATTTTAAATATAATCATTTTAGATGTCATTATATATGACGTGAATTGGCGAAAAGGAGGATAGTCTCTTAAACAGATGTAAGATTTTTCAACATTAGAAAAGAGGGATTATATTGAAACGGAAAATTTTAAGTTTTATAACGATCATTGCAATTTTTACCGCGAGTTTTTCTTTGACATTTTCTAGTGTATATGCAGAGGATGCAGTGGTTGCCAAAAAGCTTCCTAATGTTGTTATTTTGGCTACTGGAGGAACGATTGCATCAACTGCTTCGTCTAACACAGATACTTCGAACTATCAAGTCACAAATGGTGTTACCGAGCTCATAAATGCAGTTCCTGAGGTTAAGCAAATTGCTAATGTAACCGGGGAACAGATTATTAACGTCAGCAGTACAGAAATCAATGACGACAATAGACTTGCTCTTGGCAAACGGATTAATCAAGTTCTTGCCCAAGATAATGTTGATGGAATCGTCGTAACACATGGAACAGAAACTTTAGAACAAACTGCCTATTTTCTTAACCTGGTTGTGAAAAGCGATAAGCCTGTAGTTGTGGTTGGATCCATGAGACCCGCTTCATCACTTAGTGCCGATGGTCCGATGAACCTTTACAATGCGATTAAAGTAGCTGGTGATCCAAATGCAAAGGGCAAAGGTGTTCTTATTGTAATGAATGACCGGATCGGCGCTGCAAGATTTATTAACAAGATCAGTTCTTGGGCAACTGAAACATTCAAATCTCTTGAACAAGGTTATTTGGGAGATATTGTGGCTGGCAAAGTTAGATTTTATCAGCAGCCAGTGATAAAGCATACGTATCAGACGGAGTTTGATATTTCGGAGCTTACTGCTTTGCCGAAAGTCGATGTATTGTATGAATCTTATGGCAGCAACGAGCTTGCCTTGGCGAAAGCTGCAATTGAATCCGGTGCACAAGGGATTGTCTTAGCAGGTTTCCCTGCCGGTTCCGCAAGTAATGAAATGCAAAAGATCGCAGCAAAGGGTCTTTCCGAAAACGAACAAAACGAAATTGAATATTTGACAAAATTAATAAATGCAAATGAACCAGGCGCCTCATGGGCGCAGGACCGGTTAAAGCAAATGGGGGCTGTCAGAGGAGCAGTGTTCGTCTCATCGTTTTTCCAACCGACGGGACAGGATCTTTATGATAGTGGTTCCTTTGTAGGGAGCAATTCACTCACCCCTTTAAAAGCCAGAATTCTTCTGCAGCTGGCGTTAACGAAAACAACAGATCCTAAAAAAATACAGGAATATTTCGATGAATATTAAATAATAGGTAATTTTCATTATTGAAGTACATCCGTAGCGCTTTTCTGTTTAAAGGGGCCAAGTACTTGTCATTTTCTCTGAACAAGTACTTGGCCCCTTTAGTCGGGTTGAGGAGACCGCTGAACAAACGCTTTTAACAGTAACCAGGGCTTACACATGGTGGAATTACTATAGGTTTCTCTCCAATAAGGCTCCGATCTGCTTTGCCATGATTTGCGGTGGATATGGCATGTCATTTTTAATCCACCATTCTGTGATATCCACATAAGCATTTGCTACAAACTCAACAACTACATCTTCAATTTGCCCCGAGTTTTTTCCTTGAATTAAATCGAGATCTTTTTTGAACTCGTCGATATTATGTTGAATAAATCTGCTGCGGAAAAACCGTGCCCCTTCACTTGTTAACACCGTAGAAAAAAATGCATAATTACTTTCTAAATATTCCATACAGTGAAAGATTCAATCCAATCCATTTCCCGCTCTGACTCACAAAAACTACTCATATTGTTAATATGCTCCTCCATGACTATATCCAATAAATCGTATTTATCAAAGTAAATACTCTTCGATCAACTTTGTTCATAATAACGTCAACAAGCTTTCTTGGGAATAAACACAATTTAGACTACATTGTCGTTAAATGAATTTCCTGTGAATTAAGTATTGTATACATTCAGTTTGTTTTATGATAATAAATACATGTTGCATTTGCAACTAATGATGATAAAAATGTTCACTGGTTTTCCTCTAATTAAATTAGTTTAGTAAGTTTAGTTTGGAAGTAGTATCTTTCTGTTCCTAGGGTTTTTGTCGTTAATATTACAACCGTATTGACGATATATTTAAGTTGATGTAGGATTTTATTGAGTAAAAAAGTGGTGAATAATTCATTAAAATTTAGTTTATGTTTAGCTTAATTATTGGTCTTTCATAATTCTAAAGAAAACTAGGAAGGAGCTTATATTGTGGCTTATACAACACAAGAAAATATCTCCGCTGTGATCCCAGAGAAGGTGTCTAAATGGGGAGTATATGAAATTGTACTGCAGGGAGGGCCTGCACAGGGCAATCCATTTGTGGACGTTTCATTGAACGCAGAATTTACTTTTGGAGAACGTTCCATTCAAACCTCCGGGTTCTATGATGGAGAAGGTGTGTATTGCATCAGATTCATGCCGGACAGCGAAGGAAAGTGGTTGTTCAAAACAAGCAGCACAGAACATTCTCTTCATGGAATCGAAGGCGTATTCGAATGTGTAGCTGCAAAGACAGGAAACCACGGACCGGTCCGGGTAAAAAATACTTTTCATTTTGCTTATGAGGACGGAACACGTTATCTGCCATTCGGCACAACTTGCTATGCATGGACCCATCAGGGAGAAGTCATGGAGCAGCAAACATTGGCAACCTTGAAAGCGAATCCATTTAACAAATTGAGAATGTGTGTATTCCCTAAGTCATATTCATATAACACCAATGAGCCGGTATACTTTCCGTTTGAAGGTTTGCTTGAGCAGGGCTGGGACTATAGCAGGTTTAATCCGGCGTTTTTTAGGCATTTGGAGGAAAGGATTGCCGATCTCGGCGGGCTTGGTATTGAAGCAGACCTGATTCTGTTCCATCCCTACGACCGCTGGGGATTCGCTGAAATGGGCAAGGATGCAGACGATCAATACCTTCGTTACATTGTGGCAAGACTCTCTGCGTATCGTCATATTTGGTGGTCTCTTGCTAATGAATACGATTTTATTAGGACCAAAAACCTTGATGACTGGGAGCGGTTCGCTCAAATTGTAACGGACAACGATCCTTATGGCCATCTGATATCTAACCACAATGGTTCAATATTTTACGATTTTCACAAACCATGGGTTACCCACTGCAGTATTCAACGTGTTGACGTATACAAGACGGCCGAGAATACAGACGAATGGAGAAAACAATGGAATAAGCCGGTAGTTATCGACGAATGTGCATATGAAGGGAATGTGGAGCACGGTTGGGGAAACATTACCGGGCAAGAAATGGTCCGGCGCTTCTGGGAAGGCTTCGTTCGCGGAGGATATGTCGGACATGGTGAAACTTATCTGCATCCAGAGGATAAAATATGGTGGGCCAAAGGCGGTCAGCTCTACGGAACCAGTCCTGCGCGTATTGCGTTTTTACGCCGTGTAATGGAAGAGGGACCGGCAGAGGGCTTGAACCCGTTGCCTTCCGATTGGGATTTGCCCTGTGCAGGAATTGAAGATGAATACTATCTGTTCTATTTCGGGTTCAATCAGCCAAAGTTCCGTGATTTCAAGATGAAACCAAACATCCGCTTTAAAGTTGAACTGCTCGATACCTGGAACATGACTGTGGAGAGGCTGGAGGATAGCTATGAAGGCACTTTCCAGATCGCTCTACCCGGGCGGACTTACATGGCGGTGCGAATGATAGCAATTCCTATATAAAGTCATCATGAACGAAAATAAGCTCTCCGTTTGCCGTAGGTTATCTTGGCGATACTGTCCAGTAAAGAAACCAAATCTAAGCTGGACTGCCTACAACAGAGCCACATTGCAAAGGAAAGCTATACAATGAAGTCTGTCACAAAATATGTGGGTTTAGACGTATCCAAAGAAAAAATTGCTGTTGCTGTCGCGAATGAGGGAGCGAGCCTGCCGCTCGATTAAGCCTGTGGTTTTCGGTTGGAAAAGCTTGCTCCCTGGTCAGCTTCATTACCGCTTGTATGCCGCGTCTATTCCAAATAAGCATCGTTCAGCCCCGTTCCATCCAAGACGAGGTTATTCGGTGTTCCTTCAATGCTTGAGATTGACCTCGGCGGACATTGAACATGCTTTGCGAAGAAATGCTTTTATCAGCGGATGAGTAATATTTTTCAGCGCCGAACGTTCAGGTTGAAATAAAGTCCCGATAAAAAAAGGATGCCGATCCAGTTCCATAATTCGAACTTCGCCATCAAGGTCTACTCCAGCAATGCTTAAACCTGCATTTTCTAACCTAGGGCGATACTCCGAATTCAAACCGTAATTACAAATTCCATATTGTTCAACAATTTCAGGAGAGCCATAAAAATCCATCGTTTTTGAGCCGGGGGTCAGCTTAAACGTATTCGTTTTTTCGCTAACCGAACAAGAGAGCGGAGCAACTAAAATCAACGAGGCGTCAGGATTTTCCTCGGCATGCTCTGCTTCAGCAAGTCCTGCTACATTCCTTGCAAACTCAATGATCATATGTTGAAATCCACCGCACGTACCTAAAAAGGGAATCTGTTGCTCACGGGCAAACCGGATACCGTTGAGAGCGCCTTGCATACTTCGGTAAGGACTGGCAGGGACGACCCAAATCGCATGATATTTAGATAACTTTTGTTCGAAATCCTGATCCAACGAAGGCGTTGGAACCCATTCGAAATTGACTTGAATACCCAGTTCATCTGCTGCCAATTGAATTGCTAGCGGTATAGCCACATGTGCTGCAACATCCGCATCGTAATCCCCGATTAAACCGATACAATACATATATAAACACCCTTTCCTTATTAATTAAAGTGAGCAATCCTTTGAAAATACTTGCAAAACCTCTGTCTTGGAGACAGGTGAAAATGCTTTAATTCTTCCTTCCAGCTTACGTAAGTCAGCTTCTATATAATCTGCTTCTATTCCCGGCGGCGCATAAATTGTAAATAATACATCGGTAGTGGATGCGGTGATACGGCTGTTAAAGTCCGGCCCCCGCATAATACTGGATATAACGCCTTTACCATCGCATACCATAAGGTCGTTTTCAACGGCAGTTACGTCTTTGCCCGATATGGATTGATATATCTCATTTCCAGAGGCCACTTTCAAATGTAAGGGTGAGTGTATTTTGGATAGGTCATGTCCAGCGGTCAATAACATACTTTCAAGCTCGGATAGGAACATTGCTTGCAGTAAACCAGATTCTGTGTGCAATGTCTTTTTGCCTTTTAGAACAGATTCCAGTTGTGCTAGAACATGATAACTGTGTCCAAATTTTTTATAATAGGTTATATAGGCCTTAATCGGGTATAGTTCCTTTATTTCCTTTCTGTCCAAGTGGCCGTATCTGCGCTGTATTTCATCAAAGCTATCAGAAATCTCCGATTCGTCAAGTGAGCAGGAAACGGAGAGGTTTTTCATTATCAGAATCCCCATTTTTGTCCCGGCAAGAGCTTCTCCAATTCCTTTATCAATCGCAAACATAGTATCCTCCCCGTAATTTTATTGATTGTATTTCAATAGTTAATCTATTAGATCAAATGAACTGCTTTAACTTTTCTTTTTGCTTTTCTTTTTCCTATCAGCGTCATGCTGAAAACAATGAGAAAACCCCCAATCCACTGTGCGTAACTTATTTTTTCTTTTAAGAGCAACAGGGATAAAAGCATCGAAGTCAGGGGTATCATTCCTGAAAAAGCGGCGGTTGTGTAGGCATCGCAACGCTTTACTCCTTCATAAAAGAACACAAATGCCAACGCGGTCACAACTAAGCCATACCAAAACAAAGCAAACCATTCTTTTCCTCCGAGTGCCGGTATTGAGGCTAAAGGGTGTTCACAAAGCGCTGGGACGATAGATAAAACAAGGGCGATAGCTGATACGAGCAGGGTTTGCACCATTGGATGAAGCTGTACCGCCGATTCATCATGTGTTGTTACCTTATGTTTTCTTGAAATAATATTGAAGGTAGACTCGCTTGCTGCGGCGCAGATAATAAGAACATTCCCTAAAATATGCGCAGCAGAGAACTGTGCTGAAAAAAGATTGATTCCCTGCAACAAAATAATGCCCGCGACAGTACAGCCGATTCCCAACGCCGTTGTACCTGAAAACCGCTCTTTCAAAAAGAAGAAAGCCAAGAGTGATGTGATAGCAGGTGTCGTACCTGTCAATATTCCGCCTTCCGCGGTACTGGTTAAATTTACACCGAAAAGCAAAAAAGTGCGAAACAAAAAAATCCCGAAAACGGCTTGGAACAAAATCATAATCCAGTCGTTTTTTGTCAACATGCGTATCGTCTGAACGGCTTTTGTTGCGTAAAACGGTAATAAACAAACAAGAACGATTCCCAGACTGATTGCCGTTATTGTAAAGCTGCTTAATTTCATCGCAAGAATGCGACCTGTAATTACGGATGTCCCTGCCAATGAAAAAGCGCCCAGCAAGTATAGTTTTCCTTTAATATTCCTCATTCCCGACCTTCTTTCAGCATTGCATTCATTCCAACTCCTGTTAAAATTGTATCGTGACAACTGGACTTCCGTAAGATCCAGTATTGTATCATTTATAGGGTGCCAGTTGGAAGGAGGGAGTTCGATGTGGGGAATCGTATTGCATGACAACAGCGAGGTTGGTTTGGCGCGGCAGATTTTTCTTTCGCTGAAGGAGCGTATTCTGACGGGCCGAATCCATCAGGGAGAAGCTTTACCATCTACAAGAGAGCTTGCGAAGGGCTTGGGAGTTTCCCGCAATACAGTTTGTGACGCATACGATATGCTTTGGACGGAAGGCTTTATCGTCAGGCGTCAAGGCGCGCCGTCCCGCGTGGCTGACGGACTTTATATACAATCCGTGCAGAGAAGCGAAAAGATACAGGAAACGGAAAAAGAACGGCCTGTTATCCTTTGGGATTTCAAAACCGGCCAACCAGATTTATCGGTTTTTCCGTGGCAGGCATGGAATAAATTTATAAGTGATGCGGCAGAGAGCCTACCGACCCGGCAACTGGAATATAGCGGGCCAAAAGGTTATGAACCACTTTGCGAGGAAATTGCCCTTTGGCTCCTGCGAAGCAGAAGTATGGAAGTCGATCCGAAGGATGTATTTATTACATCGGGAGCGACACAAGCGCTTCATCTGCTTGTAGTTATTCTTCATAAGGAGGGCCATGCCTTTGCACTGGAAAATCCATCCCATCCAGGAATCCGTACCGTTATTTCCGATAAAGGCTACCCCTTACACTGGCTACCCGTTGACAACCAGGGTGCGGATATAACCTCCCTTCATGACAAGAGTATTTCAGCGGTTTATGTTACACCCTCCCACCAGTTCCCGCTCGGAGGTATTCTTCCGGCGAACCGTCGTGCTGCGTTGATACGCTTGGCGATGGAGAAGGATTTCTATGTTATTGAGGATGATTACGACAGCGAATTCCGTTATAGCGGTTCTCCCGTCAGTCCCATTTATTCGATGGATTCCTCTCATGTCGTTTATGTAGGAACATTCAGCAAAGCGGTGTTTCCGGCCCTGCGATTGGGTTTCGCGGTGTTGCCAAAACCGTTGCAGGCCAAATGGAGACACTACCGTAACTACATGGATGTTCAAAATCCGATTCTGGAACAGGCGGCACTGGCCGAATTCCTGCGAAAGCGGAAAATGGACAAGCACGTCCAGCATATGCGCCGGTTATATGGCGAAAAGCGGAGTATCTTGTTAAAGTCTTTGGAAACGGCGTTTGGTAGTTCCGTATACCCTTGGGGGGATGCCTCCGGCTTGCATGTGGCACTTCAATTTCCGGGTTTTGAATTCGGAGAACAGTTCACTCATAGATGCAAAAATGCCGGCGTACGGGTATCTCCGCTGACTAAATATTGCCTTTTACCAACCGAACATCGGGACATGCTCCTTGTCGGCTATGGTCACCTTAGTTCTGAGCAAATTCAAGAGGGCATTAAGGCGCTGCACCGATTGATTTTAGATGAATCCTGAGGCCACAGTTGCAATGACCTGAATCTATTGGATATGTTCTTCAGATAAAGGCATCGACTTGTTAAAAATTCCCCTATATAATGACTGTGAATTTGCTTAGACATGCAGTTTTATTCTGAGTTTTTATGGGAGGAGCAAAGCAGAAGATGACATTATCTTTGGCAGGTACATTCCGTAGCGTTCCCGAAGGAATCAGAATTACAACATTTGCGGAGGATCATTTTCAGATGGAAACAACTCCAGAGGGGGGCTGCGCAGCTCTGGAGTTATCGCAGTATGCACCGGGTATTTGGAAGGACTACGAATATTTGACCGCAGATATTTACCATGAATGCCACGATGTACTGGTTATCATTTTCAATTTTCAGGATACTGCCGGGCGCTCTGTTTCGGTTCATTACGGGGTTCTTCCCCGTGTAACAACGCGATTGTGCTTGCCGCTGACGGCTTTAAACGGTGAAAAGCTATTTTTGGAGCGTTATCCCGGCGTGCTGCAATCACTACTCAGGGGAGATTCCTTTGTGGACCGCAGCCGGATTGAAGGACTCTCGATCTGTACGATTCCTTCGGTTGCCGATAGGCGGTTCGAAGTATCGGGGCTGCGGCTGACACGGGAAGAGCCGGAATTCAAGTATACTCCCAGCCAATATATTGATGAGCTGGGGCAGCTCTCCTGGAAGGAGTGGCAGGGTAAAACTAAGTCTGCCGGGGATATGATAGCTGCATTAAATGAGGAGCTTGCCAGAGCGCGGCAGGGGGGCGGGAATTCCGATGGGCCAACCGGAACCGGCAGCTATGGCAGCTGGAAAAACCTGCAATTTGCGGCTACCGGGTATTTTCGGACCGAGTTCGATGGAGCGAACTGGTGGTTTGTTGACCCCGATGGATACGCTTTATTCAGCGCCGGGATGGACTGCGTCGGGCCTTCTTCCGAGCTGCAGGTAACGGGAATGGAGCATTTGCTGCCCGTGCTTCCTGAGCGGGAAGGGCCGTTTAAGGATGCGTGGAGCAAGAGCGGATACTCGCCCTTTATCGCCAACATGATCCGCGCGTTCGGGGAGCGGTGGCGGGAATGCTGGAGGGAATTGACGGAGCAGCGATTGAAGGAGTGGGGAATCAACACGATTGGAAACTGGTCCGATCCGGATTTTATCTCCAGCTCCAAGCTGCCCTATGTTTATCCGATGCACAGCTTTCCTTCGACGGAAGAGGCAATCTATCGCGATTTCCCGGACGTCTTCAGCCCCGGATACGAGGAGAGTGCGGCGGAGTTCGCTAAGCAATTGGTTGCGCTTAAGGAAGACAAGAGACTGGTGGGCTATTTCATGCGGAACGAACCGCAGTGGGCTTTCGTTGACGGACTGAATTTGACGGAGGAGATGCTGCGAAGCGCTGTTCCATTTGTGTCCAAATACCGTCTGATTGCCTGGCTCGAAGACAAGTATGGATCAGTCGAGCGCTGGAACGCAGCTTGGGAATCCTCGTTTGATGATTTCCAGGACCTCTTGGACAGCCAAAAAGCATCGGCAGAAGGTAATGAGGAGCGGAGGAATGACTTTACGTTATTTAACCGGATGATGATCAGGCGTTATGTAGAAATTCCTGCAAGGGCTTGCAAAGCTGTTGATCCCCGGCATTTGAATCTGGGTATGCGCTACGCCTGGATTTCCAATGAAGATCTACTGGAAGGCTGCGAAGCCTTCGATGTATTCAGCATCAATTGCTATCAGTTTCAACCGGACCGGGAGCTTATCGAGCGTATCAGCAGCAGGCTTAATCGCCCGGTGATGATTGGGGAATTTCACTTCGGAGCCGCGGATTCCGGCTTGCCGGCTTATGGCATCCGGGCAGTGACTACCCAGCAGGACCGGGGGCTCGCTTACCGCTATTACGTAGAACAAGCTGCTGCAATACCAAGTCTGATCGGTGTTCATTATTTTCAGCTTAACGATCAGACGGTACTGGGGCGGTTTGACGGGGAGAATTATCAGATCGGGATAGTCGATGTCTGCCAGCGGCCATATCAGGCTTTGGTGGAACAGATGATCATCGCTCATCGGAACATGTATGAAGTCCGGTCCGGCCGGATGGAACCGATCGCTCAAGCGCCTGAGGAAATACCACGAACCGGTTTTTAGACCGGCTAAAAGAATAAACAGAAAAGCCGTCACTAGCGGACCAATGGCACGCTGGCGACGGCTTTCTCTTTTTCTTAGAGTGCACTCTATATTTCACCTTCCATGTAATTTCTTATAATCACTTGGAGTCTTACCGGTAAGTTTCTTGAATACCTCATTGAAATGTTTAATGTCTTTATAACCTACCTGCCCAGCGACGACAATAATTTTGTTGTCCGTATGTGTAAGCAAATTGCACGCCTCTTCAATTCTCAGCTTCTGAACATACTCTGAAACTGTCATGCCCGTATGATCCTTGAACAGCTTGCAGAAATAAGTAGGACTCAGGAACGAATGGGAGGCAAGCTCGTTAAGCTTTGTGCTTATTGTGTAATTTGCTTTCAGGTATTGGATGGATTTTTCTATAAGCTTGGCATGATGTGACATTCTGCTGTTATCGGTCTTGTACGATTTTTTTAAAGAACGGAAGATTGTAATAAGCAATTCCATAAGGTATGCTCTGAGAATTTCAATATATCCGTCCTCCTGGTTCGTGAATTCTACTAGCATTTTCTTATAAATTGCCTCTATAGCTGGATTTTCCCCGCCTAATATTTTTAGATCATCCATAGTATCAGACTCTAAAGAGAAAACAGAACGAAAGGACAGATAGTGGATCACGTCGCTGAAATCCTTATAATCATTAAGATTCACATCAATAAAATCCGGCTTGAATACGCAGTTATAGACTTGCAGAGGAGGGGCAGCAGGAGAGGCAAATGATCTGAATTCATGCGGGATATGGTAGTTGATCAGAAACAAATCACCCTTGCAAACCTCATACTTGTTATCCCCAAGAATATGTATACCTGATCCGGCGGCCACATATGAAATTTCGATAAAGTCATGGACATGTAAGTGCGGCTCCGGGCTCTCACTACATAAATTTAGAAATATAGAATTGCCGTTATTAAAAAATTGCTCGCCGGAATCATGGTAAATTGCTGCGTTATTCATAAAATTCACCCCATACAATTATAATATGCCCCCAAGAAATTGAAAATATGAAGCAGGTATACTCTGGATATGCGGTAAATTCTTTTTCAAAGAGGAGAGTTTAAATGAAAATAGCTTCTATGAAATGCAACCGTATCGTAAATCCAATAGGGTATGACCTGAACAAACCCCGTCTAAGCTGGGTGACAGAGGCTGAAGGGGCAACAATCCAAAAGGCTTGCCAAGTAGAAGTGGCATATGACGAGGCGTTCTTAAACATTCTGCATGACAGCGGCGTTCGGGAGGATATTGACAGTATCGGTTATACGCTGGAAATGAAATTAGAGGCTTGTACCAGATATTACTGGAGGGTGCGTGTATGGACGGACATCGGCGATATTATTAGTTCTGCTGCATGGTTTGAGACTTCTAAGCTGGATCAGCCCTGGTCAGGCCAATGGATCACCCCGGACTGGGAGGACAAAGCTGTCCATCCCCTTTTGAGAAAACGCTTCACTCTTAGCAGAGAGATAGCCCGGGCAAATCTTTATGTCTGCGGGTTAGGGGTATATGAGGTTGAAATTAATGGTGAGCGGGTCGGGGACGAATACTTAACGCCTTATTGCAACAGCTATAATCACTGGATTCAATACCAGACCTTTGATGTGACACCTCTGGTAGCCAAGGGGAACAATGCCGTAGGAGCTATGCTTGGTAATGGCTGGTACAAGGGACGTTTTGGCTTCCAAGGCGAAGAGGGGGGTCATTACGGGGACAGCTTTGCTTTTCTCTGTGAGCTTGTTGTCCGGTACACGGACGGGAGCATGGATATCATATCTACGGATGGAAGCTGGAAAGCTGCGCCATCCCATATTCTTGACAGTAATATTTATGATGGCGAGATTCAGGATGCTAATAAATATGATGAAGCTTGGTCAAGCGCTTTACTCAATGACTCCAACTGGACAGGAGTGCGTCCTGTTGATATTGATTTCAATCTTCTCGAAGCCCGCAGAAGTATTCCGGTACGGATCAAGGAAAAGCTGAAACCTGTTAACGTTATTCATACACCCAAAGGCGAGATTGTGCTTGATATGGGTCAGAATATGGTGGGCTGGGTTAGCTTTGACAATAACGCTCCTAAGGGCCACACCATAACTCTCCAGTACGGTGAAGAGATGCAGGAGGGCAGCTTTTACAGGGAGAATCTCCGTACAGCCAAAGCGGAATTCAAATATATTTCTAGTGGTCAGCCTTGTGAAGTGCAGCCTCATTTTACATTCTACGGTTTCAGGTACGTAAAGGTTGAGGGATGGCCTGGGAATGTAAGAGCGGAGGATTTCACCGGAAACGTTGTTTACTCCGACTTGGAACGGGCGGGGCATATAGAAACGTCTAATCCGATGGTGAACCGGCTGATTTTGAATGCGTTATGGGGACAAAAAGGGAATTTTCTTGACGTTCCAACTGATTGTCCGCAGCGCGATGAACGGATGGGGTGGACAGGGGATGCTCAGATGTTCTCGGGAACCGCGTGCTTTAACATGGATTCGGATGCTTTTTTTCACAAATATCTATATGATCTGGCCAAAGAACAGTCCGGCATGGGCGGGGTTGTACCACATGTGATCCCAAGCTTCGGAATGAGCAGCAAAGGGGAAAATAACTTTTTGTCCGGCGGCTCCAGCGCATGGTCTGAAGCAGCGACCGTTATTCCTTGGAATTTGTATCTTCATTATGGGGACAAAGCGATTTTGGAGCAGCAGCTAGACAGTATGAAGGATTATGTTGACTACATTAGGTCACAGGATGATGGCGGCAGGCTGTGGAATACGGGCTTCCACTTTGGGGATTGGCTGGCCTTGGATGGTAAAGGGGAATTTGATGTATTTGGCGGAACACCAACCGACATTATAGCAACTGCATATTACGCCTATTCATCGGAACTGGTAGCAAAAGCCGCCAAAGTTCTGGGCAAAGAAGCTATAGCCAATGAATATCAGCAGCTTTCAAATGAGGTGAAGGAAGCTTTTTGCGAGGAGTTTCTGACCACAAGAGGGCGTCTGGTGGCAGAGACCCAAACAGCCTGTATCCTTGCTCTGTTTATGGACCTCGTTCCTGAGAAGCACCGTGAAAGAATTGTAGAATCACTCAGGAAAAATCTGGAGAACAACAAGAATTATTTAAGCACGGGGTTTGTCGGAACGCCATACATTTGCCGGGTGCTGTCCGAGCATGGGCATAATGATCTGGCCTATCAACTGCTGCTTAATGAAGAATTTCCAAGCTGGTTATATGAGGTCAAATTAGGGGCTACAACGATATGGGAAAGATGGAACTCTCTGCTTCCGGACGGAAGGTTTGGCGAGCTTGGCATGAATTCGCTGAACCACTATACGTATGGCTCCATTGTTGAATGGATGTACCGGAATATGTGCGGACTAAATCCTTTAGAGGAATTTCCGGGCTTCAGAAAAATACGGCTGGCGCCGCAGCCCAACCGTCTTCTGAGTTACGCTAAGGCATCTCTCAATACGGCTGTTGGGCTGTATGAGAGCGGCTGGAGCTATGAAAAATATGGCCTGCGTTATCAGTTCCGCATACCATTCAACGCTCAGGCCGATCTGGTGATTCGGGATACGGACGTTAAGCGCGTTACGGTAAATGGCACAGCTCTTGAGTATTCGAGCCTGAATTATACGGAAGCGGATGCTCATGTTATGATCGTACTTAAGACTGGCTTCTACGAGATCATCTGTCAGGGAGATACGAAGGAGGACAGACAATGAAGGAAATAACGGCATCCAGAAAAATGCGGGAAGATGAATTTATGGAGTACCAGGAGACAATAGCCGTCCAATATGAGAAGGAGCTGGTACAGTCTGGAATAACTAATGCTGAGGAAGCAAGAAATCTGGCTCTGTTTGAAATAGCTAAATTATTGCCGGATGGAGTACACACCAAAGGTCATCATCTAGATATTATGGTCAATGCTGCGGATGAAGAGGTTGGATTCCTATGGTACGGAAAGAGAAGGATACTGGAGATGGATGTGTCATTCATTTATGACATCATAGTTTATGATTCCTTTCGCAGAGCAGGCTATGGTACAAAAATGATTAATTTCATGGGAGATCTGATGAAGAAAGAAGGAGTAAATAAAATTGTTTTGAATGTATTTTCGAATAATAAAGCAGCAAACGCTCTATATGAAAGCATGAACTTTGAGATTCTTGCCGAGGAAAGCGGCCAAAAAGTGATGATTAAAAATTTGTAGAGTACGACGTAAATAGCCGGCAAAGCAGCGAGTCCGTGGTCATTGGGAGCCTCGCTGCTTGCTGCTGTTGTTACTGCGGCTGATTACACAACACCCTTCTTTGCCTTCATGCACTTAAGATTGTAAGTCTGGCCGTAGACTTTGCCATATCTGACAATTCGGTCTAGCATACTGCGGTCCTTCAGCTTCGTAAACGGACAAGGGTCGGGGGCTGTATTCACTTCCAGAATCCAGGGCTTCAGGCGCTGGTCCAAGGCGATGTCTACACCGATTTCCTGAAGGCCCGGATAGGTGGCGCTTAACTGCTGGGCTGACTTTACACCGATTTCTTTTATTGCCGTGATCAAATCTTCGCGCTCCTCTGCGCTTGTGTAGGTGCTAAGCAATTCCTCAACCGGATAAATCGTCCCCCCTTGGCTTCCGTTGGTAACCACCTTCTGAGGATGCGCCACGCGTCCTGCAACTCCCGTAGCTTCCCATTGCTTCTTAGGATTGCGCTGCACCATCACCCGGATATCGGAGGGACGTCCATCGTAACCCAGAAGCCGGATACCCTTTTGGACTAAATACGATTTCCCCAGAGTTTCTCTCAAGATTGCACGATAAGCCGTGTCGTAATCGGAAAATTTGTGCACCTGCGTACCCGCCTGATAGCGGTATTGCATCCGCTTCTTTCGCGCCTTTTTTTCAACCCGAATCACGCCCTGTCCTAAAGATCCGCAGCATGGCTTAATGTACACTATTTTATATTTTTGCAGCATCTCATGCAGTACGCTCTTATTCATTCTTTTCGTTGCGGGGATATGCCTCTTCAGCTCCTGGCTTCCACCCAGCACCCTTGTTTTCGTCAGCTTATTGGATATGCGCCTGATCTGCTTCTTCACTTTATCCCTCCGTGCCAAAGGATCTATAGGCTATATTACGGGAATGGCCCAGTTTTTGATTGGGCAGCCGCCCAGTAATCGAACACACCGAAAGAATGTTACATATGCTTATTATGGGTGTTTATCTATAAAAGCCGCGTTAAGCGGCAGAGCAGGAGGCGGCAATGATGCTGCTGGACGAATTGCAGGATAAGGTGCTGGAAGTTATCGGGGGTTATCCTTGGTACAAGGGGCTGATCGGCGGTGAGAAAACGAGTTACAGCCTACAGGACCTGCCGCTTATGACGTCAAAAATACTGGAAACCTATTATTACACGAAGCCAGCCGACCCTTCATTGGCCGTATACAGGACGTCGGGTACAAGCTCGGGCCGCCGAAAATCCATATTCTACTCCGAGGAAGATGACAGGCATTACATTGATATCAAAACAAAGCTGTTCGGTGAGCTTCTGGCGGGAAGTGGCTGCACAAGAGCATTGGCGGACATGGGGACCGGACATGCAGCGAACACTGCGTTATCCATATTTGAACGGCTTGGCCTGGAAAATAGTTCAATCCCCTTTGAGCTGCCCATCGAACAGCACATTGAACGGTTGCAAGCCTTTCAGCCGGATCTGCTGTACACGATGCCTTCCATCCTTGACCATATCGTATACACTGCGGGTAACCCGCGTGCCTTCGGCATCCGCAAAATTATTCTGGTTGGGGAAATCGCCACGCCAGAGTGGCAGCGCAATATAGCCCGCCTGTTCGGTCTGGAGCTGCGCGATATCATCGACACGTACGGCTCCATTGAAATCGGCACGATTGCTTATTACTCGCATGAGCTTGGCAGGTATATTTTTGCCGATGGAATCTATGCGGAAGGGATCGGGACACAGGAGCTAGATGAGGATTTGCGGCCGCTGGGTACGGACGAAAGCATCCTGGTGCTTACCTCGAACGTCCGCAAGATGCTGCCTGCCATCCGTTTCGTAACCTATGACGTCGTGAGGGATTTCAGGCCCGTGATGATCGGCGGAGTAGAGAAGCAAAGCTTTGAGTCCATCGTCAAACGGGTAGGCCGGGAGCTGAAGCACGGGGAAAAGATCAGCCTGTACGATATCGAACAGGTTGTATACCGCCATCTTGAGGATGCGATCATCCGGGTTAAAGTAAGGAACAATACGCTGACTGTCTATATCAAAAGCAAATCTGTTGTAGACGCCACTGTTCAGGCAATCAGGCAGGAAATTAGGGAATGCATTCCGGAAATCGGGATGATGATCCAGAATCGTCTGCTGAATGATATTGAGGTCATTATCGCCGCCGAAGATGAGCCGCTGGACAGCGGGCAGGTGAAGAACAAAAAGCTATATTACCAGAAAGCTAAAGACAGGGTAGAGCTGAACCTGAATGAAGGCATTGTATCAACCATCGGAAATACGCCCTTAATCAAGCTGAGCAACCTGTTCCAGACGAGCGGGCTTGAGGTCTACGCCAAAATGGAGCTGCTGAACCCCGGGGGAAGCGCGAAGGACCGTCCTGCCCTGCGGATGATTGAGGAGGCTTGGAAGGAAGGAGCCATAGGGCCGGGTACGACTATCATTGAATCGAGTTCGGGAAATATGGCGATCAGCCTGGCTATGATTTGCAAATATGCGGGACTGCGTTTTATCAGCGTGGTTGACCCCAGAACAACGGAAACGAATCTGCAAATCCTGAAGGCTTTGGACGCAACAATCGACTATGTTGCAGATCCCGACCCGGACACCGGCGAGTTTTTGCCTGCCAGACTGAACCGCGTGCAGCAGCTCCTCACGGAAATACCGGGCAGCTTCTGGCCGAACCAATATGCGAACCCTAACAATTATCTGTCCCATTACCATACAACCATGAAGGAAATCGTGACTGAGCTTGGCCGGGTAGATTATTTGTTTTGCAGCGTCAGTACGTGCGGTACGATTCGAGGTCTGGCGGAATACGCAAGGGATCGCGGGCTGGGGACCAAGATCGTAGCCGTCGATGCGGAGGGAAGCGCCATTTTTGGTGGAAATAAGGGACAGCGGCGGTTCCCGGGACTGGGTGCCGGTATCGTGCCGCCCTTCTGCAGAAGAGATCTGATCGACCGTATCATACATGTCTCGGATTTAGATATCGTAAAAGGCTGCCAGGCGCTCTCGCGGAGCGAATCAATCCTGGCCGGCGCATCCTCCGGCGGGATTATTGCCGCAGTTAAGCATATGGAGCAGGAAATACCTCCGGGCTCTGTCTGCGCAGTCATTCTGCATGACAAGGGGGAGCGTTACCTCGATACGGTATATTCGGATTCATGGGTTCAGAGCCAGTTCGGCGGGGAGCTTGCGGCTGAAGGGCTTGCCTGACGACAAAAGGAGAGAGCGGCATGCTGTACTTAAACGACCGGGACATTCGGGCAGTGGGCTTTGATTGGCCTGCCCTTGTGGATTCGGTAGAATCTGCGGTGCGAATTCTTGATTCAGGTGATTACGCACAGCCGATAAAACCTTACTTAAGATATAAAAATCTTCAAAACCGCATTATTGCAATGCCTGCATATATCGGGGGAGACGTGAGCGCAGCCGGAATCAAGTGGATTTCCAGCTTCCCGGGCAATCTAAAGTCCGGACTTCCCCGCGCGCATAGCATCATCGTATTGAATGATCCCGTTACGGGCGAGCCTTCGGCCGTCCTGAATTCGCCCGTTCCCAGCATCGTCAGGACCGCTTCCATCAGCGGGCTGATGATCCGCCACTTTATGGAGGCCCGCCCGCTGGAGCGGATTCAGCTCGGCATTATCGGCTGGGGCCCGATTGGGCAGTATCATCTGCAAATGGCTGCGGCTCTGTATGGAGAGCGAATCGAACGTATTCGTATATTCGATATAAGGGGAGTTGATTTGTCAGAAGCCCCTCCTCTTTACCGGGACAGGATGGAAGCAGCAGAGACGTGGGCGGATGTATATCAGCATTCCAATATCTTTATTACGTGTACCGTATCGGATTACCGCTATATTGATCTCCCCCCTGCAAAAGGCAGTCTGCTGCTGAATGTTTCATTGCGTGATTTTAAGCCGGAGGCGCTGACTTCAGTGAAGGCCATCATCGTCGATGATTGGGATGAAGTGTGCCGCGAGAATACGGACATCGAGCGGCTCCATCTGGAACAGGGGCTTACCCGTGCCGGCACCCGAATGCTTACCGATGTCGTCTCCCGCCGCAGCCTGACTGAATTCACTGCGGATGAGCCGGTCTTTTTCTGCCCGATGGGGATGGCTGTCTTCGATATCGCTATTGCGGTATACTACGTGAAGATTGCAAGGGACAAAGGGATAGGAGCCGAGCTTACGTAACATTGAAAACCCGCCCAGGTGAGCGGGTTTTTCTTTGTGAAGGCTATTTCCCGTGGTGGCCGGGTTAGTCCGTGTGTGCGACGGCGCGGATTTCAATCAGTTGATGCGGGAACGCCAGACCCGACACGCCGATGAGGGTAGCAGCCGGCCGATGGTCCCCCGTATATTCCTTGTACAGAGCGATGCATTGCTCGAAATGCTCTTGCGGGTTTGTCAGAAAGACCTCCATCTCAGCGATGTTCGACCTAGTGACACCAAATCCCGCCAATACGCGATCGAGATTTTCCAGCGTCTGCCGGGTCTGTGCTTCGAAATCACCCTCGCCAATGAACGCGCCCTGCATATCGTGGGCAAATTGTCCCGAAATGTAGATGTTGCCGTTGACGCTGTAGCCTTGGGTGACGCCGAAGGCTTCTTCCCATGGAACACCATGATTGTAGATTTTAGTAGTAGTCATTTTTTTCTCTCCTTTTCTTCAAAGTAAGGCTAGTATAAAATGAACGTAAATAAATGAGTAGTACGCACTTTTTTGATAGGTACTACCCGAAAGGATAGTGTATCATGAGTATAGCTGACTATAAGAAAGCTAAAAGTATTCAAGAAACACCCTTTGGTTACACGTTGTCAGTGATTGGAGGTAAATGGAAAATGGTTATTCTGTACCTCCTGGCAGAAAACCAGCCGGTTCGCTTTAATGATCTGAAAAGACAAATAGGAGCGATTACTTTTAAAACACTCAGTTCACAACTAAAAGAATTGGAAGCGGATGGTCTGGTAAAGCGGAAAGAGTACCCTCAAGTTCCCCCTAAAGTCGAGTACAGTCTCACGGATAAAGCGGAAACACTATTGCCGGTTCTCGAGAAATTATGCGAGTGGGGCGAAAAAAACCAAAATAATTAAATCCAGTATGTTTAAACATAGAAAGGATCTGGGTAAGGATGATTGGAATTTTAGCAGGTATGGGACCTAAATCTACAGGGCCTTTTGTCGATATGGTGGTGGAGCAATGCCAGAAGATATATGGCGCCAAGCATGACATGGATTTTCCCCACATGATGATCTATTCATGTCCTACACCTTTTTACATGGACAGGCCAGTCGATCATGCGGCTATGGAAAAGGCTATTATTGACGGTGCCCAGAAGCTGGAGAGCACGGGTGTAGATTTTATCGCAATTCCTTGCAATACAGCACATTTGTATTATGACAATATAAAAAATTCCGTTTCTGTGCCTGTGTTAAATATAGTGGATGAGACCATTCTGAGGCTGCCGAAGACTGCTGAAAAGGTTGCGCTGTTAGCTACACCCGCCACGGTTCAATCCGGCATTTATCAAAGAAGCCTGGAAAACCTTGGTCTTAATTGTCTCAACCAGGATCACTGGCAACAATGGGTGAATGCCATTATTACCAACATAAAAACAGGTGAAATACCAGAAGCAATTGTGTTATGGCAACGTTTGTATTCGGAGCTGGTGAATAAGGCAGACGCAGCTATACTTGCATGTACTGACTTAAATGTAGTTGCAAAAGGTACTGCAGAAGAACTTGTCCTGATTGACTCGTCAGAGTGTCTGGCACAAGCTGTGGTGAAAAGGTATGTACATGCAAAAGAAGAGGGCGAATAACGTCCTCTTCTTTACTTTGGGTATTAAAAGAACTCATGAACTGTAAATCCGTTCCTCATCCTCATCTTCGAGCGTCCGCACCTCGATCAATTTCATAGCTGTAAAAGCCTTAATTCCATGCCGGTCTCCCCTGGCTATTGTAAATATTCCGCCTGTCTGTGCTGCGGCGGGCAGTCCGTTCAGAACGGCTTCTCCTTGACCGGACAAGATGATCCAGCTCTTGCCGGAATGCTCACAGAGCATCTCGGGCAAGTCATGGTTCGGCAGCAGGGACAATGAAATTGTAAGCACAAGCTTCGAACCGTCCAAGGTCCGGTCCAGGACGGTAAAACTTCCCCACTCGGGTTCCCCGTATCTCGGTTCCCCTGCAGCATTCTGCAGGATTTCTTTTATCGCGTTCGCTTCGCCTTTACCGGCAATCAGAATCCCCTCGGGACTCCCTACGGCAACTATGCCGGATACACCGATTACATGCAGCGGAATGTTCAATTCATTGACAATATGGGTATGCTGGCATGCTCCCCAAATTCCCCCGGCTCCAATCACCGGCTCTGGGAGCTGGGCGGTCAGGGTTTCCCAGCTACCCAGATCCAGCCACTCGCCTTCATGCCGCAGCACGACGGCTTTGCTGCTGCGCTCAGCCACTTCCTTGTCAAAGCTGCGGACCGGGAATTCGGGATACAGCTCTGTAAAGGCGGCGAGTTCAGCGGGCAGCCCCATTTGCTGCACATGCGACAGCATAAAGCTCAGCGGAAAAGCAAAAACTCCGCAGTTCCACAGCGCACGCTCACGGATCAATTCCTCAGCTCTGGAGATGTCTGGCTTCTCTTCAAAAGAAATGACCGGGGAATAGGCTTTGTCTGCACCCTTTCCCGGAACAATATAGCCGAACTGGTCCGATGGATGGGTGGGCCTTGTCCCAAGCAACACAAGCTCGGCCTGGGAGGCGGCCAAAATATCAGTGAATTGATGAAATAACCGGAAGAAGCCGTCATCTGCAAACATATCAGCCGGGGCTACACATATCGTGTCTTCCGGCTTCGCTTTCCCTGTGGAGTATAAATAGAGGGCACCCAGCGCTGCTGCGGTGAATGTGCCGCGCTTATGTGGCTCCCCAATCACTGGATATCCATTCCGGGTATGCCGCCGCGTCAGGCCTATTTGCTCCTGGTGTGTGACGAACAACGCGGATTCACCGAGACCGGCGTGATCGAGCTGGCGGCATACCCGTCCGATCATCGACTCCGTGCCTCCGCCCGGTGCAGGCAGCAGATTTAGAAACATCTTGGAACGGATACGTCCTGACAGCGGCCACAGCCGCTGGCCGGAACCGCCGCATAGAAGAATGGTATGCAAGGCTGTTGCCTCCTTATCGCTTGGCCGGAATGGAGTATCCCTTTCGCTGATGGAACGAAAGCGAGCGGTAGGTACGGGCCAGCTTTTGAATATGCTCTTTACCCAGGGCGGCCGCCGAGGTTTTCAGTGATTTATTATTGGCGTTTCTGAGCAGCACCGAGGCTCTGTTCCCGCTGTACACATAATTGGCATACGTCTCAAATTCGGAGAAGCCGAACTGCTTCCGCTTGTCGATGCTGCGGAGAATGGCGGAATGCCACGATACCCCGTGCCGGGCTTCGATTTTTCTTTTAAGTCCGGCCAGCTTTGCTTTTTCAAACAGCATGTAATGGGTGACAAAGGATTTGGGAGAAGGGGCGGCAGTACCCAGCAGCTTCCGGTAGGTGCGGAAATATTCCGGCTGGCTCCAGTTGCGGCAGTAAAAGATGCTTTTCCCCCCGGAACGGAACCGGTGAGGCTGAATCAGCACTGTGTCGGCATCAATGACGAGAAAAAAGCTCTCCCGGCAGATATGATCACCATTCATCTTAAGCAGCTGCTGATACAGCCAGCCGGAGCGGTTCCAGCGGGAGGAGGAATAGTGGATGTCTTTTTTGGTAAACGGCAGCACGTTGGTTTCATTGACAAAAACACAGCCTTTGCGTGAGCACAGATTTCTGATCCGGCTGCTGTTCGGCGAGACAATATAGATGTTGCTGATGGGATGGCGGACATGGCGGCGAAGACTGTCTATCACATGGGGGAGGGTGGCCAGATCTTTTTCAATAGCCGGGATAAGGATGTCTATGGGAGGTCCGCTGTTCGTTAAGCCTGCTGAAGTAGCTGACATAAGATCATCTCCGTGCACAAATTGACATATAGGGCGTCTGCATTAATGTATGTCGGGTAATCGCTTTATGACCGGGCAGAGGCCGCGGTAAAGCCAATCTTCCTGCTCTGACAGATGAACGTAAAAAAACTCCAATCCAATTGACATGGACGGAGTTAGCGACTAAAATATGTATGCTAAAACTAATTTAATAATTATAACATAAAATAAAGAAAAAGTCAAGGATTATTTTCTGCGTAAGTTGGACTAAAGAAATTATAAAAGGGTGGAAGTGAAGGAGGGGAAGTTTGGAACTGGAGGAGCGGTAGCGTCCGCCTTTATGTTTGGATTTCTACTGCGGCCGGCAGTTTAAATCAGGAAATCCAAACATAACAGCGGCCGGAAGTCCAAACATTCCCCGCAGTTACGACCAGACCCTATTATGAAAAAAATGAATGGGAGTGAATGCCTCATGTATTTGCCACGTTTGTTCAGCTCTTTGAACGTATCCATGAAGGAGCACTACATGACCGAATTGCTGGAATTGAACGAGAGGACCAGGGCATACGGACTGACTCTGACCCCGCAGGATATTGAGGTGATGATCGCGGCGAGGAACCAGGTCCTGTTAAGCTACGGTCGCGTGGAGCTTGGCATTGAAGTGACCAAGGGACTTATCGAGAGCTTCTCGGAGTCCGCGTTCATCCAGCAGGAGAATTATGCGGATACCCTGAATGAGCTGCATGAGATTTTTTATGTTCTGAAGAGTGAAACGGAAGACAGAATCAGCGATACGAAGCTTCTCTACAGGATGAAGGAATTGTTCGAGGAGGATTGCGAAGGCTCGCTCGACTTGCTCAAAGGCAACCTTGAAGAGGAGGCCGAAGGGTTCAGGAGAGAATTGCTGAAGAACGAGTCGGATTTTGAAGGAGAGGATGACAATTGAGATTGCAGCGGAATCAATATACAGTCTCTTTGATGAACGAAGGCTTGCGGATTGAACTGCTGACGACCCGGGAAGTGCTGCGCATTCAGAGCGGGTTTATGCAGATTTTGCAGGAGCTGATCCGGAAATACACCCGGGGCGAGAGCACTTCAGTTACCACGGAAACAGCGGAAAGCCTGCTGCATTCCATTATATATGCGGCAGATGCCTATCTGTTCAGCTTGGGGGAGGCAAAGCAGGCGATCACGTCTCTCCAGACGATGGATGTCCGTCAAATCTATGAACGGGGCGTAGACAAGGTAAGCCAATGTTTTGAAGAAACAAAGCAGCTCTATAAAGAAATCATGGCCCATAAGCCGGAGGTTCCAATTGATGCATATAACATGACTCTGGATGAGTCTCTGCCTGTCTTTTTCAGAAAATACGGTATCCTCTTCGATGCCCACAATTCAATGGCGAGTATTGATTACCCGCTGGCTGTCGATGATATGCGGTTGCAGGGAGTTTTCTATCTCAGGCAGTATCTGGAGCGGCTGAAGCTGGAGAACGGGTTTTGCGCGATGTTTGATCAAGGGGAGCTGCTTGAATTGCTGGCCTGCTTCGGAAAAGAATGCCGGTTCAACTACCGGATCGAGCTGTTCAATATGTTTGAGCTGGTGCTGAATAATGCGGTATTCTCGGTTTTATCAGGGGGAAAGTCAGACAGCGTCAGAATTTCCGGGAATCAGTTCAAGCGGCTGGAAGAGCAATTCATGAACCTTACTGCGCCGCAAATCAGCGCCGTCATTTCCGGGGCAATGGAAAGGCTTCAGCAAGAACTTCCGATTCAGCAGCAACTTAAGGAGTATATGGACCGATGCCGGGAAAACCTCGTTCAGCGTATAGCAAATGCCGCACAGCATGACAGCTTGCAGGCCGTCATTATTACGGAAAGGGAGATAGAGGCGAAGCCCGGTGTGATCTTCTTCAGCGAAGAAGACAGAATGAGCGATGTAGAGTTAAGAAGACTGCTTCACGAGATTCTGGCCTGCGAAGTGAAGGAGGACAAGATCAGGCTGATTCTGTCGAGCTTCTCTTCCTTTCATGACTTTCTCGATATGCTTGAAGTAGACTGCTTGTACGGGGAAGAATATGATGCCCTCTTCGATGCGTTTGGCGATCTGGAGCTGGCGATTCTGGCGAAAATCGTATTCTATGAAGAGCTGCGCAGCGAGTCTCTGGATTTGGCAGCCATACTGTTATTGGGAAATGAGTACCCCATGGAGTGGCAGATAGAGTTTGTCCGCTGTCTTCAGGGCATGAGCCGGGAGCGGCTGCAGACGGTCTGGAAGGTTATGGGGGAACAGGATTATGAGCAACTGACATTTTATTGATTGGAAAGGAGACCGGGTATGCAGGAAGCTCTAGCATCGGAATTATTGGCTGCTGCATTTGGGCGTTACGGATTGCTTGTTGTTAATGAACATCCTGATCTGCCAAGTGTGATTGGAGCAGGAGGAGACTGGCAAGCTTTAATGGGGCTGCTGGAAGCCCGTCAGGTGTTCTATAGTAAAATCTGCAAAAACAGAGTGACCTATCTGACCAAGGAGCTTTATTTTCATCTGAAGCCTTTTCGCCAGAAGAAGATTTTTACGGAGACCGAGAGAAGAATCTATGATTTTCTGGATGAGTCTGGCGAAGCTGAAAAAGATGAAATTCTCTCTGTTCTTATGCTGAACAAAGCCTCGTACAATGCCGCTATGGACGCATTAACAAAAAGTCTGGATGTTACTGCAACCCGGCCGGGAAGAACGCTGAATCCAACGTGGAGCACTTTAGTCTGGGGGACAAGCCGCCGCTGGGAAGAAGGACTTCGGGAAACCCCCAACTCTTATTCAAAAGAAGAGAGTGTTCATTATATACATGAACGGTTAAGGGGCATTTTGTCCGAAAAACAAATTGCACAAATACTGAAGTCATAGCTCTTGCAGAAGTGTAAAGTAGACTCCTTGAACGGCCGGGCTGTTCAGTCAGAAGCTGTATTTTAGCTGCTTAGCGCAAAATATAGCCGCCATCCGGGAACAGTGTGCTTCCGGTGGTGTAGCTGTTGGTCATCAAATAAATCGCTGTATGCGCAGCTTCATCTGCCTGCCCCACCCTGCGAAGAAGATTCATGTCAGTGTATTCGTCATATGATTTATCTCTGACTGCCTGGGCTGCCCCCTCCCAATTAAAGGAGGTGAGGATCGTGCCAGGTGAGATTACATTTACCCGAACGGGAGCCAATTCTACAGCTAATGCTTTACCCAGACTTTCAATAGCTCCATTGCAGGCAGCATAGGAAGCTCCATCAGCCAGAGGCCGTTGACCAAACGCGCCGGACATCAACACAATCGAGCCACTACGGTTAATAAAGGGAACGGCGTATTTTACAGCGTTATATTGAGGCCAGAACTTGGCATTAAAGCAGCTATGCGCAACTTCAGTACTGGATGTAATTGGACCTCTGACATAAGAGGCACCTGGTGTAAATAAATGATCGAATGCTCCTACACTCTCGAAAAAGGTCTTCAGTTCAAGTTCATTTTGATTATTGAGCGGATAAATTTGGACAGATTCGAAACCAAGGGAGCGCTGAGCCTTATCCAATTTATCCTTTGAACGACCGGCAAGAATGACCTGGGCCCCTTGTTGAACAGCCTGCTTGGCAGTAGCCAGCCCGATTCCTGAGCTTCCTCCAATAATGACGATACGCTGATTGTTTAAGGAAAGAGTAGCCATGATTCGATATCTCCTTTCGTGTTGAGGTTGGTCATCCTATTATCAGGGGAGTCTTGATGATTTGACCAGTACGCAGTTTGTTCGTACTAAGTCCGAAATTTCGTACCATCAAACGGGATAAGGCGTGAACTGCACCAACGTGCAAAGGATAAGATTAATAGGTAAAATGAGGTCAGGGGGGATACAGGTGATGCTTATGGATTTTAGAGAGCCAAGGCTTACAGGGGTTCTTGTAACGCTGCAAATGATCGGCGGGAAGTGGAAGCCGCTAATATTATTTATATTGCTGATTGACGGAACGAAAAGATTTGGTGAACTAAAGCGTCTTATACCGGATGTTTCACAGGGGACGCTGGCGAAGCAGTTACGCGAATTGGAGGAGGACCAGCTCATTAACCGTGTTGTCTTTCAGGAAATACCTCCCAAAGTGGAGTACAGCATTTCAGAGCATGGTAAAACACTGACTGCCGTTTTGGATAGCATGTGTGGCTGGGGCAGGCAGCATCTGGATTATCAAAAAGAACGGGAAAACTCCATTTAACCCGGAAAGAGCGGATTTCCAGTTGACCTGGACCCGCTCTTTCTTTGTCTGCTACCAAACGACCAGAAATAATAAATTACATACTGCAAGGGTGAAAACTGCATAATCACTGAAGCGAAAACGGTAAAGGCGGATCGGAGTTCTTCCTTCATCCCCTTGGTAGCAGCGGGATTCCATCGCTACGGCCAATTCCTTGGCTCTAAGAATGGACATCACAAATAGCGGCATTAACATGGGCAGTACTCCGCCGATTCTGGAGGCTATGCCTTTGCGGTGAAAACCGCCTCCCCGGGCAAGCTGAGCTTTGCGGATTTTATCAAATTCTTCAATGAGAATAGGGAGGAACCGTAGTGCGATAGAGAACATCAGCACCGCTTCGTGTACGGGCAAACGCCATTTTTTTAGTGGATTCAACAGAATTTCCATGCCCTCGGCTAAAATAACCGGTGAGGTTGTCCGCACCAGCAGCGACAGCAGCAGGACAATGCCTGCAATCTGTTCACACATCATCACTCCGTTAATCAGACCTTGGAGAGAGAAACGAAGCCAGCCCCAGGTAATTAATTCTTCGCCAGGAACAGATAAAAGAATGGCCTGATAGATCATTGTTGAGGCGAAAAAAAGCGTCAATGATAATAGAGTGAATGCAAGTACACGCCAGGACAGCTTGGCTACACCCCACAGAATCACCAAAACTAGCAGTTGTGCTGTTTTTATCTCCGGGCTATGGGTTAGAAGCATAGCTGCACCGAAGAATAGCACAACCAGAATTTTCATGCGCGGGTCCCAGCGTTCCAGCCACGAGTTCCGTTTTTGATACAGTAAAAAACTATTGCCGGACATATATTTTCCCTCATTTGTAGTTAACTAGTGTATGTTGTTCCTGCCAGCGGGCAATGATCGCATTAGCTGCTTCCTTGTAAGAAAGCGGCTTGGCCCCTTGAACGGCACCAAGCTCCCGCAGCAGCCGGTTTACGACAAGAGCCGGAGGCTCCTCCCATCCAAAAGACTCAAGGAGCTGAGACCGCGACAGCAATTCAGATGGCGCTCCGTCTGCCAGAAACCGCCCATCCTTAAGCGTAATCAACCGTGAAGCATGCTCCAGAATTTCATCAAGCTGATGGCTCACCCACATGATTGTTATCCCGCGTTCCCGGTTCAGCTTGTGCAGCAGTTCGAAGAGGGCGGTGCGGGACTGCAAATCTAACCCGGCAGTCGGTTCATCAAGGATTAGAACATCCGGTTCCAGTACAACGACTCCTGCAATGGCAACCCGCCGTTTTTCTCCGCCGCTCAGCTCAAAGGGACTGCGATCCTTGAACGCTTCGTAATTCAACTGGACGGATTCCATCGCCGCGCGTATTCTAGTCTCTTGAACTTCTGCTGGAAGCTTCGCGCTCTTAAGACCGAAGGCAATATCGTCGAAGACTGTAGTCGAGAAGAGCTGATGTTCCGGATACTGAAAAATAAACCCGATCCTGTCAAACAGCTCCGGCTGCTTCGAAGCATAGGGGTCAATGCCATCCAAAAGAACCGTGCCCTCCGAAGGGGAGAGGAAGCCCTTTAGCAGTTGGAGAAAGGTCGATTTGCCGGAGCCGGATTTACCGGCGATTGCCAGAAGCTCACCGCTCTCAATGCTAAGCTGAAGCTTCTCAAGCACCAGCGGGCCGGCTAATGGCTTGTTCTTGCGGCGTTTGCTGTAGGAAAAAGAAACATCATTTAGTTGGATCTGCATAATAGCCCTCGCAATTCCTGTTCATTGGTTACAGAGGATACAGGGATACCCTCCTTCCGTAAGATTCCGGCAAGCGCATGGTAGTAAGGCAGCTCCAGCCCGCATTCATGCAAAAGCTGGGTTTCCTTCTCCAATTCTGCAGGTGCTCCAGTTGTAACGATTTCGCCCTCCCGGAACAGCACCCAGCGGTTGGCTTCGATTACTTCCTCCAAATGATGCGTAATATAGATCAGCGTAAAGGGGAATTTCTCTCTTACCTGATGCAGAGTCTCTACGAACTGGCGTCTGGCAACCGGGTCCAGCATAGAGGTGGCTTCATCAAGGATGAGATAGCGGGGGGCGAGCGCTAATACGGAGGCTAGTGCAAGCTTTTGTTTTTCCCCGCCTGACAGCTGGGTGACTGGCCGTTCTTCGTCAGCTTCTAAACCAACGAGGCGGATAGCCCAGGTAATCCGGTTCTGTATATCGTTTTGCGGCCAGCCAATGTTGGACAGTCCAAAAGCGATATCCTCACCTACAGTGATCCCGACCTGCTGATTCTCCGGATTCTGAAACACGATTTGTACAGCTCGCCGGATAGCAGGAATAGAGCTGATCTCACTTGTGGGATGCCCTTCAACAGACACCTTTCCTTCGGTCGGAAGCTCTATTCCATTGAGCAAACGCGATAGTGAAGATTTGCCCGAGCCATTGCGTCCCAGAAAAGCTATAAATTCACCGGGAAGGAGCTCAAGGGTAATATTGGACAATGCCGGCTGTTGGCCGGCATTGTCTGTTTTTTCATCAGGTTCATTATAGTGAAAGGTCACGTCAGAAATATTAATCATGAAGTTATCTCTCCCTTGGGAAGATTCGCGGGACCAATCGGGCCGTACACACTTTTAGAGTCAGCAGGATCAAAGTTTCCGTCTGCGGTATTGGGAATTTGCCAGAAAAAATCAATGGTTACGCCTTCCTCAGCAGCGAGCTTCAAGAAATCACGGATGAACACCCCTTTGCCCGGATCGCAGGAGGGACTGCCTGAGATTCCGAGACCGCCTACGATAGAATAGCCGTGATCCTGATAGGTCTTCAATTGTTCTATGACGGGAAGCAGTATTTTACGGTTATGAGTGGTAAACTCCGGTGTATCATATTCCTCTACAGTCATCGGAGGACGTTCGGGCCCAAGAAAGGTGAATTCAGGGCAAGGCAGTTGAAACAGCCCATATCCCTGCTCGTAGCTCCAATCGACGGCCGCTTTCATTACGCCTGGACTACGAGCCTCACCTTCCACTACAGCATTCTGATTAATGACGCAGTGGGAGGCCACGATAATTTTTTTGCTACGCTGCATGAGATTCCTTCTTATTGATTGATGGACGTTTGATCAGGGATTGCGGCAGGTTTTTGACGATATAGTATACAAGCAGAGTGGATAAAGTTTTATCAATTAGATTCTCCCCAAGGCGCGGCAGGAAGGCGGCTGCGAACAGGCTGGTTCCTGCTTGCTTGAGCCATAATACGGCAACGTCCTGGACACCGCCGGTTAAGCCGCCGAACAGCCCTATGGCGATGACCGATCCAACTGCAGGGCAGAGAATACCAAGGATAATTCCGGAGAGAAGGGCGGTGGAGAAGCGGAGGCCGTTCTTACGGGCAGCATAACCGACGACCAAACCAACAATGATATTCACAAGAGCAAAAGGAATTGCGGTGTAACCCGAGGTAACGCCAAGCACCAGGTTGGTCAGAAGGCCGACTAGAGCTCCCCAAAGCGGGCCAAAAATAGCAGCGATGAATATGGTGCCTACTGTATCAAGAAAAAGGAAAGGGATTTTTAAATTACTGACAACTGTACCTGCAATAACATTAATGGCAATGGCGAGTGCTCCCAGTGTAATGATGAGCGTTTTTCGATTCACGATGGTGTTCCTCCTAAGGATTCATAATTTGTGATAGTCTGCTGAATGAAGCGTTCAACTGAAAAATATGAATCCGACTCCCCCTTTGTACATAACGAGCGATCACAAATAGAGCCTTTTATAGTTCCATGTGAATGCTACAGACGAATAAATAATAACCATAGTAATTACATTGGAATTATTGTTTATTATTGTAGCTGCATTTTGTTAGAAGTCAATAGCTTAAATATTCTTTTTTCATTTTCAAATTGTTGGTAGATAATCAATTCAGACTAAATTGGTGAGAATACTTGATTTTGGAGAGGTCGGCTATTATAATTCAGTTAATCATCAATGAGTAACAACGAAATCAAGGCATTTTTGTTGGAGGGATGAAGGAGATGGCGCTAGAGCATCCATTACAGCTGGATCTCGAATTATTACAGGAACTCCTGCAAGCAGATTCACCTGTTGGGGCTAGCACGCTGGTGTACACGCTGGGTAAGAAATACAATCTGAGCCAGGCGACAATAGGACGAAAGCTTATGGAATTTGATGTGGAGGGTCTTACGGTGCTGGAAGGCCGTAAAGGCCGAATCCTGACGGCAAAAGGAAAGGAGCATGTTGCTTATCTGGAAAAGGAGCTGCTGCAGAAGAATGTAAATTCACGGCTGCTGCAGGTGCTTAATCATGCCGGAGAGTCAGCGCTTCTTGATGTGCTGATTGCCCGGCGGGCGCTCGAAAGGGAAATTGCCTCACTGGCTGCTGAACGGGCATCGAAGGAGGATATAAAGCTGATGGAGGAATCCATCAAGCTCCAGCTCGAGATATTGTCCCGTGGTGAGATTCCTTATGAGGAGGACCGGAATTTTCACAAGCTGCTGGCGCTGGCAGCACGTAATCAGGTGCTGCTTCATGCGGTGGAGCTGGTATGGCAGACCAGCCGTGATTTTATCGAAACAGCCTTTATCCGGCGAACGGTTGGGAGTGTGCTTGTCGTGGATCATCAGCGTATTCTGGAGGCGGTGTCCAGCGGTTCTGCGGAGAAGGCGGAGGCCGAAATGGTTAACCACATCAATCAAATGATTGAAGATGTGAAGCGTTATTTTGCCATGCAGAAGGAATAGAAGCAAATATAAAATACGTCTGAAGAAGGGGGAGGAGCAGGGTGGACGCCATCTATCGGTTAGGAATTGACATCGGAGGAACCTTTACGGATGCCATCGTTACGGATCAACAGGGACACCTGGTAGCCACGCTAAAAACCCCCTCCGTTGCTGAAGCGCCCGAACAAGCGATCTTTCAAGCCTTGGAGCAGTTAAAGTCCGATTCCGTGGATACCAGCCGAATTCAAATGTTTGTCCATGGGACAACCCTGGGGGTGAACACACTGATTGAGCGGAACGGAGCAGTAACCGGGCTGATCGTTACCGAAGGTTTTCGGGATATTCTGGAAATCCGCCGCTTGCGGCTGGAGAATACCACCAATCTTTATGGAGACAAGGTGCTGCCGCTTGTCCCGCGCTATCTCGTTAAAGAAATTGATGAGCGTCTTCTGGCAAACGGGAGCATCTATAAACCGCTCAATGAAGAACAGCTGCTGCAGGCTGTGGAGGAGCTGGTGCTGGTAGGGGTAACGGCGCTGGCGGTCAGCTTCCTGCACGCATATGCCAATCCGGAGCATGAGCAGCTGGCGGAGCGGCTAATCCGCAGGCATTATCCCGATTTATTCGTCTGCACAAGCAGCGGAATCTGGCCGCAGCAGCGTGAGTATGAGCGTACACTGGCGACTGTGATGAATGCCTATGTAGGAGAACGAATGGGCTCGTATTTCGAACGGCTGGAAGCGGGGATCGGAGAGTATGGCGTGACGGCGAATATCCTTTCCACCATGTCAAACGGCGGGGTAATGACTGCAGCGAGAGCTGCGGTGGAGCCGGTCAAGACACTTCTGTCAGGACCAGCATCCGGTGTGATCGGTGCCACCTATATCGCGGAGCAGGCTGGAATCAGCCAGGTGGTCACCTTTGATATGGGCGGGACCAGTGTGGATGTTGCTTTAATTGACAAGGCCCCTGTGTATTCGACTGAAAACCAGGTGGGTGATTTTCCTATTATCATTCCCGCAGTTGATGTTACCGCTATAGGCGCAGGCGGCGGATCAATCGCCTGGGTCGATTCGGTCGGAGTGCTCAAGGTGGGTCCGCGCAGCGCGGGGGCCCAGCCGGGTCCGGCGTGCTACAACCGGGGAGGGAAGCAGGCAACGGTCACGGATGCCTATCTGCATCTTGGTATCCTGCAGGCTGACCGGTTCCTCGGAGGAAACATGCGGCTCTATCCTGAACTGGCGGAACAGGCGCTTAAGGAGCTGGGGGCGGAGCTCGGACTCAGCTCAAGGCAGACGGCCCAGGCGATTCTTGATGTTGCTACGGCTAACATGTATGCACAGTTTTCTCCGCTAATGGCACGCAAGGGTGTGGACCCGCGTGATTTCACCTTGCTTGCGTACGGCGGCGCTGGACCCATGCATGCTTTTCTGATGGCCAGGGAGGTAGGAATTCGAAAAGTGCTGATTCCCGCTTCTCCGGGAACTCTGTGTGCAATGGGCTGTATTGTTGCCGATTTACGTAATGATTTTGTCCATACGCTGAATAAAAGCGCTGATGAGCTGAACAGGGATGAACTACACACTGTGTTCGCTGCACTGGAGAATCAAGGCAAACGCTGGATAGAAAAAGAAGCCCGGGGAACGGTGAGGCTGGAGCGGGTTCAATTGCTCTTTAGTGCCGATATGCGATATGAAGGACAGGCTTTTGACCTGGAGGTCTCCTTAACCGGTCTGGAATTCAGCGATGCTGAAGCTGCCAAGCTTAAGTTCCACCATCAGTATGAGGCGGTCTTCGGTATCAGCCAGCCCGAGGCGGAAGTGATGTTCGTTAATTTGAGGGCTACAGTCATCGGGATTACCCCGAAAATAAATGCGGTGAGCAGAACTTTACCCAACAAACCCTGGGACGGCTTGGCCGAAACCCGCTGGATTGTGTTTGACGGCACTCAGCAATCCGCCAGGGTAATGGGGCGGGGCCAGCTGAGCATGGGAACCTTTATATCTGGACCCGTAATTATTGAGGAATACGATACAACGGTGTTCGTTCCTTCAGGTTATTCCGTCACACGGGACAAGAGCGGCAATATCGTTGGGGAGGCTGAGTCATGAGCATGGATAAAGTCTTCCTGGAAATTTTCAATAACCGCGTACAAGCGATTGTGGAAGAAATGGCCAATGTAGTGCTGAGAACGGGCTTTACAGCTTTTGTCAAAGAGACCGGTGATTTCGGAACCTATCTGCTCTCGCCTGCCGGCGAAACCTTTGGTTCGCCTCTGGATACCGGATATAATCTCTCACTGGGAATCCCGGCTTCGGCCACACTTGAGGCTATCGGGGATTGGCAGGAGGGGGATATTGCAATCTGCAATGACCCGTATACTACGGGAGGCATGGTTACCCATCTGCCGGACATTCACTTGATTAAGCCCTATTTCCATGATGGACGGATCATAGCCTTTGGGATGTGTTTTGTCCACTCTTCGGATGTTGGCGGGAAGGTTCCTGGAAGTGTATCTCCCACAGCGTACGACATCCATATGGAAGGCATTCGCATCGCTCCGGTCAAGCTCTACAATGCAGGCAGGCTGAACGGCCAGATATTGCGGCTGCTGCTGGATAACAGCCGTATTCCGGAGCAGAATCAGGGCGACCTTAATGCACTCATCGCTGCGTTGAACCGCGGCGAGAGCAGGCTGCAGGAGCTGATTGCCAGATACGGTGCGGCTCAGGTGGAGCAGGGCATCGTCAATCTGCTTGAATATGCCGAACTGAAGGGCAGAGCGATTGTCAGTGACATTCCCGACGGCGCTTATGATTTCTGGGACTATCTGGAGGAAGGTCCGGGGGGTTACCCAATCCGCTTGCGCTGCCGGATGACGGTTGCGGGTGACAACATCCATCTCGACTTCGAGGGGACGGACCCGCAGGTCAGAGCTTCATTTAATATTCCGACCCACAATCAGCAGGGGCATTATATGCTGGTGCCGGCGCTGATCCGCTATTTCCGGACGATTGATCCCACGATTCCATGGAACTCGGGAATGATCCGTATGGTCAGCAATCATGCGCCTGCCGCCACGATCCTTAATCCTGAGCCGCTGGCTGCTGTTGGTGCGCGGGCGGCAACCTTTATCCGGGTGATGGATGTGATAACCGGGGCGCTTAGCAAGGCGCAGAGCGATAAGCTGCCCGCAGCCGGAGCTGGCCAGGCCTGCATTGTGATGCTATCCATGACGGACCCGCTAAGCGGGAAGAAGAAGGTAGGGGTCATTCAGCCCATCTGCGGCGGATCGGGAGCAAGGCCCATGAAGGACGGAATTGATGGCATGGATTTCGCTGTCGGCCATCTGCGGAATATTCCCGCCGAAACAGTTGAGGCCGAGATGCCAATTCTGATTGACCGTTATT
The DNA here is from genome assembly GCF_056120445.1 of Paenibacillus sp. sgz302115. Classification (NCBI taxonomy): domain Bacteria; kingdom Bacillati; phylum Bacillota; class Bacilli; order Caryophanales; family Paenibacillaceae; genus Paenibacillus; species Paenibacillus sp. sgz302115. Next base: position 370,295 of record NZ_JBVYOK010000002.1, read on the forward strand.
CGCTGAGAACGGATTCGGCGGGGCCGGGCAAATATCGGGGCGGGAGCGGAATTGATCTCCGGGTGAAAATTCTCAGCCCCGATACAGTGATGACAGCGCGGAACATGGAAAGAATGCAGTTACAGCCTTGGGGGCGTCTCGGAGGTGGGGTGGGCCAGCATGGCAGGGCCATTCTGAATGCCGGGCAGGCCGGAGAGAAGGAGCTGGGCCGCATCGACGAATTACTGCTGCAGCCCGGAGATACTGTAACATTCCTCTCACAAGGTGGCGGAGGCTATGGAGATCCGTATGCCCGGGAAATCGGAGAGGTGCGTATGGATGTCCGCAGCGGCCTGCTTTCGGAGCAGAAAGCCTCCGAAGCCTATGGCGTAGCTTTCAAGGATTCTGCTGTAGATGAAGAGTCAACCCTGCGTTTGCGAGCTGCACTTGCCAGGAAGCAGGAAGCTTTCAGCTTCGGCGAAGCCAGAGAGCGGTTTGAGCGCGTATGGACGGATGAGCTACTGAGTGCCGTGGGGCAGGCGCTGCGGAAATATCCGCTTGCCCTGCGTGATTATCTGAAGCGGCAGACGATGTCTGCCGCCGAACAGGCTCTTCAGTCCGGAAAAGCTGTTCAACCTGCGGGAATCCCCGCTCTGATGGAAGACGTGCGTGGTCGGATTGGATTAAACTAACTCTATTTTATATAAGGGAGTGTCAACAATGACTTTTACTAATCACAAACGTTCTTTTAATCTGCTTGCTCTTACAGCGGCTTCAATGGTTCTTCTGTCTGCCTGCGGTGGAGGAAATACTGTCAATAATTCAACTGCGTCTCCAACTAATAATACAAATGCGGCTGCAAGCCAACCGGGTGATGCGGGTGAGAATGAGAAGGTCAAGCTGACCATGTTCATCTGGGCGGGCTCCAATCAGGATGTTGTGCCGAAAGAGGTCGTGGCGAAATATGTTAAAGCCCACCCGAACGTCGAAGTTACGTTTGAAGAATCCTCCAATTCGGTCATGTATCCGAAGATGGTTGCAGGCAAACAGGCGGACCCCAACAATCCGGTGGTCAACTTCGGTTATTTCAATGCGGATGCCAGTGCCAAAGGAATCAACGATGATATGTGGGAGCCGCTCGATCCGTCTATTGTAACTAATCTCAAGGACATCCCCGAGTCGTACCATACTGCGGACAACAAAGGTATTGTCTGGGGAGTATCCAGCTTTGCACTGGTCTATAACAAGGATCTGGTCAAAACGCCGCCGACCAGCTGGAACGATCTCTGGAGCAGTGAGGAGTTCAAAGGCAAGACAGCGCTGTGGGACTACATGTTCTATTCGTACATCTCTCCACTGATTGCAGTCAAGGGCAAAGAGCTGGGGGCAACCTATGAAAATCCGGAACCTGCCTTCAAGTTCTGGGCGGAGCACAGTGATCAGATTGGCACGCTGGTTACCTCTAATGATCAATTGAAGGGACTGCTTGAATCCGGTGATGCGCTTATTGCCCCATTCTCCGCACAGGTGGCGCAGACATGGATTGACGGCGGTTCACCGCTTGCCGTGGCTTATCCATCTGAAGGTGCGATCTCGTTCCCGTATTCCCTGCAGATTGTTAAGGGCTCAACTCCGGCACAGCAAAAGGTAGCTAACGAAATCATTAATGAGCTGCTCAGCGCGGATGCACTCTCCCGTTATGCTGAGGCTACGGGCACACCGGTCACCAGTACGGCGGCTGCTATTCCTGACAAATACAAAGACGATCCATCCTTCTCGGTTGAGGTGCAGAGCAAAGGCATCAATCCAAATTGGGGCGCATTGGCCAAAGGAAGCTCCGACTGGAAGGAGCTTTGGGACCGCATCGTGAAGACCAAGCTGTAAATCATTCAATGAAGCAATCAGGAAGGAGGGCAGCACCATGAGCGACATTCAGGAGTCAACAGCAATTGAAACGCGGGCTGCTGTAAAACGCTATGCAGGCCAGACTGCGGTTGACAAGGTCTCCCTGCAGGTGAAACGCGGTGAATTTGTCTCCCTGCTGGGGCCAAGCGGCTGTGGCAAAACCACCCTGCTCCGGCTTCTGGGCGGACTGGAGCACCCGGATGAGGGCGCCGTGCTGTTGTCCGGCAAGGATGTTACCGGTATTCCGGCCTATGGACGGAATACCAACATGATCTTTCAGCAGCTCGCACTGTTTCCCCACATGGATGTCTATAACAACATTGCATACGGGCTGAAGGTGCAAAGAATGGGCAAGGCGGAGATCAAGCGCCGTGTGAATGAGATTCTGGAGCTTGTGCAGCTCGGCGATTACAGCCGCCGCGCTATTTCACAGCTCTCCGGCGGGCAGGCGCAGCGCGTGGCAATCGCACGCGCACTGGTGAACCGGCCGGAGGTGCTGCTGCTGGATGAACCGCTGTCCGCGCTGGACATGCAGCTGCGGCTGGATATGCAGCGGGAGCTGAAACGGATTCAGCGGGAATTCGGTGGAACCTTTATCTTTGTGACTCATGATCAAAGTGAAGCGATGAATATGTCTGACCGGATCGGAGTGATGCGGGCGGGACGGCTGCTTCAATACGGAACGCCCGCCGAAATCTACGAGCGTCCGGCAGACAGCTTTGTGGCTAAATTCATCGGCGACACCAATCTTCTCCCGGCAAGCGTAGAGGGCCATGATGGCAGCGGTCTTGTGGTGGACAGCTCCGGCTTGAAGCTCACCGCAAGCAGCCCCGGGGACAACCGAGATATACAGCAGGGTGCTAAGGGCCTGCTGTCCATACGGTACGAATATATTAGAGTAGGCCAAGCCGCCGAAGCCTGCAAGAACAGGCTGGCAGGCAAGGTGTTGGACAGCATCTACGGAGGCGCGAGCACCCGCTATACACTTGATATTGAAGGGCGCTTGAAACTGCAGGTTACTGTGCTGCATCAGCCGGGGGACCTCCGTTATACACCGGGAGAAGTGCTGCAGCTAGGCTTTAATCCAGAAGACGTGCTGTTCTTTGAGGATGCTGTACCCGGCAGCGGTGGAGAGGACATATGAACCGGAAGCCGAGCCGTTTCGTAGAATTGCTGTCCTCCAGGCAGCTTTCCTGGGCAGCCCAGTTGCTGCTGCTCTTGCCAGCCCTGCTGCTTATGGGAATTATCTATCTTGGTGGATTGTTGATTTTTGGCCGGTACAGCTTTGATCTGTACGAGCACGGCAGTCTTATGAGGGCTTGGAGCTGGGAGGCGTTCCGGACGTTTCTGACCGATCCCTACTACTGGACTCTGATCGGCACAACCTTCCGAATTTCGGTCAAGGTTACTTGCTGGAGCCTTCTTCTGGCTTATCCGCTGGCGTATTGCATTGCCGGATTGCGTAGTAGGGGCCTGAGGCAGGCCATGCTGCTGCTGACCTTTCTCCCGCTGCTGGTCAGCGCTGTTGTCCGCTCGTATGGCTGGCTGCTGCTGCTCTCCCGCCAGGGCTTGATGAACTGGCTGTTCATCAAGCTGGGAATCACAGACAGCGGCTTCGAAATGATGCATAACGAGACCGGAGTAGTTGTGGCTCTGGTACATATCTTCCTGCCGTTCATGGTCTTCCCGCTGCTGAATGTGCTGTCGCAAAGCGATGGTTCGCTGAAGGCTGCCGCCCATGATCTGGGAGCGGGCAAATGGCGTACCTTCTTCACGATTACGCTGCCTTTGTCCGCGCGGGGAATTGCCAGCGGCGTGCAGATTGTATTCACGCTCTGTCTTACAGCCTTCACCACTCCTCAGCTCATCGGGGGCGGGCGGGTGATGACCCTGCCCGTATTCATTTACCAGCGCACGCTGGATACGAACTGGCCGATGGCAGCGGTGGCGAGCATCTTTCTGTTCGCTTCTTCAATTGCGGTCTCGCTGCTGGTCAACAAGTCTGCGGAATGGCTGATGTTCCGGCGGACTTCGACGGGAGGGCGCTGACAAGATGAAAACAAGCCGTAATTTCAAATGGCTGCTGTATGCCGCCGCCGCCATTGTCTGCCTTTATCTGCTCTCCCCGCTGCTGCTGATTGGACTCACCTCCATCAGCGAGGGAAGCACCAGCAAGTTCCCGCCGGAGGGGCTTACACTGAAGTGGTATCAGAATCTTGGGGGGCAGTCCCAGTTTCTGGAGGCCTTCCGCAATAGCATGATCGCTTCATTCGGCGCTACTCTGCTGGCTTTGATTGCCGGAACGTTATCCGCGCTGGCAATTGTACAGTATTCCTTCCCAGGCAGGGGTCTGTTGCGCGCGTTCTTCATGTCTCCCATGGTCATTCCCAAAATTACGCTGGGGGTAGCCTATCTGATCCTTTTCTCAAAAATGCATATTGCGGGCGGGCTGTTCGCGCTTATTCTGGGTGAAGCGGTCATTATCTTTCCGTTCGTTTTATCCATTGTCGGTGGTGCGCTGGCCAGCCTAAGTCCGGTTCACCGGGAGGCTGCGGCGGATCTGGGAGCCAGTCCGCTGCGGATTTTTTTCACAGTGACCCTGCCGCAGCTGCGGCTCTCTCTGCTGCTTGCGGGCTCGATTTCATTCGTATTCACCTTCGACCAGGTGGAGACAGCGCTGCTTATCCTGCGGCAGGGAAGCTATACATTGCCGATACAGTTGTTCCTGTATATGGAGAAATGGCAGGACCCGACTATTGCCGTTGTCTCCGTAGTGCTGATTGCTTTTGCGCTGACCCTGTTCTTTGTAATGAAGCTGATTCTGCGCTCGGTTCCTGGCGTAGAGGCGCTTCTTGGCCATAAACCGAAAAAAGGGAGGAATTGAACATGAATTCGCCTATCCCAAGTCCGGCTCCGGCAGCCAACCGTGAGCGGGCTGCTGAGATCATGGCGGCGTCTGGACTGGCCGCATTGATTGCCACTACACCGGAGAATGTGACGTATACCCTGGGCTCCCCGCTGCGGGCCAGCAACTGGACCATGCAGATTTATGCTGTGCTGCCGAAGGACCCTTCGGCCCGCCCCTGCGTAATTATTCCGACCAACCGGCTTGGCGTTGTAGCCCAAATGGGGATTACTGGTGTGGATTTATATGTGTACAGCGACTTTTTTGTTGAGGGCTCGATTGAAGGTAAGGTATCCACGCCGGATATCGACCTGTTTTATTCCCTAATGCAAAGCACGAAAAGCTATGCCGGCCCCATTGAAGCGCTTGAAGCGGCACTCAGTGATCTATGCATCAAGGGCCAGCCCCTTGGAGTGGACGAGATGCGTATCGCTCCTGAGCTGCACCGGAAGCTGGAAGCGGGTCTTCCAAGCGGAAAATCGGTTCCGGCCTACAAGCTGTTCCGCGAGATCCGACAGATCAAGACGCCGCTGGAGATAGAGCGTCTGCGACGCGCGGCGGTACTGAATGAGCAGGCTGAACGCGAATTGATCGGGCTGATTGCGGCCGGTGTCCATGAAGCAGAACTAGCCGAACATTACCGGCTGACGGTGATGAAGGGCGGAGCAGCTCCGGCAATGACGGCGGTTGGCGCAGGTCCGCGAAGTGCCTTGCCGCTCATCGAGAACTATTTCCGTGTGATCGAATACGGGGATCAGGTCCGCTTCGACCTGTGCCTCCATCTAGACGGATACTGGGGAGACACAGGAAGAACTGCCGTGCTGGGCGAAGCCACACCGTGGCAGCAGCGGCATTTTCAGGCGGTTAAGCATGGCTGGGAAGAGGCGCTGGATCATGTGCGTCCGGGAATCAAGGCATCAGAGATCTTCCAGGCAGCAGTAACCCGGGTGCAGAAGGAAGGCATTCCGCATTACAGACGACAGCATGTGGGCCATGCGATCGGGCTTGAGCTGTATGACGATATCACCTTGTCTCCAGGGGACCACAGGGAGCTGAAAGCCGGTATGGTATTTTGTGTAGAGGTGCCTTATTATGAGCTCGGGGCGGGCGGCTTTCAGATCGAGGATACGGTTGTTGTGACAGAGAACGGCTTCGAATTCTTAACACACATGGAACGCAAGCTGTTCCTGCAATAAAATCAGGAGGGTTCCGGTCAACCGGTCCTATCCTGTCGTCCGGAGCGCTCTACGAAGAGAGTTGAATGAAATGAGGATTCAGCAAGGCACAAAGGCTTTCCGTAACACCAGTCTGGCACTATTTGCAGGCGGATTCAGCACATTTGCACTTCTTTACAGCCTGCAGCCTTTGATGCCTGAATTAACAGAAGCATTTGGAGTTACCCCGACAGAAGCAAGCCTTTCCCTGTCCGTAACGACCGTTTCCATGGCGCTGACGATGTTATTCGTCGGCACATTGTCCGATGCCTGGGGCCGCAAGTCGATCATGACGGCTTCGCTGGTTACCGCATCGGTGATCGCGATATTGTCAGCAGGCATTCCTTCCTTTAAAATGCTCCTGCTGCTGCGTATACTTCAAGGCATTGCCCTGGCTGGCCTGCCGGCGATTGCCATGACCTATCTGGTTGAGGAGATCGACACCGCAAGTCTTGGTTATGCTATGGGACTGTACATCAGCGGCAATTCCATAGGAGGGATGGCGGGGAGAATGATCAGCGGTCTGCTGACGGACTTGTGGGGCTGGCGCTATGCCGTGGGGGCGATCGGGCTTATGGGGGTTGCTGCGGCCCTAGTGTTCTGGCTGGTGATTCCATCCTCGCAGCATTTTGTCCGGCAAAAGGCACGGTTAAGCGGCGTTCTTCCGCTGCTATGGTCCCAGTGCCGAAATCCGCAGCTGCTGTGCCTGTATGCCCTGGGCTTTTTACTGATGGGGAGCTTTGTTACGGTGTTCAACTATATCGGCTTTGAGCTTACCGGTGAACCGTACAACTTGAGCCAGTCACTGGTAGGCAGTATTTTTATTGTTTATCTGATGGGGACCTTCAGCTCAACCTGGATGGGCAGAATGGCAGACCGTTACGGGCGCAGCAGGGTTATGGTTCTGGGCCTCGCCTTGATTCTGCTGGGTGCGTTGTTCACTCTGAATGGAAACCTGTGGCTGAAAATTATGGGTCTCGCGGTGTTTGCCTTCGGCTTCTTCGGAAGCCATTCAATTGCCAGCAGTTGGGTGGGACCCGTGGCCGACGAGCATAAATCACAGGCTAACGCACTGTATCTGTTCTTCTATTATGTGGGCTCCAGTGTCAGCGGCACCAGTGGCGGAATGCTGTTCAGCACGCTGGGCTGGCATGGTGTTGTGGGAATGGTCAGCTTCTATGTTGCGGTCAGTCTGCTCCTTTGCTACAGTCTGGCACGCCAAAGCCGCAGGCCCATTTGAGCATATGCATACCAAACCGCAAGCCTCGGATTCTACGGGGGTTGCGGTTTTTGTGCAAAAATAATCTGGGAAACGGATGCCGCCTCATCCAGAGGACGCGAAGCTGTTACGTACTGATAAATATAACTACCAAACGGGCCATATACTCTTCCATCTTCTGCTTGAGATCATAGCTGCCGTCATGCAGGCACCAGTTATAAATCACCCCGCGCGCTGCAATAAATAGATACTCCGTCATATCCTCCGCAGACATATCCCGAACTAATTGCCCGCTGGCCTGACCTTTTTCAAGCAAAGCCTGTAGGACATTCTGCATGTAACGCCCCTTGGCGATGAACAGCTTATTGTTGCAGGTATAGAGCTGCTTCATCGTTTCAATGCCAATGTTCAGATTGTACTCCGCATAAATTTTGAAGTAATCAATAATATCGCTACAAATCGAAGCCGAAGGCTCCAGATCCCTAAATTTCTGATCAAAATAACCGTCAGCCTGCTCGTACATTTCAACGAGGATGTCGCTTTTGGTGGAGAAATAGTTATAAAAAGAACCGACGGAAACTCCGGCTTCACTGCAAATCTCAGCAATTGTGATTTTTTCGAGGGATTGCTGCTTCATCAGCTTGACGGCACTCTCGAACAGGTTGCTTTTGGTCTGGATGCTCTGCAATTGACGTGAGGTTAACGCTTTTTTCTTGGGCATTTCAGTTACGCTCCATATGTACAATATCCTCTTAATTTAGGCGTTCGGATTCCTTTTGTCAATTGAAGAGAGCGTGCATTTCAGGGCAATCGCTTATGAAATGAACCACGAAATTGGATGAAGTGGAAAAAGGAAACCTAATCTGCGAATTTCACCGATTTTTTGGTGATTAGATGGAAAAAGTAGACTTAATTCTCTCCATTTCCATCCATTCAGTGATTATAGAAGGAAATAAGTGGAGTTTTTCCCACTAACCATCCGGGGGGAGGTCACCCAGCGGAATGAAGTGGAGAAATTCCACCTCAGTTATTTATTTCCAATTCCAAACTTCCCCTCCGCACTCCTACCCTTTTATGGGTTTCACAAGTTCAGCTTATATAAGAAGAGGGATGGAGTAATAGCAGGCTGCCTTTATGCAAAAAGGCAGCCTGCTGCTTTTAATTTATGCTTGCAATTGAATAGATGTCTATGTATAATGAGCTCATGCTTAATTATAACGCTTTATCATTGATCAGCAAGATTCGCACCGAGGCGCATAAGATGATCGTTTCCGAGCTTGAGAAACATGGAGTCGAAGGCATTGTTCCTTCACATGGCGATGTGCTGATCTTTCTTTATGAGCAGGATGGCCTGTCTGTCAAGGAGCTTGCGAGCAAGGTTCACCTTACACAGCCTACAGTGACTGTTCTGATCAACAAGCTGGAGAAGCTGGGGTATGTGTACAGAATAAAGAGCGGGGAGGATAGCAGAATTACTCTTGTAAAGCTTACGGATAAAGGTATTGCGCTGCAGCCGGCCTTTCGGGAAATATCGGATAAGCTGAATGATGCCATTTACGGCGGTCTGAATCCCGCACAGCGGGAGGATCTTGAATTTTTGTTGGAGCATATTTATAGAAGATTTTAAAAGAGCTTTTTAATTTTTTTTGTATAATTATATAGATATCTATTAATTATAAACAAGATGAGATTCAAACAAATTCGATATCGGAGGTAATAACAATGAAACATTTAATCGTGTATGCCCATCCTAGCGCTGAGAGCTTTAACCATGCCATTCTGGAGACAACGGTTCAAGCACTGAAGAAAAAAGGGCATGAAGTTGTAGTACGTGATTTGTACGCTCTTGATTTCCAGCCGGTGCTGAAGCCGGAGGATACGGCAGCAATGCGCAGCGGACAGACTCCCGCAGATATCCTTACGGAACAAAAGTTTATTTCTGATGCAGATGTCGTGACCTTTATTTACCCGATCTGGTGGACAGGGCTTCCTGCGATTCTCAAAGGTTATGTTGACCGGGTATTTGCTTACGGATTCGCATATGCCTATGGGGAAGCCGGGATTGACAAGCTGCTGAAGGGAAAAAAAGGATTTATCATCAATACACACGGAACTCCAAAAGAAATCTACGATCAGATCGGCATGAGCGCCGCGCTCAAAATGACATCCGATACCGGCATTTTTGACTTTACAGGAATTGAACCAGTGGATCATTTGCTGTTCGGCAATATTCCTTCAGTTGGACAGGCTGCTCTTGATGAAATTCTGGTCCAGGTTGAAGAAAAAGTGACAGCTTTATTCTAACCCAAAGCTTATTTTTTATCGGCCCTGCCGTTGTCTGAGAGACAGCGGCAGGGTTTTTAAATATAACTTAATTGATTTCCTGTTTTTCTCAATTAAATGGAATAAATAACCGATATAAAGGATAGCATCATTGTTTCTAAACTATACTTGGAGGAATCTACATGCCCTACACTATGGAAGTAAACGTTCCAAAGAATCAAGTAGTTGTCAAAGCCTTCGGCCTTACCGCAGAAGATGTTCCATCCTACATAGCTGATTTTGAAAATGCGATGAAAAAGCTGAAACCAGGGTTCACCGGAGTAACCGATGTTACCGGGTCCAAATCCATTCTTACGCCTGAGGTTGCCGCTATGCTTGCACCTACAGGAGAGGTAGCAGTTGCTCATGGAGTCGCCGGATGGGTTTATGTAGCAGATTCACCGGTATGGAAAATGCAGATGAAGAGACTGTTCGGCAATTTTGCAGTGCATTATCCAACTTATGAAGAAGCGGATGCCTATCTGCAAAGCCTGACTAAATAATTCATAATTCCTAAGTGAAGGTCCTGCGGGGCTTTCACTTTTTTTTTGCTGCGCACATATAAAATGGAATGTGTTGAATATGTTTTAAAATAGGTTGATAACCTATGTACTTTGTGCTTTAATGCAGTAGTAGCACGGATGCGGGCGGCTTTACTTTTTTTGAAAGGAAATGAATTGTTTCATGAAGAGATCATTGAAAGGCATTTTAAATAGGCCGATTTTATTGTTTAGTTTTGTGCTGCTGCTGAAAAGCGCTGTGGCCTGGTTTGTTGTTTTTAACGACGGCCCCAATTGGAGCATGCTGTACACGGAAATACCTTTTTTCATCATTGTGTTCAGCCTGATTGAATGGCTCTCCTCCAAGCGGAAGATTCTGTATTATATGATCGCCAACTTGTTTATTACGATTATTTATTTTTCCGTTCTGATGTATTACAAATACTATGGCGTTATTGCTACTTATCATGCTTTGCAGCAGGCGGATAAAGTTACGAAGGTAGGAGAGAGCACGTATTCCCTGATCACGCCGTATTATCTGTTTATTTTTGTGGATATTGTCTTCTTCCTGTTTCTTATGTTCCGTCCTAAATACATTGCCAAATGGAAGGAAAGGGGCTTGTACCGTATGAGCCGGCCGGTCCTGATTACCGTTGCCGTTGCTTCCTTCGCGCTGTGTATCTTCAACATCTGGCCCAATCGTGCGAGCATGAACGAAATCAAGAAGGCGGAGAGCATGGGGATCTTGAATTATGAGGTCTACACGCTGTTTGCGGACAGCACAGAGAAGGAAGAAATCATTGACAGCAAAGAGATTACGCAGCAGGCCGTGGATAAGCTCAAAGGCGTCCAAACCCGACAGTCACCGCAATACTTCGGAGTTGACCAAGGGAAAAATCTGATCGTAGTGCAGATGGAATCGTTCCAGAATTTCTTGATTGGACTGACGATAGACGGACAGGAGATTACCCCGAATATTAACAAGCTGGCCAAAAGCAATACGTATTTCAACAATTTCTATACCAATGCGGGCCAGGGCACTACCTCAGATGCTGAGTTTGTGGTGAATTCTTCTTTTTATGTGCCCAAAAACGAGCCGGCTACCTCTTCATCCTATATGAAAAAAGCTGTGCCCAGCCTGCCGAGACTGCTGAGTGAGAAGGGATATTTTACTGCTACTTTTCATACCAACAGTGTGGAATTCTGGAACCGCAGGGCGCTGTACAAGGCACTAGGCTTTGACAAATTTTATGACCAGTCATTCTATGGCGACGACGATCATATTGCGTTTGGCTCCTCGGATGAAGTGCTGTTCAAGAAGACGGTACCGGAGCTGTCCGCACTTGATGCCAAGGATAAGCCTTTCTATGCAATGGTGATTTCCATGAGTGCCCATCATCCGTTCCGGTTGCCGGAGGAGAAATTCAAGATGAAGCTGCCGGAGCGTTACGAAGGAACACTGCTTGGCGACTACATCCAGTCCCAGAATTATGCGGACTATGCAATGGGGCAATTTCTGGATGAGCTGAAAGAGAGCGGGCTATGGGATGACAGCCTGATTGTGTTCTACGGGGATCACCAGGGCGTGCCGATGTATACCCTTGGTAACGATGAGAAGGAATTGCTGAAAGAGCTGGTCGGGCATGAGTATGGCTACACCGACATGTTCAACATTCCGTTTATTGTCCATTCGCCAAGCGGGGCGCTGCCTGCCGTGATGGAGCGGACGGGCGGACAGATTGATATTCTGCCGACGGTAGCCAATTTGCTGGGAGTCCCGCTGCAGAATCAACTGCATTTCGGTGAGGATCTTATGAATACGCAGACGAATCTGATTCCCTTCAGACATTTTCTGCCGACAGGGTCCTTCGTGAACAACACAAGTATTTATTTGCCGGGGAATGATTACGAGGATGGCAGCAACTACAGACTGAGTGATAATGCGGAAGTCAAAGAAGGTTCCACTAAAACGCAGTTTGAAGCCGCCGAGCGGCTGCTGGGTATGTCGAACAGTTATCTGCTGCAGCTGCCGGAAGGGCAGTAATCTGAAACAGTAAGTATGGGGGAGACCCTATGCCTACTGTTTTTTTGTTAAAATTCATCCACCTGTCCGTTTAGCTCTTCGAAATAATGATAGACCCCGTTCAGAATTTCCACTAAAGCATCGCTCTGCTCCTTGCCGAGATAATCAATCATGCCCTTGAACGTATCGCGGATTCTGGCAACGGCTGTATCGGCAAAACGTTCTCCCTTGTCCGTTAATGTAATACCGCTGACTCTCTTATCCTGTGGATCGCTGGAGCGGATGACATAACCTTGCGCCAGCAGGCTGTTCACCATTTGGGTGATGGTGGGGGAAGTGACTTTGTGCATCTTGCTGATGTCCGAGACCGTGAGCACCTGCTTGCCTGACTTCTCCGTACCCATTCTGATCGTCACCAGCACGCGTATTTCACTGGGTTTTAGCGGGAAGGTATTTGGCTTTTGCCAGTTTATCTTGGAGAATTGCTGAAATACCTCCATTAAGTCGTCTACTTTCTCATATCTGTCTTCGTTCATGTGTACACCCCATAGGCTTATTTAGCCTAATTATAGTCCAGACCGTGAAATAAAAGAAAGGAAGGGACAGGAAGTGCCTGATAACTAAACCAAAAACAGTTGAGTAAGCGTATACAAAAAACTATTTACTAATCAAGCTTCTTGAATACAGCCCATACAAGCAGAATCAGGCATACGCCTAGCGCAATGAGAACGAACGGAAACCACACCGGTGCGGAAGCTGCGGTCAGATTGATCGAGCCCATCCTGGGATTCACCTCCTTTCTTGTACGGCATATGGCTTATTCTGCGGGATTGTAGAGAAGTGACGTCTGGTATTTATTCAAAAAAGTGATCCATTCCTCCGAAGGCTTCTCGTCCGTGACAATGTAATCAATCTCGTGAAAGCCGAACAGCCTGATAAAGGCGATCCGGTCAAACTTGGAATGGTCAGCCAGAAGGATGGCTTTGCTCGCCTGCTGGCGCATCAGAATCTTGAGCTCGCTTTCGGCTTCGTTGGAGTCGCTCAGCCCGCCCGTCATTGAGAGCGCCTTGCAGCTGAACAGCGCGACGTCTACATTGTATCTCTGAATGGTATGGGAAGCGCTCGGTCCGACAAAGGAGTTGGTCTCTGCTCCCAGCACTCCGCCGGTGGAAATCAGCTTATGCCCGGAATGCTGGAACTCGGACAGGACGACAAGGGAGTTCGTGATGATCGTCAGATTTTTTTTGGCTTCGGTGATTTTCTTCAGGGCTTCAAAGGCTGTAGAGCTGGTATCTGTCATCAGACTGTCCCCGTCATTGATCAGCTCCAGGACGTTCGCGGCAATCGCCCGTTTTCCTTCAATATGGATTGCATGTCTATGGGAGTAGGAGGGGTCTTCATTGGTGTGGACGTTCAAGACAGCGCCGCCGTAGCTTTTTTTGGCAATGCCTTCTTTGTCGAGCTTCTCCAGGTCTCTGCGGATGGTCTCCTCGGAAACGGCGAAATCCTGGGCCAAATTGGCGACATGGACTTTCTTGTTGCGGTACAGCTTGTTGATAATGAGCTCACGGCGTTCAAATGCTCTCACTGAGGCGGCCTCCTTGCTATAACATATCTGTGTTCTTATTCTACTATAACTTCAGAGATAAATAAAAGTACAATCCACAAATAAACCACATTATTTTTCGAAAACCACACTTTTTCACCATAATAGTGTGGATTTGTGTTGACACTGGATTCTTTTGATTTTATGATGAAATGTATGGAAACGCTTTTATTGTTCTTATCATACGGAGGAGGTTGTATGGCATGACAACTTATTATCCCAAAATCGGAATTCGCCCTACGATTGACGGGAGACGCCGCGGCGTGCGTGAATCGCTTGAAGTTCAAACGATGGGTATGGCTGAACGGGTCGCGGTCTTTCTGCAGTCAAATCTGCGTTACCCGGATGGTTCGCCCGTAGAATGTGTGATTGCAGATTCCACCATCGGCGGTGTGAAGGAAGCTTCGGCTGCGCAGGCCAAGTTCTCCGGCGCAGGTGTAGGCGTGTCGATCACTGTGACGCCTTGCTGGTGTTATGGCTCAGAGACGATGGATATGGATGCAACGATTCCCCATGCGGTGTGGGGATTTAATGGCACGGAAAGACCTGGCGCCGTGTATCTTGCCGCTGTGCTGTCGGCGTATGCCCAGAAGGGGATTCCGGCCTTTGGGATCTATGGGGAGGATGTGCAGGATTCGGGAAGTGAAGACATCCCAGCCGATGTTCAGACGAAGCTGCTGCGGTTCGCCAGATCGGCGCTGGCGGTTGCTCTGATGAAGGGAACCTCCTATCTGTCGATGGGTTCGGTATCCATGGGGATCGCCGGTTCGATTGTGAACGACCAGTTCTTTCAGGAGTACCTGGGCATGCGGAATGAGTATATTGATATGTCTGAGTTCGTCCGCCGCTTCGAAGAGGGGATCTACGATCAAGAAGAATTTAAGCGCGCGCTGAAATGGACGAAGGAGAACTGCCGGCTGGGACCCGACAATAATCCGGCGCATCTGCAGGTCAGTGATGAAGTGAAGGAATCCCAGTGGGAGACCTGTGTCAAGATGGCGCTTATCGGCCGTGACCTGATGGCTGGCAATCCGGTGCTGGCGGAGCTTGGATTTGAAGAAGAAGCCCAGGGCCACAACGCGCTTGCCGCAGGCTTCCAGGGGCAGCGCCAATGGACGGACCACTTCCCGAACGGTGATTTCATGGAGACGATCCTGAATTCCTCCTTCGATTGGAACGGAAAACGGGCTCCTTTTATTCTGGCTACAGAGAATGACAGCCTGAACGGCGTGACGATGCTGTTCAATTATCTGCTGACGAATACGGCGCAGATCTTTGCCGATGTCCGAACATACTGGAGTCCGGCTGCGGTGAAGCGTGTCACCGGCTACGAGCTTGAAGGCCAGGCGGCGGGCGGCCTGCTCCATCTGATCAACTCCGGCTCCGCCGCGCTGGATGGCGCCGGTGAACAGACGGTGGATGGCAAGCCTGCCATCAAGCCGTTCTGGGAGATTACGGACGATGAGGTGGAGGCCACCCTGAAGGCTGCCCAGTTCCGGCCGGCTTCACAGGAATATTTCCGTGGCGGCGGCTTCTCCACCGATTATCTGACCAAAGGCGGCATGCCTGTAACAATGGCCCGCCTCAATCTGGTCAAAGGACTGGGACCGGTCCTGCAGCTGGTAGAAGGCTACACGGTAGAACTGCCCGAAGCGGTGCACCGCACCTTGGACGAACGCACCGACCCTACCTGGCCGACAACCTGGTTCGCACCAAATCTTACCGGAGCCGGCTCGTTCAACTCAGTATATGACGTAATGAACAATTGGGGAGCCAATCACGGCGCTATCAGCTATGGGCATATCGGGGCCGATCTGATTACGCTGGCTTCGATGCTGCGCATCCCTGTAAGCATGCACAACATAGAGGAAGCGCAGATCTTTAGACCGCGCGTCTGGTCGCTGTTCGGCACGGAGAGTCTCGAAGCTGCCGATTACCGGGCCTGCCGCAATTTCGGACCGCTGTATTAATACTATTCTATGAAGCGGGCAGGTGCATGCAATGAGTAAGCTGATAAGGCTGCTCGCCGTCGATCTGGGGGCAAGCTCGGGAAGAGTGATGCTGGGAACCTATGACGGCAGCTCGATTGTGGCAGAAGAGCTTCACCGATTTGCCAATACTCCGGTCCAGGAGGGCGGACATTTGTACTGGAACGTCCCGGCGCTGCTGCAGGAGATCAAGCATGGCATGAGGCTGGCGCTCCAGGCTTACGGCGAAATTGCCAGCATTAGTGTGGACACCTGGGGTGTAGATTATGGCTATATTGATCATGCCGGACAACTGCTGAATGCTCCTCATCACTACAGGGATCAGAGAATGAGCACCCACCGGGCGGGGCTGGAAGAGCTGCTGCCGCCGGAAGAGCAATTCCGTCTGACGGGCAATCAGCCGGATATGATCAACACGGTATATCAGCTATTTGCGGATTTCCAGGAGAATAGCCGGCTTCAGCTACACGTAAATAAAATGCTGATGATGCCGGATTTGTTCCTCTACTTGTTATCGGGAACGGCTGCCGGCGAGCGAACCATTCTAAGCACGAGCGGTCTGCTTGACGCCGGTTCGGGTGAACCCTCCACCGAGGTATTCCGCAGGCTCGGAATTCCTCTCGGCTTGATCCCGGATCAGGTGCCGGCGGGAACTGTTATCGGCTCTTTGCTGCCGGAGCTTTGCGATGAGCTTGGCTGCGGACCGGTCCATGTGATCGCTGGAGCATCCCATGATACGGCTTCAGCCGTTGCCTCTATCCCATATACAGATAAGGGCAGTGCGGCATTTATCAGCTCCGGCACCTGGTCTTTGGTTGGGATGGAGACGAAGGCGCCGGTCCTGGACCGGCAATGCCTTGACTACGGCTTCACCAATGAGAGCTGCTATGGCGGCAGCAACCGGCTGCTGAAGAATATTACGGGTCTTTGGCTACTGCAGGAGACCCGCAGAGTGTGGGCTGAAGCCGGGGAGGCGTTCAGCTATGGAGAGCTGACTGCGCTGGCCGAGAATGAGGGACCGGCAAAGTCTTGCATTGATCCTGACGACCCGCTGTTCCGCACACCCGGAGATATGCCGGGACGCATTGCTGAATACTGCCGGAAGACAGGGCAGTGGGTGCCGGAATCCAAAGGGGAGATTGTCCGGGTTATTCTGGACAGTCTTGCGAAGTCCTATGCTGCGGCGCTTAAGGGGCTTGAAGACATTTCGGGCAAGAGGGTCCGCGTCGTCCATATGGTCGGAGGGGGCATTCAGAACAGGCTGCTCTGCCAACTGACGGCGGATGCTACAGGGAAGAAGGTTATTGCCGGTCCTGTCGAAGCGAGTGCGCTTGGCAATCTGCTGGTGCAGCTGGCAGCCTTGGGCGAGCTGGATCTCAGCCAGGCTGCAGCGGTAGTCGCCGCATCCGAAGCCTTAAGCCTGTATCGGCCGAATAAATGAAAACAGAGGAGAGTAAATCAATCATGGATGAGCTGGAAAAGAAGCTGCGTCTGCAAATTTGTGATATCGGCAGAAATCTGTTCAACAAGGATTATATCGCCGCGAACGACGGCAACATATCCGCCCGGTTGAGCGCAAATGAGGTGCTGGCCACCCCGACTGGAGTCAGCAAAGGTTATTTGGAGCCGCACATGCTGGTCAAAGTCAATCTTGAGGGAGAGATTCTGGAAGCCCATGAAGGCTACAGACCTTCAACAGAAGTGAAGATGCATCTGCGGATATACCGCGAGCTGCCGGAGATGAACGGGGTTGTCCATGCCCACCCGCCGTTTGGCACCGCCTTTGCTATTAAAGGGGAAGCGCTCGATAAAATGATGATGCCGGAATCCGTCATCGCGATGGGCGATATTCCGCTCGCGAAATACGGCACACCGTCAACGGAGGAGGTTCCCGATTCCATTATGCCGTTCCTGGGTAAGAAGACAGCCGTACTGCTGGAAAGTCATGGCGCGTTGTCCTGGGGCAAGGACGTCATGGGAGCTTATATGAATATGGAGCGGCTGGAGTACACGGCGAAGCTTACCTTCCTGACCCGCATGATTGACGGAGAGCGGGAGCTGCCGCCGAACCGGATCGAAGAGCTGGTTGCGCTGAGATCCTTCTACGGAATGTAAGGGAGGAAACCTGTCATGCTGAACAAAATCCCCAAGCTGCTCTCTCCCGAGCTGGTGAAGACGATGATGGAGATGGGCCACGGCGATGAGCTTGTGCTCGCTGATGCCAACTACCCGGGACATGCGCTGCACTCCAGAGTGCTCCGCTGTGACGGTATTGGGATTCCGGAGCTGCTGGATGCAATCCTGGAGCTGTTCCCGCTGGATCATTATGCGGAGCATCAGGCCGCTCTGATGAGCGTCGTTCCCGGAGATCCGGTAGTCCCCGTAATATGGGATACCTACACGGAAATCATCGCCGGACATGATCCGCAAGCGGTGGTAGCCCATGAAGCCCGCTTCGACTTCTATACCCGCTCCAAAAGCGCCTATGCAATCGTAGTCACTGGCGAAGAAGCGCTGTACGGCAATATTATTCTCAAAAAAGGTGTGATCACAAGCGGTTAACCGCTTTGAGCTTGAGGCTGAATTTAATCCTGCCGGTCATAGATTCTCGAAGTGAGGATAGATGACTGGCGGGATTTTTTTGCATGCCCCGAACGTAATACCCGCTGCCTGTTCACGAAAAATACAATTTTTGGCTTCGGGAACAGGGGGATTAATCCGCACCTTACTGTAAATATGTCTGCTGTATCGTCACATTTTCGTTCATCAATCAATAAGAAAACCTAAACAAAAACCAGTTGTAAGCGCTTAATGTTAGTTGTAGGTTACGAATGATTACATATTCAATGACAATATGCAGGAGTATGGGTTTCGAGATTGAACTATGTTTAGAATAAAAGTAATATAAATAGATATAATTGGCAGGATCGCAGAAGGAGGGATATGCAATGCCCAAAGGGATTCCGAACCTGTTCATTGAGCCTGATTGTGAGCACAACCGCGAGTTGAAAAAAGGCTGCGCCAAACCGGGTCCGGGCGACCTCGCAAAGGACTGTGTCTTCCAAGGCACTCAGGCTGTTCTGCTTCCTATCTCGGATGCCGCGCATTTGGTGCACGGAACCTCTGGCTGTCTGCAGAATAGCTGGGGCATGCTGGAGGCCGGAATGCCAGGCGGTCCGCTGTCGAAACTCAGCTTTTCCATGGGGCTGACGGAAACGGATATTGTTCTTGGCGGCCAGAAGAAGCTGCTTGAAGCGATCAACTACATCATAGAGCATTATCACCCTCCCTGTATATTTGTATATGCCACCTGTATCACCATCCTGACCGCGGAGGATTTGAACACGGTCTGCGGCAAGGCTGAGAGCCTGTGGAAAATTCCCGTCATTCCGCTGCATAATTCGGGCCTCATGGGCAGCGGAAATATGGGCAACCGGCAGGCGGGCGAAGCATTATTCGAGAAAGTCATCGGTACCAGTGATTCAGACCCCAGAAAACTCACCCCTTTTGATATCAACCTCATTGGCGATCATCATTTTTCCGCAGAAGGACAAGAAATTGAAGCCATGCTCTCCAAAATCGGGATACGCGTGATCTCGCGGATTGCCGGTGAATGCACCTTCCAGGAGCTGCGCTCCGCCCATCAGGCCAAGCTGAATATGCTGGTATGCAGCCGTTCGATGGTTACTTTGGCCCGGAGGCTGCGCGATTCGTTCGGCATTCCCTATTGTGAAGGCTCCTTTTGCGGCTCCCGGGAGATTCGTTTTTCTCTGCGGCAGATGTCCTTTCACTTTCAGAATGAGGCACTGGACAAAGGGCTGCACCGCTACATGCGCCGGGAGGAAGAACGCCTCCATAAAGACATTCAACGCTCCTATAAATCGCTCAAAGGCAAGAAGGTTGTGCTGTTCACCGACGGTATTGAGAGCTGGATTTATATTTCGCTGCTCTATGAGCTGGGAATTAAAATCGCCGCCATCGGCACAAACCATAACGCTAGGGAGGACCTGTCCCGGATCAAGGAGCGGATTCATGAGGATACCCTGCTGATTGTTAAGTGTGATGAAGCGCGAATTCTGGAGCTGTGCCGTCTGCGGAAGGCTGATCTGTTGATCGTAAGCGGACGCAGTGCGTTTGTCCCGCTGAAAGAGGGAATCCCTTTTATGAACATTGATGAAGAGCGGCGCGGGGGTTATGCCGGCTATGATGGAGTCAGAAGATTTGCCCAGGATGTGATGGATACGCTGGCGCAGCCCGTCTGGCAAATGATCCGCCGGCGTTCACCCTGGGAGGTGGACAGCTATGAACAAGGCTGACAGCACGCCCGGCAAACCGCTGTCTGTCAATCCGTTTCATTCCAGCCAGGTTGTTGGCGGCGTGCTTGCCCTGCAGGGAATTTATCGTGCGGTCCCGATTCTGCACGGGGCGCAGGGCTGTGCGGAATCGGTGAAAACAGTGCTGTCCCGCCATTTTCGTGAGCCGATTTCGATACAGAACATTGCCATCCATGAGCAGAATTTGATTTTTGGCGGGGAGGAAGCCATTCGCGAGATGATCCGGCTGGTCATGGACAAATATCACCCGGATGTTCTGGCGCTGATCGGCACATCGCTGACAGAGGTTGTGGGCGAGGATTTGCTGGGAACCGCCGAGGCCTATTACCGGCAGCATAAGCTGCTGTTCAGAGATAAGCTGATGTGCGGGCTGCACCTTCCTGACTATGAGGGCTCCCTGGAATCGGGTTATGCCAAAACCGTGTATGCGGTGATCCAAAAGGTTATTCAAAGCGGGGGCCGGACGGTGCGGAAGAAGAAGCGGAGCCGGCTCAATCTGCTGCCGGGAGCCCACCTGACGCCGGGGGATGTGATGGAACTAAAGGAAATAATCGCTTCCTTTGACATCGAGGTGATCGTCCTCCCGGACCTGTCCTCCTCGCTCACCGGGCATCTGATGATGGGCCACACGCCGCTCTCGCGGGGAGGGGTTCCGCTGGACTACTTGCGTGAGATGCTAACTTCCTCCTACACCGTTGCACTGGGCAGCTCGATGGAGCCATGTGCGAGACTGCTGCAGGAGGAGCTGCAGATTCCCTATCAGGTATTTAATGGTGTAACGGGATTGGCAGAAACCGATGAGTTCTTCCTGTTCCTCCGCCAGTTCAGCCAGAGCGACGGACAGAATAAATACCGCTGGCAGCGGCAGTTCCTGCTGGATTGTATGCTTGATACGCGTTCGGTGTTTAGGGGGAAAAGGATTCTTGCCGCTCTTGAGCCTGATCACCTGGTTTCGCTGTACCAATGCCTCTCGGAGCTTGGCATCAAGTCCTTCGGCTCGGTGAGCTCCACCTCTTCGCCAGCGGTTGCCGCCATTCCAGGTGCTATGCAAGCCGGTGATCTGGAGGATCTGGAGCGGATGGCTGCGGGCGGAGCCGACCTGTGGGTGAGCAATGCTTACGGAGAGCGGAATGCGCTTCAGTGCAATATTCCTTATTTTCCTTTGGGATTTCCGGTATTTAACCGCTTCGGTTCGCCGGCCAGCGTTAGCGTGGGTTACCGGGGGACGGCCGATCTGCTGAATAATATCGCGAGCATTATGCATAGCAAGGAGGGGAACCGCCGATGAAAATTGCCTTTGCGTCCAATGAGGGCAGAACGCTGGATTGCCATTTCGGGCAGTGCAATTCGTTTGTGATTTTTGAGTTCGGGGAAAAGGGGTACTGCTTGCTGGAATCAAGGGCCTTGCCCGCCTCCGGGGAGGAGACGGAGGAATGCGATAAATTCCAGCAGCGGGTCGAGCTGATCAAGGACTGCACGGTTTTGTTTGTAGTGAAGATCGGCGGCGATGCCACCAAAAAAGTATTGGCGGCAGGAATTATCCTCCTTCAGTCCGAGCAGGGAAGTGAGATTATACCGCAACTGGATCAGTTGCGGCAGATGCTGAAGGAGCGTCCGCCGCTGTGGCTGGTCAAAGCGCTGAACAGAGGCAATGATATAAGCTGAGCTTTAGGCGGCAGTATCAGATGCATCGGCTGCGCGTTTGCGCGGTGTCTTCAACTTCGGGAAGAACCCGGCGATGAATAAGGCGACATGCCAGGCGAAAACCCAGAGCATGGTGTTCTTCAGGCCGGCCGATAGTCCCAGAATGGTCCAGGAGTAAGAGGCCAGGAACAGCAGAGTACCGGTTGCCGTAAGCAGGACGACACGTATCCCGAGCCAGAGGAACGGCTGCCGGTTATGCTTGGTTATGAACACCCGTCTTCCTTTTAGTAGCCAGAGAACCCAGACAAGCACATATATACCAAGCAGTGCTGCAACAGCGTTTGCGATGTAGGCGTTAGTCTTGCGTGCAGCATTAAGCGCATCATACCCATCCGGTACGGAGCCGGTCAGCGACTGAACCCAAGCATGGTAAATGTCCTGCCGCAGGTCGATGCCATTTTCGCTGTTCGTCAGGATCACAAGGCCATCCCCGGTCTTCGGGACGAACCCGTAAAAGCTGTGAAACCCCCGGTTATCCCCCGGATGATACAGCATGATCTGGCCGCTGGACAGGGTTCTTGTGAAAATACCCAAACCGTTATCAGCTAGAACCGGTGTCTGCATCTCTTGAATAAGCGGTTCCGTGATCACACTGCTGCCAGGCATCGGTTCGTTTCTCTCATCCATGCTGGCTATAATCAATTTCATCAGATCAGCGGAAGTGGTAGAGAGGCCGGCGGCGGCTTTTTCAGTAAACTGATAATCCGGCAGCGCCTGCCCGAAGTAACCGTATCCTTTTGCCATCAGGGGGTTGGCGGTGGTGTCTCCAAAGGTACTGGCATTCATTCCTAACGGCTTTAGCACCTGCTGATCCATATACTCTTCAAAAGGCAGGCCGGTGACCTCCTCAATCACTAGCTGCAATAGCATATACCCCGCACCGGAATAGATTGCCTCCGTTCCGGGAGCAGCGGCCAGCTTTACGGGATCATTGGACCATCCGGCCCCTGATAAGGATTCTTCCAGCGTTGGCAGCGGCTCTCCCGGAGCGGAGCCAAGATAGCCTTTGTGTGCAGGCAGGCCGGCGGTATGGCTGAGCAATCTCCTGAGAGTGACTCCACTTTCATCAAATTCAGAGCTTGGCAGCTTCCAGCGCGTCAAATATTTTGCGGCGGGATCATCGAGCGATACCTGTCCTTCTTCAGCAAGATGAAGAATACCCCATGCGGTCAGGCTCTTGGAGATTGAGCCTGCCTGGAACAGCGTATCCTTGCTCACGGGCTCACCGCTCTTAGTGTCAGCTACCCCATAATTAAGCGAGTAAGCCACTTGCCCGTTATGTACCAAACCCACTGCCACTCCGGGAACATCATAGGTCTTCTGCCACTCGGGCACTTTGCGGTCCAGCAGCAGCTTGAATTCCCCGATATTTCCGACAGATGAAATTTCAGCAGACGCTGGATTCCCTGTCTCCGCACTCACACTACTGGATAGGCCTGAAACCGCCAAACCTGCAGCAATCGTACATAAGGCTATAATGCGGTAAAATACTGTTTTTTTACTGGGTTTCATGTGTTTAGACTCCTTTGGTATTCATTCGTATAAGCAACAAATACAGCGTAGTCCATATCAAGTTAATCTCCCATAGATTTAGCTTACGATAAGCTTTAAAGTTCCTTAAACGAATCTTACAGCGCTGTAAGGTAGCCAGGTCAGGAAAAAAGAAGAGGAGAATCCGTAGCCGCAAGGCCGGGAATCTCCTCTTTTTTTGTGAATTATGGAATATTGATCGTCAGGCAAAAGGTGCGGCGGCAAGCTGGATGCAGTGGGTTGGACAACTGTCGAAGGCCTCCTGCAATTCTTCCAGCATGTCCTCACCGATAGCTGTAACCCCCCGGTTATTGTCACCCTCATAGATCACGCCGGCGATTCCGTTGTTATCCAGATCGAAAATGTCCGGGGCTGCAGAGTTGCAAGCACCGCAAGCGATACAGGAATCCTGGTCGACACTGGCAAATTGACTCATGATTCTCTCTCCTTTCTGAATTTGATAAGTTACGAAAAATGATGATTTCATGATAGTTTATGCCTCTTACGGTGGGGAAATGCTTCTTCATGTATGTTTCTTCACATGTTATTTTACATCTCTCAAATGGACACTTACAACGGAAAAACGGCTGATTTAACAGTAGATTCATCTTTTGTGTAAGGAAAGATGACACATCATGCATGAAAACGTTCTTTTGATGCAGATGATTGCGCTTTTACAGCTGAGCTGTAGAGGTCCGTTCGGAATAAATCTGATATCTGCTGTGTCATGGCAATTAGATAGCGTTTTCAAATCGGTATTTACGAATGTTAAAAAGGTAAACATCGATTAAGGTTCGCTTATGTCGTTGACAGTTTTTTCAATTTTGTTATGATCTAGTCAAATCCAGAGCACCAACAGATTCAGAAAAATATTAAGCGGGAGTGTGGAAAAATGACTAGGAAAATTGCGATCTACGGCAAGGGCGGAATCGGAAAGTCTACTACACAACAGAACACAGCTGCGGCAATGGCTTATTACCATGACAAAAAGGTGTTTATCCACGGCTGTGACCCGAAGGCCGATTCTACACGGATGATTCTCGGCGGGATGAATCAGAAGACGCTGATGGATATGCTCCGTGATGACGGCGCCGAGAATATCACCACTGAAAAGGTTGTGAAGTCGGGTTATCTCGGCATCCAGTGTGTGGAATCGGGCGGACCTGAACCGGGGGTTGGCTGCGCCGGGCGTGGTGTCATTACAGCGATTGATCTGATGGAGAGCAACGGTGCCTATACCGACGATTTGGATTTTGTGTTCTTTGATGTGCTGGGTGACGTGGTGTGCGGGGGCTTCGCAATGCCGATCCGCGACGGCAAAGCCCAGGAGGTGTACATCGTGGCCTCGGGCGAGATGATGGCCATATACGCGGCGAACAATATCTGTAAAGGCCTTGTCAAATATGCCAAACAAAGCGGTGTCCGTCTTGGCGGAATCATCTGCAACAGCCGGAACGTGGACCGGGAAAGAGAGTTCCTGGAGGAATTCACCGCCTCAATTGGCACACAGATGATTCATTTCATGCCTCGTGACAATATCGTTCAGAAAGCGGAATTTAACAAAAAGACGGTCGTTGAATTCGACTCCGAGAGCAAGCAGGCAGGGGAATACGGCGAGCTGGGCCGCAAGATCATTGAGAATGAGAGCTTTGTAATTCCGAAGCCGCTGAGTATGGATGAGCTGGAAGCGATGGTCGTCAAATATGGGATTTCCGATTAATTAGGAAAAGGAGGAATAACCATGCCATATCATACATTTAAGTGCAGCGAGTGCATTCCAGAGCGGGCGAAGCATGCAGTGGTCAAAGGCCCCGGCGAGGATTTGACTTCGGCCCTTCCCGAAGGCTACCTCAACACTATTCCGGGAACCATCTCTGAACGGGGCTGCGCCTACTGCGGAGCCAAGCATGTTATCGGCACACCGATGAAGGATGTTATCCATCTGAGTCATGGTCCGGTCGGCTGCACCTACGATACCTGGCAGACCAAACGATATATCAGCGACAATGACAATTTCCAGATCAAGAACACCTTTGCCTCGGATGTAAAGGAGAAGCATATCGTCTTTGGAGCCGAAGGGCTGCTCAAGAAAAACATTATCGAAGCGTTCAAGGCTTTTCCCGAAATCAAACGGATGACGATCTACTCGACCTGTGCCACAGCGCTGATCGGCGATGATATTGACGCAGTTGCCCAAGAGGTTATGGATGAAATGCCGGATGTCGATATCTTCGTCTGCAACTCTCCCGGCTTCGCGGGACCAAGCCAATCCGGCGGCCACCACAAAATCAATATCGCCTGGATCAATTCCAAGGTGGGAACGGTCGAGCCGGAGATTACCAGCGATTATGTCATTAACTATGTCGGTGAATATAACATTCAGGGTGATCAGGAGGTTATGGTCGATTATTTTAAAAGCATGGGCATTCAGGTGTTATCCACCTTTACCGGCAACGGCTCATATGATGATCTCCGGGCGATGCACCGGGCGCATCTGAACGTTCTGGAGTGTGCGCGTTCCGCCGAGTACATCTGCAATGAGCTGCGGGTGAAATACGGGATTCCGCGCCTGGATATCGACGGTTTTGGCTTCGAGCCGCTGTCGGCCTCGCTCCGCAAGGTTGGCTTGTTCTTCGGCATTGAAGACCGGGCGCAGGCAATTATTGATGAGCAGACGGCTAGATGGAAGCCGGAGCTGGACTGGTACAAGGAACGCCTCCAAGGTAAAAAGGTATGTCTCTGGCCCGGCGGCTCCAAGCTCTGGCACTGGGCCAATGTCATCCATGAGGAAATGGGGGTTGAGGTTGTCTCCCTGTATACAAAGTTCGGCCACCAAGGCGACATGGAAAAGGGCATTGCCCGCTGCGAGCAGGGCGCTCTTGCCATCGACGATCCGAACGAACTGGAGGGGCTTGAAGCTATGGAGAAGCTGAAGCCGGACATTATTTTCACGGGTAAACGCCCTGGTGAGGTTGCGAAGAAGATCCGGGTTCCTTATCTCAATGCGCATGCCTATCACAATGGGCCTTATAAGGGCTATGAGGGTTGGGTCAGATTTGCCCGCGATATCTATAATGCCATTTATTCGCCGATTCATCAGTTGTCTGCACTGGATATCAGCAAGGATGAGATTCCAACGGATAAAGGCTTTGCGACCCAGCGGATGGTATCTGACGCGAAATTGAGCGAAGAGGTCAGAAATTCAACCACTCTGCGGCAATATACCGGCGGATATGACTCCGTCTCCAAATTGCGGACCAAAACATATCCGTATTTGCAAAATCAGCTCGCAGGCGTGTAGCGGAAGGAGGGGAAGCCTATGGAAGATGTGATGAAAGAGAGAGTTGCGGAGCTGGAAAACTATATTATGAAAAAATGCCTGTGGCAGTTCCACTCCCGTTCCTGGGACAGGGAAAAGCAAAACGAGGGCGTTCTCACGAAAACGATGCAGA
Organism: Paenibacillus sp. sgz302115; assembly: GCF_056120445.1. Taxonomy (NCBI): domain Bacteria; kingdom Bacillati; phylum Bacillota; class Bacilli; order Caryophanales; family Paenibacillaceae; genus Paenibacillus; species Paenibacillus sp. sgz302115. The sequence goes on from NZ_JBVYOK010000002.1 coordinate 396,976, forward strand.
TTCTCTGCGGTGAACCGGTGGACAAAGGGACCCCAGCGGACCGCTGCTATTGGGTGGATGCCGTAGTCCTGGCGGAAGAGTACACCAAACGGTTCGAGTGGCTGGCCGAAATGGGCATCGCGGAGATTAAACAACTGATGCAGGCGCTGAAAGAGCGGATTGATTATGTAACCATTACCGGATCGCTGAACAAGGAGCTTACCGTCAAGCAATATTAATTCGCGCAAGTGAATAATCGGAGGGGGCCAGACTATGACTTGTGAAATCGTACAAAAGGAACGCAGCGGCGTTATTAATCCGATATTCACCTGCCAGCCTGCAGGGGCGCAGTATGCCAGTATCGGAATCAAGGATTGTATCGGAATTGTCCATGGCGGGCAGGGCTGCGTAATGTTCGTCCGTCTGCTGTTCTCCCAGCACTTCAAGGATAACTTCCTGCTCGCTTCCTCCTCTGTTCATGAGGATGGGGCGGTATTCGGCGCATTGAACCGTGTTGAAGAAGCAGTGGATGTGCTGCTCATGCGCTACCCGGATGTAAAGGTTGTGCCGATCATCACCACCTGCTCGACGGAAGTCATCGGCGACGATGTGGACGGTGTCATTCTGAAGCTGAACAACGGGCTGCTCAAGGAAAAATATGCCGACCGAGAGGTTCATCTGATCGCGGTGCATACGCCCAGCTTTGTGGGCAGCCAGGTGAGCGGTTATGATGTGGCCGTCGATGCTTTTGTGAGGCATTTTGCCCGCAAGGATCAGCCAAACGGCAAGCTGAATCTGATCACAGGCTGGGTTAATCCCGGAGATGTGACGGCGCTCAAGCACCTGCTGGCCGAAATGCAGGTGGATGCTACGGTGTTGTTTGAGATTGAAAGCTTCGATTCGCCCATTATGCCGGATAAAAGCGGGGAATCGCACGGCAGCACCACGATAGCAGATTTAACCGGAACAGCGAATGCGCTGGCCACCATCGCACTTAACAAGTACGAGGGAGGCAAGGCTGCGAAGTATCTGGAGGATGAATTCGGCATTCCTGCGGTTGTTGGTCCTACTCCGATTGGCATCCGCAACACCGATACCTTCCTTCAGAACGTTAAAAAGCTGACCGGGAAGCCCATCCCGGAATCCCTGGTTCGCGAGCGGGGGATTGCCATCGACGCTTTGGCGGATCTGGTGCACATGTTCCTTGCTGACAAGAAGGTGGCGATCTATGGACATCCGGATCTGGTTATCGGACTGGCCGAATTCTGCATTGATCTGGAGATGCAGCCGGTGCTTCTGCTGCTTGGTGACGATAATACCACCTACAAGAGCGATCCGCGTATCCAGGCGCTGCAGAACAATGTGGAATTCGGTATGGAAATTGTACTGAATGCGGATTTGATGGAGCTGGAACGCCGGATCAAAAACAAGGAAGTGGAGCTGGATCTGATTCTTGGCCACTCTAAAGGGCGTTTTACCGCCATCGACAACAATATCCCTATGGTCCGGGTAGGCTTCCCTACTTATGACCGTGCAGGATTATACCGCCATCCAACCGTTGGGTATGCCGGTGCGATCCGCCTGGCTGAAGAGATTGCCAACACCCTGTTCACCGATATGGAGTACAAGCGGAATAAGGAATGGATTCTGAGCGTGTGGTAGCATTTGGGCAGGCTGATGGAGTGACTATTTTATTTTATTCTTATAACAAGGTATAAACATCATGTTTGCAGGAGGTGTACAGCGCTATGCTGGCAACGGAAACGGATCTGGAGGCTTTTGAGGAAAACTATCGGGATGCTCTGGCGTATCATCGGAGAGCGGAGCAATTTTTGCGGCAAAAGCAGCGGCTCAGCCTGGTGTTCAATGTGGGTTCAGTAGCGCTGGAACGGTATCTTGTCGCCTTATGCCATCTTTATAGGGTAATCCCGCTGAATCATAATTATATCTGCCTCATGAATGCTGTAGAGACTATTGTGGATGTCCCCAAGGAGCTGAACAAAGAAATCAGATCGCTGGATTTCATCTTTGGCATCTGCTCGCTCGATGATTATTTTCATGGAACGCCGGAGCCTGAGGATTCAACCCGTGTGCTGAGCATGTGCGAGAAGGTGCGCGGGTTGTTCGATCCGGCCAGGATTTCCTTGGCGAGAGCGGCGGCTGGCACAAGTATGACTGGATGATGGAGTTTTTGAGCTGGCTCAGCGAACAGGAAAGGAGGAAACCGCAAGGATGGAGCATGTGAGCTATAAGCAAAGGGATTGCCGTGACCAGGAGCGGATCGGGGAATTTCTTAACACGGCGAGAATTGGTGTTATCGGCATCGGTGGGGATGCCTATCCCTATGCAGTTCCGGTCAATTATGTGTGGTATGAGGGCACTGTGTATTTCCATGGCATGGGCTCCGGCAAAAAGGTGCGTCTGCTCGCAGAACATCCTGCCGTCAGCTTCACGGTTTACCGGGAGGACAGTACGGTAACAGATCCGGTTCCCTGTAAGGCAGATACCGCATATTTCAGCGTAATGCTGTTCGGTGAAGCAACCAGAGTCACCGATATGGGGGAGGCAGCCGGAGTGCTGCAAAAAATTCTGGACAAATACACACCGGGCTTCTACAAGCAGGAAATGACTGCCCGGATGGTGGAGAAATACAGGTCTTCTATGGACGGGAACGGAGTAGCCGTCTACCGCCTGACGCCGGTTCACCTGACGGCCAAGGAGAATGCTGCCGTTTGAATAGGCGGCCCGTTAAGCAGCGAAAACAGCCTTCTGAATCACCGGAAGGCTGTTTTTGCTATAACAAATGTTATGATGCATAACATTAAAGTGTTATTTTTAGTCGGATGAACAAAAACAAACGATTCGCGATTGATTTTTATAGTAAAATGATATTAAAATACACGCAACAAGTTATATAATCTAACATATAATTCACTACCTATATGGAGTTTAGAGTGAGTGGAGAGGTGGAACGAACATGATAGAGGAAAAGAAGATACCAGCACAAGAGCTCGAGCTTCCCCGTGACTGCACGTTCTCCCCTGAGGACTGGCGCGTGCTGGCTCAATATTGGTACCCTGTAGCGATTGCAGACGAGGTACAGGACAAACCGCTTGCGGTGAAGCTGCTGGATATGAAGCTAGTGTGCTACCGCAGTGAAGGCAAAGTGGTTGTTGCACGTGATCTGTGTTTCCACCGGGGAGCGCCGCTGAGCAAAGGCTGGGTGGAGAATGGTGAAATCGTCTGCCCGTACCACGGCTTCCGCTATAACTGCGAAGGCAAGTGTACGGCTGTTCCAGCACATCCCAGCTCTAAAATTTCCCCCAAGTTGAAGCTGATTGTCTATCCTGCTGTTGAGCGTTATGGCCTGATCTGGACCTGCCTGGGGTCGGCACCGGAGCAAATTCCGGCCTTTCCAGGCTGGGATGATCCGGACTACATTAATATTTTGCCGCCGAGCTTCGATATTGCCGGTTCGTCCGGCCGCCAAATGGAAGGCTTCCTGGATGTCTCACATTTCGCTTATGTGCATACGGCGACCTTCGGCGACCGCAACAATACGGAGGTTCCGCAATACAAGGTAAGACGCGAGGGCGACGAGCTGGTGGCCGAATACTGGAGCACAGTCAGCAATTACGGCAAAGGCCAGGAGAATCCGGCGCCGGAAGGCTTCATGTGGCTGCGCGAGTTCCGCGTGTTCCCTCCGTTTGCGGCTTCGCTTACGGTATATTTTCCGCATGAGGGAAGGCTCAAAATTCTCAACTGCGCTTCTCCGGTCTCCGCCCGCTACACGCGGCTGTTCTGCCCGATCTCCAGAAACTTCGACAAAAGTGCGCCGGTGGAGGATACGATCAAGTTCAATCTGCAGGTCTTTGGGGAAGACGCTGAAATGGTGGAATCGCAGACTCCTGAGGATTTGCCGCTCGATCTGCAGGCCGAAGCCCATATTCCGGCAGACCGCACCTCCATTGCTTACCGCCAGCTTCTTACCGAACTGGGGCTGGGACGGTCTTACACTTCATAGAAGCTGGACTCATTTATAAGAGCTGCAGATATCATATTCCTTCTTGTGTTTGTTCCTACAGGAGCAGACGCAAGGAGGTTTTTTGCTTTTACCAATGGAGTAGAAGGCATGCTGTGGCGGAAAGTTGCATTTCACTGCTTTTTCTTCTACTTTTAATAGAAAGGGGATACAAGGAAGGAGTTTTACAGCTTGGGTAATGGAAAACTAACTATCTCTGTCATGAAGGAGCAGGAAGCACGGGAAATCGTGAAGTGGGAATATGATCCGCCTTATTCTATCTATAATATGACGGACGATTCAGAGAGCATTCAGGAATTAATGGATGGTTCATATTTTTCAGCAACAGCTCAGGAGGGGGAACTGATTGGATTTTTCTGTTACGGGAGGAATGCTCAGGTTCCGGGAGGAATCAGGCAAGGATTATACATAGGGGATGGTGTGCTTGATATCGGCGTGGGTCTCAGACCGGAGCTTACGGGAAAGGGGAGGGGCCTCGATTTTTTGCAGGCGGGATTGAAATTCGGTCAACAGAAGTATGCCCCGGCCACATTTAGATTGAGTGTTGCATCTTTTAATCACAGAGCCATTTCATTGTATCAAAAAGCAGGGTTCCGGCAAACGGCTGCCTTCATCAATAAGTATGGAGAAACTGAGCAGGAATTCTTCTTAATGGAGAAAAGCTGACTTATCTGCCCGACTGGAGAATATGGGTGCAACTCTGATAAAATAGGAATAAGAGAAGCACCAACAAAATCCAAGATTGATCCGGCAAAGGCGCTAAGCAGGGCGGGCATCATACCAAAGGAGACTTTATTGTGAATGAGAAACTGAAGCAAGCCTATGAAAGGTTAGGGCTTTCTGAAACCGTAACCCGAGAGGAACTCGACAAGCGTTTTGATCTGCTGCTGAAACGGCGCCGTTCGCTGAAGAGTGAAACGGAAGTAGCAGCCTATGAAGAAGAGTTCCAGGCAATCAAACTTATTCTGGATTCAAGAGATCAGCAGGAAATTCAGGAGGCAGAGGACCAGCGGCTGGCCAAATACGGTAGTCTTGCCGGTGGAGCACGGAAATGGGAGCGCTTTATGCGGCTCTACAAGACACATGTCATTATCGGCATCATCGCCGTCATTGTGCTCATTGCCGGCGGCAATGCGCTGTATAACAATTGGCAGCATAGAAAATACTTGGCTTCGTTGCCCCCGATAGACGCGAAGATCATGTTCATCGGCAATTTCGGGGTGAAGGACCCGAACGGCAAGACGGATGATCTGAACAAGGCGATTCTTGCAGAATACCCGCAGTGGAAACGGGTGGACAGCAGCATTGTCTACCTTCCCAAGACAGGGGCGGGCGCAGATACGCTCGATATGAACTATATGCAAAAGGCAGTCGTCGAGCTGGCAGCGAATTCGCCGGATATTATCATTTTGGATGAAGCGACCCTTGAATGGATCGGCGGACAGGACGGGTTTCAGAATCTCGAGCCGATTTTGAAGGATGGCAAGATTTCAAGCAGCGATGCCCGTTTGAAGTGGGGAACAGACGGTGAGAGCGGCCAGAAAGAGCTGTACGCCGTGGACATTACGGACTCGAAGTTTGTGTCTGGTTTGCCTATCAACCGTAATACTCAGTCTGTCGAGATCGGAGTTCTGGGCGGGGAAGAGCAGAAGGTTAAGATGTTTGATTTCGTAAAACATGTTGCCGAGGAGGCAGCAGGAAAGTAAAAAATGGCGGAACGGAGGGCAATGCCTCTTCGTCCCGCCATTTTTTGATAGTGCTTACTGCTCCAAGCGGTAGCCGCCGTGGAACACAGGGCCGACATATTGGTTGAAGGCATAGCCGCTGCGAATCGCTGCGGAGACAAAATCCTTCGCCTTGGCTACGGCTTCATGTACAGAAAGGCCATTAGCCAATCCGCCTGTGATGGCAGCGGCAAAGGTGCAGCCTGCTCCGTGGTTGTAGGCCGGTTCGATTTTGGCTGTTTCCAGAACGGTGTATTCGGAGCCGTCGAAGAACACGTCAATGGCCTTATCACCGCCGAGCGCTTTGCCGCCCTTTACGACAACATTTTGCGTGCCGAGCAGATGGATCAGTCGCGCGGCTTCCTTCATTTCTTCAATTGAGGAGAGCTTGCCCAGCCCGGAAAGCACGCCTGCTTCGAACAAGTTAGGGGTGACCACAGTGGCCAGCGGCAGCAGCAGATCGCGGATTGCATTGGCACTCTCGGGATTCAGTACTTCGTCTTCCCCTTTGCAGACCATGACCGGATCAATGACAACATTGGTCTGCTTATTGTCTTTAATCGCTTTTTCCGCGACATGGACGATATCTACGCTGCCCAGCATGCCGGTCTTCATAGCATCGACAGGTCCACCGGCGAACACGGTTTTCAGCTGCTCCGCTACAATCGCCGCATCAATCGGATAGACGTTATGATGCCAGCCGTTATCCGGGTCCATCGTTACGATAGTAGTTAAAGCGCTGAACCCATAGGTGCCATACTCTTCAAAAGTTTTCAGATCAGCCTGGATGCCGGCGCCTCCGCTGGAGTCACTTCCGGCAATCGTTAAGGTTTTGATGATTTTTGACAAAGTGAACGTCCCCTTCTTTGTATATAAATAGATATTGCCTGATTCGAAAGGAATCATTTTAAACACTACGATATTATAACAAAAATCACTGCCGCCGTCCGCAAAATAACCCCATAAAGTGAAGACATCGCTTAGACGGCTATTTGATTCCGCTGCATTTATCATGTGAATAGGCCTGCGCGCATCATTGGATATGCCGCAGGCCTTCAATATGTTCCTTCTGATTATCCCCGTTATTTCTGATTTCAGTGGCTATGTAGAGCCTGTCCTGGGCTGTCTAGCAGCAGATGGGGTTCGGTGCTGCGGAGGAAATCCAGCACTTTGTCAAAGATTATGCGGTGACCTTCCTTATTCGGGTGGATACCGTCACGGCAAATAAACTGCGTGTAGTCCGGATGCTGGAGAAATGCGCCCCGGACATCAATGATCTTGGTTCTGGTGGTCTCAGCGACCTTGATAATGGTGGAGTTATATCTTTCCTGCCACCAGTAAATTTTGGTCACACTGCCGAGAAACTTCATAATGTTGACTTCCGAGGCCGGATTATTTCCGCTGACCCACTTGAAATAGTTGTCCGCATTCAGCGGAGGAAGACTCATCAGAATAGGGGTTATCCCCTGGTTCTTCAGGAAATCAATCATATCGAGCAGCATGCGTTCGAATGCCGGAAACGCGGTCTTCGGATTATGCTCTGCCTCCGGGTCATTCGCAATCTCTTTCCAGTGGAAATCACAGTCATTTCCCCCGTATTCAATCAGCACCACATCCGGCTTCTCTTTCAGCACATCGCGCTTAAGATTGCCGAAGCCCTTGAGCAGTGTGTTGCCGAATCTTGCTGTGTTGCGCAGCGCCCCTTTCAGCTTCCCTTGCAGCAAAGAGACATAGTTATCCTCCAGAATGACATATTTGCTTCTGGCTTCGTCATAGACCACGCCTTTGGAAATGGAGTCGCCACTGACCATATATTTAAGCCCAAGCTCCGCATTTACCGAATGTTCTTCGTTCATATGCATTGCTTCACCTCCAATATCTGTATTGTACTTTATTTTAGTGTAAACCTTCACGATGGCATTGCCTATGTATAAATGTCACGGTTATATCTACTGTTTGTTCAGTAGATGGTTATATAAGTTAAACTATAGATTTTCATATGGGGGGGGTCGTAACTGCGGGGAATGTTTGGACTTCCGGCCGCTGTTATGTTTGGATTTCCTGATTTAAACTGCTGGTCGCAGTAGAAATCCAAACATAAAGGCGGACGCTATCGCTCCTCCAATTCCAAACTTCCCCTCCGCTACTTCTGCCCTTTTCATGTTTTTTTAAGTTCAAGTTATATTAAGTTGAACAAGAATGTGAGATATAACTAACAGCTTCGCAGTGATATTATGTAGGAATAGACACTCAAATATACAGGCAGAGGAGGAAATAGAATGAGTGAGATTATCACGGAATGTATGAGAAGACTGGATCAATCGCTGGGTTATTTGGAGCTGGCTGTCGGGAGGCTGCCGGAAGAGAAGGTGTGGTTTCGTCCCAGGGAGAAGATGAATGCAATCGGCAATCTGTGCCTGCATCTGGCCGGCAATGAATACCAGCATTTGGCCAGCGCCATTGGCAATCGGTCAGCAGAGAGGGATAGACCTGCGGAGTTCCTGACCAGGGGAGGGTATACGGCAGAGGAGCTGCTGGAACAGCTAAGACAGGTGAGAGCAGAGAGCTGGTCCGTAGTCCGTAACCTGACTGCAGGAGATTTGGAGCGGGTGGTTACTGTGCATTATCCGGAGAGTTCGGGCGTTGAAAGCTACAATTGGAGCATCCAAAAGATTCTGATCGGTACGGCAGAGCACTACTCTTACCATACCGGTCAGATTGTATATGCCGCTAAATGGCTGCAGGAAGAAGATGTTCATTTACTGAACTGGAAGCACTACAACTAATTGCTGCACAGGCTTTTCATCAGGGCAACTGTCTCTTTGACATCAGGACCGGTAATATCCTCAAGCGATACGTCGATCATCGGCTTGTGGGCTTGAAGCTTCTTCAGGAAGTCGGCGGTGTGGAACAGTCCCTGGCCGGCTTTACCGTGACGGAACCCGTTTCCTTCAGCATAGATGCCCTTAAGGTGTGCCAGAATGATCCGTTCACCGAACAGGCTGAAGGCATCGTCAACAATTTCGTCCTGTAAGTGAACCTGATCTCCGATCAAGTTGCATGGATCGAATACCACACCGATGGAGCTGGAAGGTACTTCATCCAGAATGCGGCGCATTTTTGCCGGGGTGGACAGAGTATGGGTGCTGACGCCCTCAAGACCCAGAAGAACGCCCCATTTCTCGGCTTCTTCAGCTAATTCCTCAACTGTGGCCCTGAGCGTGTCCCAACCGAGTTCTTCATACCGGGAAGGCTCAAGCTCTTTATAGGTAGTCAAATTCCCGGTCTCTGTTGCCACCATCGGCGCACCGAATTGCCGGGCATAACGCAAATGCTCCTTGAATCGCTTAATCTCCTGCCGGCGGACCGCCGGGTCGGGATGAATAGGATTGATGTAGCAGCCGAGCACACCGATGCGGATGCCTGCTTTGTCAAACTGCTCACCGATATAGTTAGCCAAGCCGGGACTGAGCTTGCCGGTTGAGGTGTCAATATCCTGTATAGCTTTGGACAAGGCGAGTTGTACGAAGTCAATTCCGTAGTCCTGAAGAGCGGCAGTCAGCTCTTTAAGCGGTAAACAGCCTGCGGTGTGTGCTAAGGTTCCGTAACGAATAATGAACATCTCCTTTTGAAATCTATGGATTTGTATTAATATTAATAGCGCTTACAATGATATGCAATGATAAAGAGCTTAAGACATAGGAGTGTGTGAGATGAATACGATTGAGCTGCGCAAGCAGGAGCTTCAGAACTGCCGTCCGGAACCCACATTGGATATGGAGACGGTCAACAATTACTGGGATAGCATTCTTGAGGAATATGGGAACAGACCCCTGGAATGGGTTTCTGTTCCCGAAGTTACGCCGTATCCGGGAATGCAGGTGAGCAAAATCAGCTTCAAGGGCTTTGATGAAACCACAGTCCATGCCTGGTATATCCAGCCCTCACTCCCTGCGTCCGGCGGAGAGCTGCGGCCTTGTATTGTGACCTTCCCTGGTTACACCGGAGACAGGGGATACCCTGAAAGATACGCCTCCTGGGTGCTGCTCGGGTATGCTGTTCTGGCTGTAGATGTGCGGGGACAGCTTGGCGAGACCGGCAACCGGCTGCCTCACGAAAGCGGTGTAACCCGGGGCTGGATTACCCAGGGGCTTCTGGACAAGGAACGTTCCTATTACATGGCTGTAGCGATAGATACTGTTCGGGCTATAGATACCGCTGCGGAGCTTCCGGGAGTGGACCCATCGCGTATCGCCGTCACCGGCGCCAGCCAGGGCGGGGGGCTTGCGCTGCTGGCCGGCGCACTGAATCCGCGTGTCGCAGTGGTTGCCGCCGATATCCCCAATCTCTGCCGGCTGGACTTTGGCGTGCTGAATTCAAACAGCTCGCTAACGGAGATCGCCGACTACGTGAAACGCTATCCGGAGCATCTGGAGCAGGTGCTGCATAATCTTGCCTATTTTGATATCGTGAATCTGGCCCCTCGTATTACAGTTCCTGTATTGATGTCTGTCGGCTGGAAGGATACGGTGTGTATGCCTGAAACGGTCTATGCCGCATATAACCGCATTGAGTCGCCCAAGCTGATGCTGGATTACCCTTTTTCCGGGCATGAGGTCAGTGAGTACCATCAGCGGCAGAAGGTGCTGTTCCTGCAGAGACATTTGGAATCAGCCGGGCACTAGCTTAGTGGCGGTCAAGTTGTGATTTTGGCATAAGCGGCAAAGAACAGCGCCAGCTCTCCAATGATGAGCACATTCGATACATGGACCACCATATTCAGAATGTAAAAGAAGGCCAGCACCGCTGTCAGCAGCGCTAAATGGAGGACTCCAAGTCTTTGCTGCTTGTGCCTGTAAATATGGAACACCCAGGTTGTGGAAGCAAAATAGAGTAGAACGGCACCGAAGATAAGATTGACCATCAGTTCATAGTGAAGCTGATTTAGAAACAACAGTTGGATCGCAGCGGCAAGCATGCAGAGTGACAAAAAGATGAACAGATGGCCGTAGATAATCGTCTGCCCGGCGGTTTGGATGTTTTTGTCCACCTTTTTCTCCAGGTTGTCATAATACTGCCACCACATCGCGATGATCAGGACGAAGGTTAGGGCTGCGAATCCCACAGACTGCCAGGTCCACGAGCTGGACTGCAGCACGGCAAGGATGCTGACAACGGATTCCCCAAGCAGAATCAGCGCGAACAAAGAGAAACGTTCCAGCAGATGGTGTGTATTAGTTGGAGATTTCACCAGGATTTTTCTGCCGGTCAGCGGAATCGTAATGTCCAAGGCAATCCCGGCGTACAGCACCGCATATCGGACCCAGGAATCAAAGAACAGGGAGCAAGCGGAGATCGCGAGGCCGATCCAGAAGCGTGTGCCTAGATAATGGGCGGTGGCCCGCATGTGTCCGGTTTCTTTGGCGTGCACGTAATGATATTGAACTGCAGTCATAGCCCGAAGCCCGAGATACCCGATCAGAAATGAATAATAATTGGCATCAAAATCCACAGACAGACTGGCGGTCATGATCAGCACAAAAAACAATTGGACGATCAGAAATATCCGGTGCGAAACAATATCCTGTCCAAAGCGGTTGACAAAAAGCGTCTGACCGACCCAGGCCCACCAAATGGGGATGAAAATCAGCACAAATTTGCCCAGTGTCTGGAGGGAAATGGCCCAGTCTTCCACGTGCAGCAGCACATGGCTTGCTTTGGAAACTGCGGCTACAAAGAGCAAATCATAAAAGAGCTCCAGCCAGGTTACTTTTTTTACAATCATATGCCATACCCCTTTGCCATTAGATGATTTCAAGCCTATAGTTTGTTTACCCAGAGCAGCCGGGGTTATATGATATAATAAAGGTTATTTTCTGTTTACCGCAAGACATTTATAAGTTTTTGGGGAGGGATTGCAGGGTGGAGAAGGGCGGAGAGAGTCTTCCGGCAGAAACCGTTGTAGAGAATTTTAAATACAGTAAACAGAATGAAGAGCTGGTGAAAAAGAGCTTCTGGAGCAAAACCAAGAAATTTGCCGGGAAAATACCTTTTACCAAAGATGCCGTGGCAATGTATTACTGTGCGGTTGACGCCAAAACCCCGCTCTGGGCGAAAGGCATTGCCTTCGGAGCGCTGGCCTATTTCATTTCTCCAATCGACGCCATTCCAGATGCGCTGATCGGCCTGGGGTTCACGGATGACGCGGCTATTATTGCCGCAGGCGTAAGAGCGATAGCCGGTCAGGTGACCGATGAGCACCGGCAGAAGTCGGAGGCATTTTTCGGGCAGGAGCAATAAGGATATCTATAAAAAAGGTGCAGCATGTGCTACACCATACATTTTCCGCTATAGGGCAGCTTTCCTTGGAAGGCTGTTTTTTTGTATATCTTATATTTGTGGGGACAAGGAGGCCGGCTCCTCCTGGGGCTGGCGAAGCTGGTTCTGCTTATATTCCTCCCCCCAGTCCCTCATCAGCTTAATGATGGGAATTAGCGTCTTGCCGAACTCGGTTAGTGAATATTCAACCTTTGGAGGGACCTGCTGGTAGACCTCGCGGTGGATCACCCCATCCTCTTCCAGCTCGCGGAGCTGCAAAGTCAGCATGCGCTGGGTAATTCCCGGACAGATCCGGCGGAATTCATTGAACCGTTTTTTGTCCTCCATCAAGTGGTATAAAAGCACACCCTTCCATTTGCCGCCGATCACGTCGAGCGTGAACTCTACGGGACATGCCGTTCCCATGCCCTCCGGGCATTCGCCAAATCCGCCTTTTCTATTACGCATAACAGCCAAACTCCTTCAGTATCAATTTGTATACTACATTACATTAATGTGCGTACTTCAAAATCCTGCATATATACTCTAATATTAAGCACGTAAGCACGGCACAGTCAAACCAAATGATGAGTGTGAATGAAAGGGAGTATGGATATGGAAACCACAGCAGCAAAAAATGAAATTTTGGCGGCTTATCAGTTCAGACATGCCACTAAAGAATTCGACGCCAGCCGCAAGATCAGCAGCGAGGACTTTCAGTTTATTCTGGAAACCGGACGGCTGTCACCAAGCTCCTTCGGGTTTGAGCCTTGGCGGTTTGTGGTGGTGCAGAATCCGCAGATCCGCGAGAAGCTGCGTCCGTTTGCCTGGGGAGCGCAAAAGCAACTGCCGACAGCAAGCCACTTCGTGCTGATTCTCTCCAGATTGCCTAAGGATATGGCCGCCGAATCGGAATACATTCAGGGGATGATGAAGGATGTGCAGGACCTGCCGACCGAGGTTGCCGAGGGTAGACGAAACATGTACGCTGCCTTCCTGAAATCGGATTTCGGACTGGATGGCAATGAGCGGGCGATGTTCGAGTGGGGCGCACGCCAGACTTATCTGGCTCTTGGCAATATGATGACTGCCGCCGCCCAGATTGGGATTGATTCCTGCCCGATTGAAGGCTTCAATAAACAGCAAATCGAAGAGATACTGGCTGCGGAAGGCATTATGGACCCTGAGCATTTCGGAATTGCCTGCATGGTGGCCTTCGGTTACCGTATCAATGAGCCGCGCGGCAAAACACGGCGCAGTGCTGATCAGGTTGTACAGTGGGTTTAAGGCAGCCAGAGATAACTGTATGATGAAGGAAGATTATTGAAAAAACGGCTCTGCTGGCAGCGGCGTTGTGGAAACACACCGAGCTTGCCGGCAGAGCCGTTTTTGTGTGAATGCAGAAAATACATAAAAGCTTCGAAAAAGAATTGAAAACTTGCTGAAAATTCTGCTAGTCTATATAAGATGAACTTAAAAAAATCATAAAAAGGTAGAAGTACGGAGGGGAAGTTTGGAACTGGAGGAGCGAACGCGTCCGCCTTTGTCTCCGGATTTCATCCGCTAAGAGCGGTATAAATCAAGAAATTTGGAGACAACAGCGGCCGGAAGTCCAAACATTCCCCGTAGTAACGACCAAACCCCAATATGAAAATCTAAAGTTCAACTTATCAATAGAAGAGTCAGTATTTTTACTAGAATTGTTATTTCAAGATTGAAGGGATTCCTGCAGCATGAAAATCATTCGTATCATTGCCGAAGTTGGCGTACTGTACGCATTCTATCTTGCCGGAGAATATCTGCAAAAGCTGCTGCATCTTCCGATTCCGGGCAGCATTGTCGGGCTTCTGCTGCTCTTTATTTTATTGCTGCTGAAGATTGTACCGGTGAAGCTGATTGAGAACGGCTCTAACTTCATTCTCGCTTATCTTCCAATGTTCTTCATTCCGGCGACCGCCGGAATTATGAATCACCTGGATATATTCAGCGGCAGAGGGCTGCTGCTGATTGGTATATTGGTGGTAAGCAGTGTGCTGACTATGGTTGTGACGGCCCATTCGAGTGAATGGATCGCCAGCCGCAGTGCAGGGCGCAATGCAGAACGCAGTGACCACGCCAAAGCAAACGTCCTGCCCGGGAAGGGGACCGAAGCATGAGAATCCTGCTTGCTGTAGGTTTCGTTCTGATGAATGTTGCCATCTATCTGTTCATGTCCATGCTGTACAGACGGTTTCGTCTGCCTGTGCTTTTGCCGGCGCTGACCGCGACCTTTACCGTAGTGGTTCTGCTGCTCGGCTTCGATATTTCTTATGACACCTACATGATCGGCGGCGAATGGATCAACCGTCTGCTGGGGCCGGCAGTGGTGTCGCTTGCGTATCCGCTGTACAAACAGCGCCATGTGCTGTGGCAGAACCTGCCCGCTATCCTCGGAGGCACGGTCACCGGGCTGCTCGTCGGGATGTTCAGCGGGCTGCTGCTGGCGGCCGGACTTGGTTTTTCTAAAATGTACGTGCTCTCGATATTGCCCAAATCCATTACCACTGCTGTGGCGATCCAGATTTCCAGCAACCTTGGGGGCAACTCGTCTCTGACTTCTGTATTCGTAATGGTTGCCGGATTCACTGGAGCGATTGGCGGGCCTTATATTATCAAGCTGTTCAGAATCCGCAGTGAATCCGGCATTGGCATTGGTCTGGGAACTGCCTCTCACGCCCTTGGCACAGCCAAAGCGCTGGAATACGGCGAACGGTCCGTCTCTATGAGCTCCGTGGCAATGACAGTCTGCGCCATCGTGGGTTCCATTGTCGGTCCAATCGTCGCCTGGATCATGTACCACTAAATCAGCTTAGTTCTCCACCCGCAGCCGGATAACATTCCAGGACGCTTTGGACAACAGAGCGGTGATGAGGCCACCCTCTGCTGAAGCTGTTCCGCGGTTGTGCGGGAGGACTGCCCCCGGGTTGGACTTAGTGTTTGCTGCCTGAAGATCTTCATGATCCATGACGGTATGCTGAATGACGGTAGTTTTCCCGAAGCTGCGCAGATCCAGGGAAAGCTCCATCCCTTCGCTTAAATGACGGTTTACCGCAAAGACGGTGATCTCGCTAAGCTCCTCGTTATATACGCTCACTGCTTCCAGGTAAGGAACATCGGTGAAATCCTTGGAATCATATTTCGGGCTGGAAATGAGTGGATGCAGCACTGTTCCCCGGCCATAAAGCGAAGCATGCATGTAAGGGTAGTAAGTGGTCTGGAGCCACAATGGACCGCCATTCTCAGTCATAATCGGCGCAATGGTGTTGATCAGCTGGGCAAGACAAGCCATCTTCACCCGGTCCGCGTGCTTCAGCAGGCTGATCAGGCAGCAGCCCACAACCAGCGCATCCTCCATATTGTAGACATCCTCGAATTCCGGCGGCGCAATCTGCCAATGTGTGTCCATACGGCTTGACCCCTGCGACTTCCACACATTCCACTCATCCAGAGACAGATAGATTTTCTTTTTGCTCTTCTTTTTGGCTTTGATATAATCGCAAATCGCTGCCACACTGTCGATGAACTGGTCCAAATCCAGTGATTTGGCTAGAAAGTTAGGAGTGTCTCCCACGTTGTTGTTGTAGTAGGTATGCAGAGACAGGAAATCTACATTGTCATAAGTCAAATCCAGTACGGTAGCTTCCCATTCGGCAAAAGTGCTCATGTCGCTGCCCGAGCTTCCGCATGCGACCAGCTCCAGTGACGGGTCAACCCAGCGCATCGCTTTGGCGGTTTCATTGGCAAGCCGTCCGTATTCTACAGCGGTTTTGGCTCCGATCTGCCACGGGCCGTCCATCTCATTGCCCAGGCACCAGGTCTTGAATTTATGCGGAGCCTCTACGCCGTGGGATCTCCGCAGGTCACTCCAGTAAGAGCCGGAGGGGTGGTTGCAATATTCGACCAGATTTCTGGCGGCATCAATGCCGCGTGTTCCAAGATTGACTGCCATCATAACCTCTGAACCGGCCAGCTTGGCCCATTCAGCGAACTCGTTCGTGCCTACCTGATTCGTTTCTGTCGTCCACCAGGCTAATTCCAGAGTGCGCTTGCGTTCCGACTGAGGGCCGACGCCGTCTTCCCAGTTATAGCCGGAGACAAAATTGCCGCCGGGATAGCGGATGATTGGAACATTCAGTGCCCGCACTGCTTCAAGAACGTCTTTGCGGAATCCGTTCTCATCAGCCGTAGGATGCCCGGGTTCATATATTCCACCATACACAGCCCGGCCCAAATGCTCAATGAATGAACCGTATAGTCGAGGGTCCACCTCGGCCAGCTTGAAGTCCTTGTCAACAATCATGGATGCTTTAATAGTCATAGAAGAGTCGCTCCTTTGATGAATTAATATATATCCTAATTGAACACTTCGTTTTCTGATTACATCATACGAATCATCTGCTATACTTAGCAATATAAAAATTGAGAATTAATATAATTACTAATTCTTATGAATCTGGAGGATGCAGATGTACTTAACAACGGATGCGGAGTCGCTTAAGGTGTATGAAGCTTTGGCCAGTGAGGTCAGGCTGAGGATAATTGATCTGCTTAGCGAGCGGGAGATGCATATTAAGGAGCTTGCCTCCAGCCTCTATCTGAGCAGCGCCATCGTCAGCTCTCATGTCGCCAAGCTGCAGAGGGCCGGTATCGTCAGCTCGCAAATGAGAAGAATTGATGGCGGAACCTATAAATACTGTTCGTTATCCGCCAATTTTTTGCAGATCAAGCTCTCAGGTTCACATGGCATTTCCAGAAAAGTAGTCGAGGTATCCGTGCCGGTCGGACAATATACGGACCTGCAGGCCTCACCTACCTGCGGGATAGCCACAACAGAGAAGCTGATCGGCTACTATGATGATCCGCGCTATTTTCTGGACCCGGAGCGGGTGGATGCCGGGATTCTCTGGTTTGCCAAAGGTTATGTTGAATACAAGGTGCCCAATTATCTTTTCAAGGATCAGACGGTTCAGGAGATCGAGGTCTCCATGGAGATTGGGTCGGAAGCCCCGAGTGTGAATGAGAAATGGCCTTCAGATATCGCGTTTACCTTGAACGGGGTCGAGTTGGGGAAGTGGACAAGCCCTGGTGACTTTGGCGTAATGAGAGGGCGCTTGACCCCGGCCTGGCTGGATTCAGATGTGAATCAGTACGGCCTGCTCAAGGTACTGCGGATTAACAGCGGCGGAACGTATATTGACGGACAGCAGATTTCAGCGGTAACTCTGGACGATGTGGGCTGGCAGCAGGACCAGTGGAGCTTCCGTTTCACAGCAGAGGACACCACCCGCAGACGGGGCGGATTGACCTTGTTCGGCCGCGGTTTTGGCAATTATGAGCAGGACATTGTTTTTAGGGTATATTATTGTTAAAAAATGATGTGATTATAAGCCGAAATCCATAACCTCTGCGAAGGATGTTTGCAAAGCAGGCTGGCGGGCAACTCTAACTATGTAACCTATAACCTGCATAGCGCGCAAAAAGGAGGATTTCACATGGCAGATCATATCGGGAACGAAGCGGACATCCGCAACAAGCCAAATAAAGCCGGAGATTCGCTCGCAGAACGCAAAAAGATGGAGAATGGCGTAGACGTTGAGCCGGAGGCTGACGACTGGGTATCCAAACCGGCGGAATCCGCCCATCCAGACCCGCTTCCCAAGAATTAGAGCTGTATTTGCAGGCTGGCAGACTATCCTTTGGGTAGTCTGTTTTTGCGTCTGGCAGCGTATCAGGAGCCTATTCAAAATTCCAATTAAACGTAAGAAATCTCTATTAGACAGCGTTTGGAATCGGGGATTAAAGTTAATAAAACCTGTTGCCCAAAGGCTTGAAAGGAGAATGCCGAATGAAATTTGCATTATTTAGTCTTATAGCGAATACTCCTAACGCAGTGACAGGAGAAGTGCTTACCACGCAGCAGAAGTTTCAAAATGTGCTGAATCAGGCTGTGCTGGCCGAGAAGCTTGCCTTTGACGCTTATGGCGTAGGCGAGAGGCATGGGGCTCCCTTCCTGTCCTCGTCGCCTCCGCTGGTGCTGACCGCCATCGCCGCCAGAACCTCCCGCATCCGCTTGATCACTACGGTAACCGTATTGAGTGTCCTTGATCCGGTACGGGTAGCCGAAGATTATGCGACACTTGACCATATTTCCGGGGGGCGGCTGGAGATGATCATCGGCAAAGGCAATGATCCCCGGCATTATCCGCTCTTTGGCATAACCGAGGAGGAACAATGGGAATCGCTGGCCGAGCGCTACCGGCTGCTTAAGCGGCTCTGGACAGAGGAAAATGTAACCTGGGAGGGACGCTACCGCCCGGCTCTGCACAACGTCACTACGCAGCCAAGACCTTTTCAGAGCTTCATTCCGGTATGGCACGGCAGCGCATCGAGTCTGCTGTCTACAGAGCTGGCTGCCAGATACGGCGAACCCCTTTTCTCCTCCAATAGCTTCCATCCACAGGCCAAATATAAGGCGCTAATTGATCATTATCGCGAGCGCTTAGCGTTCTACGGCCATGATCCGAAGAGTGCGGTTGTTGGCTCCGGAGCCGGCAGCTTGTATTTGGCGGATACCACCGAGGAGGCTGTGAGGCGTTATCGTCCCTACTACAATGCGTTTCAAGCAACGGATTCAGCCAAGCATAATCAATCGCCCTTCAGGGATCTGGAGGATAATATTGCAAATGGTCCTGCACTTGTCGGTAGCGCGGAGTCCGTGATTGAGAAAATATTGGATTACCACAAGGCCTTTGGCCATGAAGTGTTGAGCATCAGCGTGGACGGTCTGACAGAGGCGGAGCAGCGTGAGCAGTTGGAGCGTTTTGCGGCAGAGGTTATTCCGGTGCTTAAACGGGAAATTCCGAGCAGGGTCTGGGAGAGCAAGCCGCTGACCGTTCCTCAAATTGTGCATTAACTGATTCATTTCCATGGCTTTCCATGTTGAGAACGGTTTAGCAATTATTGTATACTTGAGCCACGTACAACCTGATCATGCCGTCATTTTCCAGTTCATTGCAGATTTCACAGGTCTCAAGCAATCCATATTGCGGGGAGGAATCCTAGATGCGAAGTCGGAATGAGAACGGCCGGTACCGGCACAAACGAGGTGACGCTCTGGTGGGCAACCTTGAGAAAAAGTACGGCTCGGACTTTGGCGTACGCAGCGACATGAAGCTGGAAACGCTGAGGAAGCAGCATGACGGCCAGTCGTTGACGCAACTGCTCAAGGAACAGCAGAATAAAAGCTAATATACGGGAAGCGCTGCTACAGGCTCCCAGGATTATGGCATAACCTGCGGGTTATGTTTTTTTTGCTGGTCAATAGAATTCATGTCCTGCACAAAGGGCAACCAATAATTTCCTTCATAGTTTCCGCCCAAACTAGACATACTAGCTCCCAATAATACCTGTTGTAAAAGATTAGCAGGAGGGGGCGGAACAAAATTTCAATCACAGGGTTGCTTTCGCTGGGACATCACACTGCTGTGGGTGTGGCGGGAGAATATTTCTTTTACTTTATGCTGTACTCTTTTCTTGGATGGGTGCTGGAGGGCAGCTACAACCTGTACAGCGTGGGAACCTTCCGGAAGGAAGGGTTTCTGAAAGGACCGTTCAAGCCGATGTACGGCTTCGCCCCGCTGCTGCTGCTGGGTGCCAAGGATCTGGGGCTTCCATTTCCGCTTATCGTGGCGCTTGCCTTAATCATTCCTTCCGCCGTTGAGTATGCCAGCGGATGGCTGCTGAAGGCGGCATTTCACAAGCAATGGTGGAATTATTCAGAGCTGCCTTATCAGATGCAGGGTCATATCTGCCTTAAGTTCTCTTTGTACTGGTGGGGACTGGCGCTTGTCTGCATTTATGGCCTGCATCCGTTCATAGAAATGCTGTATCAGCAGGTAGAGCCGTTGTGGCTGCTAATGCTGCCGCTGGTGGCGCTGATATTCACGGCCGACCTGCTCTGGACTTGCCGGACCCGGCGGCGGGGCCTGAAGGGGCTGGAGCTGCGGGAAGGTTAGGGCTAGAACGAGTACTTTAGAAGGCTAGAGCGAGTATTTTAGATGAAAGAGCATACGGTAGATCAAGGGACATCTTCAGGCCAATGAGCCGGGGATGTCTCTTTGTTATTTTTGGCGGACAAGGGATAGATGCTGATAATGTCAAATATAGTGAGAGGAGTTGACGCAAAGCAGGCATCCCGGGAGGAATTATGAGAGGGTTTTGGAAGAAAAGCACTGTTGTCATTATTCTGGAAGCATTCATTATTGGCCTATTGGCGGGTCTGCTGGTGCTGGCAGCCAATAAGGATGAAGCCAGGGATCAGCCGGATTTGATCACGCATTTCGATCAGACCGATTTGGAGAGAATCAAAGAAATGATTGCGAGATTTGGCGGCGGCAGAGGCGATAATCTAACCATACTTCAGTGGGGAGTTGACAGCGGGCCGTTCATTCATGACTTATACAGTGACGGCAGAGTGATCCGCTGGACGGTGGACAATACCAGAGACGGCATGTCCTCCAACACGGGAAAGACCGAATATGTCTGTAGGGCAATGATGCTTGATGAGACAGTAGAATTTTACAGTGTTGAGTTGTCCAATTGCGAAGGTTACGCGAAGGATGAGACAATCAGCTTGATTTCGTTCCGTAAGGACGCGCTATAAGATCGTTGAAAAGTGCTGCATTACTACAAAAAAACAGGAGGGTGTCATGCCAATATCCGAATATTACCGCGGGCTGCGGGAGAAGGTTGGTAGTGAGGTGCTGATGGTGCCGTCTGTGGCGGCGGTGATCAGGAATGAGGAGGGCGGGATTCTCCTGCTTCGCAATGCTGGGGAACAGCTATGGGGACTTCCCGCTGGCGCAATTGAACCGGGGGAGAAGCCGTCACGGGCGCTGCGCCGGGAGGTTTTTGAAGAGACAGGCCTGATGGTGAATCCGAAGCGGATTATCGGGGTGTTCGGCGGAGAGAAGTATGCTTACGAGTACAGCAATGGCGACCGGGTGCAATATACAGTTATTGTGTTTGCATGCACTATTGTCAAAGGAACCCCACGGAGCATGGACGGTGAGGCGGAGGAATTCAGGTTTTTTGACAAAGAGGAGCTGCCGGAGCTTACAATCCCGTATCCCCGGGAGATTTTTATGCAGGATTCCGATACGGACCCGGCGATCTTCGAGTAAACTTAACACCACGATATGGGAGCGACCAACATGAGAGCCAAAATGATATATTGCTGCGCTGTGCTCATAGCCATCGTCCTGGGTCTCAGCTCTAGAGCTTTCGGAGACCGGCTGCCGCCATTTGTCGCAAGCCATTTAGGGGACGCGCTATGGGCGGCGATGGTTTATTTTGCCTTCAGGGTGCTGCTCACCCGCCGGGCTTTGGGGCTGTCGCTTGTGCTGAGTCTGAGCTTCAGCTATGGCATTGAGTTCAGCCAACTCTATCAAGGGGACTGGATCAACGGGCTGCGCTCTACTGTAGCGGGAGGGCTGATCCTGGGAAAAGGTTTTTTGTGGATCGACCTGCTCCGCTATACAGTGGGGATAGAGCTTGCTTATGGTCTGGACCGCGGTTGCCTATCCAAAATAAGGAACTAATGGAGCTGGAATTGCTTAAAGGCATTAGGAATACACAATTCTATAAATCTTACAAAATTGCTTCTGGATTATACAGGTCAAAGAATATATATTAAGTGAGGTGATCTGCAGTTTGTAAGAAAATGGATGATTGAAGCTGCATATCTCAAATGCTGCCTGACTTGGAGATGAATGCGCTAATGACAATGACAAACAGTTTAATCGTAGTGTGCCTGCTGACGATGATTATTCATACGGCCGAGACGTTATCATATTCAGTACGTTTTGCCGGAGTGAGGCTGAACAAGATCGCTATTGCTTTATCGCTGACCGGAATTATCGTGCTGGTGTCGAGAACGGCAAATATGGTGCAGGCACCGCTGACGGCGAAATTTGTGGACTTTGCCAAAACAGACGCCAGCTTCCCGCTGCTCAACTATTTGCGGATCATTATGCTGTCCTCGTCCTTGGGGACTTTAATTGCCATTGCTGTGTTTCCCACCTTTGTAGGCCTGTTCGGAAGAATCATCTCCAAGCTGGAGATTGAAGGCTCCATACCCAAGCTGCTGACCAGCGTAACTATCGGCCAGCTTAAGAATACCCGCAAGTATATCCGTAAACCCAGATTGAAGCTGCACAGCTTCCGGTACCTGGGTATTCCGAAACGGTTCATTGTAATGAACATCTTCGTTACCGGGTTCTACACGGTAGGTGTATTGTCCTCGCTCTATGCGGCGCACTTAATGCCTCAGTTCAGCACGACCGCCTCACAGGCGTCAGGGATGATTAACGGGGTAGCTACGATACTGCTAACCGTCTTCATTGACCCGCAGCTTGGAGTGATTACTCACAAAGCCACTGAAAATGCGGAATACCGTGACCAGCTCGGCAAAATATATGTCCTGTTAATGGGTTCCCGTTTTTTGGGGACATTGCTGGGCCAGCTCGTGCTTGTCCCTGCAGCATATGCAATCTGCTGGCTGGTGCAGTTGATCTGAAGATTACATACATACAGAAGTTACCTGGATTGAAACGGGGTATCAAGCCATGGCAGCAGAAGCTTTATTTCGGTAGTTTGGATTCTGCCGCCCGGAGAGCCAGCGTGATCTTCTGCTCCCAGCTATAGCTCATCTGCCCCAGGGTGCGGATCTCGCCCATCTTGGCATATGACAATTTCATCGCGGCAGCCGCAGCAATGGCATCACCGGCTTGAACCGCAGCTTTATAGCGTTTGTCGGCCTTCGCACGTTCGGTCTGTGCAGCGCTGACCAGTTTGTTCTGGGCGGTTATCTGCTTCTTAAGACTCGTTATGGGAGCCAGCGCATCCTTGGCAGGTTTTGTCTTGGCTGCGGCTGCGGCGCGTGCTGCAGCCAGCAGGGTGTTCTTCGTCTTCACCTCGGCCCGGGCTGCGGCTGCAGCCGCCTTCAGTCTATTGCGCTTGATCTCCAGCAGGGTTGCGGATTTCAGATTACCCGCTTTGCGGGCAGCAGCAATCTGCTTGCCAAGCGACCCATATTCCTCAAGAAGCGGAGCATGCTTGTTCTTCATGGCTGCGGCCTCCGCCTTCAACCGGGTCAGCAGGGAAGCATCCGTTGCCTGCAGCTTCAGGTTGATTGCGGCAAGATCCGCATTGTTCTGCTTGCGGAGCGCCCCCGTCCGCAGGTTCTCGGACTTCAGGGTATTCTGCAGAACGGTATAATCGTTGTAAAGGGCATGGATATCATCCAGTGCGGAATCCCAGTCTGCTGCGGCTGCTGCTTGAGGTGCATGTCCTGCCCATAATGCCAGCAGAAGCAGCCACATTAGCCATCTGCTGTAAAAGCTTGTGCAACACAGCCTTGCTGAAATTTTTCTTACCCCTGTACGTTTATTCATTTCCTTCAGCTCCTGTCATAAAATTCGCCAACAGGCACAAAAAAAGCACCTCGAAGGAAGGCGTAAATGCCTGTCCTGCGAGGTGCTTCTCCCGCTTGGCGTGTGTAATTGTAAATCCAATATAGCTTGAAATTAATGGATAGTCAAGAAAAAAAGAACATTAGTTCTGTTTATGTGACAGTTTTTTCTTGTTTTAATGTAACTCTACTAAAAAATCTAGTAGAATAGTTCTATAGTTTACAATACAGGGAGATGACAGAAGTGCAGCTTAGACATGTGAAAATCATGGGTACAGGAAAATATTTGCCAAGCAGAAAGGTGACCGATGAGGAACTGGATGCTGTACTCGGCACATTTCCAGGATGGGTAAACAAAGTGACCGGTGTGGGTGTGCGTCATTATGCCGGAGAGCATGAGACCGCATCCTTCATGGGAGCGAGAGCGGCCGAAGCGGCGCTTGCCGCCGCAGGCCTGAGCTTTGCCGACATAGATTGTCTGGTCTGTACCAGCGGAACCAAGGAGCAGCCCTTGCCAAGCACAGCCGTATTTATTCAACAGGCTATGGGACAGGAGGATTCCGGGGTGCCTGCCTTCGATATCGACTCAACCTGCCTCAGCTTTCTGGTAGGCCTTGATGTTATGTCATATATGATAGAAGCCGGGAGATACCGCAATGTGCTGCTTGTAGCAACGGAAATTGCCTCGGTCGGACTGAACCTGCAGGATAAGGAAAGTACGGCACTGTTCGGCGACGGAGCCGCAGCGGTTATCATTGGCCCGTCAGCAGCCGGAGAAGCCTCCCGGATTGTGCATGCTTCCTTGAAAACATACAGCAGCGGCGCGCGGTACTCGGAAATTGCCGGCGGCGGCACAAGGCTTCATGCGAAGAATTTCAGCAAGGACAATGCTGTGCCTTATTTATTTCATATGGATGGACAAGCAATCTTCAGAAAGGCTTCGAAGCTACTTCCGGACTTCATTCATGAAATGCTGGAGCAGACAGGCACGGCAATGGAGGATTTCCAGCTTGTTGTGCCTCATCAGGGGAGCGCAATGGCGATGCGGCTGCTCCGCAACAAGCTGGGCATTGCCGAAGACAGGTTTCTTGATAATACGCCGGGCCACGGCAACACCATTGCTGCGTCGATCCCGATGGGACTTCATGAAGCCATTCTGCAGGGCAGGGTCCGCCGTGGGGACCGCGTACTGCTCATTGGCACGGCAGCAGGGCTCTCCCTGGGAGGCATGATTATTGACTATTGATCCAATAGCAATAGGCGTTCTGCAGGTCCAGAACATACTGATTACAGGCGGGAGGGCGCCTGTAGCCCTTGAGCTGTCGCGCATGCTTAAGGCAGAGGGCTGCCAAGTATTTGTGGCGGAAAGCGCGGAATATCATCTATGCCGTGTCTCCGCTGCGGTTGAGCGCAGCTTCCGGGTCCCGTCTCCGCGGCATAGCCCCGTAGCCTATATTGAGCAGTTAGCCAAGCTGGTTGAGGAACTGCGCATTGATATATTAATCCCTTTGTGCGAGGAGATTTTCTATATCGCAGCAGGAATTGACAGGCTTGGCGGCTGCCGGGTGCTGGCAGCAGGAGCGGAGCTGCTGGCCCGTTTGCATCACAAGGGGGAATTTATCGCCTGGGCCAGCGGGCTTGGATTTGCTGTCCCTGAGACAAAGCTGATCCGCAGTGCAGAGGAATGGAGGCTCATTGCGGAGGAAGCTGTCCGAAACGATGAGGCCCTGGTATTTAAACCGGCCTATTCCCGTTTTGCGTCCAGAGTGATCCTGCCCCGTAAGGCTTCAGGGGGAAAACCCGCAAGAACCTTCCCAATAAGCGAGGCGCCTGCCGGGCTCTCATTAGCCGCACCTTGGGTGGCGCAGCAATACATCCAAGGTGAAGCGGTATGCACCTATAGCATAGTGCATCAAGGCACAGTTGTCGCGCATGCGGCCTACGGCAGCCGGTACCGGACAGGCAAGGCGGGCGCCAGTGTATATTTCGAGCAATTGGAGCACCCGGATGCCTTCGCATGGGTAAGACATTTCACTGGCGCTATCGGCTTTAACGGCCAGATCGGATTCGACTTCATAGAAGCCGGGGATGGAACCTTGTACCCGATTGAATGCAATCCGCGCGCCACCAGCGGTATCCACTTGTTTGCCCCTGAGGATGGGCTTGTCCAGGCGCTGCTTCATCCCGAAGCTCTGGTGCGCTCCGGCACAGTGTGCATCCCCCGATCAGGACGAAAAGCGATGCTCATGCTCCCGATGCTCGCCTGCGGCCTGCAGCCTGGTCCGGGAGGGCTGCGCAAGTGGATACAGGCGCTGCGCGAGGCGGAGGATGTGATAACCCGTAAGGATGAGCCGTATCTTTTCCGCGAGCAGCTTCGTGTAGTATATAACGCCCACAGGCTTGCCCGGCGCAAACATATTTCAATTACTGAAGCTCTGACTGAAGATATAGAATGGAATGGTGAGCCATGACCAAGGCATTGGTAACGGGAGCGACCGGCTTTCTGGGCCGGCATACGGCGCGAAGGCTAGTGAAGCTGGGCTGGGAAGTATATGGGCTTGGGCGCAGTCTGGAGGCTGGAGTACAGCTCGAAAGGGAAGGCACGGTTTTTGTAGGGGCGGACTTGCGCAATGCTGAAGCGGTATCCCGTGCTTGCAAAGGAATGGATGTTGTATTCCACTGTGCGGCGCTCTCGTCTCCCTGGGGGAAATACAGTGAGTTCTACGGGTGCAATGTCGAAGGTACACGCCATATTGTGGAGGGCTGCTTGCAGCATGGCGTTGAACGGCTGATTCATATCTCCACCCCGAGCATCTATTCCGGCCGGTCTAGCCGAATAGACATTCGGGAAGCGGACCCGCTTCCTCTGAAGCCGGCTAATAGCTATGCTGCAACAAAGCTTCTGGCGGAGCGGGTGGTAGAGCAGGCGGCAAAGGCGGGCCTGACGGCATTTATGCTCCGTCCAAGAGCCATATTCGGCCCGATGGACAATGCGCTGTTTCCGCGGCTCCTTGAGGCCAATAAGGCCAAAGGTGTGCCGCTTCTGGATGGCGGAGGAGCGCTGATTGATCTCACCTGCGTGGATAATGTTGTCGATGCCATGCTGCTCTGCTGCACCGCTCCGCCCCAAGCGGCCGGGCGGGCCTATAATATCTCTAATGGCGAGCCGGTTATGTTCAAGGAGCTGCTTGCCCGGCTGTTTGCCAAGCTTAATATTCCACTGCGCACCAGGAGAATTCCTTACCGGACCGCCTATGCCGCAGCAGGACTATTGGAAGGGATACATAAGCTGTTTCCCTTCCTTGGGGAGCCGATGCTTACCCGCTATTCCGCGTCAGCGCTGGGTATTTCCCAGACGCTGGACATTTCGCTGGCGCGGGAAATGCTTGGCTATCGGCCCCGTGTAACTATAGACGAAGGTATTGAATCTTTTGCGGAGTGGTGGAGGGAACAGAGATGATTACTTCAATACCGGTATCAGTATCCATATTATCGGCAGGGTACTGCGTACACCCCGAGCTGCTGACGCTGCGCGGCGGCGCATATAGGCCTGTGGCTTTCCCGGCGGGATATGCCCTGCTGAGACATCCGCAGCATGGCCCGATTCTGTTCGATACAGGCTACAGTGTCCGCTTCTTCCAGGAGACAGCGCGGCTTCCGGCCTCACTCTACCGCCATATCACACCTGTGGTATTCAAGGATGAAGAAAGCGCCGTCAACTGTCTGCGTGAAGCCGGAATTGCGCCGGAGGAGGTCCGGTATATCATCCTGTCGCACTTTCATGCTGATCATATCGGCGGTGTACGGGATTTCCCGCAGGCGAAGTTCATCTATCTGCGGAAGTCTTATGATGCTGTGCGCGGGCTTGGGCCGATCAAAGCGGTGCGGGCAGGATTTCTGCCCGGGCTGCTGCCGGAGGACTTCACCTCCCGCTCTTTGCCTGTGGACGAACACTCGGCCATGAGGCCGCTGGCATCCGGCCTTCCGTTCGAGACGGCCTATGATCTGCTCGGAGACGGCAGTCTGCTCGCCGTGGAAATGTCCGGCCATGCTGCCGGGATGATCGGCCTGTTCGTATCCACCGGCGGGCATGACTATCTGCTGTGCGCGGATACGGTATGGTCCAGCCGGGCCTTCCGCGAGAACCGCAGGCCGCATCCCGCAGCAGGACTCATTATGTCTGATAGGAAGGAATACAGACTTAATTTTGAACGCCTGCGCCAGATTCATGAGAAGCTTCCAGAGCTGAGAATCGTACCAAGCCACTGCCGCGAGGCGCTTGCCGCTTGGGGAACCGGCGGTGTGAAATGAGCCGGATTATGCGAATCGTCTATTATTATTTCCTGACGAAATGGGGACACCGCTGGAAGAACCGGGCTGAGCTGGAGGAATGGCAGGAGCAGCGCATCCGCCGTCATGTGGAGCATATCCGCCAGAGGTCGCCGTTTTACCGGGAGCTGTGGACGGGAATTCCTGACGAGCAGTGGCGGCGTTTTCCGGTTATTGAGAAAGCGCTGATGATGGAGCATTTTGATACGCTGAACATCGCCGGAATTACCAAGGAGAAGGCATTTGCCGAAGCCTATGAGGCCGAGAACAGCCGGGATTTCAAGCCTACGCTTGAGGGCATTACTGTGGGCTTGTCCTCGGGAACATCGGGCAGCCGCGGCATATTTCTCGTAGATGAAGAGGAGCAGGCAGCCTGGACCGGAACGGTGCTGGCGAAGCTGCTGCCGGGAGGGCTGTGGAAGCGTGCGCGGATCGCTTTTTTTCTGCGGGCAAACAGCAACCTCTATGAGTCTGTCCGACAAGGACGGCTGCAATTTCAGTATTTCGACCTGCTGGAGCCGCTGGACCGGCTTGTGGCCCGAATGGAGCAGTATTGTCCGGATATCTGGATTGCTCCGCCCTCCATGCTCCGTCTGCTCGCTGAGGCCCGGCAATCGGGCAGCCTGACGGTGCAGCCGCGCCGGATTATTGCAGTCGCAGAGGTTTTGGACCCGCTGGACCGGCAGCAGATTGAGGACACTTTCTTACAGACCGTACACCAGGCTTATCAGTGCACAGAGGGTTTTCTCGGCTCCACCTGCAAACACGGCACACTGCATCTTAATGAGGATATCGTTCATATTGAAAAAGAAGTTCTCGACCAGTCATCGCGGCGTTTCGTGCCGATTGTGACTGATTTCTCCAGGTCAGTCCAGCCTATTGTCCGCTACCGGCTGAACGATATTTTGACCGAGGCGGCTGAGCC
Organism: Paenibacillus sp. sgz302115; assembly: GCF_056120445.1. NCBI lineage: Bacteria > Bacillati > Bacillota > Bacilli > Caryophanales > Paenibacillaceae > Paenibacillus > Paenibacillus sp. sgz302115. The sequence goes on from NZ_JBVYOK010000002.1 coordinate 425,802, forward strand.
CTGTCCCTGCGGGTCCCTGTTTACGGCAATTGAACGGATCGAAGGCCGCTGCGATGATATCCTGTATGTGCCGCATGCCGGAGATGGCCGGCTGGTAACGCTGTTCCCTGATTTTATCACCCGTGCTGTGCTGGCGGCTTCACCTGATATGGAGCACTATCGCGTGATACAGCGCAGCCCGCTCGACATGGAGATTTCGTACCGCACACGGCAGGGCAGCACAGAGGATACAGAGTCCTTGATTGCGGCGGAGCTGTCGCGGCTGTTCAACCGGCTGGGCTGCATTCCGCCGAAGCTTACGTTCACCGCATACAGCTTCATACCCGGCACCACGAAGCTGCGCCGGGTGGAGAGGGGCTGGAAGCTGTGAAGATCAGGATCGTTCAATATGACCGGGAGCATATCGGAGAGCTGGAATGGCCTGATACGGAATACGGCCGCTATGCGCGGCAATATATTTTACCGCTGATGGAGCATCCGCCAGAACATTTCATTGCCAACGTGCGTACAACAGTCAAGGTGGTTGTGGTCGAGGGGATTCCTGTCCCCATTACAGTTAATGCTGCGGATTATGCCAATTCTTATGTATGCTCGCCGTATACGCACTATGTCAGCTATGCGCGACAGGAGCTGATCCTGCTGAACAACCGGCCGCTTCAGGCGGCGCTTTCCTGCTTGCTGTATGGAGTGGGCGCTCTGTTCAGAAGAGCACGGTTCAACCGGGTGGTACAGGTCAATAATTGGCTGTTATCTACGAATCTGCATCCTGCTGTAAGCCCTGGCCAGATGATGGAGGTACTGAATTTCCTTCAGCGCGAGTATCCAGGTTATACTATTCTATATCGGTCACTTAGTAGGGAGACATCCGGCCCTATGATAGAGGCGTTAAGAGAGTATGGCTGCAAGCTGGTGCCCAGCCGCCAGATTTATTTGCTGCAGCACCCCACCGGCTCCAAGGCCAGGTGGCTGGTAAAGCGTGACCGGGCTTTACTGGATAAGCATGGCTACACTGTTCAGGCCCCGGACGAAATCACAGCGGAGGATATTCCCCGGATTGTGGAGCTGTACGAGCTGCTGTATATACATAAATATTCGCTTCATAACCCGCAGTTTACAGAGGCTTTTATCCGGCTGGCGCTGGAGCAGCGGACACTGCACATATACGGGCTGCGCAAAAATGGCAGGCTCGACGCGGTGCTTGGCTTCTACAGCCGGGAAGGTGTGATGACAGCGCCGCTCTTTGGTTATGACACGGCGCTCCCGCAGTCGCTTGGCCTTTACCGGATGCTGTCCGCCGTACTGATTGATATCGCGGAAAGGGATGGGCTATTGCTGCACGAGAGCTCCGGTGTTGGACAATTCAAACGCAACCGTGGAGCCGTGACGGCTACCGAGCTGTCGGCTGTGTATGACAAAGGCACTTCCTGGCTGAACCGCAGCGGCTGGTCATTTCTGGAGCTGCTGCTGCGCCGGATCGGCATGCCTTTGATCCAAAAGCTGAAGCTGTAATTCAAAGGCAGCATGTATATAACCACAAAGCTAAAGTGTGCTCCATCCAATCTAATAGGAGGTGCAGCGTGAACACTGAACACGGGCAGAATGCTGATCGAATCGCCCTCATTACCGGAACCTCCAGCGGCTTCGGGCTGCTGACCGCGCTTGCTCTGGCAGGCAAAGGCTACAAGGTCGTAGCTACCATGCGGGATTTAAGCCGCCAAGGGGAGCTGATCCGCCAGGCCGAACAGGCTGGTGTCAGCGGACAGATTCAATTAATGACCCTGGATGTGACGGAGGCAGCTTCAATAGATTCTGCTGTGGCTTCAATCCTCGAGAGCTTTGGCAGAATTGATGTGCTGGTGAACAACGCCGGATTTGCCGTAGGCGGTTATGTGGAGGAAGTAAGCATGGACGAATGGCGGCGGCAGATGGAGACGAACTTTTTCGGACTGGTTGCGGTGACCAAGGCGGTGCTTCCTGTCATGCGCAGCCAGCGCGAGGGCTTGATCATCAACGTCAGCAGCGTCAGCGGGTTGAACGGGTTCCCCGGCTACGGTCCGTATGCGGCTTCCAAATTTGCGGTGGAGGGCTTCAGTGAAAGCCTGCGCCATGAGCTGCTGTCTTTTGGCATCCGTGTTGTGCTGGTGGAGCCGGCTTCCTTCCGCACGCCGATTTGGGGCAAAGGGCTGGAAGGGATGCATACGAGCGCAGATTCCCCGTATCGGGAAAAGCTGGAGGAAGTGCTTACGTATTCCCGGCGAAGCGCCGAGACCGCACCAGATCCTATCCGGGTTGCCGGGCTGATTGCACGGATTACGGAGATGAAGGCGCCCAAGCTGCGTTATCCCGTAGGCAAAGGCTCGCGTCTCTTAATGATCGGCAAAGCCCTGCTGCCCTGGAAGACGCTGGAGGGAATTATCGCCAGGTCGCTGAAAGGGATGAAATAGAATAAGGTGATTATTTTGAAATATAAGGATTTATATGTTTTACGCCATAAATCATCATTCTATTTCTCGCTGAAACGGCACCGTCCTTTTAAGGACGGCGTAACCGTTTCTACTTACCGAAAAGATGGGAGGTGTCCCTATGCCGGGTACGGTAGGACTGCATATTTGTTTTGATGAGCAAGGCCGCGAAATAGAGATTCTGGATGTGACTCCGGTTGCACAGGATAAATACCGCATTGAAGAAACGCCGATTTTTAACCCGGGCATTGCCCTTGGGGACATTATCAGGGTCAAAGAAAAGCAAGGGATTGCTTATTACGTGGAAACGGTGCAGAAATCGGGATATTTGAGATATGCCTGGCTCCTGAGCAAGGAAGCGGCAGGCTCGCAGGAGATTCAGGAGTTTAAGCAGCGCGTCAGTGAGCATGAAGGGAAATGTGAGCAGATTTTTGGCGGACTACTCGTCATCCATCTTCCCAAGCACTCCGCAGTGGATGCGGAAGCCGAAATGGCCCAGATTATTAAACGATTTGATATCTAATACTTGAATGACCGAGAGGTGGCAGAAGGATGAAAAAATTTCTGAAGCAATGGGTGCCAAGCATAGCAATCGGTATTATTTTGTCTTTGTTTATCCGCACATATGTGGCTGAAGCGATGAGAGTTCCAACCGGATCAATGATTCCGACCATACAGATCAACGACCGCCTGGTGGTGGAGAAGATGCTCTGGCTGACTACGCTGAAGCATGGCGACATCGTAGTGTTCAATCCCCCTGTAGCTGGAGAAGAGGAGAAAAGATATGTCAAACGCCTGATCGGGCTGCCGGGCGACACCGTTGAAATCAAAGACGGGGCCTTGTACAGAAACAATGAGAAGATTGATGAGCCTTACCTTCAGGAACCGATGAATTATACCTTCGGGCCGGTCACCGTTCCGGCAGACCATTATTTTTTTCTCGGCGATAACCGGAATACAAGCTATGACGCCCATTTGTGGAGCACTCCGTTTGTAGCCAAGGATAAGCTGATCGGCAAAGTTCTGCTCGACGTCAACGATCTTTTCTAAAAAATAGGATAGTCTATCGCTCTATCATTCCGATTTGTGAAAGGAATCTGCCATGCAGGACAATTTACCTGTATCCAGAATCAAGACGCCGCTCGCTGGCCGTACGATGCTAACAATCGTTTTTGTCATCATCATTCAAATTCTAACGTTAATGAATAGTTTCAAAAATCAGGCCCATCCACATACTCTGCTCAGATTATTTATGATATTTTGGATTGTTGTCTGCACTGCTATCCTGGCGTTCCTTCTCTCCAATGCTCTGCGGAAGGCAGCTGAAATCAAGTGGGGAGAAGGTTTACTGCTGATCCGCAATGAAAACATCCCGGCGAGTAAGATCAAATCCATCCACATAGACGGTTCGCTCGTGGGAGTTAGGCTCATAGGCAAACGAATTGTACCGCTCCGTCTCTGTTTCCGGTTCATAGATGATAGAGAGCAGTCAATGAAGCAGTTAGGCCGCTGGGCAGACGAGAATGGAATCAAGCTCGATTACGGATTGTTTATGAAATGGATGTAGAGAAACCGCATTGTAATACTCCAAAATACCTTTATCTGAAGCGCGGCCAATACTGTAAATTGCCTGTATGCAGTGAGGCGAGAGTCTAAAGTTGGAGATTCAATATACCTAGGTGCAGGCAGTGAATGTGACTTTAACCATATTGTGACTTTGCAGGCTTTTGGCTATGATCAAATAAAGCTAGAGGAAACATTATTTCTGTACATAAAAGGGGTGCTGATACTTGAAAGTACATGTCACTGATCTCAAACACGGCGACTGTCTTCTGACAGACACTTTCAATAGTGTAGGACTGCATGTTCTTCCTAAGAGAACAGTTGTGCAGCGCGAGGAAATCACCATCCTGATGCGGCACAAGATTGAATATGTGGATATCGAACCGCGTAAAGTGCTGCATGAAGATAACGGCAGTGGTCTGAGCCACAGTCTGAATGACAATTTTGACAATGCTATTCAGAACTACGAATCCATATTCCTGGAAGCCTTGGCCCAAGGCAGCTTTACCCAATCCATGGTGGATGACACGCTGGAGCCGCTGCTGGAATCGCTGGATGAGCAAAAGGATGTTGTGTCTTTGCTGCTCCTGCTGGAACGTGATGACATTGATACATACCACCACTCATTGCAAGTGGGTTTGCTGTCGTATTACATAGCTGCATGGCTCGGCCATTCCAAGGAAGACCGGTATCAGATCAGCCGTGCCGGCTACCTGCATGATATCGGCAAAAGCCAGGTTCCTGCGTCCATTTTGAACAAGAATGGAATCTTGACGGCTGACGAAGAGGAAGAAATGAAACGCCATACTTCTTACGGCTATGATATTATCCGTGGCTCGAAGATGGATGAGAATACGGCACTAGTAGCGCTCCAGCATCATGAATTTGAGGATGGAACCGGCTATCCGAACAAGATCGGCAAAAGTGACATTCATCCGTTCACCGAAATTGTGGCTGTAGCGAACATCTACATGGGACTGACAACCTCCAGACCGAATCAGCCGAAGCAAGGGTTGGTTTCCGTTCTGCGCAAGGTGCATGAAATGGGCTTTGGCAAGCTGAACGGGACAGTTGTCCAAGCGCTTACCGGACATCTGCTTCCTGGTTTTGTCGGTAAAAGCGTACAGCTCAGCAACGGGGAGATTGGCACTATTGTAATGAACAACCCGCTGGACATTTTCAAGCCGCTTGTTAAGGTAGACAATGTGTTCAGAGATTTATCCCGCGAGCGCGGCTTGTCCGTAGAAGAAGTGTTCATGTAAGCAAGGAACATTAATTTATTGATTTTATGATCAGGTTATCTCAGTTGTCCGGAAACGGACGGTGAGGTAACCTTTTTATTTATATGGGGAAATTTGAATTCCGATAGTAGATTGGCTATGATTAATGAGAGATTAGGATAGGAGAAATGAATATGAGCAGCGAAACCCAGATCGAGAAAATCAAGCAGATCAAATATGAACTCACCCGTTTTATGATGATTTATAAGTTCGCCCTTGAGGAAATGGAGACCAAGATCGAAATTCTGAAACAGGAATTTCAAATGCTCCATGATTATAGCCCTATAGAACATACGAAATCACGGATAAAGTCGCCTGAGAGCATTATGAATAAAATGCTGCGCAAGAACAGCGAGATTTCCCTGCCCGCCATCAGAGCGAGCATTAAGGATATCGCGGGGCTGCGGATTACCTGCTCTTTTATCTCGGATATCTACTATGTCAGTGCAATGCTGCAAAAGCAGGATGATCTGAAGATTCTCAGCGTGAAGGACTATATCAAGAATCCCAAGCCCAATGGCTATCAGAGCCTGCATTTGCTAGTGGAGGTTCCGGTATTTCTGTCCGACTGTCAGGAGCATGTATGCGTAGAAGTGCAAATCCGTACAATTGCTATGGATTTCTGGGCCAGCCTGGAGCATAAAATTTTCTATAAATACAGCCAGGCGGTTCCCGAGCATCTGACCCGGGAATTGAAAAATGCCGCCGACAGAGCCTATGAGCTGGACCTGCAGATGGAGCGCCTGCACCGTGAAATTAAGGAGATCAAGGATGCCCAGGAGGATGATTCCGATGAAGAGCTGCGCAGGATCATCATTAACAACCAGCAGTTTCACCTGCCGGCCAATTTCATTAAATTGCTTGGAGAGTAGAAAATAGGGAGAGATGGTGGATGAGCGTACATAATGCCCGGCAGATTGCTGTGAATCAGGTCGGCTACCCCACAGAAGGCACAAAGATCGCTTTGTTCAGCGGTGAAGGGCATGATTTTCGTGTTATTAACGAAAAGACCGGGGCTGTGGTCTATACTGGACAATCCGGAGCCGCTACTTTGGACAAGCCCAGCGGTGCCAGTGTACATGCCGCTGATTTCTCTGAGCTGAAGACAGCTGGAGGCTACCGCATTGAAGGAAACAATGGCGCAACGTCCGCTTCCTTTGTCATTGCCGACAAACCTTACGGGGAGCTGCAAAAGGGACTTTTGAAAGCCTTTTATTATTTCCGCTGCGGTGTTGAACTGACCGCGGAATTTGCCGGTCCCTGGGCGCACGGGGCGTGCCATACCGCAGAAGGAACCGTGTACGGACACCCGGAGCTGAAGCTGGATAGCTGCGGAGGCTGGCATGATGCAGGAGATTATGGTAAGTACTCCGGTCCCGGAGCGAAGGCTGTTGCGGATTTGCTGCTCGCCTATGAGCTGTATCCGGCGGCGTTTGCCGCCCCGGTTCCTCTGCCGGAAAGTGACGGGACAATCCCGGATGTTCTTCTGGAATGCAAGGTTGAGCTGGACTGGCTGTTCAAAATGCAGGAAGCGGGGACCGGCGGTGTATATCATAAGCTGACCACGCTGAATTTCCCGGGCCTTGATGTCATGCCGGAGGACGATACGGCTGAGCTGTATTTCTCGCCGGTATCTGCAGCCGCTACAGGGGATTTTGCCGGAGTTATGGCGATGGCGGCAAGAGTCTATGCGCCGTTTGACCCGGCGTATGCACAGAAATGTCTTGCTGCGGCGTCTGTTGCCTGGGGCTGGCTGGAGCGGCATCCTGGGGAGGCCGGATTCACCAATCCGCCGGGGATTACCACCGGTGAATACGGAGATGAGTGTGATCATGACGAACGCTTCTGGGCTGCTGCAGAGCTGTACCGGACCACGGGCGAAGAGATTTACCATCAGGCAGTTCAGTCGCTGGTTCAGCGGCCATTTCCGAAATACAGCTTTGGCTGGGCGGATATGGGGGGCTACGGAACACTGGCTTATCTGCTGACCGGGGAAGAACGGACAGAGCCAGCTTTGTATGCTTCACTGAAGCAGGGACTGCTGGCAGAAGCTGACCGTCTGGTCCGGCAGAGCCGGGAGGATAGGTACCGCATTTCTTTACTGGAAGAGGATTATATCTGGGGCAGCAATATGCTGGTACTTAACAATGCTATGCTGCTGCTGGCAGCGGAGCATTTCAGCGGGGAAGCAGCTTATGCCGCATGCGCCCTGGATCATTTGCATTACCTGATGGGCCGAAATGTGCTGGACATCAGTTATGTGACGGGGTTTGGCGACCGTTCGGTCATGCACCCGCATCACCGCCCATCCGTGGGCGACGGTGTGGCCGATCCGGTGCCGGGACTGGTATCCGGGGGACCTGACCGTGGGCTGCACGACGAATACGTCGTGGAGCATTTGCAGGGCAAGCCTGCCGCACAGTGCTTTGCCGACCATGATCTCAGCTATTCCACGAATGAGGTTACGATCTACTGGAATTCACCGGCTGTGTTCGTGGCAGCGAGGTTTAATGCGTAAATGAAGAACTATAAAGTGATCAGTCTGGATATGTTTCAGACACTGGTGAATGTTCAGGATCGGACAGGCCATGTATGGAGGCAGATTTTGCTGGAGGATTACAGCGATGAGCGGGCTTTGGAGCTTGGCGGACTGCTGCTGAGCCATTACCATACCCAGGCAGAAGCGATTCGCGATGCCGGTGGCTTTTGCACCAGTAATGAAATATTCCGCCGCGGGTTCGAGCAGGTTTTCAAGCAGCACGCGGTGAATTTCGACGACCTAACGGCTGTGGATATTTTATTCGCCGAGCACCGGCAGTCCGCTTTGTATGAAGAGACTGAGCGGTTCCTGCAGCGGATTACCGGGGGAGAATACGAGGTCTGCATTGTCAGCGATACGGATATGCTGATGCTGCCGGATTTTTACAAGGAATATCCTATTAGGCTGTTCTCCTCTGAAGAATACCAATCCTACAAAAATGACGGCCTGAACAGAATGTTCAGTGAGGTTATTGCTTTTTACGGCGTGAAGCCTGGAGAGATTATCCATATTGGCGACTCCGCCTCAGATGTGCTGGGAGCGGCCAGAGCGGGCATGAAGACCTGCTGGCTGAACCGCAGCGGAGCCGGATGGAAACATGAAGTTAAGCCGGATTATACGGTCAGCGACCTAGACGAATTCTACGCCATCCTGTAGAGACTGGAGCAGAACATGGAGCGGAAAATAGACAGCAGTACGGCTGAGAATAGTATCAAACAAGCAGCGGCAGAGGCGGAAATGTATCAATTACGCTATCCGATAGGTCCCTTCAAAAGCGCAGGAGCTCAGACGGCCGAGGAGCGGAAGATGAGCATTGAAGAATTGCGTGCGATGGCTGCACAGTTAAGAGGGATCGTTGAGCCGCTCACCGAGGAGCAGTTGAATACTCCCTACCGTCCAGGCGGCTGGAGCGTCAAGCAGGTGGTGCATCATCTCGCTGACAACAACATGAATGCCTATCTGCGTTTCAAACGCGGATTGACCGAAGAGGCGCCGGAAATCCCTTCCTACAGGGAGGATTTATGGGCTGAGCTGAGCGATTACAGCATTGAGCCGGTTGAAACCTCGCTTTTATTATTAGAGAACCTTAACCGGAGGTTCGCTGCTCTGCTCAGTTCAATGGAAGAAGTGCAATATACTAGAACCTTTGTGAGCCTGATGCTGGGAACGATGACTCTGGATACGGCGCTGCAAAGATACAACTGGCATAACCGGCATCATCTTGCCCAGATTACTTCACTGATTAAGCGCAGCGGCTGGTAAGTGTTACGGGCAATAAGAAGAGCAAGCGGATTCGGGACAGGTCCCGCCGTTTGCTCTTATTCATGTCCTGCTGTGCAAAGACCTTAGTCGCGGCCGGCCTGGACGATTTTATCGGCAACCTCTTGAGGGCGTGTATGAGGGGTTGTCATGTGATCGCCTGTGCCTTCAATGAACCGGTAAACACCTAAATGGCTTGATTGTCCGGGATGCCAGCCGTAAGGCGGGATTTGCGGCATTGCAATATCCTCTGTCAGATAAAGATAGCTCTTCGGCGTCGGCAGACTGTAAAATTTCTTCAGATCGAGCTTCTCGAACAGCGGTCCTCCCGGTTCAGGAATTACCTTCTTGTACAGCGCCTGCGCCTGCTCAAGTGTGGCTGTATTTACAAAGGTATCCCGGAAAAGATTAAAGGGGAGCATGATGGTATTGTTCCCGGAAGCCTTGAGCAACTGGGCGAACACCTCTTTTGCCGGAGCGGGGAACTGGTCTGCCGCACTTTGCCCGTCCGGCACGACGAAGGCGTCAAAAAACACCAGACGTTTCAGCCGGTCCGGTACCTGCTCAGCCGCTTTTTGAATCACCGTACCTCCAAAGCTGTGCCCAACCAGGATAATATCGTGCAGATCCTTCTGCTTGATGAAATCAACGACTGATTTTGTCTCCTGCGCGTGGGTGACCTTTTTGTTCTGATCCGCGCCGTGTCCGGCGTATTCAGGTGTGTACACGGTATGCCCCATTTTGCGGAGCTCGGCGGCAATTTCATCCCAGAAGCTGGCATCAACCCAGGCTCCATGCACCAGTACAAAGGTGAGCGCCCCGGGATTTGCCGGCTTGCCTTTTACAGCAGCTTCAACTCCTGACGCATGGACAGGCTGCCCCGCCCACAGAATCAACAGCGCCATGAGCATGGCGAGGGCCGGTATTGCTTTGTTTTTTATCCACATCATGTTCCAAATAAGCCTCCTGAGAATTGGGTTGGTTATGCCAATAGTTGAATTCTGCCCCAAAGAAGGATGAATGATGTGTGGATTCTGCATCTCAATCGTTTATAATTATAAATTAGATACACCTGTTGGCAGTTGCTGCCCAGTAACACGAGGAGGTTAAGTAATGCCTAGACCGGGAGGAGCAGGACTCTTATCCGAAAAGAAGAAGCTCAGTCTTACCGCGCTGCTGATCGGTCTGGTAACACTGGTGGTTCTCCTGACATCTACGATCCTGCTTACCGCTTCATATCAATCGAAAAAAAGATCATTGATCAAAACAACGCTGAATCTGAACCTTGTCAATGCCGAAAGAATGAGCCAAACGATGGATTCTCTCTTCCGCTCCATGCGCGGCTCCCTTGAATTCAGCGCGTATAGACTGTCGCATGGAGCGAAACCTGAAGAGATTAATAATTATCTTGAGTTAATGCGCAACAGCAGCAACTATTTTAATTCGATTCTCCTGGTAGGTGAAAATGGCGTTATCCGCAACACCTCACCAACTACGCTTGGACTAGCCGGCAGAAAAGTTGATTCTCCGTGGGCGCTCGAAGCGTTGCGCCTGAAGAGCCCCTATCTTTCCGAACCCTATACAGCCCCTTCTACTGGCAGAATGATTGTGTTCATGAGTGAACCGCTGTACGACAAAGACCAGCATTATCTGGGGCAGCTTGGCGGAACAATCTATCTGCAGAATCATAATATCCTGAATATGATTTTTGGCGGCAATAACGATGTTGATGCTGAAGGCTCCTATTATTACATTGTGAGCGCTGACGGGCATTTGCTGTTTCACCCTGATAAAGACCGCATTAATGAGGATGTCAGCGCAAACAAAGTTGTGCAAGAATTGATTAACGGAAAAAGCGGGCAAATGCAGGCGGTGAATGTGAGAGGCATCCCGATGCTGGCCGGTTATTCCAAAGTTACGTCTAATGGCTGGGGAGTTGTGGTGGTTTCGCCTGTGAGCGTCATCCAGGATGAATTACAGAGCCACCTCCGCATAACAATCGCCTATACCATAATTCCTTTTGTGATCCTGCTGCTGCTTGTGATTCTGCTGGCTCATCAATTGGCCAAGCCGTTCGTGATGCTTGCGGACCTGATGAGCAGGGTAGGGAAAGAAAAAATGGAGCTTCCTGAGCTGAAGCCGCATTGGAACCGGGAAGCAGACCTGCTGACCCAAGCGGTTGCCATTGCCTGGAGTGATGTTCAGAAGCAGACGAGCCAACTGACCCAGGAAGCGCTGACGGATCTACTGACCGGACTTGCGAACCGGAGATCGGTTGAAGCCACGATGAATCAATGGATCGCCGCACAGTTCCCCTTCTCTGTCATTGCGCTGGATGTGGACAAGTTCAAATTCGTGAATGACACTTACGGCCATCTGGCAGGGGATGAGGTATTGAAGCAGGTTGCCGGAATTCTGACGTCTAGCGTTCGCCCGGGCGATGTCTGCAGCCGTTATGGCGGGGAGGAGTTTGTTGTGCTGCTTCCGCGCACCAAAGCTGCGGATGCGTACTTGGTCGCGGAGCGAATCCGTAAAACGCTCGAAGCAAGCGCCACTCCCCTGGCAATGAAGGTTACTTCGTCGCAGGGAATTGCGCATTTTCCAACCCACGGGAAATCCCGCGAGGAGCTGCTGGAGCAGGCGGACCAGGCCATGTATATGGCCAAGGGCATGGGCAGGAACCGGACGGTCATTGCTGGTGAATAGGACTTAGGTGCATCTTCCCTTGTGGAAGATGCTTTTTTTTGGGACAAGGCCGGAAGAAAAAAATCATTCACCTGGGCATGAGCGGATACATATCCTATCGCAGAAGGAGAATACGGTTTATACAGAAGGGATGGATTGTCCGGTGACTTTATATATGGATTACAAATCACCCAATACACAGTTTGCTTTTGATGTGAACAGCAATACAACGTTTAGGAAGGATGCCTGCAATTATATCAATACGTTGTCGGTTAATGAGCTCAACACGCTGGAGAACACATCCCTGCTTGATATTTTTCTCAGCAAATCCAATGTGGTTGAACCGCATTATCATCAAAATGCTGCCGAACTGGTCTATTGCATCTCCGGTGAGGCTGTAGTTTCATTGATCAACCCTTTTACGAATGAGCTGCTGCATTTTCCCATTTGCCCCGGGCAAGTGGCGAATGTGCCGCAGGGCTGGTGGCATTACGAGGTTGCCACTGTAGACTGTACCCACTTGCTGGCGATCTTCGACGCCCCTGTTCCTGAGGTCATTCTGGGCTCAGATTTGCTGGCCCTTACGCCAACGAATGTTCTTGCGCATACCTATTGTCTGAATGAAGCCAAATTGAAGGATACGCTGGCTCCAGTGCAGGCCGGCACGTTTATTGGACCGCCTGCGGACTGCTGTGCACCCGGCATGGCTGCAGGGGCAAACGCCAAACATCCTAATTCCATACCTCCATATATGTATCCGCAGACGCCGCAAATGCTTCAGCCCTACGGTTACCAGCCTGCTGACCCCTCGCCGGGTTTTTATGGTCAACCGTATGTCCAGCAGTACCGGCAACAGCCTTATGTTCAGCCCTATCCCGGCACGCAGTCTTCAGTCGATCCCTCCGGTAATATATAGGAGTAAACCGTAACTACTATTACTTACAATTGCTTTGATCTAATGGTACAGGTTGCTTTCCATCAATGTCTGTGTAGCCATAATCAATGGCAATTTGTGCGGCAGTCATTTTGGAACCACTTTTGATCAAAATATTCTTATCAGAAGCCAATGCTACAATTGCCATACCTATGAATTCAGGAGATTCAGAATTGCTTAAATTAAAATATTCTGATGCTTTTAAAACAGACTCCGTTCTAACAAGTCCAGGGTAGATTGTTACTACACTGATATTATTTTCTTTCAATTCATATGCCATAGTTTCTGTTAATTTATTGGTTGCTGATTTCGCCATTCCATAAGAAACTCCCATATCATTTCTTTCTGCCGCCCAAAAAGAAATATTTACAATTAATCCAGTTTTATTTTTTATCATATGCGGAATAGAATAACAGCTTGTAACAAAATGTGCCCTAACACCAGATGTAAACATTTTATCAAAGCGACTTAATGGAGCAGTCCAAAACCCATTCTCTGTCCAAAATGGTGTTCCATCATTATAGTATTCATACCCACCCCATACATTATTTACAAGGATATCAATTTTCCCTTGTTCTGCAATTATCCTCTCTATCACAGCTTTGGTTTGTTCATCATTAGTGTGGTCGCATTTAATCCCATATCCAATACCATTATTATCTGGTATCTCTTTTTCAGTTGATGAAATACATCCACCGAGAGTGACTGCACCTTGGTATTCAAATTCTGTTCTTCCAGTAAAATAAACGATTGCACCAGCCTTCGCAAGAGCTATCACAATTCCTTTGCCTATACCTCTGGTTGCTCCTGTTACCAATACTACTTTTCCGTTAATCTTTTGCATAAGATTAAATCCCTCCTATTGAAATTCGAGTTTTCATTATGCGAAGGAACATATGTTCTATAGTAGTATAACATATCTTGTAAATAAACATCCTATTTACGAAAACCACTTTGATAAAAAATAGCCACCCAGGGATGCTCCTGGGTGGCTAAGTACTGATTAATAATTGTCGGGTGGAGTACTTAATCTTGTTTTAAGACAGACGGACAAGCACCCGTCCTCTTGTGCCCGACTTAAGAATATCCTCTAGCGCAGTTGGTAGTTCGGACAAGGGAATCTCGCGGTCTACAAGGGCTTCGAGTGAATCCGGCTTCAGATCCGTAGCCATCCGCTCCCAAATTTTCATCCGCAGCTCCATCGGACAGGAGACGGAATCAATGCCAAGCAGGCTTACGCCACGCAGAATAAAAGGAAGCACAGTCGTCGGAACCGCTGTTCCGGCGGTTAGACCGCTGGCTGCAACCGAACCGCCATAGGCGATTTTGCTCAGCACCGCCGCAAGCGGAGCTCCGCCCACAGAATCAACAGCCGCCTGCCAAAGCTGCTTGTCGAGCGGCTTGCCTGCACCTCCGCTAACGTCCTCGCGGGAGAGGACCTCGGCTGCGCCCAAAGCCTGCAAATAACCGGCTTCCTCTGTTCTGCCGGTGCTGGCCGCCACGTGGTAGCCTTTCTTGGCGAGCATTGCGACTGCCGAGCCGCCGACGCCGCCGGTCGCACCGGTAACGAGCACCTTGCCTTTATCCGGTGCGGCCCCGTGATCCTCCAGCGCCTGAATGGATAAGGCGGCGGTGAAGCCGGCTGTGCCGTAGATCATCGCCTCCCGCAGCGTAAGCCCTTCCGGCAGAGGGACGACCCATTCCGCAGGTATCCGTGCGTATTCGCTGAAGCCGCCGTAATGGGACACGCCGATGCCGTAGCTGGTGGCGATTACTGACTGTCCTTCGTGGAAGCGCGGATCGGCAGAGGATACAACGGTTCCCGACAAATCAATTCCCGGAATAAAGGGATAATTGCGCAGGATGTTTCCGTTCGGGATGCTCGCTAATCCGTCCTTATAGTTCACACTGGAATAGGCAACCTGGATTAATACTTCTCCGGCAGGCAATTCCGCTAACGTTACAGGCTTAACTGCAACGGAAAAGGTCTCGGATTTGTCCACGACCAAAGCTTGAAAATGTTCTGGCATAACAGATTCTCCTTTTAACGGCTATAATATTTGTAGCTAAGTTATATAATATTTATTCTGACCGGTCAACTTTTTATTGTCCGTGATATAATATACATTATTTCTTTAAAAAGTGGAGGCCTTATGGTTCGTTACAAGAAATCCGAGGAGAAACGCAAACAGATTCTATTCGCTGCTTTTCAGGCATTATCCGAGCTTGGATATGATTCCGTGACCCTGCAGACGATTGCTGATCATGCAGGAGTCAGCAAGGGGGTTGTGCATTATTATTTTGACAATAAAGAAGCGGTGCTTGTGGAGCTGCTGGAATGGCTGACCGGCAAAATATCTGCCAAAGAGCAGGCGGCGGTACAGGAGCAGCAGACAGCAGCCGGGAAGCTGACTGCGTACATCGACTCCGTTTTTGCCGGACCGGCGAAGAACCGTTCTTTTTACCGGGTGTACCTGGATTTCCTGTCCAGAGCGAGCCGGATTCCGGTGTACCGGGAGATTAACCAGCGTTTCTACGACAACTGCGCACGGATAAGCACGGAGGTGCTGATAGCGGGCCAGCAGGAGGGCATCTTCCCCAAAGAGCTGTCCCCGGACACCACTGCGCCCGTGATCCGCGCGATTATCGACGGCTGCCTGATACAGTGGCTGATGACCGACAATGACGATTTGCATGCTGTATTTAAGGAATCTTGTTTTGCCGCGGTTATGAAAGTGCTGAGTGTGCAGGTTGGCTGCTAGAGATACGATTATGTATAAATTGTGAACTGTAGTATATTGAACATAGAACGGTCTGATGAAAGGGGCTTGCTCTATGTCAATTGCGACAACGATGATTATCCGTCTGGAAATCCGCAAGTCGGTTGCGGCCTTTGGCGATGTGGTGTCGAAGCTGGCAGCCGTCGGAGGTGATATTGTGGCCATAGACGTGATCCGTGCAGGTAAGGATGTGACGACACGGGATATTACGGTTAATGTCCAGGATGCCGCAAACGAAAAGATTGTCACGGTACTCGCGGCTATGACGGGGATTAAGGTAATCAATGTATCGGACCGGACCTTTCTGGCGCACATCGGCGGGAAAATTGAAGTTACACCCAAGATGCCGATCAAAAACCGTGAGGACCTGTCACTGGTATACACGCCCGGTGTGGCCCGCGTATGTATGGCGATTGCCGAGGACCCGGGGAAAGCCTACTCGCTTACGATGAAAAGAAATACAGTGGCTGTTGTTACCGATGGAACCGCTGTGCTGGGTCTGGGTGATATCGGACCGGAGGCGGCAATGCCGGTGATGGAGGGCAAGGCAATGCTGTTCAAGCAATTGGCCGATATCGATGCTTTTCCCCTGTGTCTGAATACCAAAGATCCGGAGGAAATCATCCGTATTGTGAAAGCGGTTTCTGCTGGTTTTGGCGGGATTAATCTTGAAGATATCAGCTCACCACGCTGCTTTGAAATTGAGCGGCGGCTGTCTGCCGAGCTGGATATTCCAGTATTTCATGACGATCAGCACGGGACTGCGGTTGTCGCTTTGGCCGGTCTATTAAATGCCCTCAAAGTGGTGAACAAAGCTATAGAGACATGCCGAATCGTCGTTGTCGGCGTTGGAGCTGCGGGGGTTTCCATCTGCCGTTTGCTGCTGGCGGCGGGGGCGCGGAAGATTTATGCCGTTGACCGGGAGGGTATTCTCAGCAGTAGGCAAGCTTACGATAATGCCGAGTGGAGCTGGCTAGCCGGGGCAACCAACCCCGAAGGGCTGACAGGAGGGTTGACCGAAGCTATTCGGGAGGCAGATGTGTTCATTGGAGTTTCCAGCGGTGGCATATTGAGTATCAGTCAGCTCCAGAGCATGGCGAAGGGCAACATTGTGTTTGCCATGGCCAACCCCATCCCCGAGATTGAACCGGAGCTGGCTGAACCTTATGTCCGTGTGCTGGCAACCGGAAGAAGCGATTATATGAACCAGATCAATAATGTGCTGTGTTTTCCGGGTATTTTTCGCGGTGCACTGGATTGCCGGGCGAAGGAGGTAAATCTGGAAATGAAGCTGGCAGCAGCGCAAGCGATCGCCTCGGTTGTCCACCCGGACGAACTGAATGAGCAGTATATCATCCCGAGTATTTTTAACGAAAAGGTGGTTGAACAGGTGCGCAAGGCTGTCATTCATGCTGCAATTGCAACGGATGTGGCCCGGCGGATTCCACCGGATATATCCGAATGAACCTATAAACAGATAAGACAAATGAACCTGCGGCCACCCGGCTTGCGGGTCTTTGCTTTTCAATGCTTCCCGCTGACGGAACAGCAAAGTGAAAAGTGTCGCTGTACCTTTGGAACTTGAAAATATACAATGGGCTGTAACTATTGCATTCTAGGGGGTGGAGCCATGTACAGCAGAATTCATATACTGGGAGCTTCGGGAGCTGGAACAAGTACACTGGGTCGGGCTTTAGCGGACAGGCTGCCATATGCGCATTTGGATAGTGACGATTATTTTTGGAAGCATAAATATACGGAGCAAACGGAAATCTCAGAGAGGCTAAGCAGAATCAAGCATGATTTGGACACTCGGGAGCCGTGGATTTTGTCCGGTGCAGTTTGCGGATGGGGAGATGAGCTGCGTTCCAGATTTGACCTGGTGGTGTTTCTAGGGATTCCGCAGGAGATCCGCCTGGAGCGCTTGAGAGCAAGGGAGTACGGGCGGTATGGGAAGGAGATTCTGCCGGGTGGAAGCCAGTTTGAGGCTACGCAGGTTTTTATGGAATGGGCGGCTTTATATGAGACGGCAGGGCCAGAGGTGAGAAGCCGGGTGCTGCATGAGGAATGGATGTCCGGCCTTGAGTGTCCTGTGCTGAGGCTGGAAGAGGATTTGACCGTTGAGGAGCGCGTTCAGGCGGTGCTGAAGGAAATGACTGTCCCTTTGTAAACACAGTGCAATTTGAAGACACACAGTCGATAGGAGCTTAGTTATGAACACGAGTAGAATGATGGTTTCGGAAGGCATTGCCGAAGGAAAAGCACTGGCCGACATTGAAGACGTGCAAATCACTGCTGTGAATACAGGCGGGGCTTAAGCGGATGATTATCGGGCTGGTCAGACACTTCAGAGTAGCAGCCCCTCCGAAGCAGGCTTGGATGTCAGGTGCGCAGTTTAATGAGTGGGTTTCACAGTATGAAGCCGCGGAAATCCGGCAGGCAGTAGAGTATATGAGCAGCGAGCATGTATGGGCGCGTTGCCTATGCAGTGATCAGTCCAGGGCCATAAGCACCGCCCGTTTGATCTATGCAGGGGAGATTCTTTTCACATCGAAACTGAGAGAAGTCAGAATTGCCGCCGTACCATTGGGAGGGTGTAGGCTTCCCACAGCCTGCTGGTTGGTGCTAGGCCGCATAGTGTGGATCTTTGGACATCACTCACAGCCGGAGAACAGGCATTCTGTAATTGGCCGAGTCAAAGAGGTTGTCGACGCCCTCGAATCCGAGCAGGAACTGGGGAATGTGCTGGCCGTCAGCCATGGCGCTTTTATGAAACTGCTGGATCGGGAACTGCGCCGTAGAGGCTACAAGGGGAAGCGGATGATTAATCCGCGAAATGGACAGCTATATGTCTATGAGAAGAATGAGCCGAACCAGACCAACCAGAAAGCGAGACGAACATAAATGGTAAACATTAGAGAAATCGAAGCGGATTCACTAGCCGCATTGAACATGCTGTACGAAGAGCTTACGGGCAGACTTACAGATCCCCAGAAGCTGGAGACGGCGTTTCAGATGATCAAGGCGGACAGCCGTTACATATTGTTGGGCGCTTTTGTAGAGGGGGAACTGCTGGGTTCAATGATGGGCATTGTCTGTCAGGATCTCGTCGGCGATTGCCGGCCGTTTATGGTGATAGAAAATGTGGTCGTCTCCTCCCGGGCGCGCCGTCAGGGGCTAGGCAAAAAGCTGATGACCGCCCTTGAAGAGATCGCTCACGAAAGAGATTGCTATTATATCATCTTTGTTTCCGGTGAGAAACGGAAGGAAGCGCATGTCTTTTATGAGGCAATGGGCTACCGTGAGGAGAAAGTGGAGGGCTACCGCAAGCATTTAAGCTCACATTAACACGCCTGCAACTCGTATACTACGGACGGTGGTGTTTTACTTCTGGTATTATGGTGTCCGCACAAAATGTGTGTGTAATCACGGCTACCGGTTCCTTGTACAGGTTAGAATAATGGGGCATTCCCGGAGGGTTTTCAGGTGAAAATTGGAAGATATACATTTAGGCTGCGAACAACAATTACGTTGATGATCTGTGCAGTGCTTGTTTTAATGCTGCTGGTGGTCTATGTGCTATTTGGGATGAAGGTATCCTCGCAGACTCAAGCCGCGCTGGAGCAAAAGGCAGTCACCTTGTCCCGTACGCTGTCCCGCACACCGCTGATTATTGAAGCATTAACCAAATCGCATACCTCACCCGAATTGCAAAGCTACACTGAGGACATTCGGACTTTAAACCATGTGGAATTTGTGGTCGTCATGAATATGAAGGCAATCCGTTTGTCCCATCCGGACAAGGAGAAAATCGGGAAGCATTTCAGCGGCGGCGATGAAGCGGCAGTTCTGCAGGGACAGGAGAGCATATCTGAAGCCGAGGGATCTATGGGTGCGTCCGTGAGAGCGTTCTCGCCTGTATTCGCCGCAAGCGGGGAGCAGGTTGGGGCGGTGGCGGTAGGAATCTCACTGGGGAATGTTAAGCTTGCTGTAAAAGAGAATGAGAGTATCCTGTATTGGGGCATTCTTGTCGGCAGTGTGATCGGCGCTGCGGGAGCATTCCTGCTGGCCCGTACCATCAAAAAGATGATGTTCGGCATGGAGCCTGCGGCCATTGCCAAGCTTCTTGAGGAGCGCAGCTCCATGCTTCAATCCGTGCGGGAGGGAATCATTGCCGTTGATCAGAACTCACGCATCACCTTGATCAATACGGAAGCCAAGCGGTTGCTTGCTGCAATGGGCCTGCAGGAGGAACCGCTTAATCAGCCAGTGGAGAAATATTGGCCCCTGCTGCGGATGAATCATGTGCTTGAGACCGGTGAAGCCAGCCAGGATCTGGAGGTGGAGCATAACGGGGTCACTTTACTTGCAAACGTTGTGCCTATCCGCGTTAACGGGGCAGTAGAGGGTGCAATAGCCACGTTCCGCGACAAGACGGAAATCGGTCTGCTGATGGAACGGCTCACAGGCATCTCCCAGTATGCCGAAGCCTTGCGTGCACAGGCGCATGAGTTCATGAATAAGCTGCATGTCATCCTGGGATTAACACATATGCGCCGGTATGATCGTCTGGAGGAGTACATTACCAGTACGGTTACAACCACACAGACGGAGATGGGTGCCGTTGTCAGACAAATAAAAGACCCTGTAATGGCCGGATTCCTGCTGGGCAAGCTGAGCCGGGCCAGAGAAGCAGGCATTCGGCTGGTGCTGCTTGAGGATGGAGTACTGCCGGAGCCAAGCGACCCGGAAAGAACCCGCCAGCTTATCACGATTGTGGGCAATCTGCTGGATAACGCGATGGAAGCGCCCGAAGGGACAGGAAGCAAATGTATTCACGTCGGTTTTCAGTTTCAGGATAATACGCTTATTGTAACAGTCAGTGATAACGGTAGCGGCGTATCTCCTGAGAGTGAGCCATTTATATTTCATCAGGGCTATTCGACAAAAGGAAATGACCGGGGCATCGGCTTGTACCTGGTTGAGAGGAGTCTTAAAATATTGGGCGGAACGATTGTTTGCGAGACAGGCAAAGGAGAAGGAACCCGGTTCACAGTTAGTTTACCCTATCAAGCAAAGAGTGATGGACAATGATAAACGTACTGATCGTGGAAGACGATCCGATGGTAGCCGAGATGAACAAATTTTACGTAGAGCAAGTGGAGGGCTTCCGCTGTGCGGGCTGGGCCAAATCTGCGGATGAGGCCATGATTCAATTGGCGGAGCGGCCCTTTGAGCTGATCCTGCTGGATATTTACATGAAGGAGAGCAACGGGCTTGAGCTGCTGTCATCTATCCGCCGGAGCAGTATCCGAATAGATGTAATTGTCATTTCAGCCGCCAGCGATAAAAACAGCATCAGAGATGCGCTCCAGAACGGTGCTGTAGATTACCTGATCAAGCCGTTTGAGTTCGAACGCTTGCGTGCAGCGCTGTCGGCTTACAAGGAGCAGTATTTTCTGTTTCGCAGCCAGGATTCCCTGGACCAGTCTGAGCTGGATAAGCTGACCGGCTACAGGAAAGGGGATTTTGCGGCCCAGGAATTATCCAAGGGCTTTACCCGCAATACGCTTCGGGCCGTCTGGAAAGCAGTGGAGACCTGCAATACAGCAAGCTTCTCCACCGAAGAAATTGCGGCGCTATCCGGAATTTCGCGTGTTTCGGTCGGCAAATACCTTGCCGGACTGGTGGACATGGGGGCCCTTGATTGTGATGTGACCTATGGCACCGTAGGCAGACCCGTGCAGCGCTACCGGATATCTCCCCGGGGCAGCTCCGTCATTTCTAAATTCATATAGTCTTAGCGCCGCAGACCGTCAATTCCTGACTTTAGGGGATTGGCGGTTTTTCGTATTCATTTTTGGTAGCGCTTACTTTAATAATTTACATAATTCAATCAATATTTACTTAAAAACAAAAGCGCTTACATTTACGCTACTATAGGGCTGTAGACGAAATTAGGAGGTAATGCATAATGCAAAAAGTGGTTCAACCCCCTGCCGCGGAAAGGGACACAAGCACGTCCTTTGCGGCAAACGAAGGATTTCTGCAGAAGCTGAAACAACTAAAGGTAGGTGTCATTCCCCTTCCGCTTTACGTAATTATAGCTCTTATTATTTATGCATCAGCAGTAACAGGGAACCTTCCCAATGACATGATCGGCGGATTTGCAGTAATTATGGTTCTGGGAATCCTGCTGAGTGACCTGGGCTTCAAGCTTCCGATTCTCAAAAGCATCGGCGGCCCCGCTATCCTGGCTCTGATGGTTCCATCGTTTATGGTGTTCTGGAATGTAATCAGCCCGGACGCAATCGCCTCAGTCAAAACATTGATGAAAACCTCAAACTTCCTGTACCTGTACATCTCCTGTCTGGTAGCCGGCAGTATACTGGGCATGAATCGGAAGACCCTGATCAACGGTGTTGTGAGAATTTTCATTCCGATGGTGGTCGGGACCGTAGCTGCCATAGGAGCGGGTATCGCCGTTGGACTGATGTTCGGCTACAGTCTGCATCACACGATCTTTTACATTATTGTTCCAATCATCTGCGGGGGGATCGGCGAAGGCATTCTTCCGCTGTCCATTGCTTACTCCCAGATTATTGGAGGGGAATCGGGAGCTGTCGTTGCCCAAATGATTCCGGCTGCCATTATCGGGAATATTGTAGCGATCATTGGTGCCGGACTGCTTAAGAAGCTGGGTGAAAAGAAACCATCCTACTCAGGCAACGGCATGCTGGTGAAGGAGAAGGATGGAGAGAAGCTTGGCGGAGGAAGCTATGAGGATAAGCCGGTGGTATTCCCGCTCATGGGAGCCGGATTATTGGTGGCCTGCGGATTATTCATCTTTGGCAGCCTTGCTTCGAAGGTTGTAGGCATTCCCGGTCCTATCCTGATGATCTTCACTGCGGCGTTGATTAAATGCTTCAAGGCAATGCCGGAAAAAATTGAGCAAGGCGCGTTCCAAATGTACAAATTCGTCTCCACGAGTCTGACCTGGCCGCTGATGGTGGGGCTTGGCATGCTGTACGTACCGCTTAATGACGTGGCTGCCATCATTTCCATTCCATATATTCTGACCTGTGCGGCGGTTATTGTAGCGATGATTATCTCCGGTTTCTATGTCGGCAAGCTCATTCGCATGTATCCGGTTGAAGCTGCCATTGTGACAGGCTGCCGGGGTGGACTGGGCGGAACCGGTGACGTGGCAATCCTGTCTGCTGCCGGACGTATGGAGCTGATGCCTTTCGCCCAGATCTCCACACGCATTGGAGGAGCAGTTACGGTTATACTTGCGACGCTGCTGCTATCGGTGTGGCATTAACAATTATTAGCAGGAAAAAGTGCTTTTTACGGAGGATAAGAGGAGATGTTGTGTCCATTAATGATCTGAAGCACATCAGTATCCCGATTAGGATTTTATATCCTTGCTAGAGTACTTTTTTCAGTGATATGATTCAAATTATTGAAACGGAATGAAAGAAACGCATTTCAGTTAGCAGGAGGAAAAATGATGACAATTATGGATGAAGTTATGGATGAAGTTATGGGGCTGCATCTCGGAGGCAAACTTTCAACCGGGCTGAAAAACCCGATTCAGTCGATGGAGGATCTCTCCAAAGTGTATACGCCTGGTGTCGCCAGAGTATGCCAAGCCATCGCTGGAAATGAAGATTTGGCCTATGAATATACAATCAAGAAGAATATGGTTGCTGTTGTCAGCGATGGCACCGCCGTGCTTGGTCTCGGCGACATTGGTCCAAAGGCGGCCATGCCGGTTATGGAGGGCAAAGCTGCGCTGTTCAAACAATTCGCCGGCGTGGATGCTTTTCCAATCTGCCTGGACTCGAAGGACACGGAAGAGATTATTACCATTATCAAAGCGCTCGCGCCTACATTCGGCGGCATTAATCTGGAGGATATCTCCTCCCCGCGCTGCTTCGAGATCGAAGCAAGGTTGAAGAAGGAGCTGGATATTCCGGTCTTTCACGATGATCAGCACGGGACGGCAATCGTAGTGCTGGCGGGAATTCTGAATGCGCTCAAGGTCTGCAAGAAAGACATCAAAACCGCGAAGATCGTAGTGAACGGTATTGGAGCAGCCGGTATAGCCGTATCCAAGATGCTGCTGCATGCCGGAGCCGTGAATCTGATCGGTGTGGACCGTCAGGGGGCGATCAGCCGGACTGCCCGATACGACAAGACGCATTGGAGTGAATTTGCACAGATTACGAATCCGAATCTGGAAACGGGCCCGCTGTCTGAAGTTATAAAAGGCGCGGATGTCTTTATCGGAGTTTCTGCACCGGGAATCCTGAAGCTCAGCGATGTGCAAAGTATGGCCGCTGACCCGATTGTATTTGCGATGGCGAATCCTACACCTGAGATTGACCCTGAAATTGCTGCGCCTTACGTCAAGGTGATGGCAACCGGACGCTCCGATTATCCGAACCAGATTAATAACGTCCTTTGCTTTCCGGGAATATTCCGCGGAGCGCTTGACTGCGGGGCTACGGAGATCAATGAGGATATGAAGCTGGCGGCAGCCGAAGCAATCTCTTCAGTAATTCCTGCAAGCGAGCTGCGAACAGACTATATTATGCCCGATGCGTTCGACACACGTGTAGTAGAGCGTATCCGTGAAGCTGTGATCCGGGCTGCGGTCAATAGCGGTGTGGCGAGAATAATTAAATAGAGACTCCAGTCAGCTTAGATAAATAGAGAGAATACAAAAAATATAAAATGATGTCGGTGATTAAATAGGGGGCAAAGTATGAAGTCAGCGAAGAGTGTATACCGTTTTGATGAAGGTTCTTTATCGATGAAGGCTTTGCTTGGGGGAAAAGGGGCCAATTTGGCGGAGATGACCAGACTTGGCCTTCCCATCCCTGCCGGATTTACGGTTACTACGGAAGTCTGTGCAAGGTATCAGGCCAGCGGCAACCTGTCCGAAGAGACATTTGAGGAGATTTGCGCCGTACTCAGCGATTTGGAGAATAAGCAGTCGGCATGGTTTGGACACTCCGACAGTCCATTGCTGGTGTCTGTCCGTTCAGGCTCGGTAACGTCGATGCCGGGAATGATGGACACGATTCTGAACTTGGGTCTGAACGATTTCACGGTTCAAGGACTTGCCAAGCAAACAGGCAACGAAAGATTTGCATACGATTGCTACCGCAGGTTCATCCAAATGTTCGGAGAAGTGGTACTGGGCATCCCGGCCCTTCATTTTGAGCATGCCCTTGAGCAAATGAAGAAAGATGAGAACTGCACCAGTGATCAGGAGGTAAATGCGGAGCAATGGAAAAAGCTTGTTCTGCGTTACCACTGGCTGGTTGAAGCACAGACAGGCAAGGCGTTTCCGCAGGATGTATATGTGCAGCTCAGAATGGCGGTTGGCGCAGTATTCAAAAGCTGGAACAATGTCCGCGCCAAAGTGTACCGGAAATTATACAATATTCCTAATGAGCAGGGAACGGCTGTCACTGTACAGGCTATGGTGTTCGGCAACCGGGGCGATGACTCTGGGACAGGCGTGCTTTTCACAAGAAACCCTTCCACTGGCGACAAAGAAATATACGGTGAATATTTAATGAATGCCCAGGGAGAGGATGTAGTGGCCGGAGTCCGCACACCGCGCAGTATTATTGAGCTGAAGGAGGATTTGCCGGAGATCTATGCCCAGCTGGCTGCTGTTGCAGAACAATTGGAAGCGCATTATCTGGATATGCAGGATATTGAATTTACCGTCGAGAACCGACAATTGTATGTGCTGCAGACCCGCAGCGGCAAACGTACCGCACAAGCTGCGGTTAAAATCGCTGTCGCTTTGGTTGAAGAGGGACTTCTGACGAAGGAAGAGGCGGTTAGCCGGATTGAAGCGGGACATCTGGATCAGCTGCTGCACCGCTCAATTGACCGGCAGGCGCAGCTTCAGGTTATTGCCACAGGTCTGCCGGCTTCGCCTGGAGCGGCATCCGGTGTCATCGCGCTGGATGCGCAAACTGCGGAAAGCTTAGCGCGTGATGGGAAGAAAGCCCTTCTGGTCAGTCTGGAAACCTCCCCTGAGGACATTCAAGGCATTCTTGCTGCCCAGGGGATATTGACCGGAAGAGGAGGAATGACCAGCCACGCAGCGGTTGTAGCCAGAGGTATGGGCAAGCCTTGCGTCTGTGGCTGCGACGGCTTGTCCATAGATCTGGAGCATCGCTCAGTGACTGTAGGCGGTGTAACCTTCAATGAAGGAGACAGCCTTTCCATTGATGGAGCAACAGGCCAGGTTTTCTCAGGGATTGTATCCCTTACGGAGCCGGAGATTACACCGGAGCTGCTGACGCTGCTGGAATACGCCGACGAGATCCGTGAGCTGAAAATATACAGCAATGCCGATACACCCGCAGACGCCGCTAAAGCGCGTGAATGGGGTGCAGAAGGGATCGGTCTATGCCGGACGGAGCATATGTTTTTCTCGGATATCCGGCTGCCGGTTGTGCAAGCTATGATTCTTGCGGGCAGCAAGGAGGAGAGAATTCAAGAGCTGAGCAAAATCATGCCTATGCAGCAAGCGGACTTCGAGGCGATCTTCGAAGCGATGGCTGGATTGCCGGTGACAATCCGATTGCTGGACCCTCCACTGCATGAGTTTTTGCCTAATCAGGAGCATCTGGTGAAGCAGATCCGTGAATTGGAGACCGCAGGGGCAGGGGCTGATGATGAGCGCGAGCGGCTTAAGGCTACTCTGGCCAAAGTCCGTACTCTCCAGGAGCGCAATCCAATGCTGGGGCTTCGAGGCTGCCGTCTTGGCATTCTTTTTCCGGAAATATACGATATGCAGATTGAAGCGATCTTCAAAGCGGCCAAGGCGGTTCTTGGGAGAAGAATCGAGGTACGCCCGGACATTATGATTCCTTTGGTGGGGAATGCTAATGAGCTTCAGACCCTTAGAAAACTGGTGGATGATGTGGCAAGGCAAGTGCTTTTTGGAGAGCATAAGGACCTTCAGTATAAGGTTGGAACCATGATTGAAGTGCCAAGAGCGGCAATCGTTGCCGATAAAATTGCTGAACATGCGGATTTCTTCTCCTTCGGCACCAACGATCTGACCCAGATGACCTTCGGCTACAGCCGGGACGATGCGGAAGAGAAATTCTTGAACAGCTATCTGGAACAGCAGATTTTGCCGTCCAATCCGTTTCAAAGTCTGGATGAAGAAGGCGTAGGCGAGCTTATTAAATGGGCTGTAGCCAAGGGCAAGTCGAAGAAATCCTTCCTCAAGACCGGAATTTGCGGTGAGCATGGCGGAGATATGCAGTCCATCGTCTTTTGCCAGCAGGCCGGGCTTGATTATATCAGCTGCTCCCCGTATAGAGTTCCTTATGCCCGGATTGCGGCTGCGCAGGCAGTGCTTGCTTCCCGGAAAGCGGAAGTGCAATGATGACGCCGCAGGAGATTTATGTCTGCTCTGATTCTGTCGGGGAAACCGGGGATACGGTTGTAAAAGCGGCTTTGCGGCAGTTTGACATTCGGGCAGTGGGGATCAAGCATTTCCGGCGTATCTCAAGCGAGGAGGAAATCCGGGAAATTGTGGAGCTTGCCGCACTGTCGCAATCCATCATTGTGTACACCCTTGTGGAGACGTCACTGCGGGAGGCCATTCAGCTTCAGAGCGCGTATCATCATGTTCAAGCCGTAGACATTATGGGACCTGTCATTGAAGCCATCAGTGGCGCTTTTCATAATCCTCCGCTGCTTAGACCTGGCCGCCGCCATGAGCTGGATGCAGCGTATTACAGCAGAATTGAAGCGATAGAGTTCGCTGTAAAATATGATGACGGGCGTGACGCGCGCGGAATAGGGCTGGCAGATATTGTGCTCATTGGCGTGTCGAGAACCTCCAAAACACCGCTTAGCATGTATCTGGCATATAAAGGCTACAAGGTGGCCAACTGGCCGTTAACCCTGCATGCCCCGACGCCTCCAGAGATGATGAAGATCCCGCGGAATCGTATATTCGGGCTGACGATGGATATGGAAGCACTGATTAGAATCCGTACAGAGCGGCTGCGGGCGCTTGGCCTGGGTACGCATGCAGGCTATGCCTCCGAGCTGCAGGTACTTGAGGAATCTATCCATGCAGATAGCCTTATGAAGCAGCTCGGCTGCGCAGTAATTGATGTGACAAACAAATCCATTGAGGAATCGGCCGGACTGATCCTCGAATCCATTCAGTAATACACGCACTCTATATGCCAAAAGACAGCATTCGCCCGTGTGGAGCAGATGCTGTCTTTTGCTTTTCGTATGTTGTGTTCGATAGCTATTTCCGTTGAACTATAGATTTTCATATGGGGGGCTGGTTGTCACTGCGGGGAATGTTTGGACTTCCGGCCGCTGCCCGTCTTCAAATTTCTTGATTTATATCGCTCTTAGCGGATGAAATTTGAAGACAAAGGCGGACGCTAGCGCTCCGTAAGTATCCAAACTTCCCCTCCGTCACTTCGGCCCTTTTATATTTTCTTTAGTTCAACTGATATGACCATCTCGGCAGTAGAAGTCAGCTTCCCGTGCTTTTATAATGTCTGACGCCAATGCGCCAGATCAGCAGGGAAAAGCCCAAAAAAGCAGCTCCTGCAGGGAGCGCCATAAGCCCCAGCCATTTCGGATATCCCCAGCCGCAAATGGTGGCTGCGGGATAGAAGCTGATGAACAGGATAGGCAGCACGAAGCTGAACATGGACTTCAGCGCCTTCGGCATGTACGGCTCCGGGCAGCGGGTAATTTGATAGCTGGCATTGGTCAGGATATAGATCCAGTCCAGGCCTTTGATGGTAAAGAAGGCGAGCCCCGAGGTAAGCACGAACACTCCGCAGTACAAGAGGCAGCCTCCTGCCAGCGCCATAAGCAGAATTCCAATTTTCGCGGGAGTAAGGGAAACGCCAAGCTCCGCGAGCGCCCAGAAGACTGCGCAGATTCCTGTAATGGGGCGGACCGCACGGTGAAGATGAAACCGTGAGGCTGCAACCTGGACGAACAAAGAACGGGGGCGGAGCAGCAGCCTGTCGAAGTCACCCGAACGCAGCATCTGCCACGGGAAATAATCAAAGCCGCGGCAGAAGCTCTCCGCGAGTCCGAAGGAGGCTATCGCCAGGGCATAGACCAGAATAATATGCGCGACGGTCCACTCCCCGATGTTGCCAAAGCGGGAGAAGAGAAGCACTGTAGAGATTGGGTCCGAGATGACAACAACAAGCACCTGGATCAGCATCAGCCACCAGCCCTTGTATTCCATGCCAGACAGCAGATGCATCCGCAAATATTTGAAATAGATTTTGCCTTCGGCGATCATTTTTCCGCTCAACCTCCCTGCACGATGATGCTTTTTAATTTATGGTTCATGATGAACCGTCCAGCCACAATGAAGATGGCACTCCACAGCATTTGCATGCCAATTCCGGGCAGGGCCTCTGAGGGGGGAAGACTGCCCACGTATAACTGCAACGGGATATCGGCGAATCCGCCAAAAGGCTGGAGATAAAGAAAGGTCTGCATAAAATCGGGCCAAAGCCTGAGCGGAAGATATGTGCCGGATAAAATACCGCTGACCAGCAGCAGAATATACGTTGGTCCGTCGCCCCATGTTACATTTAGACGTATGGCGGTCACGAACATGGCAAAAGCGGAGCACAGAACAAAAGCCATCACAACCGATAAAAGGAAATATAAAAAGCCAAGGACAGAAGCAGGTCTGCCCAGTGCGTATCCGGCAGGCATCAATAGTCCGACAGCAATGGTTGCCAGGCTGCGGACCCAGGAGGTTCCAAGCTTGCCTGCCGAGCTTTTGACGAACCAGTGCGTATACAGATTCATCGGGCGGCACAGCTCCACGCCAACATCTCCGTTGTTGATTTTGCCCATAATCTCGCTGTCAATGCTCATCGTCTGCAGCACAAACAGCGCTTGGGCCAGCCACACATAGGATATTGTTTGCGTGAGGCTTAAGCCGTTGTTATTCCACGCCCCGTTGTCGCTGTATGTATAAAACACGGTAAACAGCACGCATTCCAGCAATCCCCAGAACACGCTGACGAACACACCTGATATCGCGGAGACACGGTACTGCAGCCCTTCGGCCATACGAATGCGGAAAAGCGAGCCGCAGGCCCTGCAGGTATTTCTGAAGTTCATTTCGTACCCACCTTCTAAAAGTATTGTGAGCCTCTGCTTATACCAGCGATAAGTCGTTGTACATAGCGGCAATCATGGCGTCGGTATTCACCTTCATGACTACTTCGGGGGCATATTTATCCTGCAGCCCGGCGAGTTGTCCGTCATACAGGAGCTTCCCGTGCCCAATGACCATCACCCGCTCGCAAAGCGCTTCAATGTCGTCCATATCATGGGTGGTCAGCACCATCGTGACACCGTATTTGCGGTTTTCCTCCTTAAGAAAATTGCGTAGCGCAAGCTTGGATACCGCATCGAGGCCGATGGTCGGTTCATCCAGGAATAGGATTTTCGGCCGGTGCAGCAGGGCGGCTACAAGCTCGCAGCGCATCCGCTGTCCCAGCGAAAGCTGCCGTACGGGTGTTTTTAAAAGCGCTTCCACCCCAAGGGTCGCCGTCAGTTCAGATAGCCTTGCTCTGTAATCTCCAGGGGGTATGGCATAAATATCTTTTAGCACATCAAAAGAATCCGACACCGGCACATCCCACCAAAGCTGTGAACGCTGTCCAAAGACAACGCCGATTTTTGACACATGCTCCACCCGGTTCTTCCACGGAACCTTGCCCATAATTGTGCATTCGCCGCTGTCCGGTGTGAGGATGCCGCTCATCACTTTGACCGTGGTGGATTTGCCGGCGCCGTTCGGGCCGATATAGCCCACAAGCTCGCCTTCGGCAATTTCAAAACCTATCCCGCCGAGCGCCTCCACCTGAGTCACGTTGCGCATAAAAGCGCCCTTCAGCAGACCCCATTTTCCTTCGGGCCGTTTGTACACCTTAAAGCTTTTTCGGATATCATGTAGTCTAATTTGCATCAACAGCACCTCCTTCGTGCAGAAGATCATAACACTAATCTGCAGAGTAGATAAAATGGCATTAAGCTTGCCCCTCATCCTTAAACGCTGCTTGAGAGGGACCGAACATTTATTTTCTTCATTTTCCATAAAAATGCTTGCTATCTTGACATTTCCGTGCTATATTAATTTTATAGTTAGCGCAAGTAAATAGGGATGTTATTTACATATGTTTCTCATAATTGACTTTAGGTACCGGTGAATATTTCATCGGTATTTTTGCGTTTATGATGTAACTACAAGAAATCAAGCTGGAGGTTAATACGTCTGTGAAAAAGACTGAAGAATTATATCAACTTATAGGAAATAAGCTCGTAGGAATAATTCCTGATGAGTGGGACAAGATTTATCTCTATGCAGAAGTATTGCCAGGTTCGAGTATTATCTATTTTTACTTCGAATCTGCTACAAAAAAAGAACTAATATATAGTCATGAGATCCCTGAAATTTATGGAGTAGATGAACGCGTATATGACCGGTTACGCGGGGAGTTGCAAGAATATTTTGTTGAACTGAACAAGGTTTCCAGAAATACTCTTGATCAACCTTGGACAAATCTGACGATGTATCTTGAGCAATCGGGTAAATTTAATATTGATTATAGTTATGATGAAGTTATTAACAATCCTTCTAAACAACTTACGATCTGGAGTTATGAAGTTCTTGGATTACTTCCTACAGATGGATTTCATCAAAAATATTTAGATGAATATTTAAAACAAAAGACTGATTAATCTCTCAGTGGTGTCCCGAAAAGCCATCTAATGGCAGTTCAGGGCACCTCTTGTTGTTTGTATAAGATTTATTTATGTAAGCATCTAGTGAAGGCAGCGCCCCGGGTTGACATGGGAGGGAATGACCCCTAATTTGTTTGAGAGGTGAATGTACGGGCTTATGAATGTAGTGGAATTTGTTGGCTGCATCAAAGCAAGTTTCCGTATGTGCCTTCGTGCCTGCTTCCCGCAAACCAAACTATAATCATCTTTTCCATCAACAGCGCCGCCTTGGTGTGATAAACTGGAAAAAAGTATGGTCAGTTTAGCATTTACCGTATGCTTTTTGACTCATAAACGTTAAGGAGGATTTCATGCAGACCTTATTTCGTTATAACTGGATGGTGCGTGAGGAATGGTACAAATGGTGTGAGGAACTGCCGGAGGAAGAGCTGCTGAAGCCGCGTGTGGGCGGGGTTAACGGAATTCTGAAGACACTTTTCCACATCGCCGATGTGGAGTGGAGCTGGATCATGGTGATGGAGGGCAAGCCTGATTTTCAGGAGGATTTCGCTGAGTTCAGCAGCCTGCAGAAGGTGAGAGAGCTGGATGCCCGCTTTCGGCCGGAGGTAGAGCAGTTCGTGCTGGCTTGGAATGGGGAGATGGAGCGGAATATATTGATGAACGAACGGAGAGATGGAACAGTGGTGGCCGATACCTGGGGCGAGATTATGCGCCATGTGATCGCCCACGAGATTCACCACGCGGGTCAGCTATCCGTCTGGGCCAGAGAAGCCGGCAAGCAGCCGCCTTCCGCCAATCTGATTGGCCGGGGGCTTGCGGATACTCAGCTATAAGTCTCTGCAGCCGGCCAGGCGCTAGTGCCGACCCCTCGCAGCGGGTTCTGACGAGTTCAGCCTGAGCCGCTACATACCGCGCGGAAACCACAGATGACGCAGGTCAACCCAGCCCTGGCTGTTGAAGGTGACGCCGCGCACGGAAGGCAGGTAAGCGGTCTCGGCCGGCTTCTCGTACAAAATATGCAACTGATGCTCCCGCGTCAGCCTGTCCTCAATACGCTTGAAGCCCTCAGCTCTTGCCAGGGGATCAGGCTCACGCGTGATAAGGTTCAGCATGCCCTCAATATCGGCCCGGGTGCGCGGCTCGATGTGCTGGGACAACGTCAGATACAGATCGAACAGCCGCAGCTGCTCATCCTGATCCCGGAGCAGGGAGAAGACGATAAGATCGGACTCCAGGCGAACGGGGCCTTTGAATTCCTCCGGTGAGACGGACCGGACATTGCAGGCATAACCATGCTGTACCAGCCGTTTCGCAATATAATCAGCATCGGCGGCATATTGCGGAATTGTGGCAAGTTGCAAGGTAACAGAGGAGCCGGCGGCAGCCCTTGGGTGAGGGCATATCGTTTCTTCCAGACATGACAGAATATCCGCCCGGAGCAGAGGATCGTTCAGCGGTCCTTTTTTCTTTGTATTGCAGGTGACAAATTTGCGGACAGAGGATTCGGAATGGATTCGGCTCCAGAGCGTTCCGTCTTCAAGCGAAGGATTCGGGATGACATGGAAGGCCGGGCCGGTATCCGGTAACGTGGAGTCCACTCCAAGCGGCACATGGAGGATTTCCACCCGGTCCAGGTGGGCCCGTCCCTGAAAATAATAAGGGAACACCTCCAGCACACAGAGCTCCTCATTCATCTCCACCACCTTGAAGGGACCGGTGCCTACCGGCCTGCGTCCAAAGGCAGCTTCGCCGATGGACTCCAGATCTCTCGGGACAATGGCCGCCCGGCTGGTGCACAGAAACGGGAGAAACAGCTCGTTCGGCTTCCGCAGCAGAATGCGGACAGTGGTAGGATTCAGTGCCTCTACCTCCGCGATTTCCTTAAAAATAGAGCTGTACAGCGTCCGCTGCGAGGTCAACATCAGCCGTTCGAACGAATAGACCACATCCTCCCCGGACAGCACCTTTCCATGATGGAACAAAACCTCCTTGCGCAGATGAAAGGTCCAGGCCGTGCGGCTGCTGTCTGTTTCCCAGGCGTGGGCGAGGCCGGGAACGATCCGGCCCCGTTCGCCGCTGCGTCCTACCAGTCCATCAAATACATGGCTTGATACAAACGATTCGGCCAGCAGATTCATATACAAAGGATCAAAGGTATGGAGCTGCTGAGTAACCGGAAGCCGGAGCGTATCAATCTGCTTGTCGCTGCGGATTTCGGAATGATGCCCGAAATAGGCTAGCAGCCAGCCCTGCAGCGTATCCTGGAGCGAGGAGGAGCGGGCGTGCCCGCGGATACCCTCTATGGCGCTGCTGATCTCCTTGCTGCTGATGGCCTGCATCATCGATTCGAGGGCGATGTCCTCCGCACTCGCCAGAAAGACCAGAGTCGAGCGCTTTCCCCGCCCCCGGTTGGGCGTCCAGGCGATCCAGCCCTGTGCGGCCATTTTATTGATAATATGCAGTGCATTGCGGTGGGTGCATTCCAGTGTCAGCGCCAGTTCATCCAGGGTAACCGAGATTTCGGCCGCCCCGCCATAATGTGAATGGAGCTTGAGAAATTGACTGTGCAGCTTCATTAGCTAAGGCCTCCTCATGCAAAATAGGAAATAATCCGCGTTTTCTTTCTCTTTTTTTTCTTATTTTATCAGCTAAAATCAGGATAAGATAGTAAGAAGATGGGGGTATTTACCATGAGTGATCAAGCGGTACCGAAACCGGAACGGGCTATCCAGGCTTTAGTGGCTGCCTTTCTGCTGGCAATCGTCCACCAGTACCTGTTCTATGGCAAGATGGCGGGAATTTCATTGCCAATCTTCGTGTGTCTGTTCTATGCTTATATGCTCTATTTTGCCAAAGACAAGCTGCGCAAGCCTACAGTATTCAGCTATGTCTGGCTGGGGGCGGTGTTTATGCTCTCCCTGACGTATGTACTGTTTGCCAACTGGATTTTCTTCGGGCTGAATTCGCTGGTTCTTCCGGCGCTAATCTTATTACATATGACCTACATGCTTAGCTACAAGCAGCCGTCCTGGAGCGGATTCGGGCTGATCGGCGCGGCGCTGGAGCATTTTTTTACCCAAGGCTTGCGGCACTGGGCTACCGTCTTCAAGATTACCCGCAGACCCGGCAGTAAGATGGAGGACGAACGCAAGCGGGTGCTTTTTAAAGTACTGATCGGGCTGGGGATCTCTTTTCCGCTGCTGGTTGTAGTAATGTCGCTGCTCTCCTCGGCGGATGGTGTATTCCATCAGATGCTGGCGGAGTTTCCGCAATATTTGGAACGGATTTCTTTTGGCGAAGGGTTTGCACGGGTGCTGTGGATTGTTCTCCTGGGCATGGGAATGTTCGGCTTTGTCTGGGGTTTCGTGGATTACAAGCTGTATGAGTGGAACCCGAAGCCGATGCTGAATATGGAAGGCGGGCTTGCGCCAGAGCCGGTTTCCGATCTGTTCCCTGACCCCTTGTCGCTGCGGGTAGATCCGGTAATCATCACTACGATCCTGACGGTAATCAATACGGTGTATGTGCTGTTCGTTAGCGTGCAATTCTCCTACCTGTTCGGTGCCTGGGAGGGGATTCTGCCGAAGGGGAGCACTTATGCCGATTATGCGCGGAGCGGTTTTGTGGAGCTGATTGTGGTGACCTCGATCAATTTCGCCATTCTGCTGCTATCGCTGCACTTGGTAGGGGAGAAGAAAGGCCTGCTGCCCAAAACAGTAAATTTCCTGCTCTATATCCTCGTGCTCTGTTCTATGGTCATGCTGTACTCCGCCTATTCCCGGCTGACGCTGTACGAAGAAGCCTATGGATACACGTATATTCGTTTCCTGGTGCATGCCTTTATGGTTTTCCTTGGGCTGTTACTCGTGATTGCCGCGGTGCGGATCAGTAAGGTAAGGTTCCCGCTCGCCAAATGTTACATTCTGCTTGGGCTGCTGTCCTATGTGCTGATCAACTTTATCGGGATGGATGCCATTATCGCGGAACAAAATATCCAGCGGTACGAGGCAAGCGGCAAACTGGATACGAGCTATTTGGAGAGGCTGTCACCGGACGTTATACCGAAGCTGATTGCCTTCAGCAAGCAGGAAAACGGCAAGCTGGACGCCATTCTGCACGATAAGCGCGAGAATTATGCGCAGGTCACTCGAAAGTGGCCTTCCTTCAATCTGGCAAAGTTTCGCGCTGAGCGGGCCCTGGATCAATATTTTGCAAAATAGCTGCTGTCATTAAATAAAACGAAGACCGTCAATTCCTGCTTTGGCCGGAAGGACGGTCTTTTTGGCGTGGTGTGGCCGGTTGCAGCAGGCTGCTCCTCCAGTTCAAATGCACACTTGTACTTTCAGCGAATGCTCAGTTTAACTTCAGATGGATTTAAGCCTTCTGCAGTAGGATGAAAGCACTAGAAGCACAGGAGTCACAGAATACATACAGATCTGGAGGAATACATATGTTTACAAAAATTCGCGCCAAAATTCTATTCGGCTTCGCCGCAGTTATTGTTGTGTTTATCGCTGCCATTGCCGGAAACACTCTCTTCCAGGGCAAGGCCACTATGCTGAGTGATCAGATTAACCGCAACTACAGCAAGCTGTCGCTGGTGCAGGGGCTGACAGACAAGATCCGCACGGCGGACGGGCTGGCTGCAAGATATGTGATGAGCAATACGGATGAGGAAAGAAAGACGTATCTCACCGGCTATGAGGCCAAGGTTCCCGGGATTACCGAGGCGATTGCGGAGCTTAAGAAGACCGGGCTTAATGACGCGGAGCTGTCCGGGCTTACCACGCTGGAGAGTGAATGGAGCAATTATCTGACGGTGCTGGAGAGTGCCTTCGCCAAGGCCAAAGCTGGAGAGTTCCCGAATGCGCAAAAAGAGTTCACCAATCTGTCTCTGGATAAAATAATAGAGTCCCAGCTCGTTTTTGAGAATGTGCTCAGTGCAGAAATTCAGAAGGAGCAGACTCAGGCGGCCGGTCACCGCAGCTCGGCAATGGCTATCAGCTTTGGCGTGACAGGACTGTCGGTGCTGCTGGCTATAGTTATAGCGCTGCTCTTGTCGGCGCGTATTGTGAAGCCGCTCCGCAGTGTGAATACGCAGCTGCAGGAAATTGCCGAAGGGGACGCGGATCTGACCCGCAAGCTTAATGTACGGACTAAGGATGAGATTGGCGAGCTAGCCCGTAACTTCAACAAGATGACCGATAACCTTGCCGCTCTGATCGGACAGGTGAACCAGTCGGCAAGCGGTCTCGCGGCTTCCTCCATCAAGCTTACCTCCGAGAGCGGCGTCACCGCCGAGGCTACGGAAAAGATTGCCGGCATTATGGGCGAGGTTGCTTCCGGCAATGACCGGCAGATGAATGATTTGCAGACGAATATGACAACGATTGTGGAGATGTCCATCGGCATCCAGCAGATTGCCTCCAGCGTGCAGGATATTTCGGAAGCTTCACTGCGTTCAAGTGAGTTCGCTGTTGCCGGTGATGTGTCCCTTCAGGCTGCAGTCAGCCAGATGGACTCGATCAACCGCTCGATTCAGTCTTTGTCCGGGCAGGTACTTGGCTTCGTGGACCGTTCACGTGAAATCGGAAGTATTGTTGATGTTATAAAAGGCATTGCTTCGCAGACCAACATGCTGGCGCTCAACGCAACAATCGAAGCGGCGCGGGCCGGAGAGCAGGGCCGGGGGTTTGCCGTGGTGGCCGATCAGGTCCGCAAGCTGGCGGAGCAATCCGGTGAATCGGCTAGTCTCATCGCCGTGATGGCAGCGGGCATTCAATCCGATGCTGATGATGCGGTGAAGATCATGAAGAACAGCATGAGCGAGGTGCAGGGCGGCACAAGGATCATTGAAGAAGCCGGACGTTCCTTCGGTGAGATTCGCATCTCCATAGATGCCCTGGCCGGTCAGGTGCAGGAGGTTTCAGGAGCGGTAGAAGAAATTACAGCGGCAACCGAAGAAATTGTGGAATCCATCCGCACCGTTACACAAATTTCTGAAACAACGGCATCGAGCACACAGCAGGTCGCCGCCGCTTCACAGGAGCAGATGGCCTCGGTGGAACAAATCGCTTCTTCGGCCGGCGCGCTGAGCTCACTAGCTCAAGGGCTGCAGGGGCTGGTAGCCAGATTTAACGTGTAGCCTAATAGGAAAATTTGCCCTGCCGGAGACGGCGGGGCTTTCTTTTGTAGATTGAAAGGACAAAGCTGCTGTGCTACAATGTGAATGAATTATAATGTATTCATTCACAAAGACGGGGTTGATAGCTGTGGAAGATAAAAAAACGGAGCTTTTCAAATGCGGGAAAGAGCTGTTCAGCTCCAAAGGCTTTAAGGAGACCAATGTCTCCGACATTACCAGGATGGCAGGGATGGCGGTAGGCACATTTTATAATTATTACGCCTCGAAAGAGAAGCTCTTTATGGAGATTTATTTGCAAGAAAATGAAAAGCTGAAGCAGCACATTATGGAGACGGTTAACCCTGACGAGGAGCCCCTGAAATTGCTCAAAGAAGTATTGGCGCTGAATTATAACGGCATGATTTCGAATCCCATATTGAAGGAATGGTATAACAGGGAGCTTTTCAGCAAGCTGGAGAAGGAATTTTATGAAAAAGGCGGTATCGAGAGCGTTGATGAATTTACGAATAGCTCTGCAGCCGAGCTGATCAAAAAATGGAAATCTGAAGGGAAAATCAGAAGGGATCTGGACGATGATCTTATCCTTGCCCTCTTAAATTCCATACCCTATATAGATATACATAAGGAGCAGATTGGCATTCAGCATTTCCCGCAGATCATGGATTATCTAGTGGAATTTGTGATGAAGGGCCTGACGGATATTCCGCAATAAAATGAATGCATGTTAAATACACTGAAAAAATGCGGGTGAGTACAATTTTGCTTCACGCGCATTATTTTTTTATCAAAATGAATGAATTTACTTATGTTCATTCATATGATGATTATATATTGAAGAGAGAGGTGCAATTATGAAAACATTGATTATTTACAAATCCGTCCACAAAATGAACACCGCAAAAATCGCAGAGGTTATGGCGTTGGCCATGAATGCTGACATCGCCAAGGTGGAGGACGTCCGGCCGGAGGTGCTTGCCAAATACGATTTGATCGGTTTTGGTTCAGGCATTTATGCCTCCAAGCTCCATAAGAAGATTTTCAAATTCATCCGGAAAATGCCTCCGACGGACAAGAAGGTATTCATTTTTTGCACATCAGGCTCAGGTGAATTTAAAAAGAAAGAGCTGATTACAGAGAAGCTTACGATGAAAGGCTGTACCATCATCGGTGAATTCTACTGTCCCGGTGAATTCAGCCCCTTCGGATTCAACATGGATAAAAAGGGACATCCCGATGAAAATGATCTGGAACGTGCGCGTGTGTTCGCGGAGAGTCTGCTGGAGAATCGACAAGAGCCGGTCCGCAGCGCTACAATGGATGTTAAGCTGCATAAGAAATGAGGAGGCTCTTTCCATGTCATCGCTAGTAGTCAACAACATTACGGAACTGATCGGCGATACGCCAGTGGTTCGTTTGAACCGTCTGACCGGCCCGCAGGATGCCGAGCTGTATGTGAAGCTGGAGATGTTCAACCCCAGCGGCAGCGTAAAAGACCGTGCGGCCTACAATCTGATCCGCCAAGCGGAGCTTGCAGGACTGCTCAAGCCCGGCGGGACCATTATTGAGCCTACGAGCGGAAATACCGGCATCGGGCTGGCCATGAATGCCGCAGCCAAGGGCTACAAGGCCATACTTGTTATGCCGGATAATATGACGAAGGAACGGATCAATATTTTGAAGGCGTACGGCGCTGAAGTGGTGCTTACTCCGGCGGCGGAGCGGATGCCTGGGGCGATTGCCAAGGCTCTGGAGCTTGGAAAGGAAATCGCGGGCAGCTTTATTCCCCAGCAGTTCGAGAATCCGGCCAACCCGGACATTCACCGGACAACAACGGCGCTGGAGATTCTGGCCCAGATGGATGGACGGCTGGATGTGTTCGTTGCGACTTCGGGAACCGGGGGAACCATTACGGGAACCGGAGAGGTGCTGCGCCAGGAACTGCCGGGCATCCGTATTGTGGTCGTGGAGCCGCAAGGCTCACCGGTGCTCTCCGGCGGCCAGCCCGGACCGCATAAGCTGGTTGGAACCAGCCCGGGATTTGTGCCCGCGATTCTGAACACGCAGGTCTATGATGAAATTGTTCAAGTTGCAGATGAAGACGCTCTCGAAATGGTCAGAGTACTAGCCAGCACCGAAGGGCTGTTGATCGGACCTTCCGGCGGTGCGGCGGTATGGACCGCGCTGCAGGAAGCGCGGAGGCTGGGCAGCGGCAAGCGGGTCCTTTGCATTGCCCCCGATACGGGTGAACGTTATCTTAGTATGGGGATTTTCTAACTTGGGAGTGGAGGGAATTGAATGCTGAGGCGACTAGGGACTTTAATGGCGGTGCTCCTGCTGCTGTCAGGATGCTCTTCACAGCGTGGAGATTCTGAGAACGGGAGCAAATCTACCGCTTCGCCGTCTGCCGAAGTACAGGCCACGCCGTCTCCGGCGGCAACGGCTGAACCTGGCGGCAGCAGTGAGCCGGCAGCCTCGGAAGCACCGGCAGCACCGGTGGCTTATCTGGATACCGCCAAGCTGACATCCAGCTTTGGATTTGCCGACAGCACCGGCAAGCACATTCTTGCCACAGCAGCGAATAACGGAGAGCTGGAACGGATGAAATCGCTGAATACGGCTGTCGGCAATAACGGCCAGACTCTTGCGGTAAAGTTCGAGAAATGGCAGCCCGGCAATGCTAACAGCAACGGCAGAGATATGGCGAATAATTTCGCCAATCTGTCCGGATATGTTTTTACGGTTCAGGAAGGCAGCGCCTTGACGGATCAGACCTATTACCTGGCTGACTCCGCTGAATTTAATCTCCAGTCATTGCTGGCCGTTAAGCCGGCAGGCGGAGAGCGGCAGCCGCTTGGGGCGGATGACCCTATGCGGAAAGACATTGCTGCGCTTAAGCAGCGGGATATTCAGTCGATCTGGAAGCTTGCGGATCTGCCGGAAGAGCGGCAGCTCTATCTGGTTCAGTTCGTGAGACTGGGTAAGGATATGCTGTTCAGTCTCGTTTTGCAGGAAGGTACGGAGCTTAGCTTTATGGATTATCCCGCTGAAATCAAGGATGATGCATATTCAGTATGGCGCGTGGATGATGGCGGCGAGGTGACCCCGGACATGTTCTCTCTGTTGTTTGCGGCGAA
Organism: Paenibacillus sp. sgz302115; assembly: GCF_056120445.1. Classification (NCBI taxonomy): domain Bacteria; kingdom Bacillati; phylum Bacillota; class Bacilli; order Caryophanales; family Paenibacillaceae; genus Paenibacillus; species Paenibacillus sp. sgz302115. The sequence goes on from NZ_JBVYOK010000002.1 coordinate 466,397, forward strand.
GACGGCGAGCGGGCTCGCACTTGGTCTGGAATGGTGGGGAGCGGAGGGTGTGAATTCCTTCTTCCTGCTCCAGCAAGGAGCGAGTATGAAGGAAATGGATATTCAATATAGCCGGTATACCTCGCCGATGTAGGGGATAGAACAGAAGATCAAATACGTATAAATGCAGAGATGTGGCGCGAGCCGCATCTGTTTTTTTGTAGGCTCCAGTCGGTTGAGTATACAAAGCGTGGGAAACAAAAAAACACCAGCTATGCGGGTGGTAATGGCAGCTTCGTCGAGCAGGCTAGCTTTGTCCGTGGGGATCGCGTTCAGGTGAAGAAGGATATTGTATATAATGAATGGTGGAATATTACTTCTCAAAAAAGAGGAGATTTCAAACACCTTCAAGCATGCGGGAGAGAGTTAAGTAACGGTGGATAAATTACTAAAGCGGACTATAACAGGATGATAAAAAATAATAAGTGAGGTGACTAGGTTGAGGGTCTTTGGTGACAGTGATATTTTCTCAGTGAAGTATGAATTTACAACGAATCCTTTTAATGAAAAGGGATTGCTTACTGAATCTTGGGGAGTGTTTGAACTTTGGGTAAATGGGAAAGAACTTTGTAAGTTTTCTAGAAATAATCATGAACATACTTATGAATGGAACTTAATTTATTTAGTAGAATGGATAAGTGAGAACCTGCCTATCATTTTACTTGATGAAAAGTTTCCTTTACCTGTCCAAGGTAAAACTGCGTTAGAACTATTGACTAATAGCTTGGATTTTGATTCAGAAAACGATGATGAATTTGATGAGTGGTTTAGCACAAAACAAGACTGGGAGTTCAAGCATTCTTGGTTTTCTAGTAGGGGTGGGTCTTACCTACCTCAGATTTACTTTAGAAGGAGCGGTAATCAAATAGAGGTATCTTGGAATAACGAAGATTTATATTCAGAGGAGATTTCGTTTACTTTAATGGCTGGCGTAGAGTATGTTCCAGTTCAAATCTTTGAATCTGTTCTTAAGGATTATATTCATGACTTTTTGAGAAGGCTAAAATTAAAAACTAAATGTATTGATGAATATGAGGAATTTTCAGAGAAAGTATTGAAAAGATAAAAATTAATGATGTTCAATCTTAACCTTGATTGGCTTTTTGCCTTTCAGGATTTTTCGTTGATGGGTGCTACTCAGAAGTTGAAGATCGAATTTTGATATAAGAGTTAGATCTGGTCAGGAAGGTCTCATTGATGTAAATTACGTAATTATCCATGTAGAGGAGTTTTAAAGTGGACCAACAATTATCATTTGAAGTTAAGTTGAAAAGCAAACTTGATTCTGAATCTATATTATTATGCTTGAAAAAACTTTTGGTGTTCATGCCTACAACAGTTAACTTTACTGATAAATATTCAAATGAAAGTATGTCTGAATATGTTAGTATGATTGTCAACACAGAAGAGTCAGCATCGGTTACATTTTCTGATCATCAACTGGAAAAGGGAAACACACTTTCAGTACACAAACAAAATTTATTGAATAATCAGTACACTTCATTTACTGGTAGGCTCTTCAGTTCTGTTGTTTTAAACGCAACTTTCTTGGATGGCATTTCATCAATTATCGAAAAGAATAGTGGGGTTTATGCTTATATCGTTTCTACAGAGGACAACCGATGGCAAAATAACGATTCAATATCTTTATATAAATCAAACAACAAATCACTAGAGGATGTTAAGTTAATTCCTCATCCAAAACTTAAAAACAAATGGCAAATAGATATCGAGCGATTCCCTGGACATAACCATATCTATAAAGGTATATGGTTTGGATCGTGTTGGATGATGTGGTATGGTATTACATACTTCCAGTATGTTGACAAAGAAAAACTCATGAATTTTAAGGATTGTTTGGAGAATAAAATCTTGAATGGGGGAGCTATTCGGATCAATCTCTATGAGGATCCTTTTGATTATGGTACGAATGTGAACAGAGATAGGCAATGGGCTTTTAGAAAACAAGTTGGTATAGATGATGCGGCGGAGAGATTGAGGAAAGTGAAACAATATGTGGAGTAAAAGATTGAATAGGAATTAATTGTTCGAAAAGGCTGAAAAGGTTGCTTTCTCGATATTTAGTATTTTGTTAACCTCTTGGAACCACCGTAGGCAGGCTCTCATTTACGTTGAGAAGACAGGGGGTTAACTCTCCTCCAACTCAATTTAAGTTAAAAAAACCTTACTCCATAAAATATCCGATAATTCTAATTGGAATACTAAATTTTATCGTAAATTTATGATATTTATCACAGTTTGCGAATAGGATTTCTTATAGAATCATTTCAATACTTAACATGATGTCAGCAGAAAGGAGAAGCACTTTTATTAATCCGACTTAACTTCTAAGTTTTATCAGAATAAAAGGGGCAGATATATGACAACCATCTACAGAGTGGATTCTGTTTGGCAGCTGGCAGGTGTCTACGAGGTACGGACAAAGACTTTTGTGCAAGGACAAGGCATTCCCAAAGAACTAGAGTTTGATGAAGTCTACGGTGAGCAGTATTACTATCTTTTGCTGGAAGAGAACGGTGTTGCTGTGGCGACTGCACGCATCAATCTGAAGCACAAGGAATACGCCAAGATCGAGCGGGTGGGGGTTATTCCGGATTTCCAGCACCGGGGATATGGCCGAATTCTGATTGAAGCAGCCGAGAGCTGGATCAGAGAACTGGAGTTCCGCAGGATCGTGATTACGAGCCAGCGGCAGGCGGTAGGCTTCTATGAAAGCCTGGGATACACCGCAAAACCCGAAATCGTTATAGCATCCTCAATTCCAATTGTGCATACCGAGAAAGAATTCCATTGAAAAGGGGAGACAGGTTATGGCAAAAGACAATACAGTCCTTGATACAAACATTGTGAACCATGAGGACGCACGTGAAATTACAAAAGACGGAGCATTTAACCGCCAGAAGAACCGCTTTACAACTCCTTTTGGCGACGGTCCCGGTGAACTGCCGGTAGAATCGGGCCGCTACCGTCTGCTGTGGGCAAGAATCTGCCCCTGGGCGCATCGTGCTGTAATCGTACGTGAACTGCTGGGCTTGCAGGATATCATCAGTCTGGGCACGGCGAGTCCTGTCCGCACAGCAAACGGTTGGGAATTCTCCTTGGATGAAGGCGGTGTTGATCCTGTGCTGGGGATTCGTTATCTGCCCGAAATTTATGCCGCAACAGATCCGGAGTACAGCGGAAGAGCAACAGTGCCTACAGTAGTGGATGTAACTACAAGGAAGGTCGTTAATAATGATTACTTCAGACTAACCAATTATCTCGAAACTGTGTTCAAGCCTTTTCATAAAGCGGGAGCACCTGATCTATATCCAGAGGAGTTAAGAGCTGAAATAGATGAATTCAATGACACTCTGTTTCACGAAGTCAACAACGGAGTCTACAAGGCGGGATTTGCCCAGTCTCAGGCAGCCTATGAGCAGGCGTATGACGTACTATTTTCCAGATTGGATCAGTTGGAGGAGAGACTGTCCACCCGAAGGTATTTATTCGGCGATACCATTACCGATTCGGATGTCCGTTTCTATGTGACACTGGCGCGTTTCGATGCCGCTTATTATTCCGTGTTCAGAACCAACCGCAACCGCATTATTGATTTTCCAAATATCTGGAACTATGCGAAGGATCTCTATCAGACCCCTGGCTTCGGGGACACCACAGACTTTGACTCGATAAAAAGAGGGTATCAGCTTGGCAATCATGCGGAGAATCCTTATCAGATTCTAGCCAAAGGTCCTGATGTATCCATCTGGAATGAACCTCACGACAGAAACAAATTCAGCAAATAAATGAACAGCCTGGGAGGCGATATCAATGACATCCAACGCAAACGTACGTGTAAGACCCAAAGAAACCGAGCATGAGATCGACGAGAGAGGTTTCTTTGTCCGGCAAAAAAATCATTTCACGGCTCCCTTTGGCGAGGGAGAAGGCAAGCTTCCGGTTGAAGCGGGACGTTACCGTCTAGTCTGGGCGAAAGGCTGCCATTGGTCGAACCGCGCCTCCATCGTAAGAGAATTGCTCGGGCTGGAAGAAGCGATCAGCATTAATCTGGTGGGACACGGCAAGCATGAGCAGAATCTGGGCTGGGAATTTGTCTATGATGAGAACCAGAGCGACCCGGTGCTGGGCGTGCAGTTTCTTAGTGAGTTATATGCGAATGCCGATCCCGAATATAAAGGAAGACCGACGGTGCCTGCAGTAGTCGATATCACCACCGGGAAGGTTGTGAATAACGATTATGTCTGGCTGACCAATTACTTAGAAAATGAATTTGCCCCCTTTCATAAGGCAGACGCCCCCGACCTATATCCGGCAGAGCTAAGAGCAGAAATAGATAAATATAATGACTTCTTATTCGAGAACGTCAATAACGGCGTGTACAAGGCCATGTTCGCCCAGTCAATAGAAGCTTACAACGATGCTTTCGAGCATCTGTATGCGGCGCTGGATTCGATAGAGGACAGGCTGGAGACGAACCGGTTTTTATTCGGGGATTATGTCACTGATTCGGATGTCCGGTTGTTTGTTACGCTGGCGCGTTTTGATACTTATTATTTCCGGAATCTGGGGCCGATCCGTAACCGCATTGTTGATTTCAAGAACATTTGGGGGTATGCGCGCGACTTATATGCCATTCCGGCTTTTAATAACAATACGTATCTGCGAGATCTGGCTAAGTCAAACGGCGACAAATCGCATATCTTTATTGATTACAATACCCGTTTTTGGGATCAGATTGATTACGAAGGACTCTGGTCGGCGCCACAACACAGAGAGGACAAGAGCGCTGATCCGAAGCAGAAATTTAAGACTAGATCATAGGGGGACATGATGATGAAGACATGGAAAAAGCTTGGGCTCGGTTTGACGGCGGCGGTGCTGCTGGTGGGAATAGTAGCTTGCGGGAATAATAGTGCTTCTGACAAAGAAGGCAGTAATAGTTCTGCAAACAACGCAAAAACAACAATTAATATTGCTACTGGCGGCGCACCGAAACCCTTCTCTTATGTAAATGACAGCAATGAAATCGACGGCTATGACATTCAGATTGTCAAAAAGATTTTTGAAGGCTTGCCGCAATACAAAATTAATATTGAAAAAACTGAGTTTCCTTCGATTTTTGCCGGACTGGACTCCGACCGTTATCAAATCGGGGCCAACAACTTTGCCAGCAATGCGGAAAGAAGAGAGAAGTACATCTTCTCGGACCCTATTTTTAAAAATCAGTTTGTCATTGCCGTGAAGGAAGACCGCGACGACATCAAATCCTTTGCCGATCTGGAAGGTAAAACGACCGAGGTCAGCCCCAGCGTAAACTACACGGTAGCTCTGGAGAAGTACAACAAGGAAAACGCCAAAACTCCGGTCGTGCTGAAATATAGCGATGCTGAACTGGCGACTATTCTGCAAAATGTAGAGAGCGGTGCAGACGATTTCAATCTGATTGATGCCGCCATGCTGCAGCTCTATATTAAGGAGTACGGCCTGAAGCTGAAAGCTATTCCGTTGTCGCAGGAAGATACTGACCGGATTGGCGTTCCCTACAGCTATCTGATTCTTAGCAAGGGAAAGAACAGTGAGCAGCTTGAGAAGGATGTAAATCAGCGGATACAGGAATTAATCAAGGACGGCACGATTTCCAAGATCAGCGAACAATATTTGAATGGTGATTTTGCACCGGAAGCGAAATAAGGATACGCCATATGCCTAATATATTTGATATTGAATTAGTATTTACACTCATTCCCAAACTGCTCAGGTACTTGCCGGTTACCCTTGAACTCACTGCAATAGCTATGCTGGCCGGACTTCTGCTGGGACTTTTGCTGGCGATCATTAAGATGAAAAGAATACCTGTGCTGTATCAGATAAGCGTCGTATTCATTTCATTTATCAGGGGAACACCCATCCTGGTTCAACTGTATTTGTCTTATGCCGGCATCCCGCTGATTTTGAAATACTATAATTACTATCATGAAACAAGCTATAATGTGAATTCCATTCCGGCGATATTCTATGTGCTGCTGGCGCTGTCGCTAAATGAAGCGGCGTATAACTCCGAAGTTATCCGGGCAGCCTTGCTCTCTGTTGACAAAGGCCAGACTGAAGCAGCACATTCGCTGGGCATGACCGGGGGGCAGGTGTTAAGACGGATCATTCTCCCGGAAGCCTTTGTTGTGGCCCTTCCCACGTTAGGGAATGCGCTGATTGGACTGATGAAAGGAACATCGCTGGCGTTTGTGTGTTCCGTAGTGGAGATTACCGCGCAGTCGAGAATTTTGGCCGGGAATAATCTGCGTTTTTTTGAATCCTATTGCTCCCTGGCTTTGATTTATTGGGCACTGACCATCATTATTGAACAGGTAATTGCCTTTCTGGAGAAGCGGCTGGATATTGACTTCAGGAGTATGCGCAAAAGAAAAGGAGAGGTTATCCTTGATTGAAATTCGGGGATTAACAAAATCATTCCATAAACAGAAGGTGCTGGACCACATTGACCTGACGATTCAAAAAGGCGATGTGGTTGCGGTAATCGGTTCGTCGGGCGCCGGGAAATCCACGCTGCTAAGATCCATCAACCTGCTTGAAGTGCCGGATGAGGGAACGATCAAGATTGACGGGCTGACGGTGAACATCACCAAGAAAACCAAAGCGGATGTGCTGGAGCTAAGGAAAAGTACAGCGATGGTATTTCAGCAGTTCAATCTGTTTCGGCAGAAAACGGCGCTTGAGAACGTGATGGAAGGGCTAATTGTGGTCAAAAAAATACCGAAAGAGCAGGCGCGTCAAATCGCCGCCGGGCAGCTCGCAAGGGTCGGTCTGTCAGACAAGGTACATCATTATCCGAAGCAACTGTCCGGCGGGCAGCAGCAGCGGGTTGCAATTGCCAGGGCGCTGGCTATGCAGCCGAAAATTCTTTTGTTCGATGAGCCTACTTCTGCACTGGACCCGGAGCTTGTAGGCGAGGTGCTCGACACGATCAAGAAGGCGGCGGAAGAAGGCAACACGATGCTGCTGGTCTCCCACGAAATGAATTTCGTCCGTAAAGTGGCTACCCGGGTTCTGTTTCTGGATCAAGGTGTTATTGTGGAGGACGGGACACCGAATGAAGTCTTTTCCAGACCGAAATCCGAACGGACGAAGCAGTTTCTGGCTAATTATTACCGGGACCAGGAGCCGGAATTTGCAATTTAGAAGAAAAGAGAGGATTATTCCTAGATAGGGAATAGTCCTTTTTTTCGAAATAGAAGAATTTATATGTTTCACGCTATAAATTATCCTTCTATTTCTCGCTGAAACGGATACCGTCCTTTTAAGGACGGCGTAGCCGTTTCTACTTGCTGTGTAAATTTTAAATACTTAATTTTGTAACATTTATCGGTTGCCTATAGCCCGAAAGAGTCATGTGGGTATTGCTTAGGCAATGCTATTGTAAATATTAGGATTTTGGGAGGGGACAGCAACGTATACGAGAATCAAAGTGCTTATCCTGCTGCTGCCTACAGTGATGGTCGGGATTTGGGAGGTTGTGCGCCATCAATTCCTGATGCCTTATATCTCTATGGATATGGGCAATTACTTAACGCCTGTACTTGTGTTCCTGGTCAGTATTGTGCTGCTGCTGCCGCTGTTCACGATCATGGAACGGAACGGGCGGGAGCTGGAGCAGGAGCGGGCGCAGAAGACGGCAATGGAAGCGAGAGACACACTGGCAAAAGAGCTGCATGATGGAATGGCGCAATCTTTATTCCTGCTCTCTGTGCGGATTGAGCGTCTGGAGCAGAGTCGCAAGAGCGGTGAGGTCAGCGCTGACAGCATCGACCAGATCAAAAAAACCGTGCATGAGGTCAACCGTTATGTCCGTGAGGCTATATCCAATCTCAAGGTTCCCGTTTCCGGACCGCAGCCGTTTTCGCTTGCACAGTCGGTTCAGGAGCAGCTCACGCATATCGCCAGCGAGGTCTCGGTTGATGTTCTGCTCGACTGGAAGCTGCCGGAAGAAGCCTTAACTCCCGCAGAACAGGCAGAGCTGCTGGCCTGCATCCGCGAGGCGATGATTAATGTACGCAAGCACACCCGGGCGGGCAAGGTAGCTATTTCCGGTCTGGGCAGCGCAGAGCAGTGGGGAGTTGCTATTACGGACGACGGTGCAGGAATTAAGCACGAGGACCCTTTTGCGGTGAGCGGCAGCTATGGGCTGCGGATTATGAAGGAACGTGCTGAAGGCATGGGCTGGAACCTGTCGCTGAAGTCGGGCGAGTACGGGACTCTTGTAGAGATTACAAAAGGGGGAAGCTCCATATGAACCGCTGCCGGGTGCTTGTAGTCGATGATCATGTCCATGCCCGTGAGGCGATGTGCGAAATTCTGGCGATGGATGAGCGCTTTGAGGTAATTGGTGCGGTGGAGAGCGGTGCCGAGGCGATTATCTGGACCGGGCAGTGGATGCCTGATCTGATTCTAATCGACATCGGAATGCCGGGAATGGACGGTCTGGAGACGACCAAGCGGATCAAACAGGAATATCCCTATGTCAAAATCGTCATCGTAACGGTGTCGGATGAAATTTCCAATTTGTTCGAAGCGCTGAAGCAAGGGGCGCAGGGCTATCTGCTGAAAAATCTGGCTCCCTCAACCTGGATCGAATATTTGCAGGCGATTGTCAGTGAGGAGGTTCCGCTGAGCCGGGAGCTGGCTTTTCAGATTCTGAAGGAATTTGCCGTCACCTCTGTCAAGGAGGAACGGGAAGCATTGACGGTGCGGGAGAAGGAGATACTGGGCTGTGTATCCTCCGGCTCCACCAACAAGGAGATCGCAGCTGCCCTGAGCATCTCCGAGCATACGGTCAAGAACCATCTCAAGAATATTCTGCAAAAGCTCCAGCTCCAGAACCGCACACAGCTTACAAGATACGCCCTGGAGCAGGGACTCGCTTCGCGGGGACGGGATTTTCCGGGGAAAAGATAAGGACAAAAATATACGTGAATGAGGGGTAACATGAATCAACTGCTTCGTAAATTAATGACACTCGCTGCTCCGGCAGCGGCACTTCTGCTGGTGCTCGCCACTATGGCCAGCGCGCATGTAACGGTCAGTCCGGCTGAGTCGGCCACCGGTGCATGGGAGACCTATACACTCAAAGTCCCTTCGGAGAAGGACGCGGCCACTATACAGGTTGACCTGCGCATCCCGGAAGGAGCGGAATTTAAGCAATACGAGGCGACGCCAGGCTGGGATGTTACTGTAGAGGGCAACAAAGTAAGCTGGATCGCTAGCGGTAAGGGCATCCAGGCCGGGCAGTTCCAGCGCTTCTACTTCACTGCCAAAAACCCGGCTGCTGCCGGTGAGCTTGCCTGGAACGCCTATCAGCATTATGACGATGGCAGCTTAGTTCAATGGTCCGGCGAAGAGGGCTCGGAGACACCGCATTCCATCACGGAGATCGTGCAGGCGGCTGGGGGAGACAGTCATTCCGGTATGGCGGATCATAGTTCGATGAACATGGGGGCGGAAACAGATAAAGCGCAGGAGAAGCCTGCAACCCCGGCGGCTGTCTATGTGGCACTGGGAGTATCCATCCTGTCGCTGCTGCTGGCGATTGCCGGTTTGTTCCGCAGTCCGCATGCCTGATACGGGAAAAAGGTGAATCGTTTACATTATAGAAGGGTGTTCCGAAGCCATTAATGGCTATTGGGACACTCTTTCTTGTTTTTAGGAGTTAATTATGGAGGATTATGTAAAAGAAAAGCGAATATAACTCTATTAAGCCAGGCACTTTTTACAAGCATTTTACATGCTTTTTACAAGCGTATAAGGAGGACGAAGATCATGGCGCTCCAAGCGGAAACTCTGGTAGAAGAATGGCTGAACAAGAAGGGGTATTTTACCATCCGGGGCATTAGAGAGAAGCTGAACGAAATTGACTTTCTTGCCGTCCGCAACAATGGCGATGAGGGCTGGGAGTACATTCATTGCGAGGTGCAGGTTAGCGTGCGGCCAGTGGCTTACATCAGCAAGCTGACGAAATCGCAGATGGAGAAGCTGGGAGCGAAGTCGAAGACAAGTGCCAAAGTAAGAAATACTGAGAGCATCAAGGACAGTGTGAAGGCCTGGGTCGAAATCAAATACACCTCGGATAAAAAGAAGAAGTTACGGGACGCACTGGCTGGCGGTGCAGATTGGCAATATTGGTTCGTGCATGGCAAAGTGAAGGATACACGTGAGCTGGACTGCATCCGGGAAGAGGGCGTGAAGCTGATCGCGATTAAGGATGTCCTTCAGGAGCTCACGCAAAACAACACAGAGCACGGCTTCTCCGCAGCTTCGGCCGGGGACCTGGTCGAGCTGATAAATCTTCTGAATACGGAGGAGCCGTTGGCGGAGGAGGCTTGATGAACCACGGAACTCTGCGGAGATATGTGCAATGATAATACTTGTAAAAAAGCCTCGGACGGTCAGGTGAGCGCCCGAGGCTATTAGTGCTGCATTTAGGCCGCTGTGCTAGAGGCGTTTGCGTTTGTAGAAGGTAACTACAGAATCAGTTCTAAATCCGTCTCATAGGACGGAGCCTTTGTGGCCCGGGGAGAGAAGGATTCGTCGTATCCATCCTCCTGTTCCTTAACGGACCGTAAAGCCGTTATTTTCCCGAAAAGGATACATTTAGCCTAGCTAACGGACCGTAACGCGCTTATCGCCTCTTCAGCAGGTATATTTAGTTTGAAAGTCCGCCCATAAAGGCACTGGAGTCCGTTAACTTGCGGAAAAATGACTTCCAGTAGAAATAAGAGCTGCTCAGTCCATTACAAACGGGCGGACTCTTCCGATCAGAAGATGATTCTGACGATCTACTAGAGCGATGTGTCATCCGGCGAGTTTTTCTTGGCAGCCTCATTGTTCATCGGAGCCGGGTTAAAAGAGACGACAGGTTCTCCCTTTTCATTCCGGGAAACACTGTAGATTCCTGCAGACGGCTGCCGGGGCTGGCCATTACTGCTCACATATTCATCAACTTGACGGGAGGCTGAGGACGCTTGTTGATTTTCCGCCTGATCCTTCGGGGCCTCCTCAGAGGTTGAAGCCTTTGCTCTCAACTGTTGGATTTTCGTATCCAAATCCTTGATCTGTTTATCTATGGAATCATAATTTTGGCTTTGTTTTAATGCAAACGGGTTCTTTTCTTTCTGCTTCTCCTGCTCAAGCTTGGCTCTCTCCTGCTCCAATGCTTTAATATCCTGCTCAACGTTTTTTGAACCGCCCCCAATTGGTTTTTGCGGAGCATGGGTCCCTATACTGCTGACATTCATATGTAAAACCTCCTTTTATCTTTGAAGACACACTTAGCATAATCAGCAGCTTATGCCGTTTCAATAGATTTGGAATCAGATGCTGTCTGAGTGTAGTGGAATGATAAAAGGACATTCAATTTATACATTTGCGGGGTGTTTTCTACGCTGACCGCTCCATTATACTTTTCAGCGACAGCTTGAATGTTTTGCAGCCCAATGCCGGAGCCTCTGGCGTGTGTATTTTCCCCGTTGCAGCTATTTTCAATTTCTATCATAAAAAAATTCCCTCTTTGAACCGCATAAATAATTATGTATTGGTCCGATCCTTCAATGGGGTTGCAGGCTTTTATGGCATTGTCAACGGCGTTTGAAAAAATGATGCATAAATCCATCTCATCTATTGCGTCTCCTGCTGGAATCTTCATGGTGCAGTCTACCCGGATGCCTTTTTGCTGCGCCAGCCCTAATTTGTTAGATAACAGCATATCAATGACCATGTTTCCAGTTTGGCAGGGAAAGGAAAACGTATCTGAAGCTATTTCCAGCTTATTTAAGTACTCCGACGCCTTTTCATTTTCTTCATTTTTTAAAAGCCCGCGCAGCACTGTCCAGTGACTCTTTATGTCATGCCGAAAAGCCCGGGTCTGCTCATACCGGGTTTGTACCTCCTGCATATAATCCTTTTGCATATCGATTTGTTGCTCCAGCAATGTGTTCCGCATTTGCAATTCAAAGGCCTCAGATAGTTTCTGATAGGCAAAAAGTACGGCAAACAGACAAACAAAAGCCGCAATTTGGATGAGTAACATTTCCCAATCACTTATGCTCGAGAAAAGGCGTGCTCCGTTCCGGTTGAAAACGGCGGTAGTCATAAAAACATACTGCACAACAAGTAAAACAAACAGGATTGGCATTAGCAGAATCAGTACATACAGATTCACGGGCGTTTTTCTTCTGCCAAATGACTTTATAACATACCTGTAACTAAAAAAGGCGGTTGTTATTGCAAGCAAGTTGCATATAAGTACACTAGCATTCATATACGGGAAAAATGGATAAATGATGCTGGATAAGGATTGGAAAATACCGTTTACCACCTGCATCAGACTTATGGTCAGTATGGCTGTAATTGCTGATAAAGCCGGAGTGCATTGCAAAATAAGACATCCGAATCCGAATAGCGCGGCCAGCTCTAACATAGTCGAAGTTGGAAACGATACGCGCAGTTGTATTTCTGTGGCATACAAAAAATACATCATTAATACATACGTAAAATAGTGATTCCATTTCAAACTCTGATTGATAAATTTTCCGAAAAAATTAATTTCAAGCCACGCTAAGCTGCCGTTCAAAATACAAAAATAGAAGAAGAAATCAAACCATTTATTTGACAGGCTGAACATTTCCATAATATCTTCGTTCTTCTTTCATATAGTTTAAAACTGCCTTTGCAAAATCCTGCTGCCGAAGCCTTGAAATCGGAAGATTGTCTCCGTTCTCTAATTTTGCCGTTCCATGCTCATAGCTGCAAACGTACTGAAGGTTAACCAAATAACTGCGATGACATCTGAAGAAAAAGGGTTTTAGCTGTTTTTCCAATTCTTCTATTTTGAAATAGTATTCAATTACCGTTTGCTTGGTATGAACAACAATTTTTCTGTTAATGGCCTCGCAATATAAAATATCTGAAAATCGGATAGATTTGCACCAGGCTCCTGTTTGAATGGTCAAGCTGTGTTTTTTTCGATCCTCAATGTAATGAAAAATACGGTCCATTGTCCGTATGAAACGGTCATCGTCTATAGGTTTTAATAAGTAGTCCGATGCTTCCACCGTGAAAGCGTCAAACACATATTCCTTCAATACTGTGACAAAAACAAGCATGCTCTCTGAACCTGCCTGCCGTAATTGTTGCGCCGCTTCCATACCGGTAATGCCGCCCATTTGTATGTCAAGGAAAATAATATCGAAGGATTCATTGCTCTCAAGCAGCGCTTCAGCATGTGAAAAAGGAAAGACCTGACTGGAGTAATTTGTGTTTTTCATATATGCAGTGATTTTATTAGTTAATTCGGACAGCATGATTTGCTCATCATCACAGACAACAATTCTAATCAAAGATTTCATCTCCACAGTACATCGGATTTCAATTCAAGCATACAGATATCAAGCATACAGATATCAACGTGCCGATGCAATCGGAATGATGTGAAATGCAGTTTTATGGTCATCAAATGCAAGAGCGCGCGCGAAGAGCATTTATTTAAAATGAAAGAAGCCTCAGATGTTCTCTGAGGCTTCTTTGCAGGATTACAGCCGTTTTCGCTTATAGAAAGTAACGAACGCTGCAGTGAGCAGGAGGACAACAAGAGCTACGCCAGTAGTAATGGCTTCGCTTGCGCTACCTTGCTGCTGCGCAATGCCAGCGCCGCCAAAGTCGCCGCCCGGCATGCCGCCGCCGAAGCCACCGCCCATACCGCCGCCCGGGCCGTTGCCGCCCTCGGGAATGGCCGGCCCGCCCATGGCGCCCGGCTCTCCGGCGGGAGGGCCGCCTTGCTGCGCACCCGCCGCCGCACCTTGCGCGCCGCCTTGCTGCGCCTGCGCACCCGTCGCTGCACCTTGCGCACCGCCTTGCTGCGCGCCCGCCGCCGCACCTTGCGCTCCGCCTTGCTGCTGCACCGCTGCTGCGCCTTGCCCTTGCGCGCCTTGCGCTGCGCCGTTACCGCCCTGGCCGCCGTCACCGCCTGGGCCACCAAAACCGCCTCCGCCCATACCGCTTCCCGAGCCGTCGCCGGAGGAAGGGATAGTGCCGGCAAGCTGCTGGGAGACACTTGCCGCCATCGTCGACATAAATGTCTTCACCGCTGTAATCCCGCTCTTGTACTCCTCAAACGTATAGAAAGCGGAGGGATCGGCCTTCACATAGCTGGAGATCATCGTATTAAGCTGATCACTCCGGGCCTGGAACGTTTCGTCCTTGAGATAACCGTCCAGCATCTTGCGGATGATCTCGTGATATTTCGCTTTGTATTTCTCATTCGCCAGCAGCTTTGCGATCAGCGGCCGCTCGGCGAGTGCGCCCTGAGTCGGCTCATCAATCAGTACATCCGAGCCGCCCATGCCGCCAAAGGCCATATTATAATCCCACGGCAGAATCGAGAACACCCCATCGTCCTCATATAGATAATAGTTCTGCTTGTTACCGCCGAGATAGCTGTCCATATTGCCGGTTACGGCATTCAGCGCGATATAGCCGAGGGCCTCATCGACGTTGATGTATTTCTCGTAATCGGTGCCGTTGTTCAGCTCATTCAGCATGTCAAGGACGATATCATCGTTTGATTTCTCCGACTTCATCTCAAGGCCGGTATAGAGCGAAGCGTCATCGCCGAGCCAGGTCAAATCGCTGCCCTGGCCCGTCATTACCCCTTTGTACAGCGCACCGTAAGTATTGCCGAAGTGGCGTTCCAGATAGGCATCACCGATCTGCTCGACTGCGAGGTAGAAGCCCTTCAGTTCATCGTTGACGTAGATGTTGACGAAGGAATATTTTGGCGTGGGAAGCCCCATGTTCTCCGCAAGCTCATAGGTCAGGAATTCCCGCATATACGAGGCGTCGCTGTAATTGTTGTTGAGATTGATTTTGCTGATGCCGAATAAAGTCTGGTTTACATACTCGTCAAAAGAAATCTTGAAGCTGTAGCGGTCGGAATCGCTCATCTGCACGACACTGCGCAGGCTCAGATTGCCTTTGGTCCGCACCGCCACATTATCCATCTTGATCCCGTTATATTCTACAGAAGCCATCTTGTATTCCTCGGCGCTGGCATTATCCAGCATGTCCTGAAAATCATCCGGGTCGATGGTAATTTTGACATCCACAATCTTGTCCTTAGGAAAAACCTTCGTATCCAGATTCTGCTCGTCGCTTGACACCGCTGTATCCTTGACATCCTTAGTTGTACTGTTGTTGCTCGCAGACGTATTTGCATTCTGACAGCCGGCCATAGCGATAACGAGCAGCAGACAGCAAAACATCAGCAGGACAGGGTTACCTCGTGCTTTCATCCCGGCACCGCCCTTCATCATGATACATAATCGCCGCTATAGCTGATCAGAAGGGCGTTTTTCACGCCGGTAATATCGGATACAGTATTGACGAACCCGCCTTCCTTGTCATTGAGACGCAGCTCCAGTGTAAGCTCGATGTTGCCTGCGGTTACAGTTTTTTGCTTCACATTGTAGCGTTTGACGGATTTGTTCAGATGGCTGTGCACCTCGCGCTCGCTGTTATCGCTCTCACAGTTGATAACCAGCAGATAAGGCGTTTCGACTGAAGAATTTTTAATGAACAGGAACAGAATCAGCCCGATAATTACGGAGCCGATGATCGCAAGCGTGAAGAAGCCAGCACCGGTAACAATGCCTGCTACCGCAGCCCAGAAGAGGAAGATCAGATCGGTTGGATCCTTGATCGGAGTTCTGAAGCGGACGATAGAGAGCGCGCCGACCATCCCCAGCGACAGGACGAGGTTCGAGTTGATGGCGATAATGACTGTAGCGGTAATCATGGTCATGCCCATCAGGGAGACGTTGAAGCTTTTGGAATAGAGCACGCCGCTGAAGACCCGTTTGTAGAGCAGATAGATGAAGAAGCCGATCAGAAAAGCAACCCCGAGCGTGATCAGCATTTTGGAAATACTGATGTCGGAGACGAAATTGTCGATCACTGAATTTTTGATAATATCGGAAAAAGTATTTGTTGTCGCGTCCTTACTCATTTCAATAATCCTCCCAAGTGTTGGTTTTTAGAAATTTCCGGCAAATCACGTATTTTGAAGCAGACTGTCTGTTCAACCCATTAAGCTGAAGCGCAATCTTGATATACTCCGGTATGTATTCGTCGAATTTGACCTCGAAAATAATAAAGTTCTCATCCAGAGCCCGTACCGGCTGCAGCTCCTTGCTGAAAATATCCGTGGAATGCAGCCCTGTGCGCAGCTCCTTGTCAAAAGTAATCCGCACATTGCCGTTATGGCAGACATAAGGCTCGCGGACATAATCGACGATCACCTTCGGGCGCAGCAGATTGTAGTGCATCTGGCTGTATAGCTCCATGAACAGCGGACTGTCCGGCACCTTCAGCACCTCATAATTGCCGGCCATAATCTGGTCGTACATCTCCCTCGTCAGCGGTTCTTTAATTTTGGCGATGTAGTCGTCCATTTTAATTTTTTTCTCAAAATGAATCACATTGTCCTGGACGTTGTAGATCCGTATCCGGTATTTGGCACGCTCCCGCAGGCCGCCGAGCTTATCGGACAGCGCCGAATTGTTGATATCGTCAAAATACAGGCTGCGGATATGATATTCCCCGCTGTCGTCCGCGTTCTGGTCGGCATCAATCAGTGTTTTCAGCCGCTGGCGCAGAATCAGGTATTGATGATAGTTAATAAAAAATTTCAGCTCATGGCGGAATTGCAGCTTCTTATTCATTTCACACCTCATTTCTCTCTGGTTTCTGGTTTAAATTTCTATCTCTGTAACTTGCCAGCTCCCATGTTAATGGACGTACCTTATTCTTTTCTTAAAATTGCCTGAATGTTAACTGAAAGTTTTTACATTGCGTTAACAAATGACGCGATATGTGAGCTTTTTGGCGGAGTCTATTTGACTTCTGTCTTGGTAAGAGAGTATCTTATAACGAAAACAGATTATGGAAGGAGCAGTATGAAGGATTTGAAGATCCTCTTCATCATAGGAATTATTGTCATCGTACTTATTGTGCTGGCGCTGGGCGTGGAGCGGCTCAGACCGAAACAGGCGGAAGTCGCTGCCTCTTCGGGCATGCCGTACGATTTGGTTACTACCTTCAAGGGTGACACCGGAACGAGCCGTGCCTTCACCTGGTTTACCGCAGATCCCGGCGTTGCCGGATGGCTTGAGGTTGTAAAGGGCGGGGCGGCAGCTTTTACAGGAGGAATTCCGCTAAAGGCCGAGGCTGCAAATAAGGTCATTCGGACGGATGCTGGCACAAGAGGTGTACATAAAGCGGAGATTGCCGGGCTTGAGCCGGGAACCCTGTATGCCTACAGAGTAGGCAGCGGAGCGGAAGGGGAATGGAGTGAGGTTGCCGAGTTCAGAACGGCGGAGGCGGGTGGCGGCAACGTGACCTTTATTAACGTCACCGATTCGCAGGGAGTTACGTCAGCCGACTTCAAGCTATGGGGCAAGACGCTGGACAAGGCGTTTCAGACCTTCCCGGCTGCGCAGTTTATCGTGCATAACGGAGACCTGACGGAGGAGCCGGAGAAGTCGGCGGGCTGGGACCAGTTCTTTGGGAATGCGCAGAGATGGACCAAAGGTGTGCCGCTCATGCCGGTTACGGGCAATCATGATGAGGTGGACGGAGATGCGGCGAGCTTCACCTCGCATTTCAATCTGCCGGACAACGGGGCGAAAGGTTCCATAGCAGGAACCACGTATTCTTTTGACTATGGCGCTGTCCATGTGGCTGTGCTGAATACGGAGAGCAATCTGAAGCAGCAGGCCGAGTGGCTGAAGAAGGACCTTGCGGGCACGGATAAGAAGTGGAAAATCGTAGCGATGCACCGTCCTGTCTACGGCGGGAACACCTACAAGAAGTTGGAGGATTGGACGGAGATTTTTGACAAATATCAGGTGGATTTGGTGCTGCAGGGACATAACCATGAATATTCCAGATCCTATCCGCTGTATGGCGGGAAAATCGTTCCCGAACAAAAGAATTCGGGCAGCGTCCGAAGAGGTACGGTGTATGTAGTCACCAACGCTTCCGGCGCAAAGTTTAACGAGAAGAAAAACGATCAGTTCTACCATAAGGTTCACTTCCAGAACAACAAGCAAATGTTCGCCGGAATAACGGTGAGCGGCAGTACGCTAACCTATCAGGCCTATGCTGTAGACGGCAGTAAGCTGGATGAGTTTGTGCTACAGCATTAGCTATGACAAGACTCTTCTGAAAGGCTGCAGAAGGGTCTTTTTTGTGCGACAATATACTAATTTTGACATAAATAGTGTGAAAATGGTACGGAAACAGGTGACGATTTTCTCAAAAAAACAACTATTTTCCCTCACAAATTATAATATTTTCCAATTATAATGTAAGCGTTATCAAATATATTCATAGGAGGCGTAAAACGTGAATCGTAAACGTATCCGCAAAATGGGACTAGCTGTCCTGCTGGCCGCTATGACAAGCTCTTTATTCACCGCTTTTCCAGCGACAACCCGCGCAGCCGCAAGCGAAGCCTACAACTGGAAAAGTGTCGTCACCGGTGCGGGCGGAGGGTTTGTACCCGGTATTATTTTTAATCAGACCGAACCCAATCTCATCTATGCGCGGACAGACATCGGCGGAGCATACCGCTGGAATCAAGCTACCAGCAGTTGGATATCCATCAGTGATGCGGTAGGCTGGGTGGACTGGAATAAGAACGGTGTCGATGCGCTGGCTACCGATCCCGTTGATCCGGACAAGGTATACATGGCTACAGGAACATATACCAACAGTTGGGATACCAACGGGCAGATCATGCGCTCCAGTGACCGGGGAAACACCTGGCAATCTACCCCGCTGCCGTTCAAGGTAGGGGGCAACATGCCCGGCCGGTCAGCCGGTGAACGCCTCGTCATTGACCCGAACAAGAATAATATCCTCTTTTTCGGAGCACGCAGCGGCAATGGATTATGGAAGAGCACAGACTCTGGAGTGACCTGGTCGAAGGTAAGCTCCTTCACGAATGTGGGTACCTATGTTCAGAACCCGAACATTGAGTATGGCAGTGACATAGTGGGATTATCCTGGATTACTTTTGATAAGAAAACAGGAACTCCCGGCCATGCGACCCAAACGATCTACGTCGGCGTTGCAGATACGGCAAACAGCGTCTATCGAAGCACCGACGGCGGAGCGACATGGTCAGCAGTTCCCGGACAGCCTACCGGATATCTTCCTCATCATGGCGAGCTCTCCTCCACAGGAGATCTATATATTACCTACAGTAATGGAGTAGGGCCGTATGACGGCAGCAAAGGCCAGGTATGGAAATTGAACACAGTCAGCGGTGCCTGGACGAACATCAGCCCAACCAGCGGTACGGATAACTGGTACGGCTTCGGCGGGCTGGCGCTGGATGCCCAGCATCCGAACACGCTTATGGTAGCCAGCTTCAATGCCTGGTGGCCGGACGAAGTGATCTTCCGCAGCACGGACGGCGGTGCGACCTGGAGCCGGATCTGGGATTGGGGTTTCTACCCTGAACGTACCTATAAATTCAATTTGGACATCAGCGCAGCGCCTTGGCTCGATCATGGAGTGACAAACCCTACTTCCATTGATCCGTCGCCTAAGCTCGGCTGGATGATGGGTGATCTGGAGATTGACCCGTTCAACTCGAATCGTATGCTGTACGGAACTGGAGCTACAATCTACGGATCTAATAATTTGACCTCCTGGGATACAGGCGGCAAGGTTAATATCTCTGTTATGGCCAAAGGCGTAGAGGAAACAGCCGTGCTTGGCCTGATCAGTCCTCCGTCGGGAACGGCCCACCTGATCACGGCGCTTGGCGACGTCTCCGGCTTCCGGTATGAGGATCTGACACAGGCACCGGTCAAGTTCCAGACCAGTCCGTCATGGGCGACTACGACAGGCATTGACTATGCGGAGCTGAGTCCTTCTTACGTAGTGCGGGTAGGCGGAGCCGATAAGGAGAAAACACCGAGCATGAAATCTATCGGGATCTCCAATGACGGCGGCGTGAACTGGTACATGCCTAATGGCGAGCCTTCGAACGGCGCAAAGACCACCGCAGGGCAAGGACAGGTTGCAGTCTCTGCGAGCGGCAACTCCATTCTGTGGAGCACCTCGGATATCGGTGTCTATTATTCCAAGACCACCGGCAACTCCTGGACAGCGAGCACCGGAGTTCCTGCAGGTGCCAAAATAGCCTCTGACCGGGTGAACCCGAATAAATTCTATGCGTTCTATGCCGGAATCTTCTATGTCAGTGTGGATGGCGGGGCTACTTTCAGTGCTACAGCGGCAACTGGACTGCCAACCGACAGTGTAGACGGATTGCAGCCGAGTAACGCTCAGGTCAGCATGAAAGCCGTTCCCGGAATTGAAGGGGATGTTTGGTTTGCTGGTGGTAATACAATTGAAAATAAATATGGCATATGGCACTCTGCCAATTCAGGGGCAAGCTTCACCAAGCTGACGAATGTCCAAGAAGCCGATCTGATTGGCTTTGGTATGGCCGCCCCAGGCAAGACCTATATGGCGCTGTATACGGTTGCCAAAATCGACGGAGTCAGAGGGGTCTTCCGTTCAGATGATGCAGGCGCATCGTGGGTGCGCATTAATGATGATGCCCATCAATATGCCAAGATCAATATGGCGATTACCGGAGATCCAAGAATTTACGGCCGGGTCTATCTTGGAACGAACGGCCGCGGGACGCTGTACGCTGACCCGGTAAATGCGCCTACCACTGGCGCTTCGATCACACCAACCACCGCCAGCTTTGACAAGAAGACCGCGAATCAGGCAGATATCGTCGTTACCATGACTTTGAACGGCAATACGCTCAGCTCGATCAAGAATGGAGCGGTGACTCTGACAGCGGGAACGGATTATACCGTCAGCGGGACAACCGTTACCATTAAGAAAGCCTATCTGGCAGCACAAGCCGTGGGTAGCACCACGCTGAGCTTCAATTTCAGTGCAGGGGCGGCACAATCGCTGGCTGTTACTGTCACGGATACAACGGGAGTGGCAAACTCGGCGATCACGCCGGTTAACGCCAGCTTTGACAAGAAAACGGCCAATCAAGCGGATATTCCAGTCACGTTGACCTTGAATGGTAATACCTTAAGCTCGATCAAGAACGGAGCGGCAACTCTGACGGCTGGAACGGATTATACCGTCAGCGGCACGACCGTAACACTCAAGAAGGAATATCTGGCTGCCCAGGCGGTAGGTACAACTACCTTGAGCTTCAACTTTAGTGCCGGAGCCGCAGCTTCCCTGGCTGTTACTGTTGTCGATACCACCGCAGCAGCAAATTCGGCAATCACGCCGGTCACGGCCAGCTTCGATAAGAAAACCGCGAATCAGGCGGACATTCCAGTCACGCTGACCTTGAATGGTAATACTTTAAGCTCGATCAAGAATGGAGCGGCAGCCCTGACGGCCGGAACGGATTATACCGTCAGTGGCATGACTGTAACGCTCAAGAAGGAATATCTGGCCGCGCAAGCGGTAGGTACGACTACCTTGAGCTTCAACTTCAGCGCCGGAGCTGCGGCTTCACTTGCCGTCACTATTGCAGATACAACTGCCGCACCGGCAGGTGCGATTAAGGTGCAGATGTTCAACGTTAACCAAGCCGCATCTGTACAAGCCATCAATCCAAAACTCAAGCTGGTCAACACAGGAACAAGCAGCATCTCGTTGTCAGACGTGAAAATAAGATACTATTACACGATTGATGGCGAGCAGACACAGAACTTCTTCTGTGACTGGTCCCAGGTTGGCAGCGAGAATGTGACCGGCACTTTTGTCAAAATGCCGGCTGCAAAGACAGGGGCGGATTATTATGTGGAAATTGGCTTTACAAGTGCCGCTGGCTCCCTGGCCGCCGGTGCAAGCATTGATATCCAGATGCGGGCAGTGAAATCGAACTGGACCAGCTACACGCAGACAGACGACTATTCCTTCGATCCAACGGGTACTAGCTATGCCGATTGGAGCAAGGCTCCGGCTTATATTGCCGGCAGCCTTGTATGGGGGAATGAACCTTCATAATGTAAAGGGGGAGGCAATTTGAACGAGGGGTGTCCCAAAAAGCCATCAAGTGGCTTGGGACACCCCTCGTTTTTTTGCGCAAGATATACGTAAGCGCTTGGTGAGGACGCTCCGCGAACGCATCGTTGTTTCAATCGCGACAGTCTTTTACATCCAGGTAGAAGGAGGTACAGTATTACAGCGTTTGCCCGCTGTCTACCGTAATGATCTGTCCGGTAATAGCCTCCTGCTCTAGAGCGTAGCAAATGGACCGGGCAATATCCTCCGGGGTGGCGATGCGCTGCAGCAGCAGATTCGGGGCGAGCTGGCGCATTTGCTCTTCGCGGCCCGCCCACCATCTGGTGGCGACAGCACCCGGTGCTATGCAGTTGACGCGGGTGTCCGGGGCCAGCGCGCGGGCTAGGGATTTGGTCAGCCCATGCACAGCGGCTTTGGATACCGCGTAGGGAAGAGAGGAGCCTGCTCCGGTAGTTCCGGCAATGCTGCCGAGATTGACGATGGCTCCTTGCTTATTCTTTTTCATATACGGCGCTGCGGCCCGGGCGCAAAAGAACATGCCTTTTACATTCACATCAAACAAATCATCCCATACCTCCTCCGTGGCCGCTTCCAGATCACTCATGGGAAGATGCTCCGTAATACTGGCATTATTTACGAGCAGATCAATGGTCCCGAAGGTTCCGGCGATCTGTTCTGCCATATTTCGCACTTCAGCATCCTTAGATACGTCGGCTCGTACTGCAATAGCTTGACCTCCCTGGTCAATGATCTTCTGGACCGTTTCCAGTGCTTCCGTCTCCGAACGGGAATAGTTAACAGCGACGATAGCTCCGCGATTAGCCAGCTCGAGACTGGTTGCCCGACCAATGCCCGTCCCTCCACCAGTTACTAGTGCCACTTTTCCTGACAGTTCCATGTCCATCCACTCCTTGACAGAATTAATATGCTTATTTCGAGTTCAGCCGGAAGCCTTCTGTTGCACTTTCTGCAGCAGATCCTCTCTGAATCGGCCGGAAAACAGAATCTATTGCACTCTGTGCAGTCAAATTGAGCCGAAAACCTGCTTTTACCCCATATTACAGAAATCTATTGTATGAAATACAGCAGATGGTCATTCATCACAGAATAATTGATATTCTATTGCAGAAAGTGCAATCACTCCCCAATTCCCCTGTACTCCAGCTACATAGAGTATTTTATAAAGCATTTTCGATTTTGTATAATTGAATAAAATGAAGGATATGTTCAATTTTTTTGAATTGAAGCAGAGAGAAGGGAACTATTCTGGACCTGAAAACATTAAAAACCTTTCACGCCATCGTCCGTACCGGAAGCTTCAACCGTGCGGCGGAAGAGCTGAATTATGCCCAGTCGACGGTCACGATGCAAATTCAGAAGCTGGAAGCGAGCCTTGGGGTTGAACTGCTTGAACGCGGAAAAGGCATCAGCTTGACTGAAGCCGGACGTTTGTTCTACGAACAGAGTCTGCGTATTGTGAAGGATATGGAACGGCTGCAGAGCAGCCTGGCCGATTTGAAATCAGGTGAAGCGGGGAGTGTGCGTATAGGTGCAACCGACCCTACAGCCAGCTACCGGCTGCCTGTAATTTTGCGCAAATTCATGTCTCAGTTTCCCAAAATGGAGATGTCTGTAGATATAGCCGGTTCGGGCGCGCTGTGTGAACGTCTGCTTCACGGAGAGCTGGATCTTGTGCTGTGCTCAGCCCCGGAGCTGGGAAGGGAGCTCTATTTTGAGCCGCTGTTCATGGAGCCGTTCGTGCTGTTAATGCCTGAGGAACATCCTCTTGCCTCAGAGGTGAGGATTACTGCAGACCATCTGCGCGGACACCGCCTGCTGATTACCGCACCCCATTGCCCTTACCGCAAAAAACTCGAAAGCGTGCTGCAGGAATCTGCCGGCCCGCCGCTGGACACGATGGAAATCGGCAGTATGTCCGCCTTGAAATTCTACGTGGAGAGCGGGCTCGGAATCGCGCTTGTACCGGAGGTTACACTTCATCCCGTACCAGCCGGAACTGTATTACGGAAGCTGGAGGGACAAGCTGTGGATATGACCTGCGGCATAGCCTGCCGAATGGCTGATTACCCCCTGAATCCGGCCAGCCGGAGCCTGTATCAATTTCTGAAGCAGGAGCTGGCGGAGCTGCCTCTCCTCTAAATAGCTGGTGAATGTTGACAAAAGGAGAAGACGAGATTATATTGATATTAACAACTAGATAATAACATTTTAATGATAAGATAAGTTAGATCTGTATAACCCCCTAATATTGTGGAAAGAAGGAGCTGCGATGGCCAAGCTGTTTATTGTGGGAAATGGATTTGATTTGGCGCACAGAATGAAGACATCCTATGAGCATTTCCATCAATACCTGAGAGAGGAGTATCCTGAGTCAGATGGCGATGATTTTACAGTACCCGAAAGTACAATCAAGCCCCGTGGAGATGAGGTATATGACGATGTTGACACAGTATCCTACTTGCTTCGTCTAATTTCCGATGTAGAGCCTGATGCGGATAAATGGAGTGATCTTGAGACTTCATTGGGCGTTTTGGACCTTAGCGAATGGATTGATAGTATTGAAGAGCAGCTGGATGAAGACGGAGATCCGGATTATAGCAAGAATGCATTCAACATTGAAGATTTGGTAAATAGTCTGATTGAACCCACCCGGCGCATTACTGATTATTTTACCGATTGGGTAGATACGATTGAGGATATTGAGGCAATCCCATGCAAAGATGATTTTGCCGCACTTATTAATACAGAAGACGATCATTTTCTGACGTTCAACTACACGAAAACCTTGGAAATCCTGTATCGGGCGAAAAATGTCTGTCATATCCACGGCGAGCAAGGAGGTGACCTGCTGTTTGGACATGGCAATGATGAAGATTATTACGAGACCAATATGGAGATGTATACGGGTTCAGAAGAAGGACTGCAGGAAATTCAGAAGCTGCTCCGGAAAAATACCGCTGGCGCCATGCTGAAGCACAAGCATTTTTTTGAGGGGCTTACATCCTCCGTTGACAGTATCTATTCATTCGGATTTTCCTTCGCGGAGGTTGATAAAATCTATATTGAAGAGATCTGCAAAAGGGTGGACACAGCGAAGATCACCTGGTATCTAAATGATTTCGAATGCCCTGACAAGCGGGCAGAATACCAGGAGATGATTAGAAGGTGTAAGTTCCGCGGGGAGTTCAGCACTTATCATATCTCATAAAAAGAGTCCCAAACACACATAAACCTCTATTATTGATTATTCATCAATAGTAGAGGTTTATGCTGTAACCACTATACCCATGTTCTTCTCAGACTCCTTATCCTATCCTTTGTACTCAGCCGGGTAGAAATCGGTCCGAGGCGGCAGTAGATTTGCCTATCCTGCCCGTTAAATCTTCTCTAATTCATCCCCTGGTAACGATTGGATTGATGTTTCAATATTTGAGCTTTAGGAAGCCCGCACCATTTCGTTCCGGGATGGATTGAAAGCTTTACCGACAGGATCAAAGATATAGTCTCAAGCTCAGGGAGTACATCTGCCAAAGTGACCCAGCGAAGCGATTGTAGCTGCCCGCCGTTGTTCCTTTCTGCAGTGTATGGTTCCTTGAGTTGATACCTGAATTATACCCCCGGACAGCGGATTAGTAAAAAGGCGAATACTTTAAATTTGGGTCTATTTTTGATTACATTCTAATGTAAGCGCTATTATGCGCCTGTTTACTTGGTTTTTTGTTGTATAATTTCCGTATAGTCTAGGGATAAAGGATAGCAGAAGGAGGAAGAGCTATGAAGCTGTTTCAGCTAAAGACACAGCCGCTCTGCATTGAGCGGATACAAGAGTTCCTTCAGGATAACTATGTCTGCATCGGATATACAGGCATCGGTGATCTGGATAATGTGGACAGGGAGGAAATCCGCAGAAGGCTGGTTCAGAGCGGTGCGGTTCAGGGGCGGGAGCTGGAAGCAAGCCTGGAGAGTCTGGAGCTTTTTGTACATAGCATGCAGGATGGGGATTACGTGCTGGTCGCGGATGAACAGTGGGCGTATTTGGGCGACCTGGGTGATTATTTCTATGATGAGGCTTCTGACAATGCCGGGGATGGACGCTGCCATCGGCGGGGTGTGACCTGGCTGAAGAGTGTACCCATTGCTGAGCTTAATCATTCTGTGCGGGAGTGGATGGCGGGGGAGGTGCTTGTCTCACAGTACACAGGTCCGCTGCCAAGGGCAAATTTTGATTTGTGGATTGCAGGCTTAACGGCGGAGGGCAATATGAATGGGGACAAGGCAGGAAAAGTGGATGAGGAGACGTTAGCCGAAGCACTCGCTGTTCTTAAGTCCGCTCTGTACAGCGAGGATGCTGAACGCCGGGAGCGGGCAGCGATTGCGATCCTGCAATATGCCAAATGATTTCTCCGCATAGATGAAATAAAAGCGATTTCACTATATACTTAGCATATGCTAACAAAACTGAGTTTTGTAGAGAAAATTCATGTGGCTTATGCTAACAAAATCTTAGGAGGAACAAATGGGCATTCAATATTTTTCTGAGGAACGTATCTTTCATATTCAGAGCAGCGCAACCAGCTATGTTATTCAACTGCTGCCGACCGGCATTCCGGCACATGTATATTGGGGCAGGAAAATCCGTGCAACCGGATTGTCCGCCATTCTGCAGCGCACGGAACGGTGCTCCTTCTCACCCAGCCCTTTTCCGGAGGATATGTCGATCTCGTATGACACAATTGCCCAGGAATATCCATCATACGGTGTGGGGGATTTCCGTCATCCGGCCTATCAAATCCAGGCTGCGGATGGAACGACGGCTTCTGAGGCAGTGTACGACAAGCACCGTATCTTTAAAGGCAAATCCGCTCTTGAAGGACTTCCGGCTACGTATACAGAGCATGAAGACGAGGCCGAAACGCTGGAACTGGAGCTGCTTGATGCTGTTGCCGGATTGCGGATTATTCTGAGCTACACTGTATTTGGCGAGCTGAATGCGATTACGCGTTCTGTGCGTTTTGTGAACGAAGGTGCAGGTTCGCTGAAGCTGCTGCGCGGACTTAGCATGAGCGTGGACCTGCGCGATTCCAGCTATGACCTGCTGCACCTTTCAGGCTCGTGGGCGCGGGAGCGCTATGTGGAGCGCAGAGCGCTTGCCCCCGGTATGCAGGGCATCGAAAGCCGCCGGGGCGCGAGCAGCCATGCCCACAATCCGTTTCTTGCCCTACTCTCCAAGGGGGCTGATGAAGATCACGGAGAGGTATACGGGGTTAGTCTTGTCTACAGCGGCAGCTTCACCGCCCAAGCCGAGGTGGAGCCGTATAAGACCACCCGCTTGTCCATCGGGATGAATCCTTTTGACTTCAGCTGGCTGCTGGAGCCGGGCCAGTCGTTCCAGACCCCGGAAGCGGTGCTGGTCTTCTCGGCGGAGGGTCTAGGTGCGATGTCCAGAACCTATCACAAGCTGTATCGCACGCGTCTGGCCCGTGGCACCTTCCGTGACCGCACACGTCCAGTGCTGGTGAATAACTGGGAAGCTACGTATTTCGATTTTACTGCCGACAAGATTGAAGACATTGCCCGGGCAGGCAGTGAGCTTGGCATGGAGCTGTTCGTACTGGATGACGGCTGGTTCGGACACCGCGATGATGACCGCAGCTCGCTTGGCGACTGGTTTGTCGATCCAAAGAAGCTGCCCGGGGGTCTGGCGGATTTGGCTGCGCGGGTGAATAAGCTGGATATTCAGTTTGGCCTGTGGTTTGAGCCGGAGATGATCTCCCCGGACAGTGAGCTGTACCGCCAGCATCCCGATTGGTGCCTGCATGTGGCGCAGCGCCGCAGAACGCTGGCCCGGATGCAGCTTGTGCTGGATTTCTCACGCGAGGATGTCTGCCGGGCGATTGGCGACCGGATTGCGGATGTGCTGCGCAGTGCGCCAATTACCTATGTGAAATGGGACATGAACCGCAATATGACCGAAATCGGGTCTGCACTGCTGCCGCCGGAGAGACAGCGGGAAACGGCCCACCGTTACATGCTGGGCCTCTACAGCGTGCTTGAGCGAATTACCTCGGAATTCCCGGAGGTATTGTTCGAGAGCTGCTCCGGCGGCGGCGGACGGTTCGATCCGGGCATGCTCTATTACATGCCGCAGACCTGGACAAGCGACAACACCGATGCCGTCAGCAGGCTCAAAATCCAGTACGGAACAAGCATTGTCTATCCGCTGAGCGCTATGGGCAGCCATGTCTCAGCAGTGCCGAACCACCAGGTTCACCGCAATACTTCGCTTGAGCTGCGCGGTCATGTGGCCATGTCGGGCAATTTCGGCTATGAGCTGGACCTGACGAAATTTTCGAAAGAAGAGAAGGCGACGGTGAAGGAGCAGGTGGCGCTGTATAAAGAGCTGCGTCCGCTTGTGCAGTTCGGAGAGCAGTACAGATTGCTGAGTCCTTTTGAGGGCAACGAGACGGCGTGGCTGATCGCCGCCGAGGATAAATCCGAGGCTGTGGTCGTATATGCCCGCACGCTGGCCGAGCCTAATGATGCTCTACATTATCTGCGCCTCAAGGGTCTTGATCCAGAGGCCGATTACCAGTGGCTTGAAGGCGGCGGCGTATATGGCGGGGACCATCTCATGTATGCGGGGCTGCCGCTGCCTGCGCTGCACGGAGATTTCCAAAGTGTTCTGTGGCGCTTCCGCAAAATATAGATCGTTATCAACTGAAAAAGGGTCTTCCGGCGTTAATGCCGGAAGACCCTTTTTCCGCATAATCAAATATTAAAAGAACTCCACAAATTCATTTACCGGCTTGCGGTAGCCGCGCGGTCTGATTTTGTGCTGGTTGTCTTTGCCGATCGTAATCATCATGACTGGAATAAGATTGTCCGGCAGGCCCAGTACTTCCTTGACTGCTTCAGGAACGCTCATCGGGCAGGTATCCCAGCCCTTGTCCTTAGCAATCAGCATGAACTGCATGGCTGACAAGGAAGCATTGCGGATCGCTTCTTCACGTTGGAAGGCGTCATTGCCGACGTGCATGTTATTAATATCTTCGATTGTGCGGTTGAATTCATCTTCGCTCATTGCCCCGAGCATTTTGAGGCCGCTATAGATTTCCGGTGCTTGCAGATAAGCGTTCTTGTCACCAAGCACGATAATGACGGCTGAAGCGGTATGGATTTTGTATTGGCCATAGGCGGCTTCGCGGACTTTTTCCTTCAAGTCCTTATCGGCAACAACCTTGTAATGGACGTGCTGCAAATTAAATGTCGATGGGGCAAGACGGGCCAGCGAGAACATTTCCTCCAGCTCATTCTGAGGAATCTTGATGCCCTCAATGAAATTATTGGCCGATCTCCGTGCTTGAACCAGTTCTGAAAAAGTGCTCATGTGTATTCCTCCATTGGATATGTAGTGGTTAATTATTAACTGCTGATATTAATTAATAAACTTACTAAATGTTACTTACTCAAGATAGCACAGCTATTGTGCTTCGTCAATGATAAAAATACTACAAGTGTGAATTTTCACATAAAATCAAGGAAATAATCAAAAAATACAGAAAAGAAGTGATTTTAATCACAAAACAAGGTAAAACAGGCAAAAAGATTGTGACGTTTATTACATGAAGAGTGTTATAATAGTCACATTGATTTAGCGGTCTGTTATTTATATATGAGACAAAGCTAATACAAAGGAGCGCTCGATATGTCAGAAACAATTACGAAAACACAAGCTTTAACCAAAGATGAGCTTCTGGATCAACTCTTGAAGCCCGAGGTTCAGGAATCATTAACGACGCTGGTGGAGCAATTGCCCCAGATTACACAGCTTGTCAGTGTCTTGAGCAAATCGGTTGATTTTGTGCAGGCTGTTGCAACGGATGAGGTTTTGAAGAGTGACACTGTAGGCGCCATCAAGGAACTGGCTGAGCCTGTGGTAGATTCCGTCAAAACAATGGCAGCTAATGTGATCGAAGCAAAGGACCGTGCAAATGAGAGCAGCGAGACAATCAGCCTGTTCGGGATGATGCGCATGATCAAGGACCCGCAGGTGCAGAAAATGCTCCGCTTTATGAACGCATACCTGCAAATCAGCGGCGAACGCAATCCACAAAAATAAGGACGGAGGAAATAATATGTCAAAACATATCGTTATTCTGGGCGCAGGGTACGGCGGTCTCCTGAGCGCCATTAACGTGCGCAAATATATGAGCAAATTTGAAGCCAAAATCACAGTTGTCAATCAGTATCCAACCCACCAGATCATCACCGAGCTTCATCGTCTTGCGGCAGGCAGTATTGCGGAGCAAGCTGTTGCAATGCCGCTGTCCAAGCTTTTTGCCGGGAAGGATATTGACCTGAAAATTGCCAAGGTGAAATCCTTTTCAGTAGACAGCAAGCAGGTGCAGCTGTCCGATGGCACGTCGCTGTCGTATGATGCGCTTGTTGTGGCGCTTGGCAGTACTACAGCTTATTTCGGCATACCAGGGCTGGAAGAGTATAGCATGGTGCTTAAATCCGCTGCCGACGCGAACAAAATCCATGGGCATATCGAAGACCGTATCCGTGAATACGCCAAAACAAAAAATCCTGCCGATGCAACGATACTTATTGGTGGAGGCGGCTTGACCGGTGTGGAACTGGTGGGCGAGATTGCCGATGTCCTGCCGAAGCTGACCAAACGTTATGGCGTTGATGCCAAGGAAATTAAGCTTCTGCTTGTTGAAGCAGGTCCGAAGATTCTGCCGGTGCTGCCGGATCATCTGATTGAGCGTGCGACAGCAAGCCTGACCGCCCGTGGCGTTCAGTTCTTAACGGGTCTTCCTGTTACCAATGTTGCCGGAAATGTAATCGATCTGAAGGATGGCCAGCAAATCGTTGCGAACACCTTCGTGTGGACCGGTGGTGTGCAGGGGAATCCGCTGGTCGGCGAATCCGGGCTTGAAGTGAACCGTGGACGTGCTACAGTCAATGAATTCCTGCAATCCACATCTCACCCGGATGTATTCGTAGCAGGCGACAGCGCCGTTGTGTTCGCACCGGACGGCCGTCCTTATCCGCCAACAGCACAAATCGCCTGGCAGATGGGCGAGCTGATCGGCTATAATCTGTATGCTTATCTGAATAACAGCGCCTCGGAAGCTTTTAGTCCGGTCAATTCGGGCACGCTTGCCAGTCTGGGCCGTAAAGACGGTGTAGCTATCATCGGCGCCAGCTCAACACCGCTGAAAGGACTGCCTGCAACGCTCATGAAGGAAGCGAGCAACATCCGTTATTTGTCCCACATTAAAGGCCTGTTCAGCCTGGCGTACTAAACGATAAATTCCCCTCCAAGCAGACACCCGACAACACCTGATGTTGTATAAGGTGCGGGTGAGCTTGGAGGGTTTTTTGTGATATTCTGAGAACCTCATGTGTAAATATTCATAGTAAATGTCTGGAAGTCCATCTAAACTGAATTGAGCTGCAAAGCAACTGCTGACCTGGCTAGCTGCGGACATTGATTCCGTTCAATAGATGCTCTGCGGGAATCTATTTGCTATAATGAATTTGTTTATACTATGCCAGATATTTCATAGGAGGATTTTCAGCATGGAATTTCAAGAAAACGATATCATTCTGTTCCAGGGCGACAGCATCACAGATTGGGGACGTAACTACGAGGACCCGTCTTCGCTTGGCGTAGGTTATGCACTGATGATTGCCTCGCGGCTTGGGTTGCAGTTCCCTGAGAAGAAGCTGACCTTTATTAACCGCGGAATCAGCGGCAACCGGGTGGTTGATCTGCAGCGCCGTTGGGACAAGGATTGTCTGGAGCTGAAGCCAACTGTAGTTTCGATTTATATCGGCATTAATGATACATGGCGCCGTTTTGATTCCGGTGAAGAAACTACAGCCGCCCAGTTTGAAGCTTCTTACCGCGACCTGATTGAGCGCACCAAGAAAGCCACAAATGCCAAGCTGGTCCTGA
This sequence comes from Paenibacillus sp. sgz302115, assembly GCF_056120445.1. Lineage (NCBI taxonomy): Bacteria > Bacillati > Bacillota > Bacilli > Caryophanales > Paenibacillaceae > Paenibacillus > Paenibacillus sp. sgz302115. The sequence continues at coordinate 498,603 of NZ_JBVYOK010000002.1, forward strand.
TTGAGCCGTTTGTGCTGCCTGTCCCTGAAGACCGCAAGGGCTGGCGCCAGGATCTGGACCCCAAAATCCATGTGGTGCGCGAGCTGGCACGCGAGTATGGTGCTCTGCTGGTTCCGCTCGACGGCCTGTTCGCTGCGGCATCCGTTAAGGCGGAATCTGCATACTGGGCGCCAGATGGCGTGCATCCATCCCCTGCTGGTCATGCGCTCATTACCGATGCGTGGCTGAGAGCGGTAGGAGCTATTAGCTAAAATAGCATATCGGGCTGATCTCATTACATAGTCTGCCTGCTCCTAAAGGCCAATCTGTTGCTCTATAGCAGGTTGGCCTTTTTGGAGCTTCCAGGGAAGCGGTGCTCATGTTATTTTCTTCACAAGATTGTTATAATTGGAGTGCGAAATTGATTTGAACCGAGAGGAATGAGAGCTTATGACGAGCAATACTGCACAGGATTTGCAGGGGCTGAGAGCAGCCGGTAGAGTTGTAGGGCATACCATTGCCGAGATGAGGAGACAGGTGAAGCCCGGCATGACTACGGCTGAGCTTGACGGGATCGGGGCAGCGATTCTGGAGCAGTTCGGCGCGAGATCAGCTCCTAAGCTTACTTACAAATTTCCCGGGTACACCTGCATCAGTATTAATGAAGAGGTGGCGCACGGTATTCCGGGCTCCCGGGTGATTCAGGCCGGAGATTTGATTAATATTGACGTTTCAGCCGAGCTGAACGGATATTACGGGGATTCCGGGGTTTCTTTTCAACTGCCTCCTTATAATGAGAAAATCGTCCACCTGTGCCGCAGCACCGAAGAGACTATGATGAGTGTCATCAATCATCTCAGAGCAGGCATGAAGGTTAACGAGATCGGCAGAGTGATGGAGCTGGAGGCGCGCAAACGCGGCTATAGGGTGGTGCGCAATCTGTGCAGCCATGGTATCGGCAAATCTCTGCACGAGAAGCCTGAAGAAATCCTTCCGTTCTATAACCCGCGTGATACCGCTGTTCTAAAAGAAGGCCAGGTCATTACCGTCGAACCTTTTTTGTCCACCGGGGCGGATTTTGTGGAGCAGCAGTCCGACGGATGGACGCTCAGTGTGATGGACAACAGCCGCGTAGCCCAGTATGAGCATACGATTGTGGTTACCAAGGGTAAACCGATTATTCTGACAAGCGCATAAGTGGAGTGATAATAGAACTGGAGGGATAAAATATGGGGGATTTACCGCAAGTCAGCAATTCATTTATGACCTTTATGAAGGAAGCACCGGAACACCAGAAGGCTTGGATGGAGACGGTTCACAAGCTGGAGGCCGCCAGCAAGCTTGACCCGAAGACAGAAGAAATTGCTTATATCTCTGTATTGGCAGCGGTGCGGCTGGAGAGCGGCCTGCCTTTTCATGTGAAGCATGCCAAGGCGCTCGGAGCCACAAGAGAAGAGATCATTAGTGCTGTTTTGCTTGCTCTTCCGGCTGTAGGCAACGTGGTTATCCAGGCTTTGCCTGTGGCCTTGCAGGCATACGACAGCGAGTAGCTGAACATAAGCTGTAAAGGAGGCGGATGCAATGCGAATGGCCTTTATACTTTTTGACGGAATTACTTTTCTGGATTTTGCCGGCTTCTATGATGTTATCTACCGGCTGGGGCAATTCGAATCAGGCCACGGGCTGGAATGGGATATTTGCGGAATTAGGGAAGAAGTGACTGATGAGCTCGGGCTGACCGTCAAAATAGGCAAAGTGCTGCCGGACTTGTCGCAATATGACCTGATCTTTGTGCCTGGTGGAATGGGAACAAGGAAGCTCCGCTACGACGAGCCCTTCATATCATGGCTTCAGGGGGCAAGGGATGTTCCTTACAAAGTATCGGTGTGCACAGGTTCACTGCTGCTCGGTGCGGCCGGTTTTTTGCAGGGACATGCTGCCACGACACATCCCTCCGCTTATGATCTTCTGGAGCCTTATTGCGCTCAAGTGGTGGAGTCGAGGGTTGTGCAGGACGGCCAAATTATTACAGGCGGAGGGGTTTCGACCTCCATTGATCTTGGGCTTTATGTTTTGTCACTTCTGGCCGGAGAAGCCGCGATGCTTAATGTGAAGAAGCAAATTGACTACCCTTATGAGATGCAGGGAGTTGTCCGCACACAGTGAAATTGCGATGAATCGGAGGAATCGGGATGAGTGGGAATAAATATGCTTCAGTGCCGCTTCAGCAGTGGATAGACGACCGGGAACAGTGGCCGCTGCTTACGGATTATATGCTGCAAGAGAGCAATCTGCCGGGGCCAAGGGGCAATCTGGAGCTGGCGGGCTGCTTTGCGAAGCTTTTTGGCAAACCTGAAGTGACGGACACCGGTTGGGCGCTGCTCTCTGCTTGGGCACAGATCCCTGAGGCTGACGCCAAGACCAACGATCCCCATGAATTTCTGCCATTCTCTGCCGTATGTGCTTGCGGTGCCCATTATCCATATGCAGATGCCGGGCGGCGGAGTCAGTCCGAAGAGTTCATGAAATCGGCGATGAATGATTCCAGATGGCGGATGCGCGAGGCGGCGGCGATGGGACTGCAGTACATAGGTGAATTTAGCTTTGCACTTCTGAAGCAGTTGCTTGAGGGCTGGCGTCCAGCTTCGGCATTGCTTGAACAGCGTGCGTTTGTTGCGGCGCTCGCTCATCCTCCCCTCCTTAAAGATGAGGCCAATGTTCTTTATTGCCTGGAGATAGCTGACGAAATTATGCAAGGCATTCTCTCCGGGCCTGTGAAGCCAGCCGATCCGGAGCATTATCGTGTGTTATCCAAGGGCCTGGAGTATAGCCTGAGTCTGTTTGTTGCGGGTCAACCGGAGCCCGGTTTTGCTATGCTGCGCAGATATGCCGGGACTGGTGACGCCCGGATGATCAAGATTGTGAAGAGCAATCTCGGCAAAACACGGCTAAGCAAGAAATACCCTGAGCAGGTCATGGAAATTCTCATGGGATTGACAACCGGCTGAAATGTAACTATTATTGTTGCATCTATAGTGTCCTTTTTGCTAAGGCACCAAAGGAGAGATTTCCATGAACATTAGCACCCGGTTTGCGGTGGCTATTCATATCTTAACGCTGATTGACAGCAACAAGGAAGGCAAAAGCACCTCAGAATGGATTGCCGCCAGTGTTAATACCAACCCGGTAGTGATCCGGCGGATTACAGGCATGCTGCATAAGGCTGGGCTGGTGGATGTCCGTCCCGGTGTAGCCGGGGCCAAGCTTACACGCAGTGCGTCTGAAATTACGCTGCTGCAGATTTATAAGGCGGTGAATGCGGTGGAGGAGGGCTCCCTGTTCTCCGTTCATGAGCATCCGAACCCTGCATGTTCGGTCGGCAAAAATATTGCCGGAGCGATTGTTCCGGTCTTTTCCAGGGCCCAGACGGCGATGGAGAATGTACTGCAGGAGGTTACACTTGATCAGATCGTGAATCAGATTCCCGTGTACTGACCCTGCGTATAGAAATTTAAGATAAATTTCAGGAAGAATTTATGTGGTTTTAAGGTTGGAGGAGTATATTAAAGATCTCCACCCCCCAGTGGATAGATTTTTTCCTGGATCCTGTCGTGCCTCGGCGGGATCTTTTCTATTGTTAGAGGGTGGATGCGACAATTTCAGCAAACCTTTATGTGCTTTTCATATGCCTTTAAGCTTCAGGGCTTATAGTAATCCCATGACCCCCCTTATATATAGACCTTGGCCCTGCCGGACGTTGGCGGGGTCACTTTTTTTGTACAGAAGACGCCTTTACACAATATTCCAAATGCAGTAGACTGACACCATGTAAGTTCGAAAGGAGGATTATATAAGTTGAACTAAAGAATACATAAATAGGGTAGAAGTGCGGAGAGGAAGTTTGGAACTGGAGGAGCGAATGCGTCCGCCTTTATGTTTGGATTTCTACCGCGATCAGCGGTTCTAGTCAGAGAAATCCAAACATAACAGCGGCCGGAAGTCCAAACATTCCACTCAGTTACGACCAGACCCCATTATGAAAATCTAAAGTTCAACTTGTATATAGTTATATAGATGAGCATCCCTGCAATGATTTTATATCATAATGAAGAACTCTGTGTTAGAAGGCTGGAGCCTGAGGATGCGGGGCTGCTGGTGAAATGGCTGTCTGATCCGGCGGTGCTGGAGTATTATGAAGGCCGCGACCGTCCGCATAATCTGGAAATGGTGCTGGAGCATTTTTATGAAGACGCCTCGGAGGGGATGACCCGCGGGATTGTTCAATACAAGTCTCAGGATGTGGGATATATCCAGTTCTATCCGATTGAAGCTGAAGAGCGGCAGGAGTATGGCTATGCGGATTTTGCGGGGGAGATCTACGGTATGGACCAGTTTATCGGTGAACCCGGGCTGTGGAATCAAGGAATTGGCTCGCAGCTCATAAAAGAGACGGTCAACTTCCTGTTTCAAGTGAAGCAGGCGGATAAGATTGTGATGGACCCGCAGAGCTGGAATCACCGCGCGCTGAGAGTCTATGAGAAGAACGGGTTTGTGCGCAAAAAGCTGCTCCCTGAACATGAATGGCATGAAGGCCAATACAGAGACTGCTGGCTTATCGAATATGATGGTGCTTGAAAACAAGGAGATGGATATGAAAAATCAAATTTCAATTTTGGCGGCAAGCCTGATCCTGGGATTATCTTTTATTGCTGGTTGTCTGATTATTAACAGCGGGAAGGCAGAGGAAGCCCGGATTGACCAGGTGAAGACAGAAGCTCAGACAGGGCTGCAGATAACCGACAAGCCATTGCTGACTCTTCAGGAGACTGCCGAATTACTGGGACTGAAGGAGGAGCAGGTGCTGAATATCATAAAAGCTGAACATTCCATTTTGAATAATAACGGTTCCTTTACCGGCATGATGCTTCCGTATATTAAAGTGGATGAGAAGTTCCTGATCAATCGCGTAGGGCTTGTGGAGTGGATTCAGTCGGCGACATCGGAGCAAAGATTCTATAATGGTGTTAAAGTGTATAAATGATGCAAAAAACAATGCATACTAGACAGCAACGGAGGTACATAGGTGGACACGATTGCAATTATTTCTGACATTCATGGCAATGTGACGGCTCTGCAGGCGGTGCTCGCGGATATTCAGGAGCGTAGGGTGAGCCGGATTTTTTGTCTCGGAGATATCGTCGGCAAAGGGCCGAATTCAGATTTGACAGTTGATCTTATCCGGGAGCATTGCGAAGAAGTTGTTACCGGGAACTGGGATGAGTTCGTCGCTGGAACAAGCGGGCTTGAGGTTGTGAAATGGCACCGTGCCGTACTGGGACAGAATCGTCTCGATTATTTAAAATCACTCCCGTTCTCCATTGAGTTCTGGATGAGCGGAAAGTTCGTCCGGTTGTTTCATGCTTCGCCGCGCAGTGTGAATGAACGGGTGCAACCGTGGGATGCGTATGAGCAGCGTCTGTCGCTGTTTCAGTCCTCTGAGCTGTGCCAGGCTGATCTGCCGGCAGATGTAGCCGGATATGGGGATATTCATAACGCATACCTGCAGCATCTGGAAGGGAAAACGCTATTTAACGTGGGAAGTGTCGGCAATCCGCTGGATCTGACGCAGGCCTCATATGTTTTGCTGGAGGGTGATTACGGTAACCTTTCCTTTGGGCGGCTGAACATACAGTTCGTTAGAGTTCCCTATGATATTGAACTGGCTGTGCAGCAGGCTGTAGAATCGGAAATGCCGGATTTGGAGCTGTATATTAGAGAGCTAAGAACCGCTAAATATAGAGGAATAAAAGACTAAGACGCATGTTATGAGGAGCGTTTGTATTGTACAGCCCGACCAATCCTGGTTGGGTTTTGTGTTTTTTGTAAAAGTAATTGACATACTTATGGAGTGGTACTATACTAAAGTTAGTTAAGATGTAACGGTAACAGTTACAATTGTGGATGACAAGCTCGAGTGAGGTTAAGACTAGACAATAACAAACGGATTGTAAATTTCAGATCCGCTTACATTCAGGAGGGATTGATATGACAGCAACAGCAACTCTGCCACAAGAGCTGGAAATTGGTCTTGTGCAGATCAGAGTGAGCAATTTGGAGCGTTCGCTTGCTTTTTACCAGAATGTTATAGGACTCAAAATATTGCGTCAAACCGGACGCGAAGTGGAAATGACCGCTGACGGCCAGCATGTACTGCTGATATTGCGGGAGATTGAGAATGCCCGGGTGCTGCGCCGCAATTCGGTTGCGGGACTGTACCATTTTGCCATCCTTGTGCCGGACCGTCCTAGCCTTGGGCTGGTGCTGCGCAACCTGATCGCTTCAGATATTGAGGTTGGTCAAGGTGATCATCTTGTCAGTGAGGCGCTGTATATTCAGGACCCGGATAATAACGGGATTGAGCTGTACCGTGACCGTCCGCGTAATACGTGGAAGTATGATGCTGAAGGGAATGTAGTAATGAGCACCGATCCGGTGGATGTGGAAGGACTGCTGGCTGCCTCTGAAGGTCTGCCTTGGACCGGACTGCCTGCGGGCACGGTAATCGGGCATGTTCACTTTCATGTAGGCGATCTTGGCGAGGCCAAGAAGTTCTATGTGGATACGCTGGGTTTTGAGGTGACAACGCGGTACGGCAATTCGGCCTTGTTCATCTCGGCAGGGGGTTATCATCACCATATGGGGCTGAATGTTTGGGCGGGTCAAGGCGCTCCAGCAGCTCCGGCCGATGCGGCGGGTATTGATTACTTCACTTTGCTTCTGCCTAGTGTTCAGGAACGTGATGCCGTGGCTGAACGTGTGCGTGGGGCCGGGTACAAAGTCAATGAAACAGATGGAGTTGTGGCGGTTACAGATCCGTGGAACATTAGTATTAAACTGCTTGTAAAGCCTTAAGGTGAAAGATTTGCTTGTCCATCCCCGCTCATTCTCCTATAATGTTGGAAATATATGAGCGAAAGGATGAATGTTTTGAAAAACTTCAAAATGGCCTATGTAATCCTTTGTCATAAAAACCCAGAGCAGATCAATTTGCTGCTGAATGCATTAACGGATGAGCATGCTGAATTTTTCCTGCATGTGGATCAAAAAAGCGGCATAGAAGAGCAAATTATCCATCGTGAAGATATTCATTTCGTGAAGCACCCCCTGAAAATGCTTTTGGGGCCGGAAGTTTGATTTGGATGTTGACCGGAAGATCATACAGGATATCCTGCAACTGGCCTGATTACACTAAACAAAACTTTAGGAGGAACTAATTATGAAAATTGCAGTCATCGGAGCAAGCGGCAAGGCGGGAAGCGAGATCACTAAGGAAGCGCTGGGCAGAGGTCATGAGGTTACTGTAATCGTACGGGATGCCGCAAAAGTGGCAGGCAGCAAGGCTGCTGTAGTAGAGAAGGATATCTTCGCTTTGACTGCGGAGGATCTGAAGGGCTTTGACGTTGTGGTTAATGCCTTTGGTGCCCCGTTCGGGCAGGAGCATCTGCATGTGGATGCCGGGAATGTGCTGATTGAAGCCCTGAAGGACGCACCTGGTACGCGTTTGATCGTAGTGGGCGGAGCAGGAAGCTTGTATGTGGATGAAGCCAAAACTGTAAGAGTAGTGGATACGCCGGGATTTCCTGACTTTGTGAAGCCAACGGCTTTGAATCAGGGCAAAAATCTGGAGATTCTGAAAGGCACGAAGGATCTGAAATGGACCTTTGTCAGCCCGTCCGCCAACTTCGCCGTAGGTGCAAGAACAGGCGCCTATGAGAAAGGTAAGGATCATCTGCTGTCCAACTCCAAAGGCGAAAGCTACGTCAGCTATGCTGATTATGCGATTGCAATCGTGGATGAGATCGAGCGGCCGCAGCATATCCGCGAGCGGTTCACGGTGGTTTCGGAGTCCTGATTGGCCTGACGGCTGTTATAAAAAGAAGCGAACCGGCTGGACCGGCTTCGCTTCTTTTTTTGTGCTGTAAAGTATCCAAGCGGGCCGTGAAGCCAAAACTTCACTTATGGGTGCTACACTAGGCTAGTTACACAATCCCTTGTGCAAGCTCGGCGATTCTGCGGTTGGCATCCCCGGTGAACAATCCCCCGTGATAGCAGATCACCTGGCGAATCTCAAAATCGGCGAATTTCTTCAGAGAACTGAGGGCGGTAGCCATATCAGGCGTAGCAGTTGCGTCGGGTCCGCACAACTCACCGCCTTGGACGGTCAAGGCATCGGCGGCAATCAGCGTGCGGCTCGCCTGATGATACAAGCTTAAATGGCCCGGGCTGTGGCCGGGCGTATGAATGACTGTAATTCCGCCGGCAAAGGGGAGCTGCTCTCCGCCGGTAAGTGTCTGATCTACTCTTCCTTTGGGCGGATGGGCCAGCACATTCAGGAAGGCGCGCCGCCACTCCTCCGGCACGGTTAGCGGAAGATTGGCTTCGGCTGCTGCCAGTGCTTCCGGGGTATGCTTAAGCAGCATCTTGTCCCCTTCGATATAGGGTCGCTCGATTTCATGGGCCAGCACGTTCAGCCCAGGCCCGGCCAGATCCAGCAGGGACGGCAGGCTTCCGATGTGATCGAGATCCTGATGCGTGATGAGGATGGTCTTAAGCTGCTCCCAAGGCACGGAAGCTTCAGTGAGAGCCTCCTTGAAGCGCTGCGCCAGTCCCGGAACTCCGGTATCGACCAGTATAGCAGACTCCTCGTCCCAGAGCAGGGTAGGGTAAAAGGTGTCTGTACCGCCCATGACCTGAACGGAAATCTCCAGCATTTCAATTCCTTTGGCAATATGCATTGTATCCCTCCGTTATAAATGATAAGAGTGATGCCGTGAGGCTAATGCATATCATACTGAACCTACGTTACATTTTCAATACATAAATAATTTATTATAACACAAAAAAATATTTTTGTCAATGTATAAAACAGTGAACATTTTGATGTTCTATGGAAAGTCCGCTTTACATTTTGCGCTGCAGGTGGTATTCTCGACGTAAAGCTCGCTTTACATGTTCAGGAGGCACGGTAATGAAGAATAGGCTTGAAGCAATCCGAAAGCAGCGCGGCATTAAGCAGGAGGAGCTTGCCGCAGCATTGGAGGTGTCGAGGCAGACGATCTGTTCGCTGGAAAAAGGGAGGTACAATCCTTCGATTATTCTGGCCTTTAAGCTTGCGAAGTACTTCAAGATAAGTATTGAAGAGATTTTTGTATATGAGGAAGACGGTGAAGGGGAGAAATCCAGGTAACAGCATTTTCTTGCTGCCTGGGAGATTTAGGCTATAATAATAAAAAAATATACCGGGGGAGTTGAGAGCTTGGAGACTTTTCTTGCTGTGCTGTTACTGCTGGGACTCATCGCGGTATCCAATATTGTGAACCGGTTTATCCCGTTTGTGCCGATTCCGCTGATCCAGATTGGACTGGGTGTCATTGCCGCTATGGTTCCTACAGGAATACATATGTCCTTTGAGCCGGAGCTGTTTTTCGTGCTGTTTATCGCTCCGCTGCTGTTCAATGACGGCAGGCGGACGCCGCGCGACGAGCTGTGGAATCTGAGGGCTCCTATCCTGCTGCTGGCGTTAGGGCTGGTCTTCGCTACGGTATTTGTGGCAGGGTATGCCATTCACTGGATGATTCCCTCGATACCGCTGGCGGCCTCCTTTGCGCTTGCTGCGATCCTGTCCCCTACGGATGCGGTTGCGGTAAGTGCACTGGCCGGGAAGGTGCATCTGCCAAAGAGCATTCACCGGATTCTTGAGGGCGAGTCCCTGATGAATGACGCCTCCGGTCTGGTCGCTTTCAAGTTTGCCATCGCGGCGGCGGTTACCGGAGTATTCTCTTTGCCTAAGGCAACGATCAGCTTTGTGCTGATTGCGGCAGGCGGACTGCTCGTCGGAGCACTGCTCTCCTTTATGCTGATCCGGCTTAGTGTGTTTATCCGCAGATTCGGGATGGAGGATGTCACGATTCATGTGCTGCTGCAGATCCTCACGCCTTTTATCATTTATCTGATCTGTGAGGAAATCGGCGTATCCGGCATTCTGGGGGTCGTAGCCGGCGGCGTGATGTATGCCATTGAGAAGGACCGTGCCGTGTCTCCGCAATACAAGCTGCAGCTTGTATCTGCAAGCACATGGTCCGTGCTTCTGCTTGTCCTAAATGGCCTGGTCTTCCTGATTCTTGGCGTGTCGGTCCCTGATGTCGTTGCGGTGATATACCGCGACAGCAGCCTGAACAACTTTATGGTGGCCGGTTATGTGCTGGCGATTACGGCGCTGCTTATTGTGCTGCGGTTTCTCTGGGTATACGCATACTCTTTATGGGAGAGCCGCAGGCGGAAGGTGGAGAAGGCGCCGCTTAAGTCGCAACTGATCACTTCGATTTCGGGCGTCCGCGGAGCCGTAACTCTGGCTGGGGCATTCTCGATCCCGCTCGTCCTGGGAGATGGTTCACCGTTTCCGCAGCGTGACCTGATTATCGCCCTTGCGGCCGGCGTCATCCTGATGTCACTGGTCATTGCCAGCATCTTTCTCCCGCTGCTCGCGGACAAGGAGGAGACGGTGGTGGTGGAGACCCGTACTCTCAATTCAGAGCTGACGGCAAGATCGGTTGTGATTGATGCGGGGATGAGCATGCTGCGCAGCCTGATCTCAGAAAATCCCCAGCCTATGAATCAGCCTGCCCTGCTGGAGTTCACGGACAAAATTGACAGGCTTTGCGCACGGAAAACTGCAGATGATCCGGAAGCGGAGCATTTCCGCCAGCTCGGAGTCCAGGCCAAGCGAAACGCTCTTGCGGCTGAGCGTTCGGAGCTTCGGCGGATGCTGGAGAATGGAACCATTGCGGCTCCGGTAGCCTCGAAGATGGAGGAGCTTATTGACCATAAGGAAGCCTTGATGTGTAAGCGGCTCGACACTCAGTTCAAATTTTCGATGACTGAAATTCAGCGCTTGTTCTCAGGATTATTTTCCGGCAAGCTGAACGGTGATGAAGGGCGGCAGGCGGCGATGAATGCCGAGAGCGCCCGCATTGCGAAGATTTCAATGTGTCAGGCAGCGGTGGCGGCCGTCAGCGCGGGGATGAATGAAGAGAACCGGCTGGCTTCGCAGAAGGTTATCGACAAGTACGAGCAGATGGAGAACCGGCTTACCGAGGGGGATGGCTGGATTAAGGATGGGGTTGTCGATGACCAGAAGCTTGAGCTGAAGCTGCAGGCCATTCAGGAGCAGCGCAATACCGTGCAACAGATGTATCAGAACGGGGCGATTAATCTGAAAATCGCCGGAAAGCTGCGTAAATTTGTCGATCAATTGGAGACGGCGATCTGGGAGGATTAAGGATGGGAGAAATAGCGGCAAGCGGTTTGTCTTATGTGGAAATTGGGGAAGAGCATCTGGCAGAGGTCGTAGATATCTATAACTATTATGTGCTGAATACGACGGTTTCTTTTCATACGGAGCCGATTGAATTATCGGCCATGCGCGAGTCGGTGCTAAGCGGCGATCCGCGCTTCAGGTCCTATGCCATTCTGCAGGACGGGGAGCTGCAGGGTTATGTCCTGATTGCCAGACACAAGAATAAGCAGGCCTATGATACCTCCGGCGAAATCAGCATCTATCTGAAGCCTGGCAGAGGGGGGCAGGGGCTTGGCGGCAAGGCACTGAGCTTCATTGAGGAGCGTGCGGCGGTGCTTGGTTTCCACGTGCTCGTGGCTACGGTGTGCGCGGACAATGAACCGAGCCGGAGGCTCTTCGCCAAGCACGGGTATGAGCAAAGCGCCCTGTTCAAAGAAATCGGCAGCAAATTCGGCAGATGGCTGGATATTGCCAGCTACTCCAAAATTATCGGCCGGAGTGAACTGCAGACTGACAGCTAAACCTGTGTCTGATCAATAGCTACTGGCGAATATCGTTCTGTACAAGTACAAAGGCTGCTCACCGGTCATTTTATGACCTGGTGAGCAGCCTTTATTGTGTCGGGAAGCAGCCTGAGCCAGCAGTGCTCTTGCTGTGCGCGGCTGCTTATGAGCTCCGGCTGTTCTTCCGGCGGAACATCTGCCCGAGCACTTCACTGAGGACAAGGCCGGTAGCGATTGCCCCGGAGAGCATCAGCGCCTGTACGGCAAACTGGATGGCCTGATTGTTGTCATTCTCCACGAACTTGCGCATGGCATCGTAAGCAAGTCCCCCCGGAACCAGCGGGATAATGCCCCCTACGCTGAAGATAATGACCGGCATCTTGAAGGAGCGGGCGAAGAACTGGCTGATCACTCCGACCACTACGGTAGCTAGAAAGGTAGCAACCACTGTGTCCCATTGTTCATCCAGCTGAAGATAGAGCATCCAGCCTACCATTCCGGCAAAGCCGCATTGCACCAAGGCCCGGGCTGGTGCATTGAACAGAATGCAGAAGGTGGCAGCGGCGATAAAACTGGTTATCAATTGCAAAATCATGAACAGTTAACCTCTTTCACGTGGGGGATCATAAAATTGACAGCACAAGTCCGATGCCTGTTCCAATCGCGAACGCCGTCAGAAAAGCATCGGCTCCCTTGGAAAGGCCGGAGACGAGATGGCCGGCCATCAAATCGCGGACTGCATTCGTAATGAGCAGTCCCGGAACCAGCGGCATCACGGAGCCGATAATGATCTTATCCATTTCCTGTCCCACGCCGAGCTTGACAGCGAAGAAGGCGAGCAGGCCGATCAGGAACGAAGCGGTGAACTCCGCGAAGAATCTGATTTGTACGAGCCGGTGCAAATAGGTTGCTGCAGCAAAGCCGATGCCGGATGCAAGGATGGCCGGAAGAGCATCCCACAGGCTGCCTTTGAACATAACGGTGAAGCACGCGCCGGTCAGGGCGGCTGCGGCAATCTGTATCCAAGCCGGATAAGCATGGGCTGCATCATCCACCACGCTTAGCCGCTCACGCGCTTCATTTGCCGTGAGCTGACGCTCGCTTAGCCGCCGCGAGATGTCGTTGACCTCCGATACCTTCTGCAGATCGGTGGTCCGCTCGGCAATGCGGAACAGCTTCACCGGCTCGGTCCGGCTGGTGGTGAACATAATGACCGTTGGCGTTACGTAGCTGTGCGCTCCGGGAAAACCGAGCGAAGCGGCCATACGGCTCATTGTATCCTCTACGCGGTACGTTTCCGCGCCGCTTTGCAGCATGATTTTACCAGCCAGCAGGCACAGGTCGATGATGTCATGCGCGGAAGTATTGCTGTTGTTGCTTGTGCTATCCAACTTCGTTCGATCCTCCCCTGGAATGTTATATATTTGATTGTCGCCGCAATGGCTGAAAAGATCAACCTCTAATCTACAGACTGGATGATTTTCCGGTGATTAATACATAATAAGGGGGAAAATCACAAGGAGGAACCTCTATGAAGATGTCTGGAAAGCAGCTCTGGATTGCGGCATTAGGCGGAGTAAACGAGATTGGAAAAAACATGTATATTGTACAGTACGCCGATGACATTATTGCTATTGACAGCGGCTCTAAATTTCCTGACGAGAGCATGCTGGGCATTGACCTGATTATTCCTGATGTTTCCTATTTATTGAGCCATGTAGATAAGGTACGGGCGCTTATCGTCACTCACGGGCATGAGGATCACATCGGGGGAATTCCTTATTTGCTGAAGCAGCTGAATATCCCGATCTATGCTTCCCGCCTGACTCTTGGCCTGATTGAGACCAAGCTGAAGGAACACGGCCTGCTGCGCCAGACGAGCCTGCATTGTATTGATAGAGATTCCAGGCTGGAGTTCGGCTCGATCACCACCACCTTTTTTAATACCAACCACAGCATTCCGGATTGCCTGGGTGTCGTATTCGATACTCCTGAGGGAACTATTGTACATACAGGCGATTTCAAATTTGACATGACTCCAGTCAATAAGCAATATCCGGATATTCATAAAATGGCTGAAATCGGCAAGAGGGGCGTAAAGTTTCTTCTCTCCGAGAGCACCAATGCTGAAAGACCCGGCTTCACCCCTTCTGAGAGGCTTGTGGGAGCTCATATGGAAGAAGCTTTTCAGAAGGCTGAGCAGAGAGTATTTGTCTCTACCTTTGCTTCGAATGTGCACCGTTTGCAGCAGATTGTTGATGCAGCTGAGCATACCGGCCGTCACCTCACCTTGCTTGGCAGAAGTATGGTCAATGTAGTTGGAGTTGCACAAGAATTGGGTTTTTTAAAAGTGCCTGAAGGTATGCTGGTGGAGCCGGCAGAAGCGGCAAAGCTGCCTCCCGAAAAGATAGCTGTACTGTGCACCGGCAGCCAAGGCGAACCGATGGCTGCGTTATCCCGCTTAGCGAATGCAAGCCATAGGCAGCTTGAGATTGCAGCAGGGGACACTGTTCTGATTGCGGCTAACCCGATTCCTGGCAATGAACGCAACGTGTCCCGGATTGTAGACAACCTGTACATTCTGGGTGCAAGGGTCATCTACGGCTCCCGCAGCGAACTGCATGTGTCAGGACATGGCAGCCAAGAGGAATTGAAGCTGATGCTGACCCTGATGAAACCGGAATATTTCATCCCGATCCACGGGGAATACCGCATGCTTCATCATCACAGTATGCTGGCGGAGGCTGTCGGCGTGAACCCGGACAATATTTTTATCCTTAAAAATGGGGAGGTTGTCGAGTCAGAGGCAGGCGTCGTCCGCCAGCAAGGACGTTTGCCGGCTGGACAGCTGCTAGTGGACGGCCTTGGAATTGGCGACATTGGCAATGTTGTGCTGCGGGACCGCAGACAGCTGTCTGCGGACGGCATTCTTATTACGGTGATCACACTTAGCCAAAGCGATGGCAGAATTCTGAATGATCCCGACACGATCTCAAGAGGATTCGTCTACGTACGGAACTCTGATACGCTGATGGAAGAGATCAATCAGCTCGTGTCTGCGACCCTGCAGAAGATGGGCCCTGCTGATCTTGGCCAATGGAATATTATGAAATCAACCATCAAGGACACCTTAGGCAAATTTCTGTATGAGCGAACGAAGCGCCGCCCGATGATTCTTCCGATCATTATTGAGGTGTAATCATGGGAACTTATTAGGTGAACTTTGACTATATTAGTTCAACTAAAGAAAAAAACATAAAAAGGGCAGAAGTGACGGAGGGGAAGTTTGGATACTTACGGAGCGGTAGCGACCGCCTTTGTCTGCGGATTTCAACCGTGAACAACGGTATAAATTGAAGAAATCTGCAGAAGGGCAGCGGCCGGAAGTCCAAACATTCCCCGCAGTTACGACCAGACCCCAATATGAAAATCTATAGTTTAACTTATATAGTTACCCGCATTTTCCGGTTAAACCTTAGAATCAAATAAACGGCGCGGATAACCAGATCAATTGCAATGGATATCCACACCCCGGCAATTCCCATCCCAAAATGAAGACATAACACATACACGCCGACAACGCGGATGAGCCACATCCCAATAGCGGTGCTGTACATCGGACTCTTCGTATCTCCAGCTCCTTGAAGTGCCCCGGCAAGAACTAATCCAATGGCTAAAAACGGCTGGGCGAACGCATCAATGCGAAGCGCTGTAGTTACCATTCCAATAACAGCGGCATCATTGGTAAACCAACTGGTTGCGATGGGAGAAAATACAAACAATATCACCCCAACAAAAGCCATAAACACAACGGCAACCCACATGGTCAGCAGACCGTATTGGTAGGCATCCTTTTTTTGATTCGCTCCTAAGCTCTGACCAACAAGAGTGGTCGCTGCAACGGCCAGGCCATACCCCGGCATATAAGAAAAGATTTCTATATTCCCGGCAAGAATGTGGGCTGCATACACATCGGTGCCAATTCGCACAATAAGGCCAAAATAAAGCACCTGCCCAAACCGCATAATCAGCCTTTCGGCAGCTGCAGGGGCGGAAAGCTTCAGCAAAGGCATTGTGTACCCGATTGCGGCTCCTTTGCGGATAGAGAAGATGAGCTTGGATTTCCGGATATACATAAATAGCGCAATGGAGCCGATCACCCGGACTATTGTGGTAGCCCAAGCAGCTCCGGCGATGCCCCAGCCCGTCCAACTGAATAAACCGAAGATCAGAATGTAATCTAATACAATATGGATCATATTGATCCAGATGCCGACCTTCATGGGGGTTTTGGTATCACCAGCAGCGCGCAAGATACTGCCGAAGACGGTCATCAGTGATATGAAAATAGAGGGGACGGCTACAATCCGGAAGTATACTACGCTATCCGCTAATACATGCGGTTCTGCTCCCATAAGCCGCAGCAAGGGCTCAGCAAAAAAGAAGGTTATGATCCCGAAAATAAGACCTAATATGGCTGATATGTACGTTGATTGCCGCGCAATAGCCTTGGCTTTATCTATTTCCCCAGCGCCCACACTGCGTGCAATCAATGAGGAAGTCCCTACCCCCATAGCCATAAAAATAGCAATATAAACAGCCATAATGGCACTCGTCACCCCGACCGCAGCGACTTGATTGAGACCAATTTTGGATACAAAGAGAGTGTCTACAAAACCTACAATAGTTTGCAAAAAATTCTCAATCATAGACGGTACGGCCAGGGTCAATATAACTTTGATTTTCTGGCTCTGGTCACTGCTAATAGTCTTGGGCATGGCGGACCTCCACTTTATATTATCACGGTGATTATATCCCCCTAGGGGGGATATGTCAAAGTGATGTTTTCTGGATAGTCCTCTCTGTTAGTCTTGGGGAATGGTCAAAACGAATTTTCCGAAGTATTATTAAATACAACCTTCGTGTTACACGAAGCCAATGATTTTATGGACTTATTATAGTAGGGAGGATTTACATGTACACTGTGAAAGAGGTTGCTAAACTGCTTGATTTAACTGAACACACTATTCGCTTCTATACGGATAAGGGATTAGTTCCCAATTTACAGCGGGATAAAAATAATAACCGTATTTTTAATGATGAGTCCATAAACTGGCTTAGAGGTGCAAAAAACTTAAAAAAATGTGGTATGTCAGTGGAAGACATCAAAAAATATGTAGAGTTAAGCTTGGAAGGTGATTCTACTATTCCGGAGCGTTATGAAATTGTACGGAAGCAAAAGGAAATGGTTTTAGCCCAATTGGAAGAAGCAAAAGTAATGGCAGAATATATTATAAGTAAAGAAAAACATTACTGCGACATTGTCAACCACTTAATCCCAGATAATACGAACCCGGCCAAATGGGGGGAACGATAAAATCCCAGCGGCTCAAAACCAATCCTATCCATTGGTAAAAGAACACCTAGCTAAATAGACTGCTCACTTTTTAATTGCGAAAGAATACGCGCCGCGTATTTTGTAAATTGGATGCTGATCTCAGACCGTAGTACTTCTCTGACAATGCCAAACCGGTCTTCATAGCCGCGGCAAACATAACGATGATAAATGATCCCGTCATTCATTTCATCGCTGAAAATTTTGATATTCCGTTGCCGTAGTTCCCGATTGACCTTGGATAAATCTTTAGTGATGCAATTCATTATGAATTGAATGATTTGTTCAAAAAGTTGCTTAAACAAATGTGTTGAGTTCCGAAGGTCCTGTAAGCTTTTATCGCACATGGTCAGCATATAGGGGAACATAATGGCATCCCGAATCATGGTCAGTTCTTCCGTCGTTACTCTCCCTGTCTGCAGACTTTTATTTCTGTTCTCATATTGCTCCTGATGATCCGTTAAAAGCATCTTTGATTTCCATCTCTCATTTCCGTCGAGTTTGCTCATTTAAAATGCCCCCCAATCTGGCCTGCCCGTTCCCGCGCTACGCCGGCCTCCAGCAAAGAAGAAGCCCGCATAATGGCATCGCTGCCGTATCGTTCCGAAATATAGTCAGTAGCCCGCTCAAGCGCATAGGCAGCATTTCTGTCTTCGAACAAGGTCAGCTGATAAATACTGTCGTCCGAGAGCTGCGTTAACGAAATATGCAAATGACTTATCGGCAACCCCTTCCAGTGATCAATAAAAAGCTTTCGGGCTGCCTGGGCAACTTCATGTGTTAAGGATGTAGGCTGCTGCAGCGTCATCTGACGGCCAAACGACGAGGATTTTTCTCCATCCGTTTCCACAGCTCCTACAGACACGACCCTGCCTTGATAACCGTGCCTGCGCGCCCGCCGGCAGACCTCCACCACTAATTCAAGCAAGACAACCTCAATGTCCTCCAAACGTCCATATAAGCTGCTTCTTAAGGCTTTCCCATGGCTTATTGACTTAAGTGCACCCCGAATGGAGGAGACTACGGGACTGGAGTCCTTTCCGTTCGCGATCTGCCAGTAGTATTCCGACTGAATATCTGATTGCTTTCGAAACTCTCTGCGCATTCGTTGCTTAAACTCGCCTAACTCCAAGCGGGCCACGTCACCTATGGTCGTCAGACCCATCCGGAGAAAATGCATAGTCATGCGAGAGCCAACCATAAACATTTGGTGAACGGGTAACGGCCATAGATCCCTTTCCATATTCTCAAAACCCAGCTTAAATACGCCGTCATTTCTTTTTTTCGCAAAATTATCGGTCGCCATTTTGGCTAAAATTTTTGTAGGGCCAATCCCGACTCTGGACCATACACCAGTAGATAATTTCACGTGTGACTGAATCAAATGGGCAATTTCATCAACGGACCCAAATAAAGCGGCAGAACCTGTTACATCCAGGAATTGTTCATCAATGCTGTAGGGCTCAACTTGATCAGTTATTGATTCAAATATCTGCGTAATTAATATAGAAATCGTGATATACCGCTGCATTCTAGGGCGTATGACCACTAGATCAGGGCAGAGAGCCAAGGCTTCTCCTACCCGCGAGGCGGTTGTAACACCTTTGGCTTTGGCTAGAGGACAGGCAGCCAAAATAATCCCTGATTTACGTGCCGGATCGCCAACGGCTACCGGTTTGTTTTGATACTCTGGATGAGCTGCTTTTTCAATGGAGGCGTAAAAAGATTGTCCGTCCACGAGAAAGATGACTTTTGACATATCCGAATCACCAGCTTGTAGTATTGGATTCCCTGGCACGGAAGCCCCCTCTGTTGAAAATTCTTGATGGGTAAAGGGATGTATTTAATAATATATACAGAACAAGTGTTCTGTATACAGGAATGTTTTGTAATTTGATTGATTGTTTTATTTTTCAAGGGTGCATAGACCGGTTGCCACACCGCCGGAGAGAATGGTCAGAATGGAATGGAAGAAGGTTTCCTTGGAGATCAGCAGCCCGCCTGCGCCGATAATGATGGCATCCGTCAGAAAGATAATGACCCCGACATTCAGCGGAATGTAACGCCCAATGAACTTAGCCAGCAGATCCGTCCCGCCGGTGCTGGCTTTGAAGCGCAGCATGAGCCCAAGACCGCTTCCCATCAGAAATCCCCCAATAATCGCGCTGGAGATAGAGCCAAGCTCAACATAGTAGAGAAAGTGGTATTGAAACGGTCCCAGGAACTCAATCAGGAATGAGGAGACAATCAGGCCCAGCACACTGTTGTAAAAGACATCCCGCTCTTTAAGCCAGGCAAGCAGAAAGATCGGAAGGCTGCAGAGGACAATGGCCAGTCCGATTTTTGCCCCGGATATATAATTAATTATGAGGGCGATGCCGATAATTCCCCCATCAAGTATTTTGTAAGGCACCAGGAAGAAGTTCGTTCCTGCAGCAATCAGCAAGCTTGCCAGTAGAATAATGGCGTACCTTGGATATGAGCGCATATTCAACATCTCCAAAAGTGAGGCATGTCTTAATGAATATGCAACCGGATGGAAAAAAATAGCTGAAAAGCAAAAAATCCTGCTTGCGCAGAATGAACTAATCAGAGTTGGTATGCTTACGGGCAGGAGTGATAGAAATGAGCTTTACCTATAAAGTGCTGGAGAGCGACATGGAGCTGCTGGCGGCTGCGCTGTCGGAAGTCAATGTAACAGTGGCTGTAAAAAGCGGAGCGGGGATTGTGGAGCCCGGAGGACCGATCAGAGCCTATACGCCGAATTCCGTCCGTATCCGGGGGTTATCCTACAATAGGGAGCTGCACGAATTCCGGGTTGGCGGGATACAAGGCTAGTGCAGTACAACCCCCGCAGAGCTTCAGTGGCATCTTCACCTGGAGTAGCGCTTGCGGAAACGCAGCGGGGAGATGCCAACCTTGAGGGCAAAACGCCGAGAGAAATAGGCGGTACTCTCAAAGCCGGTCCGCTCGGCAACTTTTGCGATAGAAATCTCTGTCTTGAGCAGCAGCAGCTTGGCTTGCTCCAGACGGTAATCGGTCAAATATTCCATTGGGGTCAGCCCATAGACACGTTTCATGCAGCGGGCCAGATAGTTGTAGTGAAAATGCAGCTCATCGGCCAGCATGCTGTTGGTCAGCGCCTCTGCGTAGTGATTGCGGAGATAGGCCTCCGTCTGCTCGGCAATCTCCACGGCATGGCTCCCCGCAGCATCCTGCTGTGCGAGATCCATCATCCGCAGCATTTCCTCGAAGATCCGCTGCTGCTGCCATACCGCACTGGACCGCCGGCCCCGGCCGAGCTGCAGCAGCAGCTCCGCTTGGCCGCTCCGCTCGAAAGGGTCCGGAAGCGGCCCAAATTGCGGAATGCGGATGGTATAAGGATGTGTGAGAAATTGCTTGAAATGCTCTTCCCGGTCCGCATACACCGGATCTCCCTCCGCCTCAATCCATTCCCCAACCGTGTGAAAATGAATCCAAATGAAGGAGGTTGTCTCTTCACAGGGCTTGACTGAGTAGTGGTAGCGGTCAGGGAGCAGCAGCAGCGTATGCCCGGCCGGCACCGCCCACTGCTTGTGTTCCTCACCGATAAAGAGACAGCCTTGTTCAACAATAAGCAGATCGAATCTGCCCATACGGTTGCGGTTGGGATGCTGATCTCCAGGCTGATAGACGGTGCGGTCGCCTTCCAGGAAATACGGGAACGGCGGCGCCGCCAGATGAATATAGGACGGGATGAATGACATAGGCTGCTCCTTTCCGACCAGTGTGAAATAATACAAAAACAGGGTTGCTTATGATTCTGTTTTTTATTTATTTTACCGTCTATAATTGCAAATAGCGAGGGTGAAATGAACATGAAGGGAGAAGTAAAACATGAATAAAATAAGCGAACTTAAGCAAGCGGCAGACGGGCATCCGTCCGTAGCCATTCAAGATGAATTCTGGGGGCGCTATATCCGGCTGGTGCAGGATGTGGTTATTCCTTACCAATATGAGGCGCTGCATGACCGGGTGCCTGAAGCGGAGCCAAGCCGCGCAATCGCCAATTTCGAGATCGCCGCAGGCCGGAGAGAAGGGGAGTTTCACGGTTGGGTGTTCCAGGACAGCGATGTGGCTAAGTGGCTGGAGGCGGTGGGTTACTCGCTGAGCATCAAACGCGATCCTGATCTGGAAGCCAAGGCCGACGCGGTAATTGATCTGGTCGGCGAAGCGCAGCAGCCGGACGGGTATCTGAACACTTATTTTACAATCAAGGAGCCGGGCAAACGCTGGACCAATCTGCAGGACTGTCATGAGATGTACTGCGCGGGTCATTTCATTGAAGCCGCAGTCGCCTATTATGAAGCTACCGGCAAGGATAAGCTGCTGCAGATCATGCAGCGGATGGTGGATCATATTGATTCCGTATTTGGACCGGAAGAAGGCAAGCTGAAGGGCTATGACGGACATCAGGAAATTGAGCTTGCGCTAATTAAGCTGTACCGGCTGACAGGGGAAGAGAAGTATTTGAAGCTCAGCAGCTTGTTCATCAACCAGAGAGGCCAGGAGCCTAATTATCTGCTGCAGGAATGGGAGTCGCGTGGCCGGATCACGCATTGGAGCGGAGTTCCGACAAGCAAAGTGGAACTGAAATATCTTCAAGCACATCTTCCGGTACGGGAACAGAATGAGGCGGAGGGACATTCCGTCCGTGCGGTCTATATGTACACAGCGATGGCGGATCTTGCGGCGCTTACCGGGGATGAAAGCTTGCGCGAGGCCTGTGTAAGATTATGGAACAATATGACAGGCAAGCAGATGTACATTACCGGAGGCATTGGTTCCACTCACCAGGGCGAAGCCTTCACCTTCGATTACGATCTGCCTAACGATACGGTATATGCGGAGACCTGTGCTTCGATTGGGCTGATCTTTTTTGCCCGGCGGATGCTGGAGCTGGCCCCGGATGCCCGCTATGCGGATGTGATGGAGCGGGCGCTCTATAACAATGTGCTGGGCTCTATGGCACAGGACGGCAAACACTATTTCTATGTGAATCCGCTGGAGGTATGGCCGCAGGCCTGCACCTGCAATCCGGATAAGCATCACGTGAAGCCCGAGCGCCAGGGCTGGTTCGGCTGCGCCTGCTGCCCGCCGAATGTGGCGCGGCTGCTCACCTCGCTGAATCAGTATATCTATACGGTTCACGGTGATACGCTTTACACTAACCTGTATATCGGCAGTGAATTGAAGACAACGCTGGGAGGGACGGAGGTTTCCGTCAGCCAGCAGAGCAGCTATCCATGGGAAGGTACGGTCACGTTTAAGGTCAATCCGGCTCAGGCTGGGGAGTTCGGCATTGCTTTGCGCATTCCTTCCTGGAGCCAGGGTATGGAGATCAGAGTCAATGGTGAAGTGCTGAAGCTGTCTGAAGGGGTGGAGCAGGGCTATCGTGTGATCCGCAGAGTCTGGAATGCCGGAGATATTATCGAGGTGTCCGTGCCGATGGAAGCGCACCGCGTGTATGCCCATCCGAATCTGCGGGCGGATGCCCAGAAGACGGCTATCCAGCGCGGACCGCTGGTCTACTGCCTGGAGGGTGTGGACAACGGCACGCCGCTGAGCTCGATTACGCTGAGTGAGGCCGGGGCGTTCACAGAGATTTTTGACAAGTCCATGCTTGGAGGAGCCGTTGTGGTTGAAGGATCGGGCTTCCGTGTGAATCAGGAGGGCTGGAACGGAGAGCAGCTCTACAGCAGGGAGAAGGCGCCGCTGGAAGCTGTCAAGGTGACTGCCGTGCCTTATTATCTGTGGGGCAACCGGGGCAGCGGTGAGATGAAGGTGTGGATACCGGAGAGCAGAGGATAAGCTGTAGCGACTTTTCTAGGACCCCGTGAGATTGTTCAGTCATAATATTAAAAAGAGCCACCCGGCACCGCTGCAGCAGCGGACGACCGGGTGGTTTTTTTGCGAGAATGCCAAATGCTATGTACAAAAACGGGCCCCGTCCTTTTACAAAGACGAGACCCGCTGCTTTACTGCTTAATCAGCCGTTCTATACACTGATCTTGCGAAGCGGCTGTTTAGCCCAGTTCCACAACGACATGATGCACAGCGCCGTCGCCGACAGGAGCGATGACATTGCCTTCTACAGCAGCGCCGTCGAGCGTCAGGCTGGCCACGCCCTTGGAGACATGGTTCGGGTTCTTGATCTGGATGACATAAGTGTCGCCGCGGAAGACGCGGGTGATCTCGAAGCCGTCCCATGCAGCAGGGATACAAGGGTCAACCTTCAGGCCGCCGAAGTCAGCCTGGATGCCCAGAATGGACTGGGTGATGGCCACGTAGTTCCAAGCGGCTGTACCGGTGAGCCAGGAGTTTTTCGCTTCCCCGTGGCGTACGGCATCCTTACCGGCGATCATCTGCGAGTAGACGTAAGGTTCCATGCGGTGCACTTCGCTGATATCCTCCAGGTAAGCAGGAGCGATCTTGGAGTACACTTCGAAGGCTCTGTCGCCATGACCCAGCACGGTTTCGGCGATCATAATCCAAGGGTTGTTGTGGCAGAAAATACCGGCGTTTTCCTTGTAGCCCGGAGGGTACGTGGAGATTTCACCGAGGTTCAGATAGTACTTGGAATATGGAGGCTGCTGCAATACGATACCGTATTTGGTATCCAGACGATCCTGAACGGAAGTCAGCGCTTTGGCCGCCTGTCCGCCTTCTACGCCGATACCGGCCATAACGCACATACCCTGCGGCTCGATGAAGATCTGGCCTTCTTCGTTCTCTTTGCTGCCGATCTTGTCGCCGTAGTGGTCGTAAGCGCGCAGGAACCAGTCGCCGTCGAAGCCGTGGGTCAGCGTAATTTCACGCATATTGTCGATCTTGGCAACGGCATCTGCAGCTACATCATTAAGTCCGCGCATGCGGCAGATTTCCGCATAGTCCGGTCCAACGAAGACGAACAGACCCGCGATGAACACGGATTCTGCTACGCCGCCAGCGATATTCTCAGTCGTCTGGAACGATTCGCCCGGCTCGGTGGAGAAGCAGTTGAGGTTGAGGCAGTCGTTCCAGTCGGCGCGTCCGATCAGCGGCAGGCCATGTGGTCCGAGGTTATTGGTAACATGCTCGAAGGAGCGTTTCAAGTGCTCGAACAGGGTGGCAGTGTTGTCCGGGTTGCTGTCGAACGGAACCTGCTCATCCAGGATCGAATAATCGCCAGTTTCCTTAATATAGGCAGCCGTTCCCGAGATCAGCCAGAGCGGATCATCGTTGAAGCCGGAGCCGACTTCGTTGTTGCCCTTTTTGGTGAGCGGCTGGTACTGGTGATACGCGCTGCCATCTTCGAACTGGGTAGCGGCGATATCCAGAATACGTTCTCTGGCGCGCTCTGGGATTTGGTGCACGAAGCCGAGCAAGTCCTGGTTGGAGTCGCGGAAGCCCATACCGCGGCCAATACCGGATTCGAAGTAAGAAGCAGAACGGGACATGTTGAAGGTAACCATACATTGGTAAGGATTCCAGATGTTAACCATGCGGTTAAGCTTCTCGTCGCCGCTTTGAATCTGATATTTGGACAACAGGTTATCCCAGTGTGCAGCCAGAACAGCCAGGGCAGCATCCACTTGAGCGTCTGTAGCGAATTGTTCGATGACAGCAAGCGCAGGTTTTTTGTTGATAACATTCAGCGCTTCCCATTTCTCGTCTTCCGGGTTTTCGATATAGCCGAGTACGAAGATGAAGCTTTGCTCTTCACCCGGTTCCAGCGTGATGTTCAGAGCATGGGAGCCAATCGGCGACCAGCCGCTCGCTACGGAATTGGTGGCTTCTCCTGCAGCAACTGCCTGCGGGTGGTCCAGACCATTGTACATGCCGAGGAACGATTCGCGGTCGGTGTCGAAGCCGTCGATGGCTTTGTTTACAGAATAGAAGGCGTAGTGGTTTCTGCGCTCGCGGTATTCGGTTTTGTGATAAATAACGGAATCCTTCACTTCAACTTCGCCGGTGCTGAGGTTGCGCTGGAAGTTAGTCATATCATCCTGGGCATTCCACAGACAGAATTCGGCAAAAGAGAACAGCTTCACGGATTTCTTCGCGGAGCCGGTGTTCTTAACCACCAGACGATGAACTTCGGCATTGTGGCCCATCGGTACAAAAGCAAGCTGGTTCACGGAAATGCCGTTACGCTCACCGGTAATGGAGGTATAGCCGAGGCCGTGGCGGCACTCGTAGAAATCAAGGTCACGCTTAACCGGCATCCAGCCCGGGGTCCAGAAATCGCCGCCATCATACAGATAGTAGTAGCGTCCGCCAGTATCCAGCGGAATATTGTTATACCGGTAACGGGTAAGTCTTCTCATGCGGGCGTCCCGGTAGAAGGTGTAGCCGCCGGCAGTATTGGAGATCAGGCCGAAAAACTGCTCGTTGCCGAGGTAGTTGATCCATGGGTAAGGGGTTTTAGGAGTGTTGATTACATACTCTTTGCGAGTATCGTCAAAAGTTCCGAATTTCATAAGAGAATAGTCTCCTTTCAATTGTGAACGCGCGTTTACAGAACAGAGAAAAAATCCCCCGGGGAAAAGGGAGCCTCTCGGGTATGATAAATAATTGCCGCTCCCCCAAGAGATGCACACATGCTCCTTCAAGCGCGAGCGCTGAGGCGAGCATGCGGCATCTTTTGCAGGAAGCCTTTACTTCTTCGGCGGCTGGCAGGAATCTCTTTCTACCAGCTTAGCCGGGAAGCTGATGGTACTGAAGGTCGGCTGCGGGGAATCGCACAGCTCGATCACTTTCTCGACCGCGGCCTTGGACATTTCGTAAATTGGCAGACGTACGGAGGTCAGCTTGGGATGAATGCGTGAAGCAAGCTGCACATCATCGAATCCGGCAATGGATATATCCTCAGGCACGGAAATACCGTGTTCAGAGAACGCTTCCATTGCAGAGATAGCCATGTCATCGTTGGAAGAGAAGAAGGCGGTCGGCAAAGGTCCGCCGGAAGCAATCAGCTTCTGAACCTCTTCATAGGCGGCATCCTTCAGGAATTCTCCCTTCAGGATGAAGCTCTCATTCAGCGCCAGTCCATGCTTCTTCAGCGTATCCACGTATGCCATGTAGCGTTCCCGTCCGGAGTACGTATTCATTCTTCCGCAAATCATGCCAATCTCCTGATGGCCCAGGCCAATCAGGTACTCAATGGCCTCAGTTGTGCCTTCATAGTCCTTGGAATTCACAATAGCGAGATGATTGCGGTCCAGATGCTCAGACATAATCTCCGAAATGTCGTAATCAATCAGCACAAGCGGAAAATCGAGACTAACCATTTCCCGTACGATATCAATATCCTTCTGGGTGCCGACGATGATGCCGCCGTCAATCCGTTTCTGCAGAAAAGCCTGCTTCACCTTCAGGAAATCGTCGGGAGAGTAGACGGTATGGATCAGCACATAACAGCCGCGGGCATTCGACGTGTCGACAACGGCATCGACGAAAGGCGCGAAGTAATTGTTCTGATAGATCCGGGTCGTGTTCTCCTTCTCGTTCATGCTGATAGCGAAAAGCCCGATCGTATCGGTCTTCTTGCCGGCCAGAGCCCGGGCGAAGCTGTTCGGCTCGTATTGATGCTGCTCAATTACCTTCAGCACCTTGGCCCGGGTCTCCTCAGGGACGTTGGAATAATTGTTGATCACGCGGGATACCGTGCTTCGGGACACCCCGGCGAGCTTTGCTATATCTTCGCTGCGCATAATGCCCCCTTTTTTCAAAATATAAGGCTTCATAGGCTTGCATCCTTATATTTCTCCCTGAAACGGCTGCATTCCTTTTAAGGACAGCGCCATTTCTATTTGTAAACGCGCGTTTATGAGCCTATTGTAAATTAAAGTTCACCAGAAATCAATCACCCTGGGCAAAGAAATTTGCTTGCTGAAGCTAGGGTTTGCGTTACAAAAGAACTCATCAGGAAAATGGAAGGGTGACTATTGATTTACAAATTGTTCCATTGAGGTTATATTGAGATTACATTGCAGGGAACATATAGGAGGAGTAATTATGCCAAACGTTATTTCATGGGTCTTCACAGCATTTCTTGTGCTTTGGACAGCGGCAGCAGCCTATGCTGCAATCCGGCCATACTCCTTTTGGCAGATTACCCAAGGCTGGAAAGCGGTAAAAGAGCCGCCCAGAGCCTACTTTGTAGCTTCTGCAATTGGCGCAGCCATTTTAGCCGCAATCGGACTCACACTCTTAATCTTGCCTTCTGTGATGTCTATGCTTGATAAATAGCTTTGTTTAGCGGATTCGGCGCATTATCATTGCCTCCGTTTACGAATATTTTTACTATACATCAAAAATGATGAAGATGTTCATACACTCCCTTAATAATTGTCAGTTATAGTAGAGACAACACCTGTTGTATGCACTTGGCCTTGCCGGATAACGGCAGGGTCCTTTTTTTATTTCAGCATTTGGTTCCTTACAGGAGCATCAGGGGTATGCGCCATGCTGTCTGCCCAAGCAGATCCATTGCCGCTGCAGTGAATGTAAATAAGAAGAGCTGACCCGCCGCAGTCAGCTCTTCTTATGTTTTTAGACTTTTTCGGTAGAGTATGTCTTGACAGAGGGTGGAGAATAGCTGAGGAATTGCTGCAAAATTCCCTGAGGAGCTGTGTCTGTGATGACCATAGAACGATATTTCTCCTGCATGAATTTCTCCTGAACCATGTGATCAAACATAGAGATGAGAGGATCAAAGTAATGATGGACATTTAGAAGGCCACATGGCTTTGTATGCAGGCCCAGTTGAGCCCATGTGAAGATTTCAAAATACTCTTCCAGCGTCCCGGGGCCGCCAGGCAAAGCTATGAAGCCATCCGCCAGCTCTGCCATCTTTGCTTTTCGTTCGTGCATCGAGTCCACAATAATTAATTCGGATAGACCTTGATGGGCGATCTCCCGGCCCTGCAGAAAATGCGGGAGGATACCAACGGCATTTCCCCCTGCTTCCAGTACGGCGTCTGCGACCGCCCCCATTAAGCCGACTTTTGCCCCTCCATAGATGAGGGTAAGGTTGCGTTCGGCGAGTTCTTTTCCTAATGCATAGGCACTTTCCTTATATATGGAGGATGCTCCATCACTAGAGCCGCAAAATACTGCTATATTCTTCATAAATTCGAATGCTCCTTTGACGATAAATACCTGCCAGCCAGCTTCTTCTGGTGCGTACGGAATATTTCTTCTAAGGCGATATCGTATTTGTTAGCAATAACAATGAGATTGCCAAGCACATCTCCAAGCTCTTCTGTTAAGTTATTTTTGTTATCCGCAAAAGAACCTTCAACTTCATCAGGCCGATCCCGGCCGATTTCCAAGGCACGAATGGCCCGTGCCACTTCCCCCGTTTCTTCTGCCAAGAAGCCAATCCGGACAAAAATATCTAAATCAGACCAGCCCCGTTCCTGATAATATTGCTTGACCCACAACTGAAATTCATTAATATCCATGAAGCCCCTCCAATAGTACTGAGTAAAAAGAGAACGAATGTTTGCTTTGTAAGCTTATCATACAACTATTTGGATGTGAAGGCGGACAGTTGATTTTGTGTTTTAACTGTTTTGGCCGAGTTTTATTTTCTGGATGTAAAAAAACTGTTAAGCCTATTCAAAAAAATATTGCCTTCACCTTACATCCTATGGTATTATGAATTTCGTTGCAGGACGGTAGCTCAGCGGGAGAGCACTATCTTGACAGGGTAGGGGTCATGGGTTCGAACCCCATCCGTCCTATAGAGAAAAACCCTTGATATTCAAGGGTTTTTTGTTTGTTTATGGATACTTTTTATTTCAATTTCCGTATGAGGCGCAAACTATCGTAATCACAAACAAGAACATATTCTCTGCTCTCACATAGTTCATCAACAGCTCTTCTAATATCAGCATATACAGTGTAGTCGTGAAACGCTATAAATCCTCCGCGGACGACTCTTGGGGCATATAACTCCATATCTCTTTTTATGCCTGAATAACTATGGTCTCCATCTATAAAAAGGGCAGCTATACTCTCAGGACAATCTTGTATTGCTTCATGGCTGAATTTTTTTATGGGTGATACATAGTTTGCAAGCTGGAAATTCAGAATATTAGTCATGAATTCATCAAAGTAATCGATATAATATCCATTAGAAATAAAAGGATCAATAGAAATAATTGTTCGTTTCCTTTCACTTATCCATTTGCTCCCGAAACCGAGTGCAAGAGTACTTTTCCCTTTAAAGGAACCAATCTCAACAATTTCCCCATCCAGATGATCAACGAGAGCCGGCAGATGAAGAAGTGCAGTTTGCTCTGTAGTTGTCAACCACCCGCTGACCGAATCAATAAACTGATACAATTGGCTAATTGGAAGCAGATGTTCAGTAATTTTAGGTCACCTCTCACAACCCGTTATTTTCTAATGCTTTTTTTGCGGCCTCCAAATATTGGAATCCGTATTTTTTATCTGGTTCTAAATATGTTCCTTCGCCCCATTCATTCCAGGCATTAATAAACAAAAGGTCACTGTTTATTTCTAGAGATCTTTTTATTTGCTGTGTCAGATACAAGGAAAATCTTTCTGGAGACGCGCCGGTGAAGATGAGGGGCATATTTCCTCCAACCCGGGCGGAGTTATCCCAATCGACGAAGGCTCCTAGATAAGTTTTAACACTATTCTTATCGGCCTTCCTTTCCAGGATACTGGACCAGTACTTATCGTAATCCATTAGAGTGAATTTTTGGTTATATCCATCGACGCCTCTTATAGAACGGATCCCATTTGTTAAATACATTGTGTATCCAGGCTCAAACTGGGCACGAGCATCGAAACCTTTAAGCTCAGGGTTGCTGAATCTATTTAAAGTCTGGACAAAATGGATCCCATCAAGCCCATTCTTCACAGCTAATTTTTGCCAGTATTCCAGCATTCCTTCGCATTCGGGAATATCGTTAGGACGATAAATAAGAAATAAAGGTTTGTTTTCTACCCGGATATACCTTTTATCTTTAAATGCTGTTAGGAGAAATTCGAAATGCTCTTTCCAATCGGCTTCTTCTCCGTAATCCTGACCCACCAACACCTCATGATTAGCACCGGTCCATGTTCTCGTCCACGGGTCGTTTGCCCAGGAAAGGCAGAAAGGGAAATCGGGCGTCCCTTTTTGAAGAACTGCATCAAAGGGTTCATGAAGAAACCTTTTCCCCTTAAACCAGTAATGATAATAACAAAATCCGTAGATGCCATATTCCTTAGCAATTTTCGCTTGCCACTCCCTTGCAGATTCGTCTTTCAAATTGTAGTAATAGTCCTGGTAGGGCTCTTTCGGCTGATAATGCCCAGGAAATAGAGGCTTTGCTTTTCTGGTATTGGTCCATTCGGTAAATCCTTGTCCCCAAAAGCGATTATTTTCATCGGTCTCATGAAATTGAGGCAAATAGAAAGCTATAAGTTTCAAAAATATCTCTCCTTTAAAGAAGGGCTTACCTCGGATTGCACGGGGTCTTCGCTAAGTAGTTATTTGTATATATTATGTGGGTGTTCAAAAATTGGAACCGGGGTATAAGGCATTTGAAGATGACGACATAACGACGCAAAATGAGCTTTGTTATATAATGGGAAATGTTATATGTTAAACGCTACAAGATAACTCTAGTAGAGGGGAATTTTTAGATGAAAGTAATGATGCATGAGACAGGAGTAACTGAAGAGGTCCTCAAATATGTCGTCATAGTGATGAAGCAGGGGGAGCAGTGGGTTATGGCAAGGCATAAGGAACGTTCCACATGGGAGTTCGCCGGCGGCCATATTGAACAAGGTGAAAGTGCAGACGAAGCAGCCGCCCGGGAGCTGTATGAAGAGACAGGTGCGCTGGAGTACGAATTATATCCTATTTGCATCTATTCGGTCGTCCGGGAGGACATGCCGGAAAGCTTCGGGAAGCTCTATTTGGCTACCATTAACAGGTTCGGTCCCATGCCCCAGTATGAAATGGAGGAAATCAGAGCCTTTACTGAGCTGCCGGAGGCTGTAACCTATCCGTTGTTTTATCCGGCATTTCTTGAGAGAGTAAATGCTTTTATCAATGCTTAAAATGCGAGACCAGACCCGAATTTGCAGTGACACTGAATAGGAAGATATAGTAGTTATATAAATAAGCAAAAATAAAGGAGTTAAGACTTTGGAGCAACAAAATGATCAGAAGAAAAAGACTTCAACCGGGCTGACATGGCTGGGCGGCGGGGTGGTTATGCTGCTCCTGAAGGGGAAGGCGCTTCTGTCTCTCTTAAAGCTGGGAAAAATAGCGGGTCCGCTGATATCC
Organism: Paenibacillus sp. sgz302115; assembly: GCF_056120445.1. Lineage (NCBI taxonomy): Bacteria > Bacillati > Bacillota > Bacilli > Caryophanales > Paenibacillaceae > Paenibacillus > Paenibacillus sp. sgz302115. The sequence goes on from NZ_JBVYOK010000002.1 coordinate 530,174, forward strand.
ATGATGGTTTCCGTATGGGCTTATGCGCTGATCTATCCTTGGCAGTTCGCAATCGGATTTGTACTGCTGCTGTTTATTCATGAGCTGGGACATGTGCTTGCCGCCAAAAGGATCGGTCTTCCGGTGAGCGCTCCGTTGTTTATCCCTTTTTTGGGAGCTTTAATCACGATGAAAAAACAGCCGCTCGACGCCAAGATGGAAGCTTATGTAGCTTTTGGCGGCCCGCTTTTGGGGAGCGCAGGCTCGGCGGTTGTATTTGCGTTTGCCTATTATTATCATAGTCCGCTGCTATATTCGCTGGCCTACGTCGGATTTCTGCTCAATCTGCTGAACTTGCTGCCGATTCATCCGCTGGATGGGGGCCGTATTGCGACGGCGGTTACACGCTGGCTGTGGCTGGCGGGATTAATTGGCGGTTTGGCAGTGATCATCTACCTGAAATCGGTCCTGTTCCTGATTATCTGGCTGCTGTTTGCCTATGATCTGTACAAGAAATACATCAGCCGGCGCAAGAGCAGCCAGATCAGAACGGTGCTGCTTAAGTTCCTGATCCCTGTAGAGCATCTGAAAGAACAAGGGTATCTGATTCCGGGACCTGAGCACAAGAGAGAGCTGCCTTTTACGACCTACAGCGATTTGGACCGGCAGCAGTATATCGGCATTCATTATGAAAGCCTGGATTATCACGGTACAGCCAGACTTCCTATGCAGAGTATCATCGGGAAAGTAAAGCTGACTCAGCTTGAACACCTCATGACGGAAACAGGGCTGCATTTGAATGCGCAATGTGAAGTCCAATTTACCGCATTTGAGAATGACAAATATTATGATGTACCGGCAAGCTCCCGCTGGAAATACGGTATAGCCTATTTTGCATTAGCGGGATGTATTGGAATCCTGATGTATCTAGTACATGTAGTGGGGAACGTAAATCTGTAATCCTTCGTTTAGCAACGCTCCAAACCGTCAAAGCTGTGAAAAGCTGGATAAATAGGAGGAGTGTGCGTATGCGCAGGATATCACCATGGGAAGCGGGAGTTTGTCTGCTGCTGCTTCTGGGCATAGCCGGGTGCGCGGCGGAGGATCAAGCTCCGGGGTATATGGAAACCCATCGGATGACGGGGCTGGATGCCCCAATGGATCGGAGCAGCAGCCTGCTGTCACCGGTAATGCAGGATGTATACGACAGGTCTATTCCTGAAGAGGTCTACTCTGCTGAATAGACTATTCCGAGATCGGTGCTATATAAGTTGAAATTAGATTTTCATACTGGGGTCTGGTCGTAACTGCGGGGAATGTTTGGACTTCCGGCCGCTGTTGTCTCCAAATTTCCTGATTTTTACCGCTCTTAGCGGATGAAATTCGGAGACAAAGGCGGACGCGTTCGCTCCTCCAGTTCCAAACTTCCCCTCCGTCACTTCTCCCTTTTTATGATTTTTCAAGTTCAACCTATATGTTGTCCCGCAGTCTATGTACAAAAAAATGAAAGTTCTGTATAATGGGTCAACTATCGCTTTTTTTGTATAGCAGAGAGAGGGGACGAAGGGGATGGCGGCTGAAATTGTACGTGTAACTACAGAGGAACAGCTCCAGTGGGGACTGGATATCCGTACGAAAGTCTTTGTTGAAGAGCAGAAGGTGCCGGCGGAAGAGGAAATTGACGAATATGATGTTCTCGGCGACAACGTGCATCATGTTCTGCTTCTGGATGAAGGTGTTCCGGTTGCTGCCGGACGGCTGATTTATTATAAAGCCGGGACGGCCAAAATGCAGCGGATTGCCGTGCACAAAGAATACCGCAGCAAGGGGTACGGACGAATCCTGCTGCTGGCGCTGGAGGAGCTTGCCCGTGAGCTTGGCCTTGAAGCGTCTATTCTTGACGCGCAATGCCAGGCTGAGAATTTTTACAGCAAGCTGGGTTATAAAGTGATTTCAACAGAGCCGTTCTATGACGCGGGCATTTTACATGTGCGGATGGAGAAGGCGCTGTAGTGCATTGATACATACTCTATCGTCTCTGAGGACAAGCTAGAAATGAGCCAATCATGGCCAATCCAAGGCGCGAAGGAGTAGATCCTAAGTGATGAACAGTGCACGTGAACGGTTTATAGCAGTCCAAAAGAACGGTGACGGCGACTTGACCCGCTTCCAGACCTCATCGGGCCGGGTGCTCGATTACCAGCAGGCGCTGAAGGAGGTCCAGGCCGGCGCAATTGCCGGTGTTAATGTATTCAAAGGCAAGGACGGCGAAATGCACATTCGCGGTGATGCTGATGGTGATCCAACCAACAATCTGGATCAGCTTCCGCTATTCTGATATTGGCATAGGGTAAGGCCGGACAGGCGTCAGATTGACGCTGTTGTCCGGTCTTTTTTGTGTAAGGAATGAAATAATTGCCTGCACCTGCGCAACTTGTCACAGAGTTGGTAGTATATATTAACAGCATGAATTATTTGGAGGGTCTCTAGCTATGAGATGGAAAAAGATTGCTCTCTGCGTGGCTGTGTTTTCCTTAATGGGAGGCTCATTGTTGTTCGCCGACGCTGTAAATCAGAAAATTAGAGTATGGAGCAACGGAAAGGAAATAGCGGATGGCGGCTATTTGATTGACGGCAAAGCCTATATCCCGGCGAGAGAGGCGGGGGGAGTTGTCAGCTGGGACGGTTCAGGCAAAGTGAACATCCTTAAGCCAAATGTGCATATCGTTCTGTTCAAGGGCGATAACGTCTTTGGAAATGTGAACGTAGGCAAGCTCAAAATTAAGGTCTTGACCCAGGTGGACAGCTTAACGGAGGAGGTTGCGGCGGTGAAGGTCGCGATTACGGACCCTTCGGGCAATGTGAAGGATATCCAGTCCCAGGAGCTCGGTAACTCCAAGAAAGAGGATTTCTGGTTCCCTACTTCTGAATTCACCTACGATTTCAAAGAATCGGGTAAATACCGGGTGGGTTTCTATATCAAAGCAACTAAGGGCTCCGATTACGTACTTGTGTCAGAGAAAGTAATCACTGCGCTGGAATAGCCGATTCAGCCTGCCCTCAAATTGACCTGACTTATCTTACGTGTTACGATACCAAATGTAGGATAATTCAATCTAAAGTGAGGTATTACAATGAGCGATCACAAACATGAGCATGGCCATGAACATGGGGAAGCATGCGGTTGCGGACATGATCACGACCATGAGCACGAGGAGTTTGTGCTGACCTTGACGAACGAGCAGGGCGAAGATGTGGAAATGGTACTGGTGGAAACGTTCGACGTAGGTGAGAAACTGTACGCCTTGCTGCTGGAACGCGAAAACCCTGAAGCGGACGGCATCATTCTTCGTATGGAAGAAGAAGACGAAGAAATGGTACTGTACAACATTGAAGATGAAGCTGAATGGAAGGCTGTTGAAGAAGCTTATAATGAGCTGCTGGCCCAGCAAGAATAGATTTCAGTGAAGCAAGTGATGCCGGCGCTGTTTTGGACAAGGCAGTGAGGCTCATATACAAAAACCCGATACTATAGCAGTATCGGGTTTTTGTATGATTGCCTGTGTAAGGGAAGGATTGCCGATCAAGAGATCGGCTCGGCTTCCACAATGACCTTGATGTTCGTAACGCTGCGGTCCTCGGGGCCTTTGACCGGCAGGCCGATTTCCACATGATCAATGATATAGTCGATGTTATCCTGGGTAATAACCTCGCCAGGCAGCAGAATCGGAATGCCTGGAGGATAGACATAAATAAATTCTGCGATAATATAGCCTGCAGACTCACGGAAGGGAACGAGCTGAGTATCGGCATAGAACGCATCGCGCGGAATCAGTGCGAGTTGCGGAATTTCCGGCACCTGCACCTTGAGCTCATAGATCTCACCCTTGCTGTAATGAATGGCGGAGAGGACTCTAAGCGCAGCGATCAGCTTATCTACAGATTCCTGTGTATCTCCAGGCGTAATCAGGCAAAGAATGTTATACATGTCACTAAGCTCAACTTCGATGTTGTATTTCTGGCGCAGCCAGTTCTCCGTTTCGTAGCCGGTGATACCGAGGTGGCGCACATGAATGCTAAGCTTGGTCGGGTCAAAATTAAAGGTGGCTTCAGTGCCGAGAATGTCTTTGCCGAAGCTGTACAGGCCATCAATGCCGTTGATTGCATCGCGGGCATAATTAGACAGGGCAATCGTTCTTGCCGCCATCTCGTGGCCGTTCAGGGCCAGATTGCGTCTGGAGGTATCCAGAGAGGCCAGCAGAATGTATGATGTAGAAGTTGTAGTCAGCATACTGAGAATCGTCTGAACCCGCTGCGGATTGACGAGGCCGGTCTTGGCGTTCAGATTGAGCACCGAGCTCTGCGTCATGGAGCCGCCCAGCTTGTGTACGCTGGTTGCCGCCATATCTGCACCGGCCTGCATGGCCGATACCGGGAGATCCTCATGAAAATGAATCAATACTCCATGTGCCTCGTCCACCAGTACGGGAACTCCGTAGCTGTGGGCCAGGTCGACAATCGAACGCAGATCGGCGCAAACACCGAAATACGTAGGATTGATAACAAGTACACCCTTGGCATCGGGATGGCGCCTTAAGGCCTTCTCGAGTGCGCTGGTGGTTATACCGTGGTCTATCCCAAGATTCTCATCCTGAACAGGTGAGACGAAAATAGGCTTGGCTCCGGAGAAAATAATGGCCGACATCACGGATTTGTGAATGTTGCGCGGCACAATGATTTTATCTCCTTCCGAGCAGACAGAGAGGATCATGGTCATGATGGCATTGCTCGTGCCCTGTACGCTAAAATACGTATAGTCGGCGCCGAAAGCCTCCGCAGCCAGCTTCTGAGCCTCCAGTATCACGCCCGTAGGCTGATGAAGGTCATCAAGCGGTGCGATGTTGATCAAATCTATGGATAGAGCGTTATTGCCGATAAACTCACGGAATTCGGCATCGGTTCCTAGCCCCTTCTTATGCCCGGGAATATGAAATTGAACTGGATTTCCGGCGGCATGCTTTTTGAGAGCGGTGAAGAGGGGAGTTACGTGTTGATCCATTTAATGCTGTCACAACCTTTCGTGAAGAGTAATTTTTTCAAGCAAGCATCAGTATAACAAATCAATCACCATAATACTAGGATGTGATGGAATGTCTGGCAAAGTAGCGCAGCGTATGCATATCAATTTGACTTCACCGTTCATATTGGAAATGTGGGTCATCATCTTTCTGGTGGAGTTCGTCAAAGGATCGCTGCTGGTAGCACTGCTGCCGGTATACATGGAGAGTAACCTCGGCCTGTCTGTGACGGTGGTCGGCTTCTCTTTTGCGATGCAGTATTTGGGGGACAACCTCTTCCGCAGTCCATCGGGCTGGGTGATGGAACGTATCGGGTACCGCTGGACGATGACAGGGTCCCTGCTGCTCATTCTGGTTGCTGTCGGCATAATAATCTATGCACAGGATGCAGTTTGGTTATCAATAGCCTGCCTTATTCTTGGCATTGGGACGTCGCCGCTGTGGCCCTGCACAATGACCGGGATTACCGAGCTTGCCGGCTCTACCAAGAGCGGGAGCAGCGGGGCAGCGATGGGGGCGGTGGAGATGGCCTCGCTCGCGGGAACCGGCGTAGGCCCGATTACCGTCAACTTCCTGATGGATCACGGCGGACAGAGCTACCGCGCCGTGTTCCTGGTGCTTATGGGCTGTGCCGCAGCCGTAGTGGCTGTTGCACTGCTGCTGCCTTCAAGGATTGGCAATCATGCGCCGCATGCGATTGTGCGGGGCGAGGAGGCCGGGGAAGCGGGCCAAGTGGGCGTGCGGAGACGGATGAAGCCGCTTGAGAGCCTCAAGCGGACGCTGCATCAGGTCAGAACCTCGCTGAAGGTCAGCCGCTGGCTGTTTCCGGCATTGTTCCTGCAGGCCTTTGCCATCGGCCTCATGACTCCGGTAGTGACCTTGTTTGCCCGCACAGAGCTGCACGTGACGCCCAATCAATTCAGCCTGCTGCTGATTGCCGGGGGAGGCATTACCGTGCTGGCGCTGATTCCGGCCGGCCGGTTAGTGGACCGTATCGGCACAACAGTCTTCCTGAATATCGGCTTTCTGCTCGCCGCCGTCTCACTGACCTTGTTCTCGCAGATACGCTCGCTGCCTTTGGCCTTCTGTGCAGTAGCACTGGTGGGCATCAGCTATGCGCTCATTCTGCCGGCGTGGAACGCTTTTCTGGCCAAGCAGGTGCCGAAGGGAGAACGGGGCACGGTGTGGGGACTGTTCCTGACCCTGCAGGGCTCGGGTATGGTAGCCGGACCGGTACTTTCCGGGAAGCTGTGGGATTCGGTAGGGCATAGCACGCCTTTTCTGCTCAGCGCATTTGTAATGGTGCTGCTCTTCGGGCTGCATTTGCTGATTGTCCACAGAACCAAGCTGAAGACGGGGACAAGCTGATTCTAAGGATAGGAATGATTCGAGGATAAAAGAAGCCGCCGGCAACCGGGATTGCACCGGAAGCCAGCGGCTTTTATTGTTAGGGGTTAGAAGGACATGCGGTAGAGCGGAAGCAGGGTGCCAAAGGTCTGCCGGATGACCTCAAGGAGCCTGCCGCCATCAGACACCAGCGGATCATCCTTATCAATACGCAGACCGCAGGTAACCTCGGCCTTCTTAACCTCCTTGAGCCTGCGCGACAGCTCGGCGAACGCCTGCTCATCCATGTCCGCATGCGGCGTTCCCCGTGGGTCCAAATGGTCTGTGGACCAGAAGAAATCACCCGGCAGCCCCGCCTGAATGTCGGCCGTATTTCTGTCCAGCGCCTCGGCGAAAATCACTTTATTCGCGCTCTCATAAATGATGGCGAAGACAATAAACAGATGGCTGTGGAACATGCCGACCTGAAAGTGCGGCAGCGCCTTATACCCTCTTTTGTTCGGTCCCCAGGCGACCCATGTATCGTTAGGTGCGTGAACAGTGCGCCGGGCGTGCTTGGCTACATGGGCAAACATCTCTTCTCCTGTGAGCGCGGAAAGAATGGGAGCAACCTCGCTGCCAAGCTCATGCAGCTTCGGGCGAACTTTTGCGATCAAGGCCTCCATCCGCGGCTCCAGGCCTTCAATTTGAAATACATCAAAATCTTCTGCGGCAAATCCTTGAATTGGCATTACAGTATCTCCTCATGTAAATAATAATAATGGAAATCATAAAATTGAAGTAAAAGCTGCTTAGAGCGTTTGGGAGTGGCGTGAAACGGGTAAAAATAGTCAATAAACCAAGTTACCGCTACATAAAATGAAGTATAAAATAAGTGTAAGACGAACGCAAAATTAAATATGGCAGGTGGAGGTCCGGCAGTCGGTTCTGCTTCTTGAGTTAAGCTAATGAAGCTTGCTTGCGTAAGCAAAGCAGTTAGGGGGGAGTGCCGTGAACAAAAACGACGAAGTCGAGTATTGCAATCTGGAGCTGCGCTTTGACAGACAACATATTCAGGATCTGATAAAGGACTTGATTAAGGAAGGTTATTCCCTTTATTGGAGCGAGAACGAGACGGTTTTTCTTATTTCGGTGCGCACCGGCCGCAAGCTTGTGAAGCTGCGCTTTCAGCGGATTAAAGAGGGCTACAAGCTGGTGGGAGATTATATGATCCGTGATGCCCGCCTGTCCGAATGGATGGAGAAGCTGATCGGTGATTTGCGGGGGCACGCCGTCGTGAAGCGGTTCCGTGACCGCCAGATTATTATTGAGAATATTTTATTCGGCGAAGTGATCCGTCTGGTGGAGATATCCGGTTATCAGCAGCGTGTACTGTATCAGAAGGGCCCCCTGCTGACCGATCAAGAGCTGACAAAGCTGTTCTACTCCATTGAAGGGGAAGAGCGGATTCGTGACCGCAAAATAGAGGTGGATGAGCAGCTTGACCGGTTGAATGAAGCCATAAAGGCTAAAGACACGGAGCTGATCGAGCAGTGTAAAGCCAATCTCCTTGCACTCACCAAGGAACTGAATATGCTTGAATGGTGAAGGCAGAGGTTTATGAATTCCAGGGCATCCCGCAGAGCGGGGTGTCCTTAACTTTGCGCCTCAACTTGCGCACGGGGGTTCACTTCTGGCGGCAAAAACGTTAAAATAATCGTTGTGAGCAATTCCATGCTTTCCGCAGGGATTTGTCAATGAATTTGATCTCTTTTTCCCAGGCGGAACTTTGCTGTCTCTGACAAAGGATGGTATTCTAATACTGCGAGAAATGGATTTCACAAAAATATAAGATGCAAAAGGTGGAGGACCAGATGGCAAAACAACAAATCGGCGTTATTGGCTTGGCAGTAATGGGTAAAAATTTGGCTCTTAACATCGAGAGCAGAGGCTTCACAGTATCGGTGTACAACCGTTCTCCAGAGAAGACAAATGATCTCATCAGCGAAGTGGCAGGCAAGAACCTGGTGGGCACTTTTTCCATTGAGGAATTTGTAGCATCACTGGAAGTGCCGCGCAGAATTCTGATCATGGTTCAGGCAGGCTCAGCAACCGACGCTACAATCGAGCAGCTGCTGCCGCATCTGGATCAGGGCGACATCATTATCGACGGGGGCAACGCGTATTTCCCTGACACGGTCCGCCGCAGCAAGGATCTGGAGGCAAAAGGCTTCCGTTTCATCGGAACCGGTGTATCCGGCGGCGAAGAGGGCGCACTGAAAGGGCCTTCCATCATGCCTGGCGGTCAAGAAAGCGCGTATAAGCTTGTAGAACCAATTCTTACGGCAATTTCGGCCAAAGTGGACGGAGAGCCTTGCTGTACATATATCGGACCGGACGGTGCGGGGCATTATGTGAAAATGGTGCATAACGGCATTGAATACGGCGACATGCAGCTGATCGGCGAAGCTTACCATTTGCTTAAGGATGTGCTTGGCCTGGACGCCAAAGAGCTGCACAGCATCTTTAAGGAGTGGAACAGCGGAGAGCTCGACAGCTATCTGATCGAGATCACTACAGATATTTTCGCCCAGTACGATGAAGAAACTGGAAAACCAATGGTAGACGTCATCCTCGATGCCGCCGGCCAAAAGGGTACTGGCAAATGGACAAGCCAAAGCTCGCTTGATCTTGGTGTGCCGCTGTCGATGATTACCGAATCCGTCTTCTCCCGCTTCCTGTCCGCCATGAAGGAAGAACGTGTGGCAGCCAGCAAAGTGCTGAGCGGTCCGGCAACCGAGCCATTCCAGGGAGACAAAGCTGAGTTCATCGAAAATGTGCGCAAAGCCTTGTTCGCCAGCAAAATTGTATCGTATGCCCAAGGCTTCGCACAGCTTCGCGTAGCTTCCGACGAATACAATTGGGATCTGAAATACGGCAATCTGGCCAAGATCTGGCGCGGCGGCTGCATTATCCGTTCCCGTTTCCTGCAAAACATCACCGATGCTTACGAGAACAATCCCGAGCTGAAGAATCTGCTGCTCGATCCGTTCTTCAAGAACATCATGGATACTTATCAATCCGCATGGCGTAAAGTCATTTCCGCAGCGGTGGCGCAAGGGATTCCGGTTCCGGGCTTCTCCAGCGCATTGGCTTACTATGACAGCTACCGTACGGAACGCCTGCCTGCGAATCTGCTTCAGGCACAGCGCGACTACTTCGGTGCCCATACCTTCAAACGTGTGGACAAGGAAGGCATCTTCCACCACAACTGGTTGTCTGAATAAGCTCAGGCGGCAAGCTGCACACCATAGCCCGAAAGACTCTTCCGCTTCTGGAGGGGCTTTCGGGCTTTTTTCCTGTCCTATGCAGGACGGCGTAGCCGATTCTACTTGTCTGTGTTATGATATGACAAATGTCGCGGTTGGAGGGTCGTTATGAATTACGCCAATAACAACATCATTCTGGTCGGGATGATGGCTACAGGGAAGTCTACGGTCGGCGCTTTGCTGGCGGAAGAACTGGGCTATGAGCTGATTGACCTGGATCATGTGATTATACAGAAGGAAGGCCGGAGCATTGCGGAGATATTCGCCGAAGGCGGAGAAGAACACTTCCGGAAGATCGAATCGGCAGTGCTGAAGGAAATGCTGGAAGGCGAGGGGCGGATTATTTCCACAGGCGGCGGAGCGGTGCTGGCACCGGGGAATGCCGAGGTTATGCTGGAAAAAGGGCTTGTAGTGGCGCTCACCGCCACTGAGGAAGCCATTGTCGCCCGTGTCAGCGGAGATCAGAACCGGCCGCTGCTCGCCGGCAATGCACAGGAACGGGTTCGCGCCATTTTGGAGCAGCGCCGGAATGCTTACCGTTTCGCGCATTGCACGGTCGATACAACAGAGCTGAGTGTGGCAGAAGTGTCAGAGCGGATTTTAATGCACTACCGCGTTTGAGCTTTTAAGCATATGTGTGGTAGACTTAAACGTCTGCCGTTTCATTCCAGTCAATCATCCCGCCGCTGAGGTTGGATGCCTTGTAGCCGAACTGCTGCAAATATTCACAGACACGCTGGCTGCGGGCGCCTGAACGGCAAATGAAGATGATCTCCGTATCCTTCGGAAGCTGCTCGTCCTCGGCATGCTGCGGAATCTCACCCATTGGAATATGCTGCGCACCGGGAATCATTCCGAATGCGACTTCCTCGTCTTCACGGACGTCAATCAGTACAAGGTCTTCACCTGACTCCAGACGCTGCCGCAATTGCTGTGCTGTGATTTGGGGAATCTCATTCATGGTTGTGACCTCTTTTCATGTAGAAGAATGCTTCCATGATAACATAATTGCGGATTAGCCTGTCAAACTGAGCAATGCACTAATATATATCCCATATCATAAGGAGAGCTTATATCATGGACGTTATTGTTAGGCCTACACCAACACTGCAAGGGGAATTCGGAGCCCTGTCCTCCAAAAATTACACAACACGCTACCTGCTGGTCGCCGCCTTGTCCGAAGGCGTAAGCACGATCTACCATCCTGCGCATAGCGAAGACAGTGATGCGATCCGCAGATGTATCGCCGATCTTGGAGCGGAGCTTACGGAGGATGAGGAGAAGATTGTGATCAAGGGCTTTGGCCGCCATCCCCGGGATGTGAAGGAGCTGAATGTGGGCAATGCCGGAGCGGTCTTGCGTTTCCTGATGGCGGTGGCTGCACTCAGCCCTGAGGTAACCTTTGTGAATACGTACCCGGACTCGCTCGGCAAGCGGCCTCATGACGATCTGATTACGGCGCTTGGCCAGCTTGGGGTAGAGGTCGAGCACAACAACGGCCGGTTGCCGATCACAATTCGCGGCGGCAAACCGGTAGGCGGACGGATCACCGTGTCGGGTGCGGTTAGCTCGCAATATCTCAGCGCCTTGCTGTTCCTGACCCCGCTGCTTGCGGAGGACAGTGAAATCATCGTGCTGGATGACCTGAAATCGAAGGTCGTTGTCGGCCAGACGCTGGAGGTGCTGGAGCAGGCGGGCATCGTTGTCCACGCGGCGGACGATTATATGTCGTTCAAGGTGCCGGGCGGACAGTCGTATGCGGCCAAGTCCTACACCGTGCAGGGCGACTACCCGGGCTCGGCTGCGGTGCTTGCGGCTGCGGCTGTTACGAAGTCGGATGTGAAGATCCACCGGCTTGCAGAGCAGAGCAAGCAAGGGGAAAGAGCGATTGTTGATGTGCTGCGGATGATGGAAGTGCCGCTTACGCATGAAGAGGGCACGGTGCATATACAGGGCAATGGCATCCTGAAGGCAGTGGAGTTTGACGGCGACGCGGCAACCGATGCCGTGCTGGCAATGGTGGCTGCCGCAGTATTTGCCGAAGGAACCTCGCGTTTCTACAATGTCGAGAACCTGAGATACAAGGAATGCGACCGCATTACCGATTATTTGGCTGAGCTGACGCGTGCCGGAGCGAAGGTAGAGGAGCGGCGCGATGAGATCATCGTCCACGGGATGCCTGAAGGGGTCGAAGGCGGCGTGACCATCAACGCACACTACGATCACCGGGTGATTATGGCGCTGACGGTAGTAGGCCTTCGCGCCCGCCAGCCGCTGCGGATCAAGGATGCTCACCATGTCGCCAAGTCGTACCCGCAGTACTTCGACCACCTGCGCGTGCTTGGCGCGAATGTAGAGTGGGTAGAATAGAGTTAGGCATTTTGCAGAGCTAATATTGGAAGCAATGAAAGGGCATGTAACTTGTGCCCTTTTTTCTTTTGGGTATTTTTTGTAACATAGAAGTGTTAATTTATTTAAGGGAGGTTAGAACAATGACAAAAATTAATCAGTTAACCATACATACGCTCACTCAAGACGACAGACAAGCTGTAAATCAGCTTTTTAAAGCTTCCATCGCAGATGCCTTCGAAAAGGAAGGGCTGGGGCATTTGCAGGAGGACACTCAGCATGAGGTTGAGCATAAAAAACAAATGGTTGATGCCTTTCTGCACCCGGAGAATTCGGACACACATTTCCTGGTTGCCAAAATAGATGGGGCAGTTGTCGGCACGATTTCATTTGCGCCCTGTGGCAAGGAAATTCGCGAATGCACCGCAAATCAGCTTGATGATGTGGGTGAGCTTGGGAGCTTATACGTTTTGCCAAGCTATCAGGGGAACGGTGTAGGCTCGGCCTTGATCAAGGCATTGATGGCTTACTTAAGGGAGCAGGGCATTGACCAGTTTTGCCTGGACAGCGGCTACCGGCGTGCGCAGACAAGATGGCTGCGGAAATTTGGCGAGCCTTATGCGGTGGTTAAGGATTATTGGGGACCGGATTCCGTCCACATGGTTTGGCTGTGCAAGGTGAGTGATTAATTCTTTCCACGTGAAGACCGGTGGTGCAACAATTGATTAATTTAATTATGATCATTCAAATATTAAGCTTCTTTTTTATATTTCAATCCATTTCACGTTATCACTTTACAATTAAAGAAATAACAGCTTGGCTCGCGGTATTTTTAATGATTGGATTTGTCTCTACATATTTTATTGGAGTATGGGGCGCGATTACGCTATTTTTCTGTTTCGTGGGCATTTCCTACTTTAAAAATCAGAGAACGTTTACCGCTTTAGGTGTTTTTTACGGAGCTTATGCCTTGGTTATGAACTCATTTATCGGTTATCTCGCAGCAGATCCGATTACACGTTTGGTTGAATTTATCTTTAAACAATCATCAGCAAATATTGATTATCTTCCGTATCTTTTTACTGCTATGGCGCCGCCCATTATCAATGAAATCGGCCTAAGACTGGTGCGCCACTACGTTCCGCAGCTCAACAAAGAAATCCTGCAGGAATCCAGCAAAGTCATTCTTTTTCCGGTGATCGTTCTTTTAATTATCATCATTATCTCGGTGTATCCGATTCTGACCATTGGCAATAAAACTGGTGATTTCAGTTCCTTCCATAGAACCTTGCTTGTAGGAATGTGGCTGCTATTTGTGATTGCTTTGCTGTATATGCAGTTTCAGTACAATCATATTCAAAAAAGAGAAATTGAAAAATCTAAAAATGAGCAATTGGTACAGCTTCAGGATTATGCAGCTCAGCTCGAAAAAATATACGATGAATTCAGAGGTTTTCGCCATGACTATGCCAATATCCTGTTGACCCTGGAGGATGGGATTTACCGGGAGGATTGGGAGCAAGTCAAGCAGGTGTATGAACAGACCGTTAAGCCCACCGGGCAATTAATGCGCAAGAATGAGTACAGCTTCGTCAAGCTGCGAAACCTGCATGTATCTGAGGTCAAAAGCATCCTGGCTGCCAAAATTATAATGGCCCAGCAAATGAAAATTGATGTTGCCTTAGAAATAGAAGAGCCCATTCATATGATTCAGATGGAATTGATTTCTTTTACCCGGATTCTCTCCATTTTATTGGATAATGCGATTGAAGCAGCAGCTAAGACGAAGGAAGCAAGGATTTGGATTGTGTTATTGGAGGACCCTGCCGTTCAACGAATCAAAATTAAAAATAGCAGCGGAGAGGAAGTCAGCTTACGGCGGCTGGGGGAACGCGGATATTCGTCCAAAGGCAAGGGGCGCGGCTTGGGTCTATATAACGTGCAGCAGATGATAAAAGAAGATAACTTCGCCTCCCTGGAGACAGAGGTCAAATCTGGCTTATTCTCACAAACGCTCATTTTAAGAAAGACTGGAGAACGGAAATGAATATTTTTATATTAGAGGATAACCTGATCCAGCAGCAGCGGTTGGAACGAATCATCAAAACATTGGCGCTAAAGCATCAGATTCGTTACCGGAATCTATTTTCAACCGCAAAACCGGATCATTTATTAGCGCAAATTGAAAATGTGGCCGACCATCAATTGTATTTTCTCGATTTGGAGATCAAACATGAGGAGCATAAAGGGCTGGCTGTCGCTAAGGAAATTAGAACAAAAGATCCCTACGGCACCATTGTTTTTGTGACCACCCATTCTGAGCTTGCGCCAATAACATTTGAATATCGTGTGGCTGCACTCGATTTTATTGAAAAAGAGTTACCGGAAGAAGAATTTATTCAAAAGGTTGAAGAGTGTCTATTGATTGCCGATTCACGCCGGAGTATTCCGGTAAGTCCTGATAACTTTTCTTTTGAGAATAAATACACCAGCTTTCAGATTCCTTTTTCAGATATTCTTTATTTCGAAACGATGGAAATTGCCCATAAAATAAGATTAATCACGAAGTCCAAGGTTCTTGATTTTTATGCTGAATTAAATGAAATTGCAGATTATGATGAACGACTGTTCCGTTGCCACCGGGCGTTTGTAGTGAACTTGGCCAATATCAGATCCGTCGATAAGAAGAACAAATTAGTCTTGTTTGATCATAATGAAAGCTGCCCGGTCTCAAGGAGACTGCAAAAGGAAACGATTGAAAAGATGGAGGCTTTAAGACAACAATGATATTTTGCTTAAATCTGAATTCTTAAATATTTAAGTTGAACTTAAAAAAATCATAAAAAAGGTAGGAGTGCGGAGGGGAAGTTTGGAACTGGAGGAGCGAACGCGTCCGCCTTTGTCTGCGGATTTCCACCGCGAGAGCGGTATATAATCAAGAAATCTGCAGACAACAGCGGCCGGAAGTCCAAACATTCCCCGCAGTTACGACCAGACCTAATATGAAAATCTAAAGTTCAACTTATATAGAAGTGCTGGAAGCTATTTCTTAAATGGCTGCTGGCACTTTTTTTGTTGGTAAAAAGAGTACCGTTTATGAAGGTTAAAGGACAGTTGGTGATATTGCTATCTTGATTTGAGGACAAAAGCCTTATGCTGGAACCGTAGCAGACAGATAGACCACACCTCATAAGGAGCGAGAGTCATGGAAACAATGATCCAAATCAATCACTTGTCAAAAGCGTATAAGGGAAACGAAATCGTTTCAGATGTAACCATGCATATTGAAAAAGGTGAAATCTACGGGTTCCTGGGACCCAATGGTGCGGGGAAAACAACAATTATGAAAATGATTCTAAATTTGGTGAAGCCGACATCAGGCGAGATTGTTGTGCTGAATCAGCCTGTAACACAGACGTCTTTCCAATACCTGCAGCATATCGGCAGTATCATCGAATATCCCGTGTTTTATGACCGGATAACGGCTGCTGAAAACTTGAAATATCATTGCGAGTACACCCAGTATCATGGTGAGGATCGCATTCATGAAGTGCTGGAAACGGTTGGCTTAAAAGGAGCAGGAGACAAAAAAGTGCATGAGTTTTCTCTTGGGATGAAACAGCGGCTGGGAATTGCCAGAGCCATTCTTACCAAGCCGGAAATTTTGATTTTGGATGAGCCGATTAACGGTTTGGACCCTGTGGGGATCAAGGATATCCGTATGCTTTTGCTGGAGCTGAAGAATGACTACGGGATGACCATTCTGGTCTCCAGTCATATTGTGTCAGAGATTGAATCCATTGCGGATACGATCGGAATCATTAATCACGGACAATTAATAAAGGAAGTCAAGATGAGTGAAATCAGACGAGAAAATGTTGAATACCTGGAAATAAAAGTGGCTGACAGTAAGATGGCTTCACTTGTGCTGGAGAGAAAATTGAACATTCATGACTATAGGGCGGTTGATCCGGAGACCATTCGGGTCTATCAGCAGGATGTGTCTCAAGCGGTCATTAATAAAGAGCTGGTGCTGAATGATATCGTTGTAAACCGTATCGAAACTCAGCAAAGCAATCTGGAAGAATATTTCCTGAATCTTATTAATGGAGGCAAATAACATGTTCAGATTAATGAAGATCGAATGGAAGAGAAATAATCTGGCGGGATATGGCATAAGGGCTGTAATTTGTATGGTGGTTATATTTGGATTGGTTGCCGGGATGGCTTTAATGTCAAATGCGCAGGATGAGCCGATGTTTACAGATTTTACAGCCTTCATGTCGCTGGCTAACATTTTTGTCCGCATTACGTTTGTTGTTTTTTCAGCTATCATTATTTCCAGGCTGGTGATTGATGAATATAAGAATAAAACCATTCAATTGTTATTTACGTACCCCCTGCAGCGCAAAAAAGTAATGCAAGCAAAGCTAATGATTGTGCTTGCTTTCTGTTTCTTCAGTGTAGTGATTTCCACCTTCTTCATTGAAGTGTTTACCGTCTTATTAAATCCGGCAGCGCATTTTTTCGAGACGGCAGCATCTAAGGAAGATGTGCTGGCTACCATTCCATCAATCCTTATTGCTTCAGTAATGACAGCAGGCTTAAGCCTTATTCCTTTGTCTTTCGGTATGCGTAAAAAATCTACTGCCACAACAATTACCAGCTCAGTAATCTTAGGGATTCTGCTGAATTCTATGGTTTCGGATGGAAGCAGTTCGGTATCCATGTTTCAATTTATCGGCGTTCCTATCGTTTTCTGCTTGCTCGGTTTGGCTGTAGCTTATCTATCGTATCGAAAAATTGACACAAAGGACGTTGCATAAGCCATGAGAACAAATAAGTGGATCTGGATATCAATGGCGGTTATTCTGGTGGGAATCCTTGTTTTTGTCCTGCAGGAAGGATCGCAGGATTTTGAGCTGACGGAAGATATCCCGGCGCAAGAAATTAAGAGCATTGAAATCAATAATGATTCATGGGATCTTGTAGTGAAGGAATCAACAGACAATCAGGTCCATGTAAATATTGAGGGGAATCAGACGGATAAGAAGAAAGCCCCTGTTGCAGTGACACGCCAATCCAGTAACTTAGTTATTCAGCAGGATAAGCAAATTGGCGGGGCCTTCTCAGCTTTTTCTTTTCATAGAGAGGGAACCATTACGGTCTTCATTCCCAAAGATACAGTAGAACAAGTCAGAATGGTCAACAATGAAGGCGATATCAATATTCGGGAGCTGGCAACCCATAACTTAATCGTGGAAAATAAAGCAGGCAGTATAAAATTAAATCAGGTTGAAGCGGATTCGGGGGACTTAAATCTGATAGAAGGGGACCTGAATGTAAAGGATAGCTCATTCGATCGGATAGACGTAGCTGCCAGGGGCAATGATCTTTATTTTAAAAATGTAACCAGTCCAGTCATGAATCTCTATTCGAAAAGCGGCGAAATCGTGCTTAATGGGGTAGAAGAAAAAGGTGAAATGAGGATTGAAACCAAATCCGGGGATATTCAGGTTAATTACCAGACAGACCCTTCCAGCTTGAAGGTCGCAGTGGAAAATACCAAAGGTGATACTACAGTTCACTTGGCGAATCTCAGGGCCACGGAGAATACGGACGAGAATGTAAATGGAACCATTGGTGCCGGTGAGAATTCTTTATATGTCAAAAGTCAATCAGGAAGCATCGGCGTTAAGTAGAGAATCGTGAATCGTGACCCGTTGGGGGAGAGATAAGCTCATGGATTTGGAACTTCTTGCGCTCCGCTGTATGATGTAGTAGTAAATGATTTTATGGCATTACACGGAAAGGGGAAATACACATGAGCTTTGAAAACCCGAGCCGGGAGCAGATAGGTGACATCCTAGCTGCTGCAGGCAATATAGCAGTGGTCGGACTTTCCGACAAAACAGACCGCACCTCTTATATGGTAGCAGGTGCCATGCAGAGCCGGGGCTACCGCATTATTCCGGTCAATCCTTCGGTGGACGGTGAGATTCTGGGTGAAAAATGCTACCACACGCTCGCGGAAATTCCTGAGCCGGTGGACATTGTTAATGTGTTCCGCCGCAGTGAATACTGCGCAGCGGTTGCCCAGGAAGCCGCCGATATCGGCGCACGCGTCCTTTGGCTCCAGCAGGGCATCGTCAGCCAGGAGGCTGCCGATATCGCCGCCGAGCACGGCATGATCGCTATCATGGACCGCTGCATCAAGGTCGAGGAAGCGATCACGATGAAGGGCCGCAGCCGGGGGTAAGGGGTTAGACAAATATGGATTTTGCCCCGAGCCCTTGTTATACTTAACACAGACGAAGAACGTCCTATACCCGAATTGTACTCGGGCAGGGCGTTCTTTTTTATTTTGCCGGGGAGGGAATGAATATGGAGTTTGAGGAAGCGCACAGCATTTTCATGGATCAGCATATGAATGAAAGGACTGGTGAGCGAAGAGGAAGGCTGCTGAGGGGGCATAATTATGCCGAAAAGCTATTTTTGCAAAATGTGTGGTGGCCGCTGTTTGAGTCGCTGGAGCATGTGCACCCGGAATACGAAGTGTTGGATTGGAACCGGAAGTCGCAATTCTTGGATTTTGCGTTCCTGCCTGCAAGCGGCGGCCGTTTCGGGATCGAATGCGATGGCTTCCAGAGCCATATTAAGGACATGGACCGGGAGAAATTCAGCTATGCCCTGAACCGCGATACCTTTCTTACTGGAATGGGGTGGAGGATGCTCCACTTTTCCTTTGATGATATTCAACAGCGCCCTGAGGTATGCCGGATGCTGCTGCAGCTTGCACTCGCGCCATATTTAGCCAGAAAGACAGTCGTAAAGGACATATTATCAGAGGAAAAGGAAGTGCTCCGTCTTGCCTGGCGTCAAGGTAAGCCACTCCGTCCCAAGGATGTGTGCGACCATTTCGAAATCAACTTTCGGACCGCACGGAGGCTGCTGCAATCTCTTAGTGATAAGGGGTTTCTGGAGCCAGTTACATCAGCGCAGCGGATACGATTCTATAAAGTGAAAGCAATGCAGCCCGATCAAATCTGGTGAGTATGTTGTAACTGTATTTCGTGCAATTAAAATATCCATAAATAGAAATATTTATGTTATAACTGTATTTGGTGCAGTTAAAAATTGCCACATTCCACAATATCGCTTAATCCGGTATTTATAGATGTATGAAGTGCAGTTAAACTAATATTATTGTTTTTAAGGCCTGTTTTAGTTGTACGAAGTACACTTAGGCGCAGTTTAGCAAGATAAACAGGGACTTGGGGGTAAGTGACGTACATAGAGCTGCATCATACGAAAGAGCAGTGCCCCCGAGTTCTAATCAACCTGAGCCGTAATGCCCAAATAATTACCGTAATCCTTTTGACAAAAAGCACTGTAGCGCTTACCATTCAATATAGAATGAAAGGAGAGGGTCACCTTGAATTGGCTCGGATCTTTGCAGCAGTTGGGCAGAGCCATTATGCTTCCTACCATGGTGCTTCCGGCGGCGGCTATTTTGCTGAGTCTCGGCAGCTTACCGTGGTCTGCATGGGGACTTTCTTCGGTATCCGAAGTGGCTACTTACGCGGGGCAGGGAATTTTTTATTTCATGCCTTATTTATTTGCTGTCGGTGTGGCGTGGGGGCTGTCCAATCAGGCCGGACCGGCGGGGATGGCAGCGCTCGCAGGGATGTTCACTTATGACCGGATTGTTTCCAATATGGGGGACGGGGCGGTACAGCCTGCAACACTAATCGGAATTATACTGGGGATCGTCGCCGGTGTGGCGCATAACCGGTTCAAAAATATCAAGCTTCCGGAGGCGATCCAGTTTTTTGGAGGGTCGCGTTTTGTTTTGCTGTTTATGGGGCTGTTCTCCGCCCTGTTCGCCTGGGTAATGCTCGGGCTGTCGCCCGTGCTTCAGCATGGCCTCGACATCCTGTTCCGCGATATACAGGCGACCGGAGGCTACGGGGTTTTTATATACGGGGTCCTGTACAGGGTGCTTACGGCGTTCGGCCTGCATCATATTCTTAATAATGTGTTCTGGTTCCAATTGGGAACCTTTACGACACCTGACGGCAGCGCGGTTGTGCAGGGGGATTTGCCGCGTTTTTTTGCCGGAGATCCTACAGCGGGCATCTTTATGGCCGGACTTTTCCCGATCATGATGTTCGCTCTGCCAGCAATTGCGTTTGCTATTATTCAGGAAGCGCGCGAGGATTTGAAGCCTAAGATCAAGAAGACGTTTTTGCGCGCCGCATTGGTCTGTTTCCTGACTGGTGTCTCAGAGCAGATTGAGTTCGCTTTTCTGTTCGCTTCGCCTTATTTGTTCGCGCTGCATGTGGTCATGTCCGGTCTGGCGATGGTGCTGACCTATGCGCTGGGCATCCATCACGGCTTCTCCTATTCGGCGGGGGCGATTGACTTTTTCCTCAATATGCACCTGTCCCAGCGGGCCTGGCTGCTGATTCCGATTGGCATCGGCTATGGCATTGTCTACTACAATATATTCCGCTGGGCGATCCGCCGCTTCCAGATTCCGACCCCCGGACGCGAGGAGGGCTCGGAGCTGGGCGATTGGGCGGGCAACATTCCTTATCAAGCTCCGCTGATCCTTGAAGCGCTGGGCGGCAAGGAAAATATCGTGCAGGTGCAAGCTTGCATTACCCGGTTGAGATTAACGGTTCATAATGACCGAGACATAGATACAGGGGCGCTCAAGGGGCTCGGTTCGGCAGGCATTATTAAGCTCGGCGGCGGGAATGTGCAGGTGGTATTCGGCACGTATTCGGAGCTGATCCGGGAGGAGATCAACAAGCTGCTGCTCCGCGATCTGCCTCAGGTGCTGTTCAGCTCACCGATGCAGGGCCGGATGCTGCCGATTGAAGAGGTGCCGGACCATATTTTTGCGGCGAAGCTGGTGGGCGACGGGGTGGCTTTTTTCCCGGAAAAGGGAGAGCTTGTCTCGCCGGTATTCGGTAAGGTCATGCACGTGTACCCTACAATGCACGCAGTGGGCATTTCCACACCCGAGGGGCTGGAGGTGCTTATGCATATAGGGATCGACACTTCGCAGCTTAAAGGGCCGTTTGAGGCGCTTGTGAAGGAAGGGGACAGTGTGGAGCCGGGGCAGCTTTTGGTACGGTTCGACTTGAACTTTTTGCGTGATCATGCAGCCTCACTTGCAACGCCAATGGTGATTACGAACCCGGACCGCGTTAAATCATGGAGCTATGGTCCATTTAAAAATGTGAAAAAAGGACAGTCTTCCGTGATGTCCGTGGTGTTACATGAAAGCAATGTTGGAGGGATTGAAGCATGATACAAGGCATAGGCGCCGCAACAGGTGTAGCCATCGGGAAGGCCTTTGTCTTGCCGAACTGGGAATGGAGCCTCCCGGATACGCAGGTGAATCCGGTAGATCTGGCCAAGGAGTTTGAACGTTTGTACGAAGGCATCCGCACCTCTAAAGATGAGATCGAGTTCATCAAAAAAGAATTCAGGGAGGTCGTCGGTCCGGAGGAATCCAGTATTTTCGACGCCCACCTGGCGATTCTGGATGATCCGGTATTCATGAGCGAAATCCGCGGCATTATCGAGCGTCAGTACAAAGCGGCTGAGGTGGCGGTCAAAGAGGCCATTGATCATTTTGTCGCGATGTTTGATCTGCTGGACGATGAATATATGAAGGAGCGGGCGGTAGATATTAAGGATGTCGGCAACCGTCTGCTGAAGCATCTGCTGGGTGCGCCGGAGGTTACTTTGCCGTCCGATACGCAGCCATATATTCTTGTAGCCAAGGAGCTGTCTCCATCCCAGTTAGCCCATTTGAATCCAACCTACGTGCTTGGCATTGTTACCATGATGGGCGGCAAAACCTCGCATTCATCAATTATGGCCCGTGCGCTGGGCATTCCGCTGGTAGCAGGTCTGGAGAACAAGATCCTGACCCCGATTCAGACAGGAGACCTGCTGGTCATAGATGGCGATGCCGGATTGGTGCTGATGACCCCGGATGAGCTGACGCTGAAGGATTATACCTCCAGACGTGCAAAGCAGCAGCGCAAAAAAGAACAGCTGGAGCTGCTGGCCACAGTGGAAGCCGTCACGAAGGATGGCGTGCCGCTGCGGCTGGCCGGCAATATCAGCTCTGTGAAGGAGCTGGACATGGCGCTGAAGTACGGGGCGCAAGGTGTCGGGCTGTTCCGTACGGAATTTTTATATATGGACCGCAGCTCCTTCCCGACAGAAGAAGAGCAGTTCGAAGTCTACAAGCTTGTGGCGGAAAAAGTAGGGAATGAGACGGTTGTAATCCGCACGCTCGATATCGGGGGGGATAAGCATCTGGATTATTTCCAGCTGCCTGAAGAGCAGAATCCGTTCCTCGGCTACCGGGCGATCCGCATCAGCCTGGACCGCAAGGATATGTTCAAAACCCAGATTACCGCTATTTTACGGGCCAGCCATTACGGAAATATGAAATTGATGTTCCCCATGATTTCCTCCGTTGAGGAAGTGCAGGCAGCCAAGGCCGTGCTGAACGAGGTCAAGGAAGAACTGGATCAGCGGGGAATTCCATATAACCGCAATATACCTGTCGGCATTATGATTGAGGTTCCGGCTGCTGTTATGATCGCCGATCTGCTGGCAGAGGAAGTGGACTTTTTCAGCATTGGCACTAACGACCTGGTGCAGTATGTGCTGGCGGTTGACCGGATGAACGAACAGATCGCCCATATGTACCATCCGTACCATCCGGCGGTGCTGCGGATGATCCGCATGACGGTGGAGGCGGCACGGAGGGTAGGCATTGATATCAGCGTATGCGGGGAAATGGCCGGGGATGAGCGTTCCCTGCCGCTGTGGCTGGAGCTGGGCATCAGCGATCTCAGCATGTCGCCGCAGGCGCTGCTGAAGGTGAAGCACCGTGCGCTGAACACACTGGCTTCCACAGCCAGAGAGACGGCCAAGGTATGCTTCCGTAACCGGACAAGCTTAGAGACGGAGGAGCAGCTCAGTGCTTTTGTTAAGCGCAGCGGAATTTCGCTAGGAACCGGAGAGTCCAAGGAAAAAACCTCTTGAAGCTGCGGGAGAGCATATATCAGTTGATCCGCAGAGAGCCCGGCAATTTCGCCGGGCTTTTTTATATACTTTTTACAGTCACGAACTATCGAAATGCAATATAAATTTATTGTAAAACGATAAATGATATGCTAAAATCATGTTGTCGTTAAAAAAGTGAGGTGTTTTAAATGAATGTTAAACGAGGTTCAACTACTTTCTTAAAGGTAATTATTTTTCTGGCTGGAATTGCAGTGCTTGCTTTGTGTATATTTTTAGTGCCTCATATGGCGAATTTCGCAGTAAAATTGTATCCAAATATTGCTGCAATGAAATATCTTGTTTTCATCGTGATGTATGGAGCGGCTGTGCCTTTTTACTTTGCTCTCTATCAGGCTTTCAAGCTTTTACGGTACATTGACGAGAACACAGCGTTCTCAGAATTATCTGTAAAGGCGTTAAAGAACATAAAGTGCTGTGCGATTGCAATCAGTGGTTTGTATGTATTAGGTTTGCCACTCTTTCATTTTATATCGAAGAAAGTTGATCCTCCTATTGGGTTAATGGGACTCCTCATCATTTTTGCTTCGTTGGTTATCGCCGTTTTTGCTGCTATCCTCCAACGGCTTCTACAAGAAGCGATTAACATAAAATCAGAAAACGATTTGACGGTCTGAGGTGGAATATATGACAATTATTGTTAACATTGATGTGATGTTGGCAAAACGAAAAATGAGCGTAACGGAGCTTTCGGAGAGGGTTGGAATTACTATGGCGAATCTTTCTATTCTGAAAAATGGAAAAGCAAAAGCGGTTCGTTTTTCAACATTAGAAGCGATATGTAAGACTTTGGATTGTCAGCCAGGTGATATTTTGGAGTACAAAAGAGATGAAGACACACAATAAAAATAGACAAATGAACCGCCTTTTCATTAAGGCGGTTTTCTTATGGTCAAATATCAACATTAGAATTTAACATAGCCAAATAGAAAAAAAGTAAAACCGTTTAGCCGTAAATCCAGTCAGTACATATAGAAGTTCAAAAAAAAGCAGGAAGGGGGCAAAAACGAAGCATGGAGAATCTTTGGGAAGGTGAGCGGGTGCAGGCTGCGGGTGAAGAAGAGCAGATTTTTATCGCGCTTGTATCGCAGCAGAAAAAAGTACTCTACGGGATAGCATACAGCTACCTGCGGAGGGAAGCGGATGCGCTCGAAGTATTGCAGGAAGCTACATACCGGGCCTGGATCAAGCGCAAAAGTCTTAAGGACCCGGAGCGGTTCGCACCCTGGCTGACGCGAATTCTGATCAATTGCTGCAAGGATGAACTGAAACGCAGAAAAAGGATCGTTGCAGCAGAAGCTGATGGTGCAGGCAGCGGAATCATGGAGATGACCAGCGACCGAAAGCTGGATATGGAGCAGGCGCTGGATGGGGTGAAGCTGAAATACCGGCAGGTGCTTGTACTGAAGTATTACCGGGATATGACTGTAGCTGAAATCGCAGAGGTGCTGGGCCGGCCGGAGGGGACGATCAAAACCTGGCTGAATAAAGGGCTGAAGCAGCTTAGGGACAAAATGAAATTGAAGGGAGGACTGCAGGATGGACCAAAATGAAGAAAGGCTGCTGAAGGATTATTTTCACGGGCTGTCCCTGGAGGCGGAGGAGGTGTCGGAGGTGAAGCTGAATGCGGCCATCCGCGGTGGTGTGTTCAATTTACGGCACGCCAGGATGCCGGCAGGCAGACGGTACTCACTAGGCGTATTGGCTTTGCTGGGCATCGTCCTGCTGTTTGCGTTTCCATGGATTGGTGAGCGGGTTAAGCCGCAAAACACACAGAGTTCGCTAGTTCAAAGCCATAATTGGGGTGAATTCGAGGTGTTCCGCACTGTTGTGGGCAGCAATCTTACGGTATCCTCGGCTCTTGATGCGGGTCTGGTGCAGCGGTTTAATGGCACTTCGGCAGAGATAAACGGATATACATTGACTGTAGACGGCATTGCTGCCGATCAGAAGGGGATCATTGTTTTATATTCATTGCAGAACAACAACCGGCAAGCGCAATCGTATATGATATCACTGACTGGCAACAACACTGAATATGCGGCAAGGAACAATGGTTATTGGAATGATCAGAAAGCCAGGTCCGGTGTCACACGTGGTTATGTGATTTGGGCATGGGGCCGGAACTATTCGGAGCTCCCCAAGGAGCTGGCTGTAAAAGCCGCGATTCAAGATAAGGTATGGCAAGAAAGCCCTAACGTTCAAAGAGTGAGCTATGCGGCTGAAATATCCGTACCGCTGATACTGAATCCGCAGGACTTGGCCAATACAGGAGAAACCCTCCAAATTAATAAAACTCTCTCCGTAGCAGGCCAGAGCGTGGAATTTAAGAATGTGTATATTTCAACGACAGGCATTTATCTGGAGACCGGCTATAGCCCGAGCAATTCGAAGCAAATCTTTGGGCTGATTAAGCCCTATATTTTACTTGGCAGCGGTAATGATCTGTCGGGTCTATATTCAAAGCTGACCTTGACTCAGGACGGTGGAGAAACCTTGGTGTTTCCCAACGACAATACTGTGAGTGATTCGCTAAAGCTCCAGATTAACGGGATTATTGCAATAGATAAAAGTGCACAGGAGCTAATTGTTGACACTGACAAAAAGCAAATTATCAAGGGGCCGGATGCACGGCTGGGAATTTCCGCAGCTGCAAAAGCTCACAGTATGGTTCTGGAATATTACAGATCCGCTGAAAAGGGCAGTGAAGACTCGGTAAATGTCATCCTTGATGATACGTTCAAGGATGGAACGGGCAAGATTCATACAATGGGTGTGCCGGACCTGTCGTTCCCATTAATTAATCCGGATTATGCGGATCAGAAAATTCCGCCGTACCAGCATTACTATAATTTGGGCACAGAAGATTTGCCGCAGCCCCTAACCTTTAGAATAATCAGCTACCCTAATTCGATAAAAGAAAAGGCTTCTCTCACTATCCGGGAGTAGCCGCATGCGTACAATCAAAAGCCCTGCCCTTCAGCATTGCTGAAGGAGCAGGGCTTCGTTATACTGCGGCCGTTTATTCGCCTGCGAGCGCGTCGCAGAATGCCTTGCCGTAAGGCGGCAGGTCCGGCGGGCGGCGGGCGGAGATAATGTGGCCGTCGGTTACGACGGCTTCATCTTTCCAGATGGCTCCCGCATTTTCCATATCATCGCGGATACCCGGAGTGGACGTAACCGTCACACCATTCAAAATTTTCGCTGAAATGAGCACCCAGCCGGCATGGCAGATTTGCCCGATCGGCTTCTTGGCTGCATTGAAATCCTGTATCAGCTTAAGTACAGCGCTGTAGCGGCGGATTTTGTCGGGAGCCCAGCCTCCGGGAACAAGGATGCCGTCATAATCGGCGGCGCTAAGCTCATCCCAGGAATATTCGGCTTTGGCGGGTACGCCGTATTTGCCGACATAGGTTTTGTCTTTTTCCAATCCGGCCAAATGGACTTCGGCCCCTTCTTCCCTCACGCGGTACACAGGGTACCATAGCTCCAAATCTTCAAATTCGTCGTCTACAAGTGCAATGACCTTTTTACCGGATAATCTCATCATCTAGCAGCTCCTTCCTGAATGATCGACTCCGTATATTCTATCAAATTTGAAATATGAAGTCATCTCACTGGGATGCAAACCTTAGATAAATTGCCAAATAAATCATTATATGCAAATAGGCAGGGATTCAGAGGAGGCAAGTCGAATATAGCAATTGAAACGGCGGATTCTGGTGTTTTTTTAAATATGAAGCCTGAGGTGTGGAAGATGTATAAAAATAATTTAATGAAGAAGGCATGCAGCTGCGGCGGCATCATGACCATACATATGCATACGCTGATCTACAGCGCCAAGATCAAAATCACCCATGTTCCTGTCTACACCTGCGCGCAGTGCGCCCGCTATGAACCGCTGCCTTTCATCAAACGCGATCTGGGCAGTCTGATCAGTGAGCTCGGAGAAATTCGGCCCAAGCAGCATCTTTCCTTTGCGGAGAGAAATGAGTGGGCGAGTGTGCTCAAGGATATTTTTGCCTCCGGCTTTTTTACCGGGAGTTTGTCTGAAATGGAGGAGGCCATCCGTAGTGCGGTACAGGCGCGGATTGATTTATTGCTGGATGTTTATCGTTTTTCGGCGGATATTGCCGACCGCAGCTGGATGGAGGATACAGGTCTCAGGCTTGCACAATTGACGTTTCAGTCCTCTGAATGTGCCAAATAAACCGAAAATGAAAGTTTTTTCTGCAAAATCAATGAAAATCTTTCAAGAATGTTGGATTTTTCACGCGCTTTTTGATACGATAGAGACAAAGATAGCTTTCTACTCCTTTGAAAGAAATTTTGAAAGGAAAATGAAGCGTTATCATTGCACAATTGTACAAAGTGTCGTATCATAATTTTAATTAGTCGAACGATAAAATTTATCGCAATGGAGAGAGTAATTTGACGGTAACCATTTACGATGTAGCTCGAGAAGCAGGCGTATCTATGGCTACGGTATCACGGGTTGTGAATAATAACCCAAACGTGAAGCCGCAGACCCGGAAGAAGGTTTTTGAAGCGATTGAGCGTTTGGGCTATCGTCCAAATGCCGTGGCGAGAGGTCTCGCCAGCAAGAAGACGACAACCGTCGGGGTTGTCATTCCTGATATTTCGAACTCGATTTTTGCAGAAATTGCGCGCGGGATCGAAGATATCGCCAATATGTATCATTACAACATTATTTTGTGTAACGCGGATAAGCGCAAAGAGAAGGAAATTCGTGTAATTAACACGCTGCTCGAGAAACAAGTGGACGGGCTGCTCTTCATGGGCGGAACGGTAACGGATGAACATATCCAGGCCTTCCAGACGTCTGCAGTTCCAATTGTGCTGTGCGCCACACGTGACGAGAACGGTACGTACCCGTCGGTTGATATTGACCACGAGACGGCTGCATTTGATGCAGTGAATACGCTTATCCGTCACGGACACCGCGAGATTGCAATGATCAGCGGCACGCTGCAAGACCCAGCCAACGGCTATGCCCGTTTCCAGGGCTATAAGAAAGCGCTGGAAGCGGCAGGCATCGAGTATCAGGAGGATCTGGTACGCATCGGGAACTATCGTTACGAATCCGGTGTCGAAGCTATGAAATACTTCCTGGGCCTCAAGAAGAAACCAACGGCTGTATTTGCCGCAACGGATGAAATGGCGATTGGCGCCATTCACAGCATTCAGGACGAAGGTCTTAAGGTGCCGGATGACTTCTCGATTATCAGTGTCGATAACATCCGCATGGCTTCAATGGTTCGTCCTACACTGACAACCGTAGCGCAGCCTATGTATGATCTCGGCGCGGTAGCGATGAGACTTTTGACCAAGCTGATGAAGAAGGAAACGGTTGAGAATCCGCGCGTTATTTTGCCGCATGAGACGATTCTGCGCCTGTCCGTAAACCATGTGAACAAGTAAGCTTTGGCTTCAGCATTGAACATAAGTTACGTAGAAAGCTCCTGCTTGGAGCTTTTTATGTTTTATACAGCCTATTTTAGCGGGAGGGTACATATGAGTGAAGTGATCGGATTGATTGGAGCGATGGATGAGGAGATCAAGCTGCTGCTGGAAAGTATGGAAGATAAGGTGACCACGGTCAAGGCAGGCATTCATTACTATTCGGGGACTATATTCGGCAAAAAGGCTGTACTCTGCAAATCAGGGGTTGGCAAAGTGAATGCGGCGGTGACGACACAGATTCTGGTTGATGCCTTCGGGGTGTCGCGTGTATTGTTCACAGGTGTTGCCGGAGCGGTACATCCTGATCTTGGCATAGGAGATATTGTAGTCTCATCGAAGTGTATCCAGCATGACATGGATGCTTCAGCTCTTGGGTATCCGCGGGGTGTCATTCCGTATCAGGAAACTTCCACATTTCTGGCAGATCCGGCATTGGTAGTTCTTGCGGAGCAGGCCTGCCGTGAGCTGAAGCAGAAGGCGGTAACCGGGATTGTACTGTCCGGTGACCAGTTCATTGCCAGCGCGCCGCTTGTGGCTGAGCTGCGGGAACAACTGGATGGGGCATGTGCTGAAATGGAAGGGGCTGCTGTCGCCCAGGTATGTTTCATGAATGCTGTGCCTTTCGTGATTATCCGCTCGATGTCAGATAAGGCTGACGGGTCTGCGCATGTGAATTACCGTGATTTCACTATAGCGGCTTCCGAACGCTCTCATGCCATACTTGAATATATGTTAAAGGCGATATAGCTAATACATAAAACGCTGTCTGAAACGCACGCGATCAAAGGTTTCCTGCGAGGACATCGGCACTTCGCGGCCGATACGGACCATAAGGCAGTTGGCAGGGTGAGAGCAAATCTCCGGATCATCTGTGGCATACCACACCATATTTACGGTTTGCATCAGCTTCTCCATCATCTGGCGGTACGCCCACACATCAAGCCCGCTGCCCTTCAGGTCCCAATGCCAGTAATATTCGGTTGTGAACACGATGCAATTCTCGAGCTGCTCCCGCTCAAAAGCGCTGGCAATCAGCAGCTTCGCAAGCCCGCTCCCCCTGTAATTATCCGCGATTTCTATAGCACCCAGCTCTATAAGATCGGCCATCCCGCCTTGCGACCAAAGCTCCAGCTCATCCGGATAATGGAATGTAACATAGCCAATGATGACGCTGCCAGCAACAGCGGCAATAACACGTCCCTCTGGCAGCCCAGCGATCTCTATGAGCGCTTCCAACTGCTCGTGCGGCTTACGGAACGCATCCAGTCCGGGATGCATTGCCAGCCCTTCCAGCGCCTCTGATGGCATGGGACCGGCAACGGTTATGACTTCGCCATTATGAACTATGGTGTGAGAGACGGGGATTTTGCGGTGCTCCATGATCGGGCTCCTTTCGGTTCACTATAATATGGATTGTAACCGCTTCCTATGATATACTGATTCCGACATAAAATATTCACATTTATTCCATTGACAGCATTGCTTAAGAGAAGAATCTCACCCTTAAAGCTTAAATCAAACAAGTGAGGGAGGCAAGAGTAATGGGGCAAGTCCACAGCGAAATTTTGCCGGGCCGCGTGAAGCACGCGAATATGGCGGATTATTCCCGGGCAGTCAGCGAATTCCGGTGGGAGGATATTGAGAAGAGCTTCTCCTGGCACGGAAGCGGTAAAGTGAATATGGCCCATGAAGCCATAGACCGGCATGTGCTGGAAGGCCGTGGATCTGCCACAGCCTTAATCTACAGTGATTCCTTGCGGGAAGAGATGTACACGTTCTCTGATTTGCGGGACCGGTCGAACCGGTTCGGAAATGTGCTGCGTGAGTATGGGATTGGCAAAGGGGACCGTGTGTTTATTTTTATGCCGCGTAGGCCGGAGCTGTACTTTAGTCTGCTGGGCATTCTCAAAGTGGGAGCAGTGGCAGGACCGCTGTTCGAGGCTTTTATGGAAACGGCAGTGAAGGACCGGCTGGAGGATAGCGGGGCGGTAGCGCTGATAACTACTCCGGAGCTGCTTCCCCGGGTGAACCGCGCTGAATTGCCTGCTCTGCGGCATATTTTTCTCATAGGCGGCAGCACGGACGGAGAGCAGGGGCTTGTGAGCTATGAAGAGGAGACCGCAGCGGCATCGGCAGAGCTGGAGCCGGAGTGGCTGAGTCTGGACGATGGGCTGATCATGCATTACACCTCAGGCTCAACGGGCAAGCCCAAAGGCGTCTACCATGTGCAAAGAGCAATGATCCAGCATTATTATACAGGCAGAATTGTGCTCGATTTGCGTCCTGATGATGTCTATTGGTGTACGGCAGACCCCGGCTGGGTAACGGGAACCTCCTATGGAATTTTTGCGCCTTGGCTGAATGGAGTAACCAATGTGGTGCGTGGCGGCCGCTTCAGTCCGCAGGACTGGTATAAGACCATTGAGCGGTTTGCGGTTACGGTATGGTACAGCGCGCCTACTGCATTCCGTATGCTGATGGGAGCCGGGGAGGCCAGTCTGCAGGGAATCAATCTTAGCAGCCTGCGCCATGTGTTGTCTGTTGGCGAGCCGCTCAATCCTGAGGTCGTACGCTGGGGCGATAAAATATACCAGCAGCGCATTCACGATACCTGGTGGATGACAGAGACCGGTGCGCAGCTGATTTGCAATTATCCGGGAATGGACATTAAGCCCGGCTCTATGGGGCGTCCGATTCCGGGCATCGAAGCTGCGATTCTGGACGATAGAGGCAATTTGCTGCCGCCCTATTCTATGGGCAATCTGGCTATAAGAACACCCTGGCCCTCCATGATGGGCAAGATCTGGAACAATCCGGCGAAATATGAAGAGTATTTCCGTATTCCCGGCTGGTACATTTCCGGAGATTCTGCATACATGGACGAGGACGGATATTTCTGGTTCCAGGGCCGTATTGATGATGTGATCAATTCCTCCGGTGAGCGGATTGGTCCGTTCGAGGTGGAGAGCAAGCTGGTTGAGCATCCGGCTGTAGCTGAGGCGGGGGTCATAGGCAAACCGGATGTGCTGCGCGGCGAGATTATCAAGGCGTTTATCTCTTTGCGGGACGGCTATCTTCCGACAGCTCAGTTGAAGGAAGAAATCGCCGCATTTGTCAAAGCCGGATTATCCGCCCATGCCGCGCCGCGGGAAATTGAATTCAAGGATAAATTGCCCAAGACCCGTTCAGGAAAAATCATGCGCCGCGTGCTGAAAGCATGGGAGCTGCATCTTCCCGCTGGTGATCTGTCCACCATTGAGGAATAGTTCATCTGCAGAGTCCATGCAAAAAACCGTTCCCGGGTAATTCTCGGGAACGGTTTTTTATTGTGAATATTAGGATCTATGGACCGGAAGCTGAAAGGTATCTGCCTTACTGAGTGTTTCCTGCGGTATTTCCTGCCTTGGTTCCTCCAGCGGTGTTACCGTTAGAGGCATTTCCGCCAGCAGTATTACCGTTAGCAGCGTTATTGCCGCCGGCGTTGCCGGAAGCAGGGGTGTTGCCAGCAGCAGCATTGCCGCTACCCGTTGGCACTTCAGTTTCTGACGGAGTCTGATCTATAATCGCTCCGGGGCCTTCCGTGCCCCCAGGCTGAACTGCCGGGTCCGGCGTAGCCTCTGCGCCAGGTGATGCTTCCGGCTGTGCCGTTGGCTCCGGTGTTGGCGTTGCTCCGCTTGTTACGCTGCCTGAGGCTGACTCATGTCCGGCAACGTCCACAGCAGCCACATAGAAGGAGGCATTTGCTCCGGCTGGAGTACCTGGGCTGAAGGTGGTGCCCTCACCGACGGAGAGGACGGCCAGCTTCTGGAACGAGCCTCCGTTCAGCGAACGGTATAAACGGTAACCCACAACATCGGGCGAGCCGCTAGGAGTAAAGGTAATAACCGCTTTTCCCGTGCTGTAGGACACATTCACCCCGCCTGGCGGTGTTGGTGCAGTACCATCATCCACCCGGGGATCAACCTCGGTCGGGAAATCGGACTTGGCATCCTCAGGCATGTAATATCCCAGAGGTTCATGCTGTTTCATCTTTGGAAAGGCAGCGAGCAATTCCTTGACCAGATCCTGGATCGGTTTATCGCGCTTAACAACGATTTTCTCCTTCAGGAAATCCTCCGGTGTGCCTTCAAGCGGCAGATAATTCACACCATTGTACGTAATATATTTGGCTTTGGAAATCCCGTCATCGCTTTTGGTTGGAACAAATTTGACGTTGAACAGGTCTGTGGTATATCTGTCGGTCAAGCTGGTTGGCAGCTTGCCGCTGTAAGCTGAAACGGTCTTCTTGACGATGCCGTCAGGCTTGGCAAATTCCTTCGTCACAAACAGCTCGGGCCGCTTTTCAATAACGGTATTCATGACCTTGGTCCATAGTGTCTGGGCCTGCCGCTTCTGGGTATCGCCTTGAAGCGTGTTGATCTGTTCCTTATATCCGACCCACATGCCCAGAGTCACATCCGGGGTGTAGCCCATGAACCATACATCTCCATAGTTTTGCGTAGAACCGGTTTTGCCGACAATTGGCACGTCCTTAAAATGTTTATAATTCTTTCTGACCGTGCTTGCCGTTCCGTCGGTAATAACCGTGCGCAGCATATCCGTCATGAGATAGGCAGTCTGCTTAGAGAAAACCTGCTCTGGATTAACTTTATGCTGATAGATGATTTTGCCCTGTGAATCGACGATCTTCTCGATCATGTAAGCATCTGTAAAAGCTCCATGATTTCCGATTGCAGAATAGGCATTGGTCAAATCCTCAACGGTTACTCCATAGCGCAGCCCCCCGATTACTCCGGTCTGTGCACTATAATCATTATCTTGAATCGTGGTAATGCCCAGCTTCTTGGTGAAAGCCCAGGCTTTCTCTATGCCAACCGAATAATTAAACAGCTTAAGGGCAGGCAGGTTCAAAGATTTGTTAAGCGCATAACGGGCAGTAACCAGCCCCTGATAACGGTTATTGGCATTCTTGGGAATGTGAAAGCCCTTGCCGCCGTCCTTCAGAATGATTGGCGCATCGTCGAGGATGCCTGCAGGCTGAATAAGTCCTGCATCCAGAGCAGGCAGATAGGCGGCTATCGGCTTCATGGTCGAACCAGGCTGACGGACCATTTGGGTAGCGTAGTTCATCTGCTCAATATTGAAGTCGCGCCCTTCGATCATCCCGAGGATGGCTCCGGTTTTGTTGTCGATCATCATTCCTGCGGTTTGTTCCTTGCCTTTTGTCTTACTGTCCCTCGTAAAATTGGCGCTGTTCTCCGAGATGCTGTGCATCGCACTGTATACCTTTTTGTCGATTGTGGTGTATACCCGGTAACCGCCGGTCATAAGCTGCTGGCGCGCTTCCTCAAGGAGCACAGTGTTATCACTGCCTGCGGGGGCAGTGGGATCGACAGCACCATGGTTGCCTTGATTGATCGACAATAGAATCTCGGCTGCCTTACGTTCGGTCTCAAGCATGAGATACGGGTATGTGGCATAAGCCTTTTTCGTATGCGGGGCGAGAGAGCCTTTAATATCGAAGCGAAGTGCTTCATCATACTGGGAGGAAGTGATCTTGTTCTCCTCCAGCATCCGGCGCAGTACCAGCCGCTGGCGCTCCAGGGCTCTGCTAAAAGCCTTTTCATTAAATTCGCCAACCCCGTTGAACGCGGAATACTTGGATGGAAGCTGAGGTAATCCGGCCAGATAGGCGGCTTGGGCTACGTTCAGTTTATCCAGATCGTCTAGTCCAAAGATGCCTTTGGCGGCGGCTTTGATTCCGAACAGATTGTAACCGTTCGACCCGTTGCCAAACGGAACCTTGTTCAGATAGGCTGTTAAAATTTCCTGCTTGGACAAAAAGCGCTCCAGCCGCAGCGACAGCAGAATTTCCTTGATTTTGCGGTCCTCTGTGCGGTCCAGGTTAAGGAACACGCGTCTTGCCAGCTGCTGGGTCAGCGTACTGCCCCCGGTCTGAACAGATTCGTTCAGCAGCTTCTGCTTAACGGCGCGGAGGGTGCCGCTGTAATCCACTCCGTGATGATTGTAGAAGTTATTGTCCTCTATAGCGAGGACGGCATCAATCACAAGCTGCGGGATATCGTTAAATTGAATAAGTCTGCGGTCCTCTTCAGTTCGAAGCTGGCCGATCGGCTGACCGTCGCGGAAATAGGCAAAGCCGGTGACGGCGTTCTGGCTGACTTGCTGTTGAATCATTTCCTCGGAACGGACAGGGTCGTCTTTCACTATGGAAGTCACGTAGCCTGCTACAGCACCGCCGGCAAACAGAATGCCCATAATGCCGAGTATAAACATCCACTTTACGACGGAACCGAACCTGCGGAGCCAGGATCTACGGGGTGGACGCCGTTTTACGGCTTTCTTTTTGTTCTCCTCAACCATCAACGTTAATCCTCCTTTTAACGGAACTATTATAGCACAATTTGGCGATTTTGAATGCGCTTCTGGCTGAACGGCTTTTGAGCGGCCGGGTTGACTTTTGAAAAGCGGTCATGTTATAAATACATAAAATTGGATATCGGAAAAAGCTGGGAAAGACATCAGTAGAAGGCAAGCCATGTGTTCCAGAGAGCCGGTGGGTGGTGCGAACCGGCGGCAGGCCCCTTTGAATTACAGTCTGGAGCTGTCCGGAGGAACGGCAGGCTGAGTTCTAGGCCTGTTCAGTAGTCCGGGACCGGGTGCAAGCCCGTTATGGCAATGAAGTGGAAGATTCATCCGGTGAGCCGTCACGGATAATCTTTAATTAGGGTGGTACCGCGAGTCTCTTGCTCGTCCCTTTGGGAGGAGAGAAGAGGCTTTTTTTGCGTTTATATCTTAAGGGAGGAATAACAATGAAATGGGAAGAACTCACCATTGCCCAGCAGCAGGAGGTAGAGCGTCAGCTCGAAATCATCTGGCGCGGAGCAGCAGAGATTGTGCCGGAAGAGGAAATGAAGCGGAAGGTTATTGCTTCTGTAGTTACCGGCGTTCCGCTTAACATCAAGTTCGGCCTTGATCCATCTGCACCGGACATTCATATCGGCCATACCGTGGCCATCCATAAGCTGCGGCAGTTCCAGGAGCTTGGACATCAGGTGCAGATCATTATCGGGGATTTTACCGGACGCATTGGTGACCCTACGGGCAAATCCGAGACACGCAAGCAGCTTAGTGAGGACGATGTGAAGCGCAATGCCGAAACCTACAAGAAGCAGATTTTCAAAATTCTTGACCCTGAGAAAACAAAGATATTTTACAATTCGGAGTGGCTCAGCCCGATGTCCTTCGCGGATGTTGTGAATCTTGCATCCAAGGTAACAGTGGCGCGGATGATGGAGCGCGATGATTTTAAGAACCGATTCCAGAGCGGCCAGGCGATCAGTGTTCATGAATTTTTCTATCCCTTGATGCAGGCGATGGATTCGGTTGCGCTCAGAAGCGATGTGGAGCTTGGCGGCACGGATCAGAAGTTCAATGTGCTGATGGGCCGCGCGCTGCAGAAGGAATATGGCGAAGATACGCAGGCTGTTCTTTTAATGCCGTTGCTCGAAGGGCTGGACGGAGTAATGAAAATGAGCAAAAGTCTGGGGAATTACATCGGCATTGATGAAGAACCGAATGAAATCTACGGCAAAGCGATGTCGATACCGGATGAGAAGATGCTGAAATATTACGAAATGGCTACAGATGCCAGCAATGAAGAAATTGCGGTACTGAAGGAAAAGCTTGAAGAGGGAACGATTCACCCCAGAGATGTCAAAATGGGGCTGGCTCACACTTTCGTGAGAATGTACCATGGCCCCGGGGCAGCGGATGCTGCGCAGCAGCATTTCATCACTGTCTTCCAGAAGCGTACTTTGCCAAGTGGCATTGCAACGTTTGCCGTACCGGAAGCCGAACTGGAGAATGGTGCGATCAAGCTGGTCAGGCTGCTGACGCTCCTTGGCTTTGCAGATTCGAACAGTGAAGCGAGGCGCAGTATAGTGCAAGGCTCCGTGAAGCTTAATGAAGTGAAACTGGAGGACCCGAACGGGAAGTACATCCCGCAGGACGGAGACATTATCCAGATGGGCAAGCGGAAGTTCGCCAAGCTGTCTGTGTCCTTAATGGAATAGGCAGATACACCGGGATATGTGTACAAAAAAAGCCTCCGGATTGCTCCGGGGGCTTTGATCGCTTTCGCAGTAAGCGAAAATCTTAACGGTTGTAGAACTCGACGATTTGCTTTTCATCGATATCTTGGGACAGCTCGGCACGTTCTGGCAAACGGATGTATTTGCCTTCGAAAGAGCCGTCAGCATACTCCAGATAAGCTGGAAGGTGGGTACGGTTTTCAAGAGCTTCCTTGATAGAAGTCATAGCGCGGCTTCTTTCGCGAAGTCCGATAACGTCGCCCACGCTTACGCGGTAAGAAGCGATGTCGACTTTTTTACCGTTAACGGTAACGTGTCCATGGGATACCAACTGACGCGCACCAGCGCGGGAGTTAGCGAAGCCAAGACGGTAAACCAGGTTGTCCAGACGGCTTTCAAGCAAGAACATGAAGTTTTCGCCCGCGATACCTTGGAGCTTTTGCGCTTTAGTGAAGAGAGTTTTGAACTGTTTTTCACCCAAGCCGTACATGTGGCGCAGTTTTTGTTTTTCCAAAAGCTGCATTCCGTAGTTACTTACTTTTCTGCGTTGGTTAGCGCCGTGCTGTCCTGGAGGGAAAGGGCGTTTCAGGTCTTTGCCTGTACCGCTAAGGGAAATGCCCAGACGGCGGCTGAGTTTGAATTTAGGTCCGGTGTAACGTGCCATGTTATAGTAGACTCCTTTATAATTGAAATTTCATGGTAGGGCCTATTTGCGCCGCAAAACGTATACGTGAAAGCATTCAGTGGTTTCACACTGCCGGGGAAGTTCAGCCGCTGCCCTTGCAGTAACGAGATGCGTGAGGGTGACACAACGTTACGCCCAATTAAGACTTGTTACAGTCTTGTTCAACAATAAATATTATATGAATATGGATGGTAAAGTCAAGGGCATCTTTTAAAGAGATTTTGTCTATCTTTGTCGTTAGTTCTTTGGTCCTAAAAAAAATCCCGGTTTTGAGGAAAATATAATGCAATGCACAAAGAAAGGGAGTAAAATATAACTAATAAGATGCTGTCCGAAAAATAATTAATTTGAGATGCAAAGGGGTTCCTCTCTATGTCAGATCAGGAAGCATACGGACGCAAGGACAGCCGTGTGCTGTTGCAGGATACCATACAATCAAGCGGAGATAGCCAGGATCCCGCCGCATGGCTTAAGGAAACGGATATTGTCTCCTATGATTTTCCCTATGCTGCCCATTTGATCGCGGATAGCTTCAGGGAATGGCGTGCTCTGAGTGTTTCTGCCTTTGCGGAATCCTGGGACTGGTGTGTGCTTAATTACGAAGGTAAATGGATTAACACTATAGATGAAAATGAAAAAAGCCGGGAACGCTGGAAGAGCCATTGGGAACTGGCTGCGGCCTGCAGCCTGCAAACAAGGGAGCTATATGCAGCTTTCGAGCAGAATGACGGACAGGCTATGTCCATTATTACTATACCAGTATTTACGCGCGGGCACGGGGAGATTTTTGCCGTGCTTGGCTGTGCTATGCCGCAAGATCAGTACGAGCAGGGCGGCCGGCATACGGCAGAAGCTATGTCCATGCATTTTCAGACCTGCTTTTACCGCAGATTTGAGCATGTGTTTGTGTCTGACTTGGCGGGAGTGCATTTGCATGCGGAACGTGAGAGCAGCCGCCGTTCGCTGCTCTTTCAGATCGTCCAGCGGATGCACGACAATATAGATGTGGATGCCGTCTTAACTGAGGTTATCGACAGCATCTCCGCAATGTATCCGGGAGCGCGGCTGGAGCTGTTTATGTCGCAGGATCACCGCAGCACCCATCCGCAGGTTAAGGCGCTTCCGCTGCACTGGGGGAATGATGATGTTTGCGCCAAAGCCTTTAAGGATGGGCAGGTTGCGCTCCATGCCGGACGCGAAGACTTCCCTTTTGTGGAAATAGGACTTCCGCTTGGCGGCAAGCAGGGGATATACGGTGTGTTTCATATGATCATCGACAAGCTCATCTTCCATGAGGTGGATTTGCGTTTTCTCTCTATGGTGGCTGATACCGCCGGAACGGCTTTTGAGAATGCGAAGCTCTACGACCGGTCCAATCAACTGATCCGTGAGCTGCGGATGAGCAATGAGCTTACACAGCGGCTGAATCAAAGCTTGCGCCTTGGCGATATTTTTCAATTTGCCTTTGAAGAGCTGCTGGAGATGTTCGATGCCGATTATTGCTGCATCCTGCATTTGAATGAAGAAAAAGGCGGGCTGGAGGCGATTGCCTGCAACCATACTCCGCTGCTGGGTGAAATTATGGATGCAAGTCAAGGGATTGGCGGCAAGATCTATAGCTCGGGAGAGCCGGTTATTCTGTCGGATTACCGGAATGCTGCCGGAGAGAAGTCGCGGCTGATGGAAGCTACGCATTCGCTCTCACTGATCGCTACTCCGCTTAGTGTGGGCGGGGAGGTTCGCGGAGCGATTATGCTCGCCCACCGGATCCCTCATTTCTTCTCTTACGACAGCTACAGGCTGCTGCAGGCGATGGCGGGCCATATCGGATTGGCCGTTGGCAATGCCAGGCTGCATGCGGAAGTGCGGCGGCTCGCGAACCGGGACAGTCTGACAGGCCTGTATGCGCGCCACTATCTGGATGAAGAGATTAAAGAGAGGCAGTCCACGGATTTCTGCGGATCGTTAATCGTTGTGGATATTGATCAGTTCAAAATGGTCAATGATACATACGGCCACCAGCAAGGGGATATAATTCTGAAGCAGGTGAGCGAGATTGTGAAGGCGTCTATCCGGCAGGGTGACATTGCAGCCAGATGGGGCGGGGAGGAGCTGGCGGTATACTTGCCGCAGCTTGGAGTGCAGCAGGCTATTTATGTAGCTGAACGTATCCGCAAGCGGGTAATGGGGGAGACAAAGCCTTGTGTTACCGTCTCTTGCGGCATCGCGGAGTGGAGCTGGACAGATGAGCGGGTCAGCGTAGAATCGCTGTTCTACCGGGCAGACATGGCCCTCTATGAAGCGAAGAACAACGGCCGCAACCAGGTCGTGATTGATCATAAAAAAGACGAAGCCAGCGTGAAGAATCCTTGGGCCTAAGCCGTGAGGGTTCTTTTTGCTTACATATATGCGTATAAGCCCGGGGCGATGGGTTACCCTAAAATAAATATTCAATCTATCGACTGGGAAGGATTTGAAGGCCATGAGGATAGTTAAACTGCGTGAAATGATGATAACAGCGGGCCTGCTGCTATATTCTGTGCTTGGCAGCGGATGTGCCGCCATCACTGACAGACCGGCTGCCAAAGACCTGAATCTGGCCCTGGCCGGAATGGACGGAAGCGATGCG
The DNA here is from genome assembly GCF_056120445.1 of Paenibacillus sp. sgz302115. Lineage (NCBI taxonomy): Bacteria > Bacillati > Bacillota > Bacilli > Caryophanales > Paenibacillaceae > Paenibacillus > Paenibacillus sp. sgz302115. Next base: position 570,268 of record NZ_JBVYOK010000002.1, read on the forward strand.
GTATCCTTTGAAGGGGCGTCGTCCCTGCAGCTTGGAGGAAAGGCGGCTAAGGAATCCGCACTTTACTTCGGCGGGAATGTGGCAGACCATAACAAGGTGAGTCTCTACAGCGTTTTACCGGATGGAAGCCAGCCAAAAGCGGCGGCGGAGACCGCAGCGGAACGTGCAGCCGCTCCAGCGTACCATGCAAGTCTGGAGAAAAAAGACGGTGAGTGGATGCTGCTGCCGCAGTCTGTGCCCACCCGTGAGAATAACCCGCTGCCCGCCTTAAACCCCATCCGCCAACTGGAAGAGCTAGAGCGCCTGGAGAAAACGGTGACTGAGGAAGCAGGGGCCGCGAAAGGGACCAGGGCACTGCGTATTGAGCTTACAAACGATGAAGCCCGCAGCCAGCTGTCCAGAGAGCTTGCGCAGGAGATGCAGGCGATTCGTCCTGCCGTGTCCAGTTCAGCCCAGAAGACCGCTGACAAGACTGGTAAGGTCTCGGCAGCCATGCTGTCATTATGGGAGCAGAAGGACCGTGAGCTGCAGCAGAAGCTGAAACAGGTGTCCGTCAAGGCGGTATATTATCTGAAGGTAGATACGAAAAGCAATTTGCCGAAACAATTAACATGGGCCCGGACGATCAGCTATGCCGGAACAAAGGGAGCACTCCGCACACCCGCGGATGAAACTTATCTAACACAGGTCAATTTTTATGGGTACCGCTGACTTTTAGTATGCCGAATGCCTTGCGCTCTATAGCGGGCGTGCTACAATATAACGGTATGTTCATTTTCAGTATGAGGAAGGAAGAGAGAGAAATGAAGGACCCAAGGATTCAAAAGCTTGCGGAAAACCTTGTCGGCTATTCCGTAAACGTGCAGCCTGGCGAGAATGTGCTTGTTGAAATGATCGGCAGCGAAAGAGATTTGATCAAAGCTGTGGTGGAGGAAGTGGGCAAAGCCGGAGGCCGTGCATTTGTGCAGCTTACCGACCGGACTGTTCTGCGCAGCATGCTTAAATATGCAACCCGCGAGGGTCTTGAAGCCTGGGCGGAGATTGACCTGAACCGGATGAAGCAAATGGATTGCTACATCGGCATCCGCGCCGGAGAGAATGTCAACGATCTGGCTGACGTTCCCGAAGAGAACATGAAGCTGTACAATTCCCTGTATTCCCACCCGGTACATAGTGAACAGCGCGTCAAGCACACCAAATGGGTTGTGCTGCGTTATCCGAACAACAGCATGGCCCAGCTTGCCAACACGACAACAGAAGCGTTTGAGGACTTTTACTTCGAGGTCTGCAATCTGGATTATGCCAAAATGGATAGAGCACAGGATGCGCTTGCTGATCTGATGCGGAGAACGGATAAGGTACGCATTGCAGGACCGGGAACGGAACTGACCTTCTCAATTAAGGGAATCGGTGCGGAGAAATGCTCCGGGCAAAAAAACATTCCGGACGGCGAGGTCTACAGCGCTCCTGTCCGCGACTCCGTAAATGGAACGATCAGCTACAATGCGGCTACGCTCTATAATGGCGTGACTTTTGAAAATGTGAAGTTCAAATTCGAGAACGGCAAAATTGTTGAGGCCACCAGCAATGACACGGTGCGGCTGAACGAAATTCTCGATTCCGATGACGGCGCGCGCCATATTGGGGAATTTGCCATCGGCTTCAACCCTTATATTTTGCATCCGATGAAGGACATTTTGTTCGATGAGAAAATCGCCGGCAGTCTGCACTTTACTCCGGGGCAAGCTTACGATGTGACTGACAATGGCAACCGTTCCTCGATTCACTGGGATCTTGTGCTGATTCAGCGTCCTGAGTACGGCGGCGGGGAAATCTATTTTGACGATGTGCTGATCCGCAAGGATGGAATATTTGTTCTTCCGGAGCTGCAAGGTCTGAACCCCGAAAACCTGAAATAAAATGTAAAGACAAGAAAACACCTTGTCGAGTAAGCGGATTCAATGTATCATGGAATTGATTACAAAAGACTTAAGTTTCATAATCAAGTTGCGGAGGGATTCCTATGTCCAGTAACAATGCGGCAATTGTGGATATTGCCCAAACGGCAAGCCGGTTCAACTCATCTATCGTTCTGCAAGCAGAGAACAAGTACATTGATGTTAAGAGTATTCTGGGTCTGTTCACAACTCTTGTATCTAGCCAAAGCTACGAGCTTCATGTTCATGGTGCTGATGCTGAAGAAGCCAAGAAGGCAATGAGCGAGGTTTTCGCTAAGCATGGTCTGAAATTTACGGTTGTAGCAGAGTAATCCAATTATTCTCAAAGACGTCCTGCCCTATGCGGCGGGGCGTTTTTTCTGTAAAATGAACTGGATTCTTGTATTGGGTTCCGATTTCGTCTAATATTAAACTAAATAGCAATTGCAGCTGTAACTTTTGGACATGGGGGGGAAAATGCATGACTTCATCGGATTTGCAGGAACAGCTTAATCTTAAAGCGATCACTCTTCTCCAAGAAGATGCCGATAAAATTCAGAAGCTCATCGAAGTGCAGATGGAGAATCTGGCAACCCGTTACTGCCCTCTCTATGAGGAAGTGCTGGATACCCAGATGTATGGTTTCTCCAGAGAGGTCGATTTTGCGGTCAGAGCGGGACTGGTGCCTGAGGTTACAGGCAAGCTGGTACTGAGTGAGCTGGAGCGCAACCTGGCTGTGCTGTACGAAGCGCTGAACAAGAAGGCCGAAGAGCGTGAGCTGTAAATTCTAACTTTCCTGCAAGTAAAGAATGGTACAGCTCCAGAGACAACATATACATTCTTTACTTATAAAAAAGCACATGAGGACTGGTGGTCCGCTCATGTGCTTTTTTTGCGTTATTAAGGGTTACTCGGCTGATCTTACACCAGATAGAAGGAGACGCCGAGGATCATGTACACTGCGAGCAGCAGCAGCCCCTCATACCAGTTGGTTGCACCATCCTGAATAATCGACTTCGCGATGAATACGGAAACGGCAATCGCAACGATCTCTATCGTTGTGAATACAATGTCCATGGTATTGCCCATAAAATAGCTGGCGAAAATCAGCACAGGGGCTACGAACAGCGCGATCTGCAGACTGCTGCCGACGGCAATCTCCACCGCAGCACCGATTTTGTTCTTCATAGCGAGCATGATTGCTGCACTATGCTCGGCTGCGTTACCGATAATGGCGACAAGGAATGCGCCGACAAAAAGCTCGCTGAAACCGAAGCGCTCGGTTAATGTCTCCAGGGTGCCGACCAGCCATTCGCTGACGAAGGCGACCATAACCGTTGCGAGCACCAGGTAAATCACCGATTGGCTCATGGACCAGGCAGGCTTGTGCTCGTTCGGCAGCTCTTCTTCGCTGTCCACCGTGACGTCCGCCAAATATTTCTTGTGCGTAATCATGGAGAAGATGAGCCAGGCCATATAGGCGGCGATCAGCAGGCCTGCGACAACAAGGCTGAGCACATCCGTATCTTTCTCCGTGATGGAATGCGTGTTGAAGAACATGGCAGGAACAAAGAGGGCGATTACGGCTACAATCATCAGGGAGCCGTTCAGTCCGGCCAGCGTGACATTGAAATTCTGAACCTTGAATTTCATGCCGCCGGCGAAGATGCTGAGTCCCAGCACCAGCAGCAGGTTGCCGATGATCGAACCGGTGAGGCTCGCCTTCACCATGTCGAACAAACCTTCCTTGACCAGAAAGAAGGCAATAATCAGCTCGGCCGCGTTGCCGAAGGTGGCATTAAGAAAGCCCCCCAGCCTCTGTCCGGCATAGTGGGCTACGCTCTCTGTGGCCCGGCCCAGAAAACCGGCTACGAACACGACCGCAATGGCGGATAGGATGAATTGCAGCGTGTGGTCCCAGTCCGCATAATGTCCGATGGCACTGAGGATGAAGGTGATCGCCAGCAGCGCCGGAGAGATCCATTTTTTCAAAGTAAGGTACACCCCAGTCTCTATTATGTAGGTTGAATTCATACTCAATATACCCAAATTGCTCCAGTCTGTAAACGGGCATGCGAGAAAGTCATTTGCTTTTTAGCCTGTTTTCGAATTACAATAATTGATAATGAGTGTAGGGGGGATATGGCATGGCGGAACAACTTCAACTTGAAATGGGAAATATACGGATATCAAATGACGTCGTCTCGAAGATTGCCGGGTTGGCTGCCTTGGAGACTCCTGGAATCGCGGCCATGTCTGGCGGCTTGTCCGAAGGCTGGGCCAAGCGCCTGAGCGGCAAGAATGTGCAGAAGGGCGTAACTGTTGAAGTGGGACAGCTTGAAGCTGCCGTGGATTTGCGTATTATCGTTCTCTACGAAACACCGATTCACGAAGTGTGCCGGATGCTTCAGCAGAACGTGCGTGAGGCTGTGGAGAGCATGACAGGACTTCATATTGTTGAAGTTAATGTCAAAGTTGAAGGCGTGGCATTCAAGAACGATGAAATTTCGTAAGCGTTGTATTGCTGCGGTATGCGGTATGGGCATCGTTTTACGAGATTAGGGTAAGTAAAAGGCAGTCCGGGTGGTAATCTCCGGACTGCCTTTTTGCTGCTCATTGAGCACGATTCTTATGTAGCTTTAGCGGGCACGAACTTGTCTGACGGTGGTAACCGACTTGGTGACTTCCTCCTTGGCCGGCCGGTTGGTCTCCCGGGAAATGCTAAGCATGATGCCCATAGACAGCATCGTTACGAGCAGTGAGGAACCGCCATAGCTAATGAACGGCAGCGTGACCCCTGTCAGGGGGATTGTATTGGTGACACCGCCGATGTTGACAAAGGCCTGGATGGAAATCATGCCCATGACACCGATGCCGACGAGGGTGCCGAAGGGATCTGTACACCTGAGCGCAATCAGTATGCCCCTCCAGATAAAATACAGGTACACCAGCAGGAACAGGAAGGTTCCCGCAAATCCCAATTCTTCTCCGATGACTGAAAAAATGAAGTCGGTGTAAGGATAAGGCAGGTAGTGCAGCTTCTGTATGCTTTTTCCGAAGCCGGAGCCATTCGTCCCGCCTTCACCTATGGCGATCAGCGATTGAATGATATTAAAGCCGCTGTCCTGGGCATCCGCATAGGGATTAATAAAAGCGGTGATCCGGTCCTTTTGGTAGTCCTTGTTGACAGTGGCTGTCTCTGAAGGCGGCGACAACGATTCAATGGCTGTCTTGGCTCCCATGACAAGGCCCACTCCCAGCACCAAGAGTGCAATGGAAGCCATGATATGCTTCATGCTGGCTCCGCCGGCGTAAATTACAAGCCCGCTGGTCGCCACAAGAATAAGGCATGAGCCTAAATCCGGCTGTAACATAATGAGCCCGGCGACAATTCCGACAATAACCATGACCGGAATATAGCCTGTGCGCAGATCCCTCAGCCGCTCCCCTTTCTTGGAAATAAGGGCGGCGAGATAGAGAATAATGGAGATTTTGGCCAGCTCTGTTGGCTGGATGCCGAGCGTTCCGATGCCGAGCCAGCTTTTGGCGCCGTTAATTCTCGCCGCGAACACCACGAATAACAGCAGAGCCAGAGTGATCATGAAGATCGGGGCATACCACTTTTTGAATTTGCTGTAGTGGATATTCATGGTCACAAACATAACGATGCTTCCCAGCACGACCCAGATAATCTGGCGTTTGACAAAAAATAAGGGATCATTTCCGAATTTCTCACTGGCCAGGGTCAGGCTGGAGCTGGAGCTGAAAACCATCACCAGTCCAAAGCCGACAAGCAGGAGAGTCAGAATAAGCAACTGAAAATCGGGCGTTCCTCTTTTGGGCAGGCTGACATTTTTTTTCGTCGTTCCCTTTACAGTACTCAAGTCTCCAGCAGCGCTTTCAGTTCAAGTATATGCTTTGAGGCAGCGTCCAGAACAGGCTGTGGGACCGGAGATTCATACTCCAGGCCGTGCGGGAAGGTGGCTTTACCCAGGTAAACGGCTTCAACAGCAAGCACGGCATCCGGCTTCTCCAGCTTGCCTTCGACGGCGCGCGTATTGACACGCAAAAAGTATTCTCCCCCGTTCTGACGGTCTTCTATTTTGCAATCGTAGGTGGCCCGGGAGTATTCCCACTGCCAGCGGATGAATCCGGCCTTGGCAGCACTTTCGTCCAGATAGAGAAGGTCGCTCTTCAATCCTACGAGGCCCGAGTTCTCAAATATCATAGCGCACATATCCCCCTTATGAAGTATAATGATAAATTCATGCTCAAAAATTTGGATGTTCCTCCTCATGATAGTATGTTTCCCCAGGTTGCGCAAGGGATGGGCGGGCTTATTGGTACCCTCTTTTTTGCGTTTCTGCTACAATAATAGAAATATAGCCCTTGGGGCTGAGAGGAAGAAGCACGAAGGGCCTGCAGGCCTTATAGAAGCGGGATCTCGGAGAAGGGAATGGAAAATATGGAGAGGTTAACGGTTGAACAGCTGCTGCCGGATATGGTGGAATGGCGCCGTCATTTGCACCGTCATCCGGAGCTGTCTTATCAGGAGAAAGAGACGTCGGCATTTGTCGCGGCAAAGCTTGCCGAGTTTGGAATCGAAGTTGTAAAAAGTAAGGCCGGTTATGGACTGACCGGGATTCTGAAAGGAAAACAGCCGGGAAAGACGGTAGTTCTGCGTGCGGATATGGATGCTCTTGCGATCACGGAAGAAAATGGGCGGGAATATGCCTCCCGGAATAACGGCGTTATGCATGCCTGCGGCCATGACGGGCATACAGCGATGCTGCTCGCTGCGGCGGCCTACTATAGCGGACAGCGGGACACGCTGCAGGGCGAGCTGCGTTTCCTGTTCCAGCCGGCGGAGGAGATTTGCCCCGGCGGAGCGCTCGGCATGATTGCCGAAGGCGTGCTGGAGGGGGCGGATGCGGTATACGGACTGCATCTGTGGACGCCGTTTCCATTCGGGACGGTAGCGAGCGCACCTGGACCGCTGATGGCCTCTGCCGATGAATTTTTTATTGATATCATCGGCAAAGGCGGACATGCCGGCACGCCGCACCGTACGGTAGACAGTATTGTGGCTGCGGCTGCGCTTGTGACCGGGCTGCAGAGCATTGTCAGCCGCTCTGTGGACCCGCTGCAGCCTGCAGTGGTCAGCGTCGGGACGATACAGGGCGGGTCCGCACAAAATATTGTGGCCGAACGCTGCCGGATTACCGGGACAGTGCGCGCATTCGACGAGGACACTCGTTATCTTCTCCGGCGGAGAATTGAAGAGATGACTGCTAGTATAGCCGCTGCTCACGGAGCAGAAGCGAATGTAGACTATCTGATGGGCTACCCGCCGCTTGTAAATGATGAAGCTGAATTCAAGCGCTTCTTCCGCGTAGCCCCGGAAGTGCTTGGGGATACCGTGACGCTTGTGCAGATGGAGAAGATCATGCCGGCTGAGGATTTTGCCTATTATGTCAAGGAGATTCCCGGCTGCTTCATGTTTGTCGGTGCGGGCAATCCGGATAAGGATGCGGTATACCCGCATCATCATAGCAAATTTGATTTCGATGAGGACGCGATGCTGTACGGGGCGAAGCTCCTGGTAGCGATGGCGGATTCCTGCCTGAATGAATAATTAATGGATTTCGTATAATTTTCCCGGCTCGGGGGAACCTACTTCTGAATAACATGGAAACATGACAGGAGGGTTCATTCTTGAAAACAGTCAAAGAAGTTATGACGACACATCCCGTGTGTGTCACCTTGAAGGACAATCTCTATGAGGTTGCCGTGAAAATGAGAGATGCCGATACCGGATTTATTCCCGTGGTTGATTCCGCTGATGGCGAAACCTTGATCGGAGTCATTACAGACCGCGATTTGGTGATCCGGGGCTATGCAGACAAGCATTCCGGCTCTACCTCCGTGGAGACAGTGATGAGCAAGGATATTACTGCAATTTCGGAATCCTCCTCCGTGGACGAAGCGGCCGAGCTTATGTCGTCCAAGCAGATCCGCCGTCTGCCTGTAACAAGGGATAAGAAGCTGATCGGTATTGTGTCGCTCGGCGATATGGCAGTGCAGAACATTTTTGCAGATGAAGCGGGAGAAGCGCTGACCGGGATTTCGCAGCAGCATCTGCATTAAATAGACATACAGGGGAAGCTCATGTCCGTTAATCGCGGAGGTGGGCTTCTTCCTGCTATCAGGCCTTATTGCGGGATACATAGTTGCGGGCCTGCTATATCAGTTGAACTAAAGAAAAAATAAACAGGGCAGAAGTGACGGAGGGGAAGTTTGGAACTGGAGGAGCGAACGCGTCCGCCTTTATATTTGGATTTCTACCGCGATCAGCGGTTCCAGTCAGAGAAATCCAAATATAACAGCGGCCGGAAGTCCAAACATTCCCCGCAGTTACGACCAGACCCCAATATGAGGAATTGGAGGGGAGCGCATGTACGACAACGGAAATGGAGCATGTATCGTCCGCAAGGACAGGACTGTGCTGCTGGAATGCGGACATCCCGGATTTGAGGCGGCAAGAGCGGCTCTGGCGGATTTTGCCGAGCTCGTAAAAAGTCCCCCGGCTTACCACACCTACCGGATCACTCCGCTGTCACTCTGGAATGCCGCCGCTGCCGGTAGCACTGCCGCTGGGATCATAGACAGTCTGAAGCAGCTCTCACGTGTAGGGATTACTGCCGGACTGGAGGAGGAGATCAAGCTGCTGGTCTCCCGTTACGGGAGATTGCAGCTGCATGCACATACAGCGGACAGTCTGCTGATTACCCTGCGAGCCGACGGACCTGAGCTGATGGAAGCATTGGCAGGGGAAGATTCCTTGAAGGCGCTGGGCCTGCAGAGAGCTGATCTTCTAGAGAGCCATTGCCCGGCGGTGAATCGCGGACTGCTGAAGCAGGAGCTCATGAGATTAGGTTATCCCGTTCTTGATTATGCGGGCTACCGTGACGGGCAGGGGTTGAGCCTGGCCTGGAGAGAGGGTGGCGGAAGCAGTACGGGATCTACAGGTGATTCCTTCGGTCTCAGAAGCTATCAGCAAGAGGCGGTCCGCATGTTCCAAGGCATCGGAGGCAGCGGCGGAAGCGGCGTTGTTGTCCTGCCTTGCGGGGCTGGTAAGACGCTGGTGGGCCTCGCTGTGCTGGAAAGCCTGCAATGTGAAACGCTAATTCTGACCTCAAACACTACATCCGTTGAACAATGGCGCAAGGAATTGCTGCGGCGGACCAATCTGGACGGAGAATCAGTCGGGGAGTACAGCGGGGAGAAAAGAGAAGTTCGGCCAGTGACCGTGGCCACTTATCAGATTCTAACGCACCGCCGCTCCAAGGGCGGCCCGTTTGTTCATATGAATCTGTTCAATGAGCGGAACTGGGGACTGATCATATATGACGAGGTACATCTGCTGCCGGCTCCTGTATTTCGGGCGACGGCAGATATCCAGGCGACAAGGCGATTGGGACTCACCGCCACACTGGTAAGGGAGGATGGGCAGGAAGGGGATGTTTTCTCCTTAATTGGCCCTAAATGCTACGACCTGCCCTGGAAGGTGCTGGAGAAGCAGGGCTGGATCGCCGCCGTGGAGTGTGTTGAGGTAGTTGTGCCGATGACACCGGAGGTCAGACACCAATACATTTATTCTGGGGCAAAAGAGCAGTTTCGGCTCGCCGCCGGCAATCCGGCCAAGGCTGCTGTTGCGGCAAGGATTGCCGACGCTCATCCCGGGGCAGCGGTTCTGGTGATCGGGCAGTATCTGGAGCAGCTTGAACAACTGGCGGCAAGCCTGAAGGCGCCGCTTATTACAGGCAGAACGACCCAGCGGGAGCGCAGCGAGCTGTATGCCGCATTTAATGAAGGAAAGCTGCGGCTGCTGATCGTATCCAAGGTAGCGAATTTTGCCGTGAATCTCCCGGATGCGGCGGTAGCGATAGAGGTGTCGGGTGCTTACGGCTCGCGGCAGGAGGAGGCCCAGCGGCTGGGCCGGATTCTGCGGCCAAAGAAAGGCGGGAACAAGGCGTATTTCTATACGCTGGTGTCGGGCGACAGCCGGGAGCAGGAGTTTGCCCTGCGCCGCAGGCTGTTTTTGACAGAACAGGGCTATGAATATGAGGTGAGAATAGCGGAACAACAAGGGGAGGTTATTCTGTGAACGGATTATCGCCGGAAGCCCGCGAAGTGCTGAAGCGGATATTCGAAGCCTATGCCGCCAGGCCTGTGGCGGAGGAACAGATAGAGCGGCTATGTCCGGCGGCGCTCTGCCGGGCTGAGCAGCAATTGGCGCTGAGGGAGCTGCGCGAGGCGGGAATAGTAACGCTGCGCCGCAAAATTTGGGGGGAGAAGTTTTATCAGATTGCTGAGCAGAACCTGCCTGCGATCCGGCGTGCCTTGTACCCCGGTATTCCAGTTAAGGCGACAGGAGGTACAGTGAATATTGAACTGGAAGCCGGACCGGGACTGCCGGGTGAACTGTTCCGGGCACTCTCATTTATTGCCCGCGAAGGGCTGCCCCTTACCGCCAAAGGGGCTGTTCACAAAAAAAATATCAGCCGCCTGGCCGCTCAGCTATCACTGCAGGAGGAACAGGTGCGCGCTTTGCTGCCGCATTCAGACTCAGCGGAGCTGCCGCTTCCGGCCATGCTGATGCTGGATCTGCTGCTCTGTCTGGGGCTTATCAACCGCGGGGCTTCCGCTTATACTGTGGACGCGGAAATGCTGGCAGGCTGGCTGCGGCTCTCTGAGCAGGAAATGTCAAATATACTGTACGGTGTGGTATTGGGGCGGTATGGCAACCCGGGGCCTGCAGAACAGCACTTCCGTTATTTAATTTCCGCGCCTGAATTTTCTCCGGGCGTATGGTTTGCCATACCCGAAATTCTGGACTGGATGCTAGAGATGAGGTTAACTGCGGAAACATCCGGCAGCAGCCTGGAAATATCCGCAAGAGCATGGATCAGTTGTCTGGCGGGGTTCGGCTGGTGTGAGCTGGGGAAGACAGGGGAAGGGGCGCTAATCTTCCGCTGGACAGCGGGCAAGCCGCAGCTTGCAGAAGCTCCGTCTGCAGCAGATGACCTTCGGCGCCTGATTGTCTCCGCTGAACCGCCTGCGGACAAGGCTGCGGAAGAGGGCGGGGCATCTTCTGCGCGCTCTATGTTTATTGTCCAGCAGGATTTTGAGGTGCTGGTTCCCCCGGAATGCTCCTATGAGGTCCGGTGGGTTCTCGCGGGTTGTGCGGAGCTGCTGTACATCGAAGACCTGTGGAGCTTCCGGCTGACCCGGGATAGGTTTCAGTCTGCAGCGGAGCAGGGGTTGTCTCCTGATGCCATGATTGACTGGCTTGGCGGCCATGCGCTGGGCGGACTTCCGGCGCAGGTGGAGCAGTCGCTCGTGGAGTGGAGTAGAGGAATTGGCCGGACGGTATTGTCCCAGGTCATCCTGCTGGACTGCCGTTCTGAGGCCGATGCCGATGATATTGCTGCCCATCCCCGGCTGACTCACTGCCTTACCCGGATCGGGCGGGCGCATTTTATTGTGCAGCCGGAGAGCATCGAAATGGTGCGGAAGGAGCTGGGGACGGCCGGAATGGCTCCGCCCCGGCTGATCGCCGGACTGGACGAGAAGGCTCCGCGGCCATGGCCTCTTTTCCCTGGAGAATCTATGCACGATTTCGCGGCGTATGTATTACCCGGGTCCGTGAAGGAACGCGGGCTGTTTGTCGGCGGAACTGCTCCCGAGCTGCTGCCGCTGGTTCCGCTTCAAGCCGATGAGAATCTGCTGTCCGGCGTTGAAACAGTGCCGCAGATGTGGATTAAGGAGTGGCGGCAATATCACAGCACTACCGCGCAGAAGGTGATGGAGCAGGCCATGGCCTGGGGCATCAAGGTCCGGCTGTCATTGGAGACGCAAATCGCCGATTTCATCCCTGTACGGATCAGCCGGACGCCGTGGGAAGTGCAGGGATATGTGCTTCGTCCCGGTTCGGAAGTTACCGAGGAGGTCCGGCTGCGTGCCGGAGATTGGCAGGAAATGCAGCTCGTGCTCCCAATAGTGCGGAGAAATTCCTCTTCTGCTTAGGCAACCGGGTATGTTATGATAAGGTAGTCTACGGTATGTGGTAGAACATTAACGCAGAAACGAGTTGAAGTTCATGAGCGTAGCGGAGTTGAATACGGTCGATATGGCCGAAGTGCTGACATACGCCTATGAATTAGGCGATATGATTAATCAATCCGTCGAGGTGTCGGATTACTTATACTGGAAAGGCCGGGTTGATGCCAATCCGGAAATCCAGGCCATGATCAAACGGCTGCAGAGCAAAAAAGAGCTGTTTGAAGAGACACACCGGTTCGGACATTTTCACCCTAACTATCATTCGGCCAAGGATGAGGTTGCGGCGGTAGAGCAAGAGCTTGAGCGTTTTGAAGAGGTTGTCCGCTTCAAGCTGGCGGAGACAACACTGGATGATATGCTGCACTCCATGTCGGAAGCGATTGCTTTTTCGGTATCGGACAGCATCAAGGTTCCAAGCAATGATCCGAACCCCAAAGGCGGATGCGGCAGCGGCGGCAAATGCTCATGCGGATAAGCTGAGGGGTAACGGCGAAAGAAAGAGAGGCGAATGAGCTGATGTTTGCGGAACGAACAGGATATATTGTCTGGGTTAGCGATGTTAAAGCGGCACGCAACCTGGAGAAATACGGGACGCTGCATTATGTTTCCCGAAAAATGCATTACGCTGTAATGTATGTGAATGCGGACCGCGCTGAGGAAGTTATGCGGAATGTCCGCAGACTGTCCTATGTGCGCAAGATCGAAAGATCCTACCGCAATGAGCTGAAGACGGAATACACCAGCAACGGACCGGACAAGACCCGTTATTACGGTTTGTAGTTTTCCGATACTTAATGATGAAGCAGGCGCCTTTGGCGCTTCAGGCTGTCGAGAAAGTCTCGACGGCCTTCTTTATGTGATCTTGATTTCACACGACACCGCGTTAATGTTATATAATATAGGTAACTATTTATAGAACGGATGGTGTGTCAGCATGCTGCGTTCCAATCGAGAAAAACAAC